>JBFWUT010000011.1:0-79113 GCA_050247135.1 Candidatus Berkiella sp.
TTTCTTGAGTGCTTCTTCAGCTCGTTTTTTATTGTCAGCAACCTGAAGCTCTTTATATTGTTCAGAGACAACACTACCAGGCGTTGCTTTAATTTGCGGTGGTACACCCACTGCTTGCGAGCCTTGTTTGGCAAGAACGTCGTCGGATTCTTTACCGCCCCGCATTATAGCGACACCGACACCAATCACAATGACGGCGCCAAACAAAATGACGAAGGTGCGCGTCTTGGCGTTGGTTAATCCTGCGAGCAAATTTGACGGTTTTTTTGCCATAACTTTATAACCCTGAAAGTTTAATGTCGATGGTTTTACCATTTTCAGATGCTAATATCGAAGGCGTTAGCATCAGCTCGTATACGTGTGTGCCATCAGGACTAGACACAGAAGAAACCCAAGCAGGTGAAAGTAAAGTAAGCTTGGTTCTAAAGAAAATCTTGTTGTCGACTAACCATGCCTCGCCCGGACCACCTGCAACATGTAATTTTATACTACCACGTGGGGGAACACCGTCGAGAATATTTATTAACATCGAATTAACGTTTGCCACTGAACTGATACCACCGCTGATAATAGGCGGTGCCTCACAATCCGGATTTCTGCCTGGGACCTTGAAATCCACTCGTGAATCCAACATGCGAGGGCCCGAAACCAGCGTCAGCATAATGGGTGTATCTAAGCCCCATAATTGAATAGCCAAGTTACCATGGGCATAGGGCTTTAAGCTTTGAATAAAAATGGTGTTGCCTTTGTGATCCCATTGAATATTAAACGTTCCTGGGTCGCCGATGCTGTAAGATCTAAGCTTCCAAGGTGAACCACAATTAGCGTCGGTGAATAAGATAGAAGTAACAAATCCCGCTGAGAGCCTAACCACTGGGATATCGCTTCCTGGTTCTGTGCTGATTGTCTCAGAGCGAATGGCAGGAATCGGAGTGGGGTTTGGCGGAGTCGCTCTTGCTTGTAATGTTAAGTCATAATACTTATGAATTTTAACAATTTGATCAGGGCTCATGGGTAGTACTTCATCAATGAGCGTGCCAAAGGCCTGATCACGTTGCATTTCTTCAAGCGATTTTTTTCTTTCAGGGGCCAGCGCAGGAGATGGAACAGCGGGTTGTTCAGCGGTTTGTTGTTGACCCTGTTGATAGCTTTTAGCGATAGCCTGCAATTGTTCGGGGTTTAAATTTTTAGCTTGCTCTAAAAGTTTTTTAGATTCTGCAGGTGATAGCTTAGAAAGATCTTTAGGGATAGTGATCCCTTCGATTGTCTGGGTAGGCTTTGAATCTGATGGTGGCGCAACGGGTTTAACGGCGGTAGGCGTTGAACGTTGCGCGGGCGCTGGAGCAGGAGAACTGTGTCCTCCTGTTGAGTCGCTTCCCAGTAGCGCAGCATAAAGGGGCTGATTCGCTACAAGAAGCATTAATGTACAGAGCCTAATTGTTTGTTTCATCTTCATCTTACCCATTATTAAATTCGAGTATAGGCACCTAACAAGTTAGCATTAACGATTTTCACTTACAACGAATGATGCAATGGCTACCCCTTTTGGAGATTCTAAGGTAGATACCCTTGTAATGAGCATTGTAAGAAGAATTCTCTGGGTAAAGCGATCGGTTGAGCTACGGTATTCTAGCTGCATAGGTAACTGAACTGTCCAACTATAAACACCTGTTGGAGAACCGTCGTTAAAGATACCCTTTTTTAGGATCACCGGGGCACCTGTAGGAACGGCAGAAACGACTAATTGTTTTGATTGAATCGCATCAAGGTTATTAGAGTCCTTCAAGGCCTTTAGAAAATATTGATAACCCGATTTCGTAAAATAAATTCGAATGTCCTGTAGGGCTTTGCGGAAATTAACGAAGTTAAAGGTATAACAAGCTTGAGCCGCATCGGTTGCCCATTGCAATAAACTATTCGGGGTTAAACCGGGTTCACTTAAAGGGATGATAGGGATGAGCTTTCCATCATAAGTTGTCGCAAAATATTGGGGTAAAGGTTGATGTGTTCTTTCATACAGCCCCCAATAGATTAAGCCACCAGTTAAACAAATTAAGCCGAGACAAACCAGCATTAATCGACGGTAGTTATCGCGATAGAAGTTATTCCGCAGGACAATCAGTTCCAGTGCTCCAGTATATTTAGCGGTTGGAGGAGCCGCTTTGGCACCTGCTGGAGGTGTAGGTGTTTTGCCCTTTTGCGGGCTAGTTGGTTTGCTTTGGTCTGTTGTCATTCGCGCAAATTCCTCGTTGTTTACAACACACTATCATTTTTGCATATGCCTTCATTGTTATGATGCACTGGTAACAATAAAGGAGGCAATTCCGATTCCTTTCACTGATTCTGTTGTTGGTACTCGGGTAATCAGAAGCGTCAAGATAATTTTTGATTGAATTTGATCTGATGCGCTTTGATAAGTTAATAACATAGGAAACTGCACTTGCCAAGCATAAAAGCCGTTAATTATCCCTTCTTTTAATATAACGGGAGTATCCGTGACGACAGCTGAGACGACTAATCGCTTTTTAACAATGGTGTTAATGATGCCAGCTGCGCGGATTGCGGATTGAAAATTCTCATATCCTGGTTCGGTAAAAAAGGGACGCACGTTTCGGATGACTTGATTATAATTATTAAAATTTAAGGTATAGACAGTCGTTGCTGCCTCTGACACCCATTCTAAAAGAGCCTCAGTCGACATGTTGGGGGCTCTTAACGCGCGTAAGCGAATTAATTTTTCATCGCTAGTGATAGCGTAGTATACCGGGCTATCTTTATGAGTTCGCGCATAGAAGTCCCAAGCAAATAACACTAGGCAGGAACCAATCATAATGAGGGAGCAAAAAAGTAGGGTGGTATAAAATGGATCGCCATGGAGCATGCTACGAGAGAAAATAACATTTTGCCCAGGTTTATGAGTACGTGTAGGGTGAGGCGTTTTTGTTTCAGGTGAACTAGGTTTGTGTCCTGAATCAGAAGCGCTTGAGGTCATTGACTCAATATCCTTTTGATTAATGAAGTTCCATTAACTCATACCATACAACAATACCACTAATAATTTTAGTATAACATCGAAAATTCACAGTACCTACTACTCATCTTTTGTCATTGAAAGTCCAAGACCTGGCTGAGCGCACGTTTCCAGCAAAAAAAGATCGGATCCAGCGAAAGAACACGGGCATTTTAAAACCGAATTTATTCAAGACCATAAAGAACGCACAGACGCCGCAGGCTAATAAAAAAGTCCAGAGGCGAATATGAAGTAAAAAGAGAAATAAAGGGATAGCAGAGTAAGCATCCACAATAAAAAACATCGGAGTTCTGGCAGAATCTCGCCAGTGGGCGGTATCTGGGTGCCTCATTATTTATTCCTTACTTTTAATTTAAAGTTAGAAGCGTGGAAAAAAATCTTTATCATTGAAAGAGCAGCGAAGCAATTCATTAATTGAGATAGACTGGATTGCCTCGTTGATGACGCTTTGCAATGATGAATTCCTAGTGCACTCCCGCATCGCGGTCAGCGTTCTTAGAACCTTGCGCCATCAGATTGTAAGTGCGCTCAGAAATTCTGCCTTCATCGAATTTTTTCTTAGCATCCATTAACATGGTTTGACCACGTTCTTTAAGCAATTCCCGAGTTTTGTTTGCTAGCATCTCAACTTCGGTGTTAACTAAAATATCACGAATCTCTTCATCGAATACGAGATATTCCCGCAAAGCAACACGTTTCATGTCAACAGTGGGCACTAATTTTTGCCAGATACACATTCTGAGTGTTTCTAGAATATCGAGTGCTCGACCATGACGTTCTTCAGAAGGGAAGGTTGAGATCATACGTCGTACGCAGTCTGCGACACCATTACTGTGTAAGGTGGTATAAACCGGGTGACCTGTTAATGCCGCATCGATTACCGCTGCGATAGTTTCAGCGTCACGTGCTTCACCCACGAGAATCAGACCTGGCTTACGTCGTAATGCATTACGTACGCCATCGGCAAAGTTGGGTAAATGTTTTGGGATCTCCGTTTGGCTGATAATAGAACTTGGCTTAGGAACGGAGTCATAAACGAATTCGATAGGCGCTTCATAAGTCACAATTTTACGATTGCTATCTTCTTGGATCATGATTTCGCGAATGATACCGGCGAGTAAGGTACTTTTACCAGAACCGGTTGAACCGGTCACGACCACAGTGCCTTGCATTGGCGCCATGTTAGCCCGAATGATTTCATCAACATCCATCGTATCTAAGGAAGGGGGTTCCGATGGAATAGTACGGCAGGTAATTTGGATACCATCATGACCTTCAACTTGGCACGCGGTACCGTTAATACGAAAGCGAAAGCGTTGGCCTCTTTCAGGGCGTACTTCATAATGGGTGTCTACGTCTCTTCCGGAAGAAACCTGTGTTGTACCATTGGGTCCATAAATGGCATTGAGCATTTCACCGACTTCGGTTTGAGACATTTTACGGGCAGTTATAGGGTAGAGGCGCCCATATATTTCAGCCAATATTTGTGAGTCAGTTTGTATAGTGATATCAGAAGCATTACGCGAGGTGCAATGCAGCAAAAGACGATCCATGTCCTTAATGGTGAACCGCGCGGGTTCCTCAGGGATTAAATGTTCTTTGCTTTGCATGTTGTTACCTATTTTCGGGGGTAATCACGGTATTCCATTCATTACCCGCGGTAATAAATTGTGGCAATGCGGTAATCCTTAACACGCGATCGTTAACTGCCATTTGACTATCACCACTGGTGATACCTAAATTGACTTGTGACACAAAGGGTAAGCTCACCATGTTTTGTGCAAGTAAAGTTCTGTACCTTACCATACCCTCATAATCACGTTTTAGTCTTCCTAGGTTTTCAGCAAAAATGACATCAGCTTGCGTTAAACCTGCCTGCCAGCCTTCATCTAAATAGCGATCCCACACTTCTTTTTCAGAATCCGTGCGTGGTAACAATGAGACATCGGGCACGTCTGGTTCTTTATAGCTTAGCAACAAATACTCGCGCCAGGTGGGTGGCATGGTTACAAAGCGTGCTTGTGATTGAATAGTGAAGGCGCGATCAGCAATACGAATGACATCATCTGAAGTTTGATCGAGTGTTTGCCTGCCTTCAATTAATACAGGGGGCAATACGTTGTGATCTAACATCATGGCATGAAAGTTATAAATGAGATCAAGCTGTCTTTCGTGTCGGTAGCTAATGGCGTTGATTTGCTTGGCTCGCCATGCAAGCCCAGCTCTTGCGCCGGTGCTAAGTCCTGCTTCTCGCAAAGCCTGATAGCGCAAACCGGTCATCGATGAGGAACTCGTGCGCATATTATTTGCAGCGTGATATTTACTCAGTGTAGATGAGCCTCCACCCGTACCAACACCCGGGGTCGAGGAGCAACTAACGCAAACAGCGACGGTGCTAATTAAGAACATACTACCAAAGGTCTGTTTCATGATTGCTCAGATTCCTCTCGTCAGTTAACACCAGGGCATTAAACAATTGCAGCGTAACGTAACTCAATAATTTTACTTGTAGGGTAAACTACCAAGTTTGCACGCTTACCAGCTTGCAATCCAGCATCTTTGAGAATGTCTGCAACCATGCGTTCGCGAGCCGTGACCGTTACTATTAAAGGAATAGCCGGAATAGGTCCAAGCACTTTAACGCGGTAATTCGTCATTTGAGCAACTTTTTCGAGTAAAGGCTCAATGGGACCCGACCAATCTAAACTGGCAAGTTCGCCCATACCACCTTGGGGTGTGATCAGAATATCGGTATTAATCGCATTTTTTGCATACACTTCCTGTGTTGCAGCCAATGCGCGCAGCGAGTCTTCAACAGACATTGCTGATTTCATTAATTGGTATTCCACATCCGAAATTTGGTATACCGGTTTGGGTGAGCAGCCAGCTGTGATGGCAACAAGTGACAGGATGACCAGTGGTTTGTCCATAATACCTCTTAGCCAATAGTTAGAAGTAAGCGCCAATGCGCAAAGTAAATACTGAATTTGATTATAACGAGATTCACGCGGATATGCAGCGGTTTTTTGCAGTTAGTAAAGATAAGCGTGGTAAGAAAAGTGTTGGTTAACTATGATACAATGATGTTAAATTATAAGTTATAAACGAGGCTGGTATAGGGACATGGTGACCAGTAACCAAACATAGTTGAGTCACAATTGAATATTGATCTAGCACACTATACTATACGGTCGACTAGCTATGTGTGACTAGGATGAGGTAGATAAATGTCATCAGCAAATATCGCTTTGCAAATTGCCAATATCGCCAGAGTGCTTCGTTGTAATTTTACTTTACGTGACCAGCCCATTGCCATTGAGCAAGTTTTTACTGAAACCGGCTTATTACCCGCTATTTTAAGACGCGCTGATCAGCTTTGTTCATTTTGTTTGGGCTACGGACTGGGTGTGAGTTTTGAAGAGTCGCAAGGGGCGATGTTAGGGGTTAGGGTAAAATTTGATGATGCAACACCTAATTCGCTACGCCTACTGTGCGTAGCAGACGTGTTGATTGAGCTGATGCAACATGCCCCCTCTCGAGATGTCACACCATTAGATGACTTGATGTACGATTAAGTGAGGAGAAGTTATGTCCAAAGGTGGTGGTGGTGGTCAAGATCCGAACTCTGAAAACTCGTATGCATTGTTATGGATTCTTGCGATTATCTTTGTACTAGCGTGGGTGATTTGGCATTTCTTCCAAAAACAATTGATAACGGCCTTTATTGCTATTAAAAAGTACGAAATACTGGCAGTTAGTTTCTTTTTTAACAATGAAAACGTCCAAAAAGCGCTCCAGTGGGCCGAGCGAGCGGATTTCTACAATATTACAATGAAAGATGCATCGGTCATTAGTACCTTTGTTGGACAATATATTATGTATCCGATCTGCGGCATTTTAGGCGTGATGGCCATTGTCATGCTTAAAGGAACTGCGACCATGCGTTTCACCAAAGCTTATAATATGGACACCTTAGCACAACAGGAAAAAGACAATTGGCCACAGATCTCACCCGTAGTTGATATTGATCTGATTTCTGAAGATGTCAATAAAGGTCCTTGGGCGATGTCGATGACGCCTATGCAGTTTGCTAAACATTATAAACTATTAAAAGTCGAGCGAATTGCAGATAGAAAAGCTGCTTGGAAACAAGAAGGTGTTACTAAGGCAACCGTAATCCGTGATGCTGCCACGCAGATTTTTGCTTCGCAATTAGGCCCACTCTGGCAAGGTGTTGATGCCTTACCACCGCACACTAAAGCCATTTATGCGGCATTTTTGGC
This sequence comes from Candidatus Berkiella sp., assembly GCA_050247135.1. Taxonomy (GTDB): domain Bacteria; phylum Pseudomonadota; class Gammaproteobacteria; order Berkiellales; family Berkiellaceae; genus Berkiella. Next base: position 7,315 of record JBFWUT010000011.1, read on the forward strand.
GCGTGTTGAACATGATACCGATGCTTGCCGAGCCTATCTAGCAAAAATGTCGCGTTCAGCAGCAAAAGGCACGATGGATTATTCACTCACCGATGAATATATTAAAAAATATCAAAGCAAAGCCGCTGATTTATGTCAGAAAAAACATGCTTATGTTAGCACGGTAATGATAGGTATGCTCACCTTAGCGCGTACTGACGGGGTACTTGCCGCTTCAGACTTTTTATGGGTAAAACCTATCGATCGAAGACTATGGTATGTCTTAAATTGCGTGGGAAGACAAGTCTCAGTACCAGAAGTGGCAGGGATCTATGCCCATTACTTTGCAGAAAGAGAATTAGGAAGAGCTTTAACCGTGCCCATGGTGGATGAAGCAACAAATGCCTTTGAGAATGCTATCAGTAACGTCGTTTATATTGCTGACGAAGGTGAAGATATTCCACAAGCAGAAATGAGTTAAAAGACAAATGCTCTAAATAGAGCACGGAGTAGTAAGTATGAGTTTACGCGGTTTAGAATCTAAGCACGAGCACGGCGCATCGGAGATGGCGCGGGACACGCGCCCGCTAGGTGAGCGCGTCGCAGAGTTTTTTTCTAATCCCCTTTATGTTTGCTGTATTTTAGGTACGGCAATAGCCATTATTGTCATGGTTCCTGGTATTGCCGATCTTGTCGGTTTTATTGCCAGCTGCGTGTTCGTTTATGCTTACACACGCAAAATCACGTTACCCGTTAAAATGCCACTGATTTCTAAACTACCGGATTACAATGACTGCATTCCAGGTACCACCAAACCTCGAAAAGCCGCAGGGATCGCCTTTTTTGGAAATGAGAAAAACACCCAAAAAGAGTTGTGGTTTTCTAATGATGATATGCGGACTCACGTACTCATATTCGGTTCAACCGGTTCAGGTAAAACAGAAGCGTTAGTGTCTATCGCATTTAACTCACTGGCGCAGGGTAGTGGTTTCATTTACATCGACGGTAAAGGCGACAACTCACTCTATGCGAAAGTATTTGGCATGGTCCGACGTATGGGACGCGATGACGATTTGTTACTCATTAACTTTATGACCGGTGCCAGAGACGTTATCGGTGCGCAGAAGACTCGACTGTCGAATACCATGAACCCATTCGCTAACGGCTCTTCCAGCATGTTGACGCAGCTCGTAGTGAGTTTAATGGATTCAGGCGGTGGCGGTGGCGACGGCGATATGTGGAAAGGCCGTGCAATATCCTTCGTCGAAGCGCTCATGAAAATTTTGGTCGGTATGCGCGATGAAGGGCATATTTTATTAGATGCCAACCTCATTCGAAACTATTTTATCCTTGAAAAATTAGAGCAGATCGTGGTCGATCGACGTTTCCCCTTGAATGAACGTGAATCAGTTCCTTTAGACTCACTCAATTCAGCCTATTTAGATCCTATCGACAACTATATTTACAACTTACCAGGTTACAACAAAGCGAAAAAAGGCAACCAGGCAGGTGAAGTGAGAGAACAGCATGGGTTTATTACCATGCAATTGGGCCGAACTTTCAGCTCCTTGGCCGATACTTATTCCCACATAGTGCGTACCAACTTGGCAGAAGTGGATTTAAAAGACGTGGTTTTAAACCGCCGGATTTTGGTCGTACTGTTACCCGCGTTAGAAAAATCACCCGAAGAATTGTCGAACTTAGGTAAAATTATTATCGCGTCACTAAAGGCGATGATGGCAGCAGGCTTGGGTGATGAAGTGGAAGGGGACTATCGCGACGTGATTTTGCGCAAACCGACCAACTCCCCGACACCTTATGTGTGCATCATGGACGAATATGGTTACTATGCGGTGCCTGGGTTTGCGGTGGTACCAGCGCAAGCGCGTTCTCTTGGGTTCTCTGCTATATTTGCAGGGCAAGACTTACCGGCCTTCCAAAAAGCGTCTAAAGAAGAAGCCGCATCCATTGGTGCTAACACCAACATTAAAATATGTATGAAGATGGAAGATCCGACTGATACCTGGGAATTCTTTAATAAAACCGCCGGTGAAACTTATGCCACCAGTGTGAGTGGTTTCCAAGTGAATTCAGGCAGTATGTCGAACAACTACGCCGATACCCGTAATGCTTCTGTTGAGAAACGTTCGCGTATTGACTTACTTGACCTTCGTGACCAACGTGAAGGTGACGCACACATTTTTTATCGCTCCAAAATCATTCGTGCTCGAATGTTCTATGCGAATCCAAAGCCCGCTAAGAAAATGCAGGTTAACCAGTATTTATGTGTTGAAAAGCCGACTGCAAATACCTTATTAAATACCGATAAACGCATTCGTCGTTTTAGTCAGGTGTTTTCTGCGCCCCAATTTGTGATGGAGCCACCAAGCCCGAATGAAGATATTACCACAATTGCTCAGGCCTTAATGTCCTATACCGCCTTAAAACCTTTTGAGCGCAGTATTGCTGCCTTGATTTCAGTCTTAGAGAAAGAAGTTGATAAACAGCGACAAGTGCGTGAAGAAATTGAAGCCGAACAATCCCAAGAATTTGGCAATGAAGTGCATGCTTTTACACCCGTGCACGTGCCTGATTTTGCTGTTGAGATCATCGGCGAAGATGATCTCAAACGCTTCTCGAATCCTTTATTGCTGCGTGGGCGCACCCGTGAAGCGCTGACACATATCGAACGCTTAAGTGGCCAGTCCGAAGTGGAAGCGGCTAAAACGGCCGAAAACATTATTAGCGACATTATCAAAGCCACTTATTACCCTCCTAAAGACGTCCTGACACGCGATGTGAAGGGCTTATTAGATGCTCTTGAGCAGCTAAACGACATTTTTAATCACTTTGCGGGCGGAGCCGGCAAAGCAAGCAAAGAAAAGTAAACTTCAGGATTTTTGAGTTTGGTGCTATGTCAGCCCTTGAAGGACTTGCACCTATATTACTTAAAAATACTGATCAGAACTGGAACTAATCCTTTCGACGGAAAGTCTTACATTTAGACGGTGTGATAGTTGAGGTGATGTTGTGGTTGATGAACTTGATGATGAGGGTAAAAAAGGCGTAAAGCAAGAGGAAGAGGACCAACCACTCTCTTTAAATGCGCCCGCACCTCCGGAGGGTGCATATCGTAAACCTGCTGAACCTAAAACAGATCCCGTACCCGTACCCTTAGACCCAAAGACTAAAGAATTACGTTCAGAGCTGGCTAAGCTTGAAGCTTTGCAGAGACAGCGGATCGGTGCCTTGAAAGACGGCATTGATCTGACGACGTTGGGAAAAGTACAACGTGAACATTCTAATACTGTCAATATGCTCATGGCTATAAATTCTGGTGAATATAAAGGAGATCATGAAGCAGATTTAGCGAGGATACGAAAACAGACTTCTGAATCAGAAAAAGCATTAAAAGAGGAAACTAGCGTAGCGGCCCCCAATGCTTCAAAGGCAACCCTGGGGGAGTTACTAGAATTAAGGAACAAGAGTTCTGAACTGTTGGAAAAGCTTAACGGGTACAAAAGTGATGATCCACGATTGCAAAGTTCTGCAGATGACCTTAAAAAAAGGCTTGAAGAAAGGATAAATAAGATAAATGAAGGCAAATATGAAGGAAATCCTACAAGAGATTTAAAAGTGATGGCTGCTCAAGAAAGCATGTTAAAGTTCTCTGGTGCGGTAGCCAACTTAGATGCTAGCACTAAAGCAGCACAAACAGCAGCACAAAATATGGCAGCTAGTAGAGCTGAACCACCCAAATCGTCAACAGATGCACCAAAAGGGACGCAAACATCAACCCCAGATGAAAGATTACAAGAATTGAGGGGTAAGTGTTCTGACCTTAGACAAAAACTTGAAGGCTTCCAAAGTGATAATTCAGAAGGGCAAGAGTCTGTCATTAGGCTCAAACAAAGGCTTGATGAAAAGATAAAAGCGATAGATGAAGGCACCTACAAGGGGGATATTAACAGAGATTTGCAAGTAATTTCCGCGCAAGAAAGCGCGTTAAAGCTCTCTGATGGGGTAGCCAACTTAGATGCTAGCACTAAAGCAGCACAAACAGCAGCACAAAATATGGCAGCTAGTAGAGCTGAACCACCCAAATCGTCGACAGAGGCACCAAAAGGGACGCAAACATCAACCCCAGATGAAAGATTACAAGAATTGAGGGGTAAGTGTTCTGACCTTAGACAAAAACTTGAAGGCTTCCAAACTGATAATTCAGAAGGGCAAGAGTCTGTCATTAGGCTCAAACAAAGGCTTGATGAAAAGATAAAAGCGATAGATGAAGGCACCTACAAGGGGGATATTAACAGAGATTTGAAAGTGATTTCCGCGCAAGAAAGCGCGTTAAAGCTCTCTGATGGGGTAGCCAACTTAGATGCTAGCACTAAAGCAGCACAAACAGCAGTACAAAATATGGCAGCTAGTAGAGCTGAACCACCCAAATCGTCGACAGAGGCACCAACATTACCACCGCGCACCACGCCGTTGCAAGGCAACTCATCGACAGATGCTCCAACACGATCACCAACACCGTCGCCAAGCACCAATGAATTGTTTAATGCACAAACCGGTAATGGCCCTGATTCTAATGAAGAGACCGCTGATCTAGCTGGGCCAAGTGGGTCTGATGACGTAGCTGACACACCAACCCCAGGTGAGGATGAACCGGTGTTGTCTTCGACAAGCCCTGACAATGAAGCAGAAGAAAAACCCGAGCTGCCTAAGCATTTACAAGAAAAGCTCGACAAATTCAAAGATGCCGGTCATAAATTAATGGGTAATGACCATCAGGCCAAGCAGCAAAAATATGCGGATAGAGCAGATGCTGCCAATACCAAATCTTTTGGCGATCTTTATAAAGAAGATATGAAAAGCAGTTGGGGTCGTATCAAAGATACTTTTCAAAATGCGGAAGTGGCCAAAGACGAAAACGAGGCTTTTGCGCAACTCCTGATGCTGCTGTTTGAAATGATAGCCTTTATGTTAAGCCCACTTTCGAATGTCGCCAATGCAGCAGGCGATAAAGCCAAAAATGCGATCAAAGAACAATTTTGGAATGCCTTATCAGACATTCAGGGCAATAAATTTAACGATCCTAGTAACCAACAAAAGGTATTAAAAGGCCTAGAAGGCCAACGTGATGATATTGAAAATAAAATTGCTGAGTTAAAAGAAAAACAAGCAGGTCAAGAGCCTGGTAGTGTGGATCACAAAAGAACTGGCAACGCAATAAAATATGAAGAAGCCAAGCTGGATGTTGTCAATGATTCTATTGCCAAAACAGATAAGCATTTAAATAAAATTCAAGGTCAAAACCTTGATAAAAGGGAAAAAGCACTACTCGATCAAGAAAAGAAATTGGGCGAAAAGGATGCGACTCTTAAACAAGAACTTGCTGATCTGGAAACTGAAGAGCCAAAAAATGAAAATAAAATTAAAGATCTCAAAGAAGAGATCAATCGAAATGATGAAAAAATTCAGCGTAACCATAATGAGCTTGATAGAATTGGTAGAGATAGAAAAGAACTACAAGCGAATGAAAATAAAGGATTAAGAGTCCATAATCCTGATAAAACTGAAAAAGAACTCGATAAGTTAACGAAAGAGCAAGACAAATTAGATCAAAGAATTAAAGACAATGAAACAAAACTGGCCTCAATGGAAAAGGGGGATGATAAAACCAAGCTACAAGCAAAACAGGATGCCTTGATTGAGCGTAAAGGCCAAATTGATGCTAAAGTCGATGATAAATCCAAAGAACTTGAAAAGTCATTAGTAGAAAGACAACAACGACTTGCTGAAGATAGAGAAGTGCTGAAAATTCAAGCTAAAGATGACCGTGGAAATGATAGAGAAGCGACATTAAAAATTCAAGATGACCTTAAGAATAACGCAGCAGCACAGAAGGAAACCGGTCAAAAACTCGACAACTTAAGAGATGACATGCAGGCAAGGCAAGACCAAAACGTTACCTTAGGCGATGCGCCCAACCCAGAACCTCAGTCAAAAGAAGAGAAGTTACAAAGTATTGATGATCAAATTGAGGATAAAAAAGAGGAATTAGATAACTTAAGAGAACAAAGGGGTAACATTAATGGTGAAATGCAAGAATTAGAAAGAAATAGAACCAGTCCACCGGGTGATGACGCAACAGAAGAACAAAAACAAACCTTTGCTCAGCAAGAAAGTAGATATAACAGTGAAAAGCAGCGACTCGAAGGTGAACGTGATAAAGTCGATGATCAAATCAGTAAAGTCGAATCTGATATCGATAAATTAAGCAGAGAAAAGCAAGAAGTGGGTTTTGATTCACCCGATAAGCCAAAAGAAGAACAACTTGAAGCTAGATCGCGTAGTTTGGATAGTAATCAAGAAGAAACTGCTATTGAGGGTGATAACCTAGAAGATGCTATAGATGATCCTGAAGAAATAGCAGCAGAAAATCAAAGAGTTGCAAGAGAACGAGGGACCTCCCCCTCATCAACCGATGATGATGAGGTACTTTCTGCTTCAGCGCCTGAAGCGGGTCCAGAAGAAGAGAACAAAGAAGAAAACACTGAGGAAGCAGAAGAAAAACCTGAATTACCTAAACATTATCAAGACAAGTTAGATAAATTCAAAGCTGAAGGTCATAAACTCATGGGTAATGACCATGAGGCGAAGCAGCAGAAATACGCCGATAGAGCAGATGCGGCGAACACCAAATCGTTTGGCGACCTGTATAAAGAAGATATGAAAAGTAGTTGGGGTCGTATCAAAGATACTTTTCAAAATGCGGAAGTGGCCAAAGACGAAAATGAAGCTTTTGCGCAACTACTCATGCTCATGTTTGAAATGATTGCCTTTGCGCTTAGCCCGTTGACTAATGTGGGCAATGCTGCGGGTGATAAAGCCAAAAATGCGATAAAGGAACAATTTTGGAATGCCTTAGCAGATATGCAGGGAGATAAATTTAATGATCCTGCTAATCAGCAAAAAGTATTAAAAGGCTTGGAAGGGCAGCGAGATAATATTGAAAATAAAATTGCTGAGTTAAAAGAAAAACAAGCAGGACAAGAGCCGGGCAGTGTCGATTTTAAACGCTCTACCGATGCAATTAATTACCAACAAGCCAAATTAGATGTGGTGAATGATTCCATTGAAAAGACTGAAAAACACCTCAAGAATATTCAAGGAAAAGACCTTGATAAAAGAGAAAAAGCACTGCTCGATCAAGAAAAGAAATTGGGCGAAAAGGATGCGACACTCAAGCAAAATCTTGCTGATCTGGAATCTGAGGATAACCCAAAGAATGAAGGAAAAATTAATAAACTTAAAGATGACATCAAAAATAACGACGAAAAGATCCAGAGAAACCATAATGAGCTTGATCGTATTAATCGAGATAGAGAAGCGCTTGCTAAACCAGATAGTGGCCCGATTAGACCGCATAATCCTGAAAAGACAGAAAAAGAGCTTGATAAATTAACTAAAGAGCAAGAAGCGCTAAATAAACAAATTGGAGATAATCAACGTTCTTTAGATTCGATGGAAAATGGCTCTGATAAGAATAAGCTTCAAGCTAAGCAAGATGTGCTAATGGAGCGTAAAGATCAGCTTGACAAGAAAGTGGATGATAAAACTAATGAATTGAAATCTTCATTAGAAGAAGAAGGTAAACGCTTAGAAGGTGAAAAGAGTGTTCAAGAAATACAAAATAGATACCCTGCAAAAAGCCAAAGTGAACACTTAGAACGACAGGACAATGAGAGAAAGCTTAATGATGCGATTGAAAAAAATAATGAGAAGCTTACCAAGCTCAATGAACAAAAACCCGATAAATCTCAAGATAGCTCAGTTAAACTGGGTGATGCGCCCCCTAACCCTATTGAAAAAACCGAAAAAGAACTTGCTGACTTAAATAAAGAGAAAGCTCAAGTCGACAAAGATATTGCAAAAAGCAAAGAATCCTTGGCGGGTATGGATGCTGGCCCAGAGAAAGATAAGCTCCAAAAAGAACAAGATGCGCTCAAAGAACGCAGTAAAGATCTCAGAGAGAAAATCGGCAATAAAGAAAATGAATATGTTCAGCAATTGGAAGGAGAGAATCAACGTCTTGAAGAGCAAAAGCAAGATGTGATGAAACGCCCCCAAAGTGGCTCAAACTTAGCGCCCAAAAATGATCTTGTGGAAATCTCGGATGCTCAAAATGCTAACCAGGATAAAATAAATGCCTTGAGAACGCAGCAAAATGCGAGACATAGGGAGGAACAAGCACAAGAGGAAAGAGAAAGGGAACAACAACGACAAGAAGAAAATGACAGATTGGCACAACAAGAAGAAAATGACAGATTGGCGCAACAACAGGCTATTGACTCTAATGCGACTCCTACGGGTGAAAATGCGCTAGATGCAGATTCACCAAGCCCTCAAGGTCCATCCGATCCATCTGATGAACAATTAGAACAATCTATTGGTTCTGATGTTTCAGATGCAGCTGATAAAAAGCGTGCAGCTAGAGCGGGTGCGCCTGCTGCTGAGTCAGAACCGAGCGCGGATAATGAAGGTGGGCCGAGGATTGCTGCTGCTGGCGGTGCAGGTGCTGGCGCCCTAGCAAGTGAGGATGCGCAGGCCGATGAGGCTGAATCCCGAGCGGATGAAGGCCAAGATGAAGACGAAGAAAGAACACAAGCATTAGATGCCGGTGAAGAGGGAGCGGAAGAAGAAGCTGAAGAGGAAGATGTGCTAAAAGCGGAAGGACCAAAACCTGAAGAAGAGCCTGAAGCCGAGGTTGAAGAAGCCGATGCAAAAGACAAAGTGATGGAGATGGGCGCTGATGAGGAAGAAGAGCCAGAAGCCGAGGTTGAAGAAGCCGATGCAAAAGACAAAGTGATGGAGATGGGCGCTGACGAGGAAGAAGAGCCAGAAGCCGAGGCTGAAGAAGCCGATGCAAAAGACAAAGTGATGGAGATGGGCGCTGACGAGGAAGAAGAGCCAGAAGCTGAGGCTGAAGAAGCCGATGCAAAAGACAAAGTGATGGAGATGGGCGCTGGCGAGGAAGAAGAGCCAGAAGCTGAGGCTGAAGAAGCCGATGCAAAAGACAAAGTGATGGAGATGGGCGCTGGTGACGATGACGGCCCTGATCCTAGCGCGATGATGGAACAAGGTGGTGATGACGGTCCTGATCCTAGCGCGATGATGGAACAAGGTGGCGGTGATGAACAAATGGAAATGGGATCTCCTAGCCCCGGCGGCGGCGGCGGTGGCGGTATGCCAAGTTTAGGCGGTGATGATGAAGAAAAGCCTAAAGAAAAAGCCAAAGACGATAAAGGTGATAAAAAAGGCAAAGAAGAAGAAAAAGATGAAGCTCAGGCTGAAGAAGACCCAATGACCGAAGTGTCATCAAAAATGCTTGAGATGGTGCAAAAAGCTTTTGAATCGATTACCAACCCAAGCTCCGCAATGGGGGGGGATGAAGCTAAGAAGGGTATGGATATGGAAGGCGGTGGCGGCGGTATGGAAATGCCTGGCGGCGGTGGCGGCGACGGTATGGAAATGGGCGGCGGCGGTGGCGGTATGGAAATGCCTGGCGGCGGAGGAGGCGGCGGCAAAGACAAGAAAGAGGGCAAAGGAAAAGATGATCCCATGAGCAAGATTGGCGAAGGATTACCCAAAGAAGGCAAACAATTAGTGGGTGGTATTTGCAAAGCTGCCGGTTTTCTGGCGCAAATGGCCCAAGGCGCAGATACGGGCGGTGGCAATGATGCCAAGAAAGGTGAAGAAGCTGGCAAGCAGCTGATCAAAGTACTAGAGGAGTTTGTCAAAGCTTTTAAAGGCGGCCTCCAAGGTGGCATGGGAGGCGGTGGCGCTAAACCCGGTGGAGGTAAAGGTAAAGGTAAAGATAAAGGAGAAGGCAAAGGGCAAGAAGGCCCAGGGGGCGGTGGTGCTGGTGGTTTGGGTGCCGATGGCGGCGGCGATATGGCTGAGGGAATGGGCGGCGCTGAAATGGCAGGAGATATGGACGGCGGTATGAACCCCATGTCGATGGCCAAAGATGCCCAAACTTTGAAGGATCCGGATGCGACCAAAGGTGAAAAAGCCGAGGTTGCGGGTAAATGGGCTGCCAGAGCAATGGGTGTACCTCCCCCGGCAGATGCGATGGTGGGTAAGGTAGTCAAAGCCGCCGTTGACAAAATGGAGGAAATGGATCCGGGTAAAAAACTCCAGCAAGTTGGTGAGGTGTTGAGTGACATGGGAGAGGCCTGCCATGAAGCCACCAAGTCGAAAGAGCCTGATCCAGGGGAAGAGGCATCCGCGCAAGCAGAGACTGCTGTTGAGCCAGTGACAAATATGAGAGAAAATACGCCAATGCCGCCAATGAAGCCTCCTTCAGGCGGTGGCATGGGGATGGACTCAGGACCTGCACCCGAGAGCAAGGGTCCAGGTGGGCCTAGTGCTCCCCGCTAGGAACGAACCACTACTAAATTTTGGCAACTGTCTAACTTTACATTGCCAGTCGTCTGTGGTCTAATACCTCCCATTCATCGTATACACACCGATAAGGTGATGGGAGTTTTCTTATGGCGACTAAAGGTGCACGTCGTACAACGCCAGCATTTTTGCAACAACAACAGCAACAAAAAGCATTGAATGAGCTTGCCAAAGAGAACATAGCTCCGGCCCCTGCTAAACCCGTTGCATCTACACCAGATGATAACGACCCAAAGCAAAAGCACAAAGATGAAGTAAAACGTAAAAAGAAAGCGTTAGCAGAGCGAATTCGCCAAAAAGATATGGTTATCCGTGCCATGGCACCTCAAAACAATCCAGGGGATACTGGGGCTATTGGTAAGGCCGAGCATTTGGCAGGCTTAACAGCCGAAGGTGTGGCGGGTGAAATGATTATGGATCTCATGATTTTTTCAGTCGAGTTAACCTTCAACACGCCATTTTGGATCCAAGCTTATCAGTTTGATGAAGCTCTAAAGAAAGAATTGAGCTCAACTGATGGCGTGCGATTAGCCTACTTACCTGATGATAATGGTGTTTACCCTGAAATCTATCCGGTTGATGGTCAAGGCAATGTCGATTACAAACAGCAGCCAATCCAAGATCAAAATGAAATTACGCCCTTTCATATTCGCGCCAATGGTTATGTCCCTCGCCCATCTATCACCGAATCATTGATGGTGGTATTCGATAGACATATTGAACGTATGTTAGGTTCAGGGGCATTAACGCCAGATCAAAAGGCGCGTATGCATAATACAGTGGCGCAAATGAAGAACGATGATGATAAGAACGAAAAAGACGCTACTCAGAAAATGCAAGATGATAGAGCAGCGCAAATGGCAGCGATGCGAGCGGTTCCTAAACCTGGTTAATTAGCAAGCCCACCTTCTCTGCCCTCAACATGAATTTGGCACTTCCCCTCTCCCTTTAGGGAGAGGGTGCCCGTAGGGCGGGTGAGGGTTTATGAGCTCCATGCTTGATGCATCGAGAAAACTTCGCAAAGAATCCACGTTTGCTGAACAAAAACTATGGTTTTATCTTAGAGATAAAAGGTTTTGTCATATTAGATTTAAACGGCAGTATGTGATTAAATGCTATATTGTTGATTTTATATGTTTGAAACACAAATTAATTATTGAGGTGGATGGCTCCCAACATTTAGATAATCGGAGATACGATGAAAATCGAACACATTTTTTGGAGGAGTTAGGTTTTTATGTAGTTAGATTTTGGAATCATGAAGTTCTTAAGAACACAAAAGATGTATTAGAAAAGATTTATCTAGCATTGGAATAGAGTAATGCCTTTCGTTGAGCCACCTCTCCCTTAATGGGAGAGGGCATAAGTCGCTTAACCACTCGCAATATCGGTAATACCACCGCCGCCCATGGACTGTTTAGCCACTTTACTGGCAGCCCCAGCGGAGCTCTTCATTAAGCCACCACCAATTTCGGCACCTTTTTCCACAGAGCCTTTCGCTTCGCCCAATTGTTTTTCAATGTTGGATCCAGAGGACTCAGCTTGGCCACCTATCCAACGGGTGATTTTATCTGGTAATACATGAACCAAGCTAAAGCATTCATGGATAACACCAATACACAATCCACCATAGAGACATAACAAGGCAATACAGCCAAAGATCCCGATATTACCGGTAGCGGCTTGCACTGTTGCCGTGAACCCAAAATTCACCATGGTAATGGCCACTGAGGCCAATTTAACCGCAACAATAAAACCGATAACCATTAAGCTAGGGCGTAGGAATACATTGGTAATCAGCATCACAGAGGCCGAAGCTTTACCAAGATTTTCCTGAGCGGGGCTGACAAGACCCAGCGCAACAATGGGTGCTGCTGCCATAGTTTCGATGACCAGCAAGAACCAACCTAGGGCAGTAAAGGTGAATACGAGATAAGGTACCATAGGTAAATAAATACCAATCGCTGCACCTGCTCCCCATAACAGGCCAATGATGAGCGTCAATATAGGAACAAGGACAGTTACAATAGCGCCAAGTGCCCAACACAGAGGGTTTATACCTGACATAATGCATCCTAAGATTAACATTAAGAAAGCGGCAAGGATGATCCCAAACCAAATATTTTCGCAAGTCGTCATGATGCTAGAGCCCATATTTCTCATTGCAGAGACAGGATCAGTAAAATCAGGATCACCAATTTGGGGATAAGTACCATCAGGTCGTTGCGCACCGCGGGTCAATGTATTCATCAAATCGACGGTAGCGCCTTGTACCGCATCAGCGATAATGTCATACAATGGCCCTGCGTTACTATCTACAGAGGAGCGCTGCATTCTAAGTTGTAAATTAGGGAGAGATGAGGCAACAGTTGCGGTACCGCCACCTGCACCACTAGGCAATAGCTTGGTGGCGGCTAACATATTAGCACTAATTGCCGACTCACATTCAGAGGCAAGACTTACCCCAGTCTTATTTGCGTTTCCAGTAGGGAATTCCCATTCCGGGCTATTGCGAATTTTAATCAAATCAAAGTAATAACTACCGGCAAATATCCAACCATTCTTTTTAGCATCAGCGACTTCTGCACTACTGGGTGGAACAACCACAATCGCTCTTAAGGAATCATCAATTGCACCAGCAGCTGCATCTGCAGCATCGGAAAGTGCAGCAGCGGAAGGAGTGGCGTTAGTTGCAATTTGTTCGGCAACATATTGGAATTTATTGGCAGCATTGATAATACCCGTCGCATTTTTAGCCAAGTAATCGCTGGTACTGGCAAATGCTAGCGTACCTCCAGCAGAGCTCATGGTGCCACAACTGAATACTGAGCCCGTATTTTCTACGGCACCAGCAAATTTAACATTTAAATTTCCTGAGGGGAGAAATTCAGAAACGGGTTGCGGGGGCTTAGCGCCCTTGGAAGGACTGCCAACCGCAGTGACACAAGCTGGGTTTTTTAAAATGGTTTGTACGCAAGTTTCTATCTTTAATAATTCCCGCATTGCCGTTGCTCTTTGGCCTGAAGTACCTAGGATCTTGACTTCTCCGAATACACCCGGCCCACCAAAAGCCATGTCAGTTGCTACGAGCCATATTTGGTTAGCCGCTGCAATGCCATAGATTACAATTTGCATCATCATGACTTGAATGAGGGAATAACCGGAACTGGTAGGTAACAAAAATCCCATACCGATGGCTGCGCGTAGGGGGATCCAAACCGAGGACCATTTACGGCCCATGACTTCACCTTCTTGAGCCGTATTAATAGTTGATAGAACAATGGTGTAACTAACAACGATGCTTCCTAAGCTTAAGACAGCAATATTAAAAATTCTAAACAATTCGCGGATCATGGAGTTGCCCGCTCCTTGTAACGCAGTGCCGACGTTACCAAAAACCTGTCCCAAGTAGAATATTGACCTATCCTCAGCGGGGCTGGTCCAGCTAAATTCTCTAGTTCCTGGTAATGTGCCAGGATCTGCTGCAAAAGCAAGCTCTGGCAGGACCATAAGCACAAACATACTGGTGAGCCACATGAACTCAAAATTGAATAAAAATAGGTTGCGTTTTATCATAAAAATATCCTAAGCATTACTTCTTAAATGCTTTTAAGCTGCTCTTCATTAAACCACCGCCAATACCAGCACCTTTTTGTACGCTGCCTTTGAGTTCTTGCACTTTCTTCATGGGATCATCACCAGAGCTATCGCCACCAATCCAACGCATCACTTTATTGGGCACTAAATAAATTAATGAAAAGGCTTCATGCACCATACCTAATGCAATACCGGCGTAAAGCAGTAAAACTGCAATTAACCCAAAAATCCCGATACCGCTGGAACCGCCTGTTGCGGCTAACATGGTTGACCAAAATCCGGCGTTAAGCATACCTATTGCCACAATAAGGAGTTGGATTGCCATGATGAATCCTAAAATCATCAGAGCCGGTCGCAAAAAGATCCCTAGCAAGATGGCAATCGCATAACCCGCTTTACCAATTTCGTCCTCGGAAGGGACAATGAGAGTGAGGGCGATTAAAGGTGCCGCGAGCATGGCTTCAATGACCATGATAAACCAAGATAAGGCGCTAAAGGTAAAGACAAGATAAGGGATCATCGGGATATATAAGCCCAATGTTAAACCGGCCACCCATAGTAATGAAATCATGAGCACAGCGATCGGCATAATAATCGTCAAGAGGAAATTGAAAGCATGCCCTAAAGGCTGTAAGCAACTCATCGGTGTCGAGACGAGCCATAATGCAAAAGCCAATCCCAATGCAGCAAAGAACACATTCTCAGTAGACGTGGTTAAATTACTGCCAAAAGCCGTTAAACTTACTAAAGGATCGTTTTGGAATTTGGTTTTCTCTGCTGGTGTTGCATCAGGATCAGCAGCGCCGCTCATTTGCCTCATGAGATCTTGAGTAATATCTTCAAATAAGCTGCCGAAAATAGCGGCAAAGATGGATCCTCCTTCGTCACCCATGTTACGAGGATTGAGTATAATCGTTGTGCCTGCTCGTGCATACGTTGGCACAGTAACAATTGTTTGAGAAGCTTTGGTAAAATAAGTATCCGCATTGGTAGCGACATTTGTAATTACCGAGGCTTGAGTGGGGCCCAACTTTGTAACAGGTCCTGTATTGAATGCCCCGATTTTTAGGTTAACCTGGACTTGACTATTTTTGCCATTTTGGGTTAATTGATAGTAATAGCTTCCGGCTAAAATCCAACCATTTTTTTCTGCATCACTATTTAGAACCCTTAAACCGTCATAATGTATATCAGAAGTTGATTTTGCTGCGGCAGATAACGTTCTGGCTGCATCTACGAGGGTGCCGGCATATCTACTATAATTAGGGCTGTCCATTAAGACTTCAATAGCAGCAGATCCTAATCCGTCGGCTGCATCATTAACTGCTTGGGCAAAAATATTTCTGACTGCTGTTACTTTAGCAGTCGTTGCAGTCCCTTCTACAAAGGTGTCAGCTGATGTGAGATCGATGTACCCGCATATGGGCTCTTCATCCACATCTTGGCGACCCCAGCTAATTCTGTTCTTTAGTCTATCGTGAAAACGCACAAGGACTTCTCTATCAAGACCTTCATAGATACCTGCGTTTCCATTAAGAGCTCTTATACAGGCTTCAGATTTTAGGATGTTACGCACTGTTTCATAAGCATTAGTGAGATCGTTTTTGCGTGTATCGTCGTGAATGTTACCATCGGTTTGGTTGGCTCGTATCACCATAGTCCACATTGAATTAGCTGCACCGATCCCTTGCACAATGAACCACATTACGATGATCTGCATGTAATTGTAACCGGCGCTTTGGGGGAGTAGCAGTAAAATCCCCACACCGGCTCGCAATGGAACTAAAATGGGGTGCCAGTCTTTGCCTAAAAATTGACCTTCATGAGCGGTGTTGATGGCACCCATGGCGGCGGTATAACCAATGATAACAACACCAAGACCAAAGACTACCTGGTTGAATATATAAACCATGTTGCCAAAGAGGGGATTGCTGCCTTGGACTGGGGTATTTGCGATATTGCCAAAAATCATTCCGAGCCACTCTACGGACTTATCGCCAGGCTGAACCTCGAAAACACCAGCAGCTAATGCTAGAGCAGGGCACCCTAGAAGCAATAATAATAGAAAGCTTCTACTGACTACATTCATTCGTTTGCCTTTGATTGCGAAGATTTAGCCATTTGTTCTTTTGTTGCTTGCACAGGGAGTTGACTTTTAGCTTTGGGTCTGGATGTGATCTCTGCATTGAGCCATTCTCTAACCGAACATCCTAGTTTTCGATGCTTGATTTGAAAAAGCCAAAAATGAAAGCGAAAAGCCTGCGAAAAGGTATAGACTGACAAGCAAAAGGCAATCAGCGCAGTAACCATGCTGCTGGTAAAAGCAAGATAAAGTCCATAACTGATGATTGCGACAGAAAGACCGAGGAAAAAATAAAAAAGCTGCGTAAACTCTTTCTGTCGTTTAACAAGATCAGCTTCGGTAAGCTCTAATCTTGCCATCGCTTCTTCAAAGGTTTCACTGTAAGTTGCTTTTTTGGGAATGACAGAATCGAGTAATATGTTTTTAAAGTTGTCGGCTGTTTCAGTGATATACTCCAAGCTTATCCATTTGTCGACGCGGACATCGACAATGTGGCTTGCGGCTTTTTTGCTGGATTTAAAAATACCCATTGTTTGCATCACCTTTGTGTTTTATTTGTATTAGCACTCAACATTAGCTGTGCGGATATTGCTAGAAGTCCCTTAAATAAAGGATATACCTAATCCTCACAGTTTGGCTGCGTACACTTAGGATTAGTTTATCATGTAACTATTAAAACTGTATAAAAAATTAACGGAGTGATTTGTTCTAGGTCACAATTCTTTTATGTTTTGTTGAACTTTTTGCGCCGAGTAAGAGACTCACTTGCAGTAACGTTGTTTTTTTGACGATACCAAGTGTGAAAAGTGGATGATTGATTGCTGCATGAAAAGGTAGTAATTATTAACTGCAAAGCGTAATATGTTAGTGAAGATGCTAAATATCAATGACTTAGCTCAAATCGTAAGATTGATTGAAGGTCACTAAGGAGAAAGTATCCCATGCCGGATATGTCGTTGGAAGCTGTTCATGCCTTTTGGCATGATTATGACAAAAGAACACTCTACCGCATTGTGACATCAATGGAAGGTATTGAATCATGGGCAGGAGATGATGATCCTCAAGCAGAAGAAGCGTTACTGCGTCTTGGTGCCTGTTTAGATGAGGTCAGTGATTTTGAGTTAAATGATGAAGCTGTACTGGTCAAAGTATTAGCCAATTTACGCTCAGGCAGGGCGTTACGTTTAATGCAGTTTTTGGATGTGTTAAAACCAGGCACAGCCTCTAAATTATTGATTTTTGCTGAAGAGCAAACAAAAGATGCCGCAAACAAAAACCGCTACGCAGATTTATTTTTAAAAAGAAATTTAGCTTTCGAAAGACTACAGCTGCTAGGACGCGTGTTTGCCCCGGAAAGGATAAACTTAGTATTAAAGGCTTTGGAGTCTAATCATGAGTAACACACTTCCCAAGCTATTTCTAATAGCAACTCTATCTTTTTCGGCGACCTGCGCAATGGCTGACTCATGGAAGAGGGAGTGTCAATCATTATCATCAGGTTCTTCGGGTAGTTCCGGCACGTTTGGTAGCTCTGCTGGGGCGAGTTCAGGTGCGCCAGTGCCTGGTGCTTGTTCTGAAATTGAGAAAACCATTGCCATTTTGGATGTCTACGCGCCGCCACAACCTTTTCTGAATCTGCAAGAAGGGCAGACTTTTAAAGCCGATGAAGCGGCAAGTAGTACTATTATTTTACAACAGGGAGCAAAAGGAAGTAGCTCAGGTGGTAGTGGAGCTATTCAAGATCAATCTGACGAAGGCTTCACAATGGGACAGTAGAATTGCGTCAACAGGTGATATAGGTGAGTTATGAAAAAAATGAGCAAAATACGAGCACTGAGTAACTTGCTATTGTTGAGCGCGTTACTGACAAGTGGTACAGCAATGGCAATTGATGGCAGTGAAGCGATTGTTGCCGCCATTAATCAAATGAATGCGGATGTCTCAAGCCGGGTCGACAAAGTTAATTCTTCTGTGGAAGGCGTTAGATCAGAAGTGTCGAGCGCCAAAGACGTGCTGAATAGAATCCTGGGGCAGCAGGACATTACCAATAAAGAAATGGTCAATGCCCTCATAAACTATGAAGCAAAATCAGCTGTTAATAAATATGCTATGCAAAAAGAACTGTTGTTCCAAGTTGCGCCTGGATCATTGTGGGCTGCAAATGCAGGAGCTCAGGCTGGGGTAATGGACAATATTGTTACAACCGTCGCACTCACTGTTGCGACAAAAAGCTTAGTGAACAGCTTGGCTATGTTAATGCAACAAGATCAACCTGAGATAACGATCTTCGGCATTCCAATCAACTTAAAAGAAGATCCACCCATTGGTTACATGACCATGTATTCTGCTTTGGAAGATTTTTTCAAAACAGGTAACCCGGAAGGATTAAAGAACATTAATGTCGGCGGATTGTTGCAATCAACTGTCATCAATGAGTCGGTCGATCCTAAAACCAAACAGGTGCCGAGTCAAACAATCGTGAACTTGTTGACTAACCCTTTCCCTACATACAATGCGGATCTGGCTCAAAGGCTCAAAACGGGTGCGTTAGAACCTAGAGACAAGGAAGACTTAGGACGAATTATTGGACAATATGCCCTCATGGGAGTGAGTGCTAACGCTTGGGCAGATATCATTGCGAGAAGAACTCCTCCTAGCTCTGGTGACGGTAAATCGGTAATGCAGATCATGCAACAAACCGCTAAAGATCGTTTTACCAGTAAGGATTGGTACGCGGCAATTGGTACTGCTTCTGAAACTGCTTTGTTACGAGAAATGACTCATATGATGGCTTATAATCAGTGGGTTCAGTATCAACAATTCCGAATGCAGGAGCAACAAGTTTCTCTGTTAGCCTCTATTAACGGAGTTATGGCAAAATTGAACGTATCAATTGACCAAATGACTCAGGAAATGGAAAAGGCTAGACAAGAAGCTAAGGAACAAGCTGCCAAAGCTGAAGCCAAAGCGGAAGAAGCTAAGAAGGAAGCAGAAAGGAAAGCAAAAGAAGCTCAGGAAGCAGCTGATGCTGCTAAATCGGAATAATCACCCGCTTGTGCAGTCGGGAGATTATCGGTATATTCTAAAAGAAGAATACACGACTGAGAGGGGCAATGATTGCCCCTTTTTTTTGCAATGAAACATAAACAGCTACTCAAAGCGCTTATCGCCACCATCGGCTTTGTTATAGTCGGATGGTTGTCTTTTATGCAGCCAGGTTGGCTCCTGGATTTGAGTATGTTGATTGGCGCATGTGGATACGCGTTTCTACTGGTGGTTGTGACGCCCCTGGGGAGTTTGCGTTTAGGAGAGCGTTCTCATTCTCTTTCATTGACAAAATGGCTGGGAAAGCTTCTTTTAGCACAACTCATCTTATCTATCATCACACTAGCCTGCATCGTCGCCTATTTCACCAAAGGTCCAGAGTACACGATATCTACAGTGAATTTGCTGGATGTGAAGGAATTTATCACCGAATACATGCCTTGGCAGTGGGGCCCCTTTCCATGGAGTGTTATGGGGATCTGGGGAATAATCATTGCTTATATTACCTATGTGCAAAAGGGTGAGCCATACCTTTATCAAGCAGGTCGGCACTTATATTCTAAGCGCTTTGAACCCATGCTAAAAACCTATATTGAGTCGACAGCGGTGGGCGCTAATATGTTGCTGGTTGCTCTGTTGGTTTGTGCGGTTACTTTATTATTTACCTATGCCATTGATTTTCATTTTGATCGCTTTCATTTTAAGATGCCCATTATTACTGTGATTGTGTTGTCATTTTTAGGTCCACTAGCTTCTCTTAGCGTAGGTCGAAAATGGTTACGTAAGTTATGTGGCGGACGAGCGGTAACACTGAATCGCATGCTGTTAGTGATCATAGGGTTATTAGTCCCGATGATGATCCTTGCCGCTTTTGCCGGTATCGTCATTGTTCAACATCGACCTGACATGGCACCGGCACTGTTATGCAAAGAATGTGGTAACTACTTTGCGAATGTGCCAGCAGAAGTGCGTTTAGCTGCCTTGTATTGGGGATGGTGGTTTTTGTGGACCCCTTTAGCAGGGTCTTATTTAGCCAAAATTTCTAAAGGCCGCACCTTACGTGAATTTATTTTAGGGCTTTATGCGGTGCCTTGTTTACTTTGGGCATTGTGGACTTATTTTGCTCACTATCCTGTCGTGCTACCGGTGCTGCATTTGCCCACCGAATGGGTACCCCAAATAATGCTCGCTTTGGGCTTTGTTGCGTTGATTGCTATGCTTGCAACCTTTTATGGGAATCAAGACACGAATGTGTTCCTATCTGGGTTTATGAGGCCCTCAAAGGATTGTCATACCAGTCGTTTATGGCTAAAAGATGCCAGTAAAGCAACCGGTATTCAGCTATTAACGGGTAAACTGCTCATGGCGATGATGGGGACCTTATTCTTGCATACCACGGCAGGGTGGTATGGCATTCAACTGCAAGTGGCTGCCATGGGGGCTTTAGTGTTAAATGCCGTCTATTTGGGCTTTAATTTGGGCCTATATCAGCTCTGGCGCGACAGAAAAACCGCTCGATTCAAGTAGCTACACTCTTTTTGAAATTTACCGAACCCCTACCATTTTACACTGTCTAACAGATAAATAGCTGTAAAAGGCCGCCTCCTATGTCTATAACCTTTAACGCAGATACACCGCCACAACAATTATATAAACAGGCAATGACAGAAATTAATAGGATAGCTCAAGAAATTGGTGGCCCTGGCTTTCAGAATCTTGGCAATGGTGCCATGAATATGGGGCACGCGATAGGATTTGAACTTGAACAGCTAGCAAAACGTATTGATGACGCAAGCAAAGAATCCAATCCCAACCCCCGTGAATATCTGCAGCGTTTGATTAATGAATTTGCAATCCCAGATGGCAACGAAGCTCAAACAAATCAAATTCAAGAAAAACTGAATGCCCTATTAAACAAATTAGGTTTAAACGATGCGCCATCTGCTGGCGTAAGCGTAGGCGTAGGCTTTGTCGAAGAAGGAAGTTTAGACACATTAGTACTGAGTGTCAGCCAAAGAGCGGATTATGCAGCAGTTTATGCTAGGGCAAGTGCGCCAGAACTATCAGAAATGAGTGATGAAGATCCGCTAGATGAATTAGACGCTTTTTTTGATGCTCATCCGGCATTGGATAGGTCAAGACAAGCCGATAATGCAGCAGAAGATGATGATGACTTTCGTTTAGAAGGTGAAGAGGATCCACAAATTTTAGAAACGAGTGCTATCTATGCTCCTGGCCTGCGTAGGGCTGACATACCGGCAAAGCCCGCACGCGAATTTGGTGAGCATGAAAGAATGAGTGAGTTTGCCAAAGAGGTTTATGAGCAAATGTTTAGTGAGGATCCCTTTAATGTCCTGGCCGAACTGATTGAGCAAGCAGACAGGGAGTTGGAAGAGAAGTCCGGCACTAAGAATGTCGTCTTTAGGCAGCATTTACAAAATATTTTGCCGGTCGTCATGCTGGCAATGGCAGGGGCAAGAGAAGAGTGGCGTGAAGCAAATAAAAATAATGCACCTAATCAAGCAGAGCTTCTCCAACGAATGCAAGCCATGGAAGCCGTATTTAAAATGCTGCAAAGCATGGAAATCATGACTACCAATAGAAGCCAATTTACACAAGATCACTATCAAAAGAAAATAAATCAAATTATGACATTAGCCGGTGAGCCAGATGGTCAAAGGCTAGCAGAAGCGCTCGATAGAATCGCTTCTCGGAATGTTATTAATGTAGATGATGTCGGATATAATCAGCGACAACATAACATAAGTGCTTTTGATCCCGATAAACCTTCGCAAACGATGCGCGGCGCTGCCAGGGGACTTCAGATCGAACACAAACGAAGTGAAAAAGAAGGCTCAACTGCTGTCGTGTTGTCAGGCAAATTTCATTACAGTCGCAAAGCAGTGATTGGTGTGCAAACGGGCAAATTCAGTGGTGTGAAGAAAGTGTTTGCGCAACGTCAAGATAATCTGAAGGAAATGAAATCGCAAGTGTCGGAATTCGTCAATTATGCCTTAAATGATTATGCAAAAGGCACTTCTGCTAATCCCATTTATTTGCAACCTGCCAATTCTAACCAATCGGAACTACAGTTGGCTATTTTAATGGAATTCAAGAAAAGAGCAGTTTTAGAAGGCAGAACGCTCATTGCCTCTGATGATGATGGTAATCGCATCGAAATCACGCCGAGTCTTGAATTTACGGCAAAAGAAAAGCAATATTTTGCGCATTATGCGATGAAAGTTCCTGAAGTGCGGGTGGGAGCTATTGGTAACAAAAAAGCGGATCATCCAGCTGCTTATCATCTCTTTAAAGATGTTAAGGTCGACAATAAACCATTGAAAGATCATAAAGAACAAAGCCCTGAATTGCTATTGAAAGCGATGGAATCCGCTCTTAAAGAAAATGTGAAATTTTCTGTTGATAGGCAAAAAGGTCTTATTGAGGGTGCGGCAAATCAAATAGCAGAAAGGGATTTAGGGGCGACAATGCGACTTTGAAATCCCACAAAAGTGGACTAATGATTCGCTTCGCTTATCCAACTATTACCACCCGTGAGCGTAGCGAACAAAACCCCTCTTTCGTAAAGAGGGGTAGCTCGCGTAGCGAGCAGGGAGATTTGGAGATTTTGATCTACTTCTTGGATTTCGATCCAGGCTTCAAAGGAGAGCGACTTGCACTGCGTCGATATTCCTCTTCTAATTCAATATTGTCTCTAGCTCTTTTATGCTCTTTAGTTTGGCGTTCTTTTTGCGAGAATAATTCTTTTGCGCGTTGTTTCTGCTTAGCCTCTGCCTCGGGTAAAGAGGTGACTTCGCTACCAACACTGGCTATTTGCATGACTTGCTGAACACTTAAGCCTAATACCTTCGCAATTTGATGTACAGAGCAAAAACCAATCAAATACCAGCATAAAATCCATTGCCGTAAAGCATGAATAGAGCCAATGGGTAGGCCGGTAAAATCATCAAAATCACTCGGTGATCCATCGCCTTTACAATTTAGACAAACATAAAAGTGCCTTTGATCACTAGCATCAGGTGGAGGATCGCGCCTGACTATATTGGAGGAATGGCAACGAGGGCAGGTAACACCCTGTGGCCAGCGTAGCATTTTGAGGGTTTTAAACACTTCCTTTTCGCCCAGTAGACTATCAATGGCCGCAATGCGCGAATCAACTTGGGTACCCCGCGGGAGATCGCGTAAACGTTTTAGCGCTTTGAGGTTATCATCATCTTCACTTTGCGGTTTTGCCATAGTCTTTTCTTCGTCCTGAACCGTTACCAACGTCGTGGGTGGCTGTACCCGAGCTGTGGGTGCGCGGTGTTTAAAAGTCGGATCGTGCCTTGTTGTAGACGGCGTAAATAGAGACAAACTTTGGAAGTCACTTTGGGCTTGAAGGGGGGTAAATCCGCGGTCTTTAGCTGCACTAGCCGCTTCTTCAGATCGCTCGGTAATGATCGAACTAATACGTTTAAGCCAGTCAGACATGAGGGACTACCTGCTCCATCGAATACTAAAATCACATTTCCCTGTAATGGCCTGTTTTTTTGAAATAACGTAGCCTGCTTTTGGCAGCTATTTAAACGTATTCCCTTCATGTGGTCAACTTATAATCACCCTTTTGGCGTTTGACGAGTTCTAACGGAATTCTCAGCAATGTAACTGGGTGTTAAGAACTGACTTGTGGTATCACGCATTGCTTCAAACTGCGTTAGTAAGGTGGTTGGTGTTTGTGCCATACCATTGCCTTTTTGTGTTTGGGCATCACATATACGGGAATAGCGAGGATTATCACCAAAAACAGTCAAACAGGTTTGTACTGATTTCAGGGTTGCTGTGAGCTGATTGAGTAAGTCTTCAGCGTTTTGATTATCTTTGTTATCTGATAAACTCATTTTCACATCCTCATATTATTGTCGAGTTCGGGGACTGCGACACCAGCAGCCTGAATTTCATTCATTAAAGCATCTGGGGTTAGCTGGTCGATATGGTACTTTTCTAAAATAGGCATTAACTCGATGATAAACTCATTAAAACGAATGATGTCATGAATTTGTTTAATACGTTCGCTTACTTTATCAACGATTTGTTCATCCCACTCTTTGCCTTTGGGGGAGGGAATGGAAAGCTTGTTGAGCATGTCTGCGATAGAAGCGTTGTCATAGTGGCGGGCACGATATTCTAAAAAGCGCTGTTCTAAGGATAATGCAGCTTCATTCATGCGAATGCGCTCAATGACTTTTTGTAGCTGACTGAGCACCCAATGACCACCTTCTGGTGCTGTAAAGCCTTCTTCATTTAATGCGGTTACCATTTTTCGTTGCGAATACCCCCGGGTCTGGTAATCAGCAATAATGGGTTGCAACATGAGTGCGTAAACAATGGCATTATCGATTTTAGGCTTATTTACTTTAGTAATCACATCGCTTGCATGCGGGTTACCGGATTTAGCAGTCGTTCTACTCAGTCCGGCCTTAATCAATTCGCCATGGAGGATCTTCTGTTGCTTGGCATGTTCTGCTAAAGCAGCGAAGGATTCTTTAGTAATAAAAGGTTGGTCACAACAGTAAAGATCACCATTATAATAGGCCGCATCACTGCGACTACGTTGAGTACCTAATAGGCGGTGGATGAGTTTAGCAAAAGCATCATTGCTTGTTAAGTTACGTATCTCAGAAATTAATAACGTTGCTTGATTATCCAAACAAAAAGTAACTGCCTCATCTAACACTGGCCATCGATGACGTGGACGTGAAAGCTCACTGGACTCTATAAAGGTTTTTAATATCTTGGCGCCAGGGTGCTGTTGTATAAAATCTTGAATACGTCGCTCTTGTTGTGCCAAAGCTTGTTGCGAAAAGAGCATAGCGCTTTGAGCTGCACGAGCAGGAGCGATTAAATAAGCGACATAAACGGTTTCATTTTGAGTCATGGTGTTACCATCTCATCAATTAATAGTTGCATATCCCCACACCAATAGAGCATATCCCAAAATTTGATGGGGTATAAGACCTAGTATAGGAACATCATTGCTGATTAGCCACAGGTGCTCTTCCCCATTTCCCTTGAGACATTGTTACTTCGTTCTCTGGCAACCCGTCATTTACCTCGTTTCCATTACCTTGCCTCAGGATAAGTGGCTTTGAGCACTCAATCCCTCTCTTTCTTACAGGCATCCCTCTGTAATGGCGTCTGTGATAGCCTTTTTCAATGCTTGTATCTGCGCTTCTTCTTGAAGAGGTTGGCCGGTTTTTGTGTCGGTCACATAGAAAAGATCCTCGACTTTGGCATCAAGTGTATTAATAAGGGCACTATGCAGCGTAACGCTGCACTGCACAAATGCTTGCGCCACTCTGGCTAACAGCCCTGGAAAATCGGGAGCATGCAAGGTGATGAGGGTTTGCTGCAAATGGGCTTTGTTTTCAATAGAAATACTGACCTGTGTTTTAAAGAATTTCAAAGACCGACGTATATGCCTTGATGCAGGCTTGAGACTCATTTGGGGCTCGGTAGCTGCTTTGGCAATCAGTTTTTCTAATGTCATTTGGATATGTGCAAGACGAGCGGGATCTTTAATAGGGGTGCCCGATTGCTCTAGCACCACATATCGTTGCAATGCGAAGTGCTGTGCTGTGGTTATTCGTGCTTGGACAATAGTTAAATTGCACTTTTCTAAACTGGCCAAGATACTGGCTAACAAATTTGGGTTTTCAGGTGCGTAAATGAAAATATCCGTTCCCGCTTCATTACGATGAGGTTTTATAACAACACTGGCCTCGCTCTTGGGGGGAGGAGATAAACGTTCCAGTGATGAAGAGGGGGCATTCAAATTATCTAGCGATGCCAAGGTGTTAAGATAGAGATCGCGTAATAAAGCATGTCGCCAATGGTTCCAAAGAGCAGGATTGGTTGCGTAGATATCAGCAACTGTTAGTAGATAAAGTAAGTGAAGCTGTAAAGGCGTTTTAATTAATTTTGAAAATCTTTCAATAACTTCTTTATCGCCAATATCCTGATGCTGAGCAACCTCTGACATGAGCAAATGGTTTTGAACAAGCCAAGATACCGTGTCGCAGAGTTCTACTTTAAGTTGATGATCCTGGCAAAATTGCCTAGCAATTATCGCCCCTTTTGCACTGTGATTACCTCCTTGCCCTTTACCAATGTCGTGTAATAATCCAGCTAAAAATAATGCGTTAGGAGATAACGTCATTTCTTTTGCATTAAATGGCAGTTTAAATTCTAGTAAAGCATTATGGTCAAATAGCCATTCAAGTGTTCGGATGACAAGAAGAGTATGAGCATCAACCGTATAAAGGTGAAACAGATCGTATTGCATTTGTCCTTCGAGTTGACTCATTTGAGGCAAATATCTAGATAAAAGCCCTAGGCGATGCATTAAAGTGAGGGTTTTATACGCACCTTTGAATCCTCCTAATATAGCCATGAAACACTGCCTGCCCAACTCAGTCATCAGCCTGTCTCTTGGCAAGCTTTTGGCAAGTTGACGGATAAAGCGTAATGATTTAGCACTGAAGTTGGTGATCGAGTCATCCTTTGCCATTAGCGCAAAAAGCTGCAATAAGTGATCCGGATGCTCAAGCAAGAAATCCATATCGGTGATTTCAAGCACACCATCGACTAGGTTGCAATAATGGTTTACTTCATTAACTGTGGCATGAGCAGAGGAAGGCGATTTCTCTTTAAAATATTGGCATAAGATATCAGTTATTTCGCGTAGTTCAGTGGCAGTTTGATAATATTGCTGCATGAATGCATTCATTTTCTCATTCATATTAATGGCAGAGAAATTAAGCCGACTTGCGATTTTGTCTTGATATTCAAAATATAAGCGATCAGATTTGCCTTTAGAGACCAAGTGAAGTTGATAGCGGATGTGCCACAAAAGCTGGCTTGCTTGATTAAGATTATAGTATTCAATTGTGTCTATATCCGCGTTGTTCAGTAAAACTTTCCAATCAGCAATGTGGTATTTTTTCAGGGAAAGCCAAATAATCAAGTCAAGATCACGCAATCCACCGGGGCTTTCTTTAATGTTAGGCTCTAAACCATATTCGGTGTGGTTAAATCGTTGATAACGTTTCTGTCGTTCAAGAATTTTAGCCTCTAAAAATGCTTCAAAAGTCATGAGCGAGGGGACTTGTGCTAAACAAGTCGTAAACAACCGGTTATCTCCGGCTAATTCTCGCATACAAAGCAGATTGGTATAAAAGGCCAAATCAGATTTGGCATCGCTAAAGCATTCATCGAGGGTTCTTACGCTTGAGCCTAATTTAATACCACAATCCCAAATGGCTGTCACAAAGCGACTTATTTTTTGTTGCAAAGTAGGCACTAAAGAAGTTTTGGCAAGGAGCAAAATATCAGCATCTGAACCGGGATAAATGCGTTTAAGTCCATATCCTCCCAAAGCAATGAGAGCAAGCACTTCGCCCTCTAACTCACAATACCGCCAAACAATCTGTAAAATTTCATCCAGCCAATTTGAACGTTGTTTCAGTAAGGCTTGAATGTCGGTTTGTAACGTTACATGAGCATCTTGTTGCAGGAGTAAGTTTTCATGGGTTTGTTTAATAAAGCGCACCAAATCTGTCAGATGGCAGAGTGTGCTTTTGTGCGCTTCAAATTGAGTTAGTATGGAAAAATTAGAGATCGTTTTCTTCCTTGCGCTTGGTTAAGACTTCATATCCGTTTGCAGTCACTAATATGGTATGTTCCCATTGTGCCGATAAACTGTGATCTTTGGTCACCACGGTCCATTTGTCTGGGAGTAATTTAGTTTCCTTTTTACCGATATTGAGCATGGGTTCAATCGTAAATATCATTCCCTCAAGAAGTTTTAGGCCTTCACCTTTTTTACCAAAATGTAGTACTTGCGGTTCTTCATGGAAAATTTTACCGATCCCATGACCACAGTACTCGCGAACAATGGAAAAATGGTGCGCATGGGCATATTCTTGGATGGCAGCACCAATGTCGCCCAAGGTGTTGCCTGGTTTAACTTGCTTGATCCCTAGAATCATGGCTTCACGGGTAATTTTGATGAGGCGAGCTGCCTTCACTGAAGGCTCACCAATGACGAACATTTTACTGGTGTCGCCATGATAGCCGTCTTTGATGACGGTAACATCGATATTGATAATATCGCCGTCTTTGAGTTTTTTCTCGTTTGGGATCCCATGACATACGACGTGGTTGATGGAAGTACAAATCGACTTTGGAAAGCCTTTATAGTTCAAAGGGGCAGGAATGGCTTGTTGCACATTGACGATATAGTCATGACAAAGGGTATTTAACTCATCCGTTGTGACGCCTGCTTTAACGAAAGGTCCAATCATATCCAGGACCTCGCCTGCTAAACGGCCTGCAATGCGCATTTTTTCGATATCTTCGATTGTTTTTATTGTGACAGCCATTTTTAGTTTCCTATCTCCTCTATATATGGTATAAAAACGCGCCGAAACTGTGCAAATTTGCGTGTGGTTTTGGTTGTTTTAGTTAACTTGTAAACTTTTAAATTGTCACACGTGTGTCGACACGTTCCCCGGGGTGCTTTAGTTTTCTAAGGTCGGAGAATGGGATACACGGAGGCCCAACCCCAACAATGGAGAATATACCTCATGGTAGCAATTACAATGCGCACAATGCTAGAAGCTGGCGTTCATTTCGGTCACCAAACCCGCTTTTGGGACCCCAAAATGAAGCAGTACATCTATGGCGCCCGTAACAAAATTCATATCATCAACCTCGATAAAACCTTACCCCTCTTTAATGAGGCGCTGGGCTTCATACGTCGTGTAGCTGCGCGTAATGGTAAAATTTTATTCGTCGGCACCAAAACCAGTGCTAGCAATATCATTAAAGAGCAGGCAGAACGTTGTGGAATGCCCTATGTTAATTACCGCTGGCTTGGCGGTATGTTAACCAACTTTAAAACGGTAAAGCAATCCATTAAGCGCCTACATGAGCTTGAAGCGATGCGCGATGATGGTACCTTTGAAAAGCTTGTTAAAAAAGAAGCATTGATGCGTGAACGCGAAATGATCAAGTTGGAACGAAGCTTAGGCGGCATCAAAAATATGGATAGCTTGCCTGATGCCTTGTTTGTTATCGATGTCGGCCACGAGAAAATTGCAATTAAAGAAGCAAATAATCTTCGCATTCCCGTTGCAGGTGTAGTCGATACCAATAACAATCCAGCCGGTATTGATTATATCATTCCTGGTAATGATGATGCATTACGCTCTATTGAGTTGTATGTTTCAAGTGTTGCTGATGTCATTTTAGAATGCAGAAGTAATATGAGTTCCTCACAGCAAGAATCCAGTGAGTATGTAGAGCTCGACAGCGAAGAGCGCTAGACGCGGTTTAAAAGGGGGCAAAGCCCCCTTTATTTTGAAGCAGATCAAAAAGACGAAGGAGACACATTGCGATGGCAGATATTACCGCCGAAATGGTAAAGAACTTACGTGAGCGCACTGGCGCTGGCATGATGGAATGTAAAAAAGCTTTGGTGGAAGCCAAAGGTGACATGGCTGCCGCTGAAGATATTATCGCTAAATCAGGCAACAAAAAAGCTGACAAATCAGCGTCTCGTACCGCAGCACAAGGTCGAATTTCTATAGCTAATTCACATACCAGCGCGGTGATGATTGAAATAAATTGTGAAACAGATTTTGTGGCCAGGGATAATGGTTTCATTCAGTTTTGCCAAGCCGTTGCTGATCTTGCCTTAGCTAAAGAATGCCAAAGCGTCGATACGTTATTATCGCTTCCTTTTGATAGCACCGGTTCTGTTGAAGAAGCACGTAAAGCTGCTATTGTTCGAATTGGTGAAAATATCCAAATCAGACGCCTTCATTTTGTCAAAGCACAGGCCATGCAACGCATTGGGAGCTATATTCATAATGCCCGAATTGGTACTTTAGTTCTGCTAGAAGGTGGAAATGAAGAATTAGCTAAAGATTTAGCTATGCATATTGCTGCAATGAAACCGCAATATATTTCTTCTACTGAAATTCCCGCTGCCATTATTGAAAAAGAGCATGCCATTTTCATGGAGCGTGCTAAACAAAGTGGTAAGCCTGATAATATTTTAGAAAAAATAGTTCAAGGCCAGTTACAAAAACAAGCAAATGAAATTTGTTTACTTGGCCAGCCGTTCTTCAAAGATCCTGATAAAACCATTGAGAGCCTGTTGAAGTCACTCAATGCGAAAGTGCTTGCCATGCTTCGTTTTGAAGTCGGCGAAGGTATTGAAGTCGTTAAGAAAAGTTTTGAAGAAGAAGTGATGGAACAAGCTCGTGGGAGCAAAGCATGAGTGAAAAACCTATCTATCGTCGGATCCTTTTAAAACTCAGTGGTGAAGCGTTAATGGGCGATGAGCCCTTTGGTATTGATCCTAAAGTACTGGACAGGATTGCTGATGAGGTTGGTGAACTAATCAAGCTCGGCGTTCAAGTAGGCATCGTGATTGGGGGCGGCAATCTTTGCCGAGGAAAATCGCTGTCTAAGGCGGGGCTTGGGCGTGTTTCAGGCGATCAGATGGGTATGCTGGCAACGGTCATGAATGCGATTGCAATGCGTGATGCGCTAGAGAGGGCGGGTTTTATGACTCGTATCATGTCTGCTATTCCCATGAGTGGTTTAGTTGATCACTATGACCGTCGTAAGGCAATAGACCACTTACAGCATGGGCGAATTGTGATATTTGCAGCAGGCACGGGTAATCCCTTAGTGACAACCGATTCCGCTGCCAGTTTACGCGCTATTGAAACTCAAGCCGATGTATTACTTAAAGCAACGAATGTCGATGGGATTTACTCAGCCGATCCTGCTATTGATCCCCATGCAACGTTGTATCAAAGAATTACCTATGCTAAAGCGCTTGAAAAAGAGCTGGGCATTATGGATTTATCTGCGTTTTGCCAGTGTCGCGATCACGACATGACAATTCGTGTGTTTAATATCAATAATGCCGGCGCTTTGTTGCGCATTGTCAAAGGGCAACCCGAAGGAACCATTGTTGAACGAGGGAATGCAAATGATTAATGATGTTCAAAAAAATGCTAAGGAGAGGATGAGCAAAAGTGTTCATTCACTTGAAGAGGAATTATCTAAATTAAGAGCGGGTCGTGCTAATCCCAGTATTTTAGAAGGTGTTGTGGTTTCATACTATGGAACAGATACACCTTTAAACCAAGTGGCACAAATTACTGTTGAAGGTGCTTTGATGTTAGCGGTTAAGCCTTTCGAAAAGAAAATGGTCACCGAAATTGAAAAAGCGATCCGTATTGCAGATTTAGGCTTAAATCCTGCAAATTCAGGTGATGTTATTAGGGTGCCATTTCCTCCTTTAAGTGAAGAAAGACGTAAAGAGCTCATTAAAAAAGTAAAGGCAGAAGTTGAAAACGCGAAAGTGGCAATCCGTAACATTCGTCGTGATGCTAATCAGGAACTCAAAGAACTCTTAAAATCTAAATCCATCAGCGAAGATGAGCAACGCAAAGCTGAAGAAGCAATGCAGAAATTAACTGATCAATATATTCATCAAGCTGATGCTATTTTAGCTCGTAAAGAAAAAGATTTAATGGAGATCTGATCCATTAGTACTTCGTATGCAAGCCACCCCGGCGTTAAGGCAAAAGATGGCAATTTGCCAAGCCACATTGCTGTCGTTATGGACGGTAATGGCCGCTGGGCAAGATTGCGTGGTTTAAGCCGTACGTTGGGTCATCGTAAAGGTGTCGAAAGTGCCAGAGAAATTATCTCGGCCTGCCAAAAATCTCATATTAAAGCATTAACATTATTTGCTTTTGGTATGGAAAATTGGAAAAGGCCTAGCAAAGAGGTACGCAACCTTTTCCGTTTGTTTTATCTTGTCTTACGAAAAGATATTGCCCGTATTCACCAAGATAATATTCGCTTGCGTATTCTAGGTGATCGCTCCATTTTTGCACCGCAGTTAATTCAAGCCATCACAGATGCTGAAAATTTAACCGCGCAAAATACCGGTCTTATCTTAAACATTGCTGTTAATTATAGTGGTCGTTGGGACTTACTGCAGGCAGTGCAAAAGCTCTGTGCTAAAAATCAAGGAAGTGCAGCCAATATTACGGAGGAAGCTTTAACTGAGCAGTTAAGCTTACATGGCGTACCTGAGCCAGATTTGTTTATTAGAACAGGCGGGGTACTGCGGATCAGTAATTTTATGTTGTGGGAATTAGCCTACACGGAGTTTTACTTTACTCCCACTCTTTGGCCAGACTTTACTCCTGACGAACTCACTAGAGCGCTTGGCGATTACGCTTTGCGTGAACGACGCTTTGGTTTAACTGGCGAGCAGTTAGGATAATTATGCTGAAGTGGCGACTCTTAACAGCGCTCTGCCTTATCCCTTTAGTTATTCTTGGGATCTTGAAACTAGATGATATTCCATTCGCTTGTCTATGTGGTGCAATCCTAGCGCTGGGTGCGCACGAGTGGACCAGTCTAGTGCCCTTCACTAAAAAATCACAGCAAATTGGCTATACGGCCCTATTCATGGTTTTTTGCGCCAGTTTATTTTTTGTGAAATCTTTGATGTTGTTATGGGTCGCTTTGGTATTTTGGTTAAGCTGTGGTATTGGGCTTTATCGGTACAAAGGACTAGCTCCTTTGTGGCTCAGTATTCCTGTGAAAGCCCTGCTAGGATTATTGATATTATGCAGTGCTTTTTATGGACTTGTGACTTTACACCGCATGTCAGCTGGACCCATAGGGTTGATTGTGTGCTTAGTGTTAATTTGGTCAACCGATAGTTTTGCCTATTTTACAGGGCGCCTTATCGGCAAGCGACCAATGGCTCCGCTTATCAGTCCTAAAAAAACCAAGGAGGGATTTTGGGGAGGGATGATTGGGACGGTGACGTTAGCCGCCGTTGGCAGCTATTTTACGCAGGTGCTTCCTCAGTTCTCATTAGGTCACACATTATGGGTTGCAATAGTCATAGTGTTATTGGCAGTCATTGGCGATCTTTTCGAGAGTTTTATGAAACGTCTTGCCGGTGTGAAAGACAGTGGCAAACTGCTACCCGGGCATGGAGGCATATTAGATCGTCTTGATAGCTTGTTTGCAGTTATTCCCTTTTTTGTCTTAGTAATGCACTGGTTGGAGAAGGGCTCATGACTCCAGTAGGGGTATGTATCCTGGGTTCAACAGGCTCGATTGGGCAAAATACGCTTGCGGTAATTGCTTTGCACCCTGAGCAATACAAGGTCATCGCATTAACAGCGTCAACATCCGTTGATTCGCTGTTTCAACAATGTTGTACCTTTAAACCACGATATGCCGTCATGATGCACGAGCAAAGCGCTAAAATATTAAAAGAGAAGCTCGAAGCACATAACCTATCAACAACCGTTTTAAGCGGCATAACAGGGTTATG
This sequence comes from Candidatus Berkiella sp., assembly GCA_050247135.1. Lineage (GTDB taxonomy): Bacteria > Pseudomonadota > Gammaproteobacteria > Berkiellales > Berkiellaceae > Berkiella. Next base: position 40,944 of record JBFWUT010000011.1, read on the forward strand.
TGAGGTTGCTGCATTGCCTGAGGTTAGCAAAGTTGTTGCTGCCATTGTCGGTGCGGCTGGCTTGCTGCCTACCTTAGGTGCTATTAAAGCGGGCAAGCAGATTTTATTGGCGAATAAAGAAGCCCTAGTCATGGCTGGGGACTTATTTTTGTCAACAGCGCATCAATCAGGAGCCAGTTTGCTCCCGGTTGATAGTGAACATAATGCCTTATTTCAATGCATGCCACCGGATTATCAAACGGGGCATCGTCCTATCGGTGTAGAAAGGTTAATACTGACCGCATCTGGCGGTCCCTTTTTAAATACCGAATTATCTTCGTTTAACCAAATTTCTCCTGAGATGGCTTGTCAACATCCCAATTGGAAAATGGGCAAGAAGATCACAGTAGACTGTGCAACACTGATGAACAAAGGTTTAGAAGTGATTGAAGCCAGTAAATTGTTCCAATTTAACCAAGACGAAATTGATGTTGTTGTGCATCCACAAAGCGTGATCCATTCCTTGGTCGAATACACAGATGGATCAGTCTTAGCGCAGTTAGGCACCCCTGATATGCGGATCCCCATTGCATTTTGTTTATCTTGGCCAAAGCGCATTAGCTCAGGTGCGGCGAAACTGTCGTTATCCAAAATAAAACAATTAACTTTTATCGAGCCAGACACTCAAAAGTTTAAATGCTTAGCCTTAGCTTACCAAGCACTTGCTTTGGGTAAAGCGGCTCCTACTGTGCTTAATGCTAGTAATGAAGTTGTCGTGGAGGCCTTTTTGAATGCGCAAATGTGCTTTTCAAAGATCCCATCTATCATTGAGAGAGTGCTGGAAAAATTTTACGACTTATCTGCGGTGTCTTTAGATGACATATTAATGGCAGACAAATTAGCTAGGGAAAAAACTTACAACTTGATTCAAACGGAAGCTTAAGTGACGGGATTATTGATATCAATTATTGCCTTTTTTGTTGCCATTGGAGTGTTGGTCACTTTCCATGAACTGGGACATTTTTGGGTAGCTAGGCTCCTTGGCGTCAAAGTCTTACGATTTTCCGTTGGTTTTGGTAAAGCGCTTTGGCGCTTTCAAGGTAAAGAAACGGAATACGTTATCGCAGCAATTCCCATAGGTGGCTACGTCAAAATGTTGGATGAGCGAGAAGGACCTGTTGAAGACTCGCAGAAATCTTTTGCCTTTAACACCAAGCCCGTCTGGGCACGATTTGCGATTGTATTAGCTGGCCCTGTTTTCAATTTTGTTTTTGCAATTGTTGCTTACTGGTTGATGTATATGATCGGCATCACAGGCCTTGCCCCAATGGTGGGAGAAATTAAACCGGATTCGATTGCGGCAAAAGCAGGTTTATTAGAAAAAGACGAAATTATTAAAGTAGATGGTCAGCCAACCCATTCTTGGCAACAAGTGGTTAATAAGCTTATCGATCGCTTAGGTGACAAAGATAACCTATCAATAGAAGTGTTACGCGATAAAGGACAACATAAAGCGCTGAACTTACAACTGGAAACTTGGCAGCTCAAAGGGGATAGACCTAGTCTGATTGACGCACTTGGCATCACGCCTTATCAGCCGCCTATCCCTCCTATTGTGAGTGATGTGATAGCTGACGAACCTGCGGGCGTCGCTGGAATAGTCGCAGGTGACGAGGTTATCGCCGTCAATCATCGATCTATTACGCAATGGCGTGAATTTACGGATGTGGTTCATAACAGTGTCAACAAGCCAATCACGCTCACTGTCAAACGCAAAGATAAAGTTATCGATTTTACATTTATGCCCAGAACCAAAGAGTCCGACACAGGGGAAATCATTGGTTTTGCAGGATTAGTCGTAAAAGCGCTGGACATGCCAGCTGAGTTATTACGTAATGAACGTTATTCCCCTTGGGATGCCTTTGTTGAAGCGAATAAAAAAACGGCAGACTACATCCGTCTTACCTTCAAGGTCATCGGCAAAATGATCACAGGCAGTGTTGGATTAAAAACATTGAGTGGTCCCTTATCGATTGCTGAAGGTGCTGGAGCATCTGCTTTAGGAGGTATTCAGTACTTTTTGGGATTCTTGGCGTTAATTAGCATCAGTTTAGGGGTGCTTAATTTACTGCCCATTCCGATTTTGGATGGTGGGCATTTATTGTATTTTGTGATTGAAGCCATTCAGGGCAAGCCGGTTTCAGACCGTGTACAAATTTATGGCTTTAAACTAGGAATGTTGTTACTCATCTTTTTAATGACTATTGCCATCTATAACGATCTTGCCCGACTTTTCTAATTCTGTTGGGTCACTCCTTAAGTCATGCTTCGCATATTGCAGTGTATTTATGTATACTAGCGTGGCTAATTGACGGCTTGAGGTTAAATCGTTTCATTAGCATTGTTATAACTTTTTGTATCTTTGGAAATTTTTATGCAAAACAAAATTTATGTTGGTAACCTGAGTTACTCTCTTGATGAATCTTCACTGCGCACAGCTTTTGCTGAATATGGTGAAATCACTGATTTAGCTTTCCCGAAGGATCGTGTTACAGGCCGTCCACGTGGTTTTGCCTTTATCACTTTCAATGATGCAAGCAGTGCAGAAGCGGCCCTCAAGCTTGATGGTCAAGAATTATCAGGTCGTAAAGTCGTTGTTAAGTTTGCCCTCGAACGTAAATCAACCGGTACTGGTGGCAGAGATGCTGGTGGTGCAGGCAGACGTGGCGAATCCCGCTGGTAATTTGATCTTAGCAGGATCAACCTATGAAGAGTTGATCCTGCTATTGTGTTCTAACTTCCCCCTCACGATTTCAAATACTGTTTCTTGATGACTACAATTTCTCTTCCGCTGTGTTAGTATGGCGCCTACTGTTTACATGCGCGAGTTGCTTTCGAGAATTAAAAAAGTATGAAACGTCGTTGGTTGACTGCACTAGCAGCTGGTTTACTTACAAACTATGCAGTATCTGTTCAAGGTTTTGAACAATTTGTTGTAAAAGAGATCCGCATAGAAGGGTTACAGCGAATTACCGAGGGAACGGTCTATAATTATTTGCCCGTGACAGTCGGTGAATCTCTTGCCCCAGAAAAAACCGGTGAGATTTTAAAAGCCCTTTTTGAAACGGGTTTCTTCCAAGATATCGAATTAAAGCGGGAAGGAAACGTTTTAGTTGTTCAAGTCATTGAACGACCCACGATCGGAAAAATTACCGTGACCGGTAATAAAGAGATCACGGAAGAGAATTTGTTATCTACCTTGAAGACGGCCGGTTTAGCAGAAGGCTATGTTTTTGATCGTTCAATGTTGGAACAAGTTCGCAATGAACTTGAACGATTATATTTTAGCCACGGTAAGTACGCTGTCAAAGTAGAGACGAAAGTCGATAATCAGCCTCATAATCGAGTCAGCGTTTCGATCACAATTGATGAAGGTCAAGCAGCTCGTATTAAAGCCATCAATTTAGTTGGTAACTGTGCTTTTAGCACGAATGAGCTGTTAAAATCATTTACACTATCTCCAACAAACTACGCGAGTTGGATCTCACAAGCAGATCAATATGACAAGCAAAAGCTGAGTGCAGATTTAGAAGCCCTTCGAACTTTTTACCTTGATAGGGGATATCTAAATTTTCGCATTATTTCGACCCAGGTAGCTATCACACCAGATAAACAAGACATTTATATTAACGTCAATATTGAAGAGGGTTATGAATTCAGACTTGCTGGATTCCAATTAGCAGGTAATACCATTTTACCTGAGTCTGAATTGTTGCCTCTGATAGACTTAAAAGATGACGAAGTATTTTCTCGAGCAAAGGTTGCTGCTGTTGTTAAAAAATTAACCGATCGCTTGGGACAAGAAGGCTATGCTTTTGCCAAGATTAACCCCATTCCTGACATCCAAGAGGAAGAAAGAACGGTTAGATTGTCTTTTTACATCGAGCCTGGAAACAAAATCTATGTACGTAAGGTCATGTTTGAGGGGAACTCTAAAACTAAAGATGAAGTGATACGTCGTGAAATTATTCAAATGGAAAGCGCGCCGGTCAATACTAAGTTCATCGAAGATTCTAAAGCTCGTTTGAATAGAACCGGCTATTTTACCAATGTGGGTGTTGAAACCCGTCCTGTTTCGGGTACTACAGATGAAGTTGACATTGTCTTCACCGTTGAAGAGGCTTCATCGGGACAGCTCGGCGGCGGGGTTGGGTATTCTGATGTCGACGGTTTACTCTTTAATGCCAACGTCAGCAATCGTAACTTTTTAGGTACGGGTAAAAGTGTTGATTTTAATTTCAATCGCTCAAAAGCCTATACCACCTATAATCTGGCCTATAACAACCCTTATTACACGATTGATGGAATTAGTCGTGGCTTTAACGTTTTCTACAGTGAAACCGATCTCGGTAAAGCTACGAGCGTAACAAACTATACCACCGATGCTTATGGCGCGAATATGTCATACGGTATGCCGATTTCTCCGCATGACCGATTGACGTTTGGTTATGGTTTTCAATCGACAAGTTTATCGGTTGGACAAATACAGGTACCGACTGAGATCCTCGCCTTTGTGGCAGAGAATGGTACCAAGAGTAATGAAGTTACCATGGCATTTGGTTGGATACATAACACATTTGACCGCATGGTTTTCCCTGAAAATGGGCTCCAGCAAGCAGCAGGCGCCACTTTTTCTGTGCCGGGTTCCCATTTAGAATATTACCGACTGAGTTTTAGCGCTCAAAATTATAAGAGCTTATCTCATGGTTTTATTGCAATGACTTCGGGTACCTTGGGCTATGGTAATGGCTATGGCAAAACGGATACATTACCGTTTTATAAAAACTATTTTGCCGGCGGCTCAAGAACGGTCAGAGGCTTTGAAGAGAGCAGTTTGGGGCCAACAGACTCGCTTGGTAATCCCTTTGGTGGAAACTTCCTTGTGACAGCAACTGCCGCTTTGATTATCCCTAACTTTTTCATGGATACAAAAGCCATCCGTATAGCCTGGTTTCTAGATGGCGGACAAGTATACGACTTAGAAAACAGGCAAAGTACGACGAATCCAAATGAATCACGTAACCCGTCAGGCTTACGTTATTCAACTGGATTGTCATTGACGTGGATGTCACCGATTGCACCATTGGTATTCAGTTTAGCTACACCACTTAACGAGCATGAAGGTGATAGAATACAGAACTTTGCGTTTACTTTTGGAACCGTCTTTTAATTCTTAAGGAGCATAACTGTGATGAAATTGACCCACATTGTATTGGCATTAGGATTGGCCGCTGGTTTTGCCCCTGCTCTGCAAGCAGATGAAGCCAAAATTGGTGTTATCGACATGAGAGCTGTGGTGAGCAACTCACCTCAGGCAAAGGCAGCTATGGAGAAGTTGAAGAAAGAATTTAAAGCGCGCGAAGAAAAAATCATGGCGCAAGAAAAATCACTCAAAGAAAAAACAGAAAAGTTACAACGCAATAGCGCAGTCATGAGCGAAGCTGAAAAATCAAAACTTGAAAAAGAAGTCATGGCTGGCCAACGTGAAATGCAACGTTTACAAGCTGAGTTCCGTGAAGATGCAGCAATGCGTCAACAAGAAGAAATGAAAAAGGTCATTGATAAAGTGACAGCAGCGATTGATGATATCGCCAAGAAAGAAAAATATGATTTAGTGTTTGTTCGCGAAGCCGCTCCATATGCTTCAAAACAAATGGACATCACTGATAAAGTCATAAAAGCGACCGCTACTCCAGCTGCATAACATGATGGATCGGATTAAACACAAAGCGAAAGTAAAGCGCCCTAATGTCATGACATTGGGCGCTTTAGCGCAAATGACAGGGGCAGCCTTAAAAGGGGATGCGAATACTCCTATTTCTGGGGTTGCCGCTATTTCTAATGCAAATGAAGGTGAGATCACTTTTATTGCAGATAGCAAATTTCGGACCCTACTGGATAATACCAAGGCGAGTGCTGTTATTTTAACAGAGCAATACGCCGAGCTTTGTCATACGAATGCTTTAATTTGCACAGATCCAAAACTGGTGTTTGCTCAAATTGTCGATAAACTCTATGACAATCAAACACGACAACCCAGTGTGCACGAGACGGCAATCGTTGGTAAAGATACACAAATTCATCCTAGTGCTCACATTGGTCCCTATTGTGTGATAGGTGACAGAGTAAATATCGGTGCAAATGTCATACTCGAGGCTGGTTGTAGTATTGGTGATGATACTGATATAGCAGAAGGAAGTGTTTTATATCCTCGCGTAACGATATATCAAGCATGCTCGATTGGTAAAAATTGCACTATCCATTCCGGTGTCATCATTGGTTCAGATGGCTTTGGTTTTGTAAAAAATAAAGCCCAGTGGGTAAGAGTACCGCAAGTGGGTGGCGTAACGATTGGCGATCGCGTTGAAATTGGTGCGAATACGACAATTGATAGAGGCGCTATTGAAAACACTGAAATTGGTAATGATGTTATTTTAGATAACCTGATTCAGATTGGGCACAACGTTAAAATTGGTGATGGTACGGCCATCGCTGCTTGTGTGGGAATTGCAGGCAGCACAACCATAGGCAAGCATTGCTTAGTGGGAGGTGGCACACGATTTAATGGCCATATCCACATTACCGATTACGTACAAATCGTTGGTTGTACCAATGTTGCTCATTCAATTACTAAACCTGGGGGTTATGGTTCTGCTACGACCGCCATGGAAGTTACACAATGGAAAAAGAACCTCTTCCGATTTCACCGACTGGATGAACTTGCTAGTCGCGTTAAAGAAATCGAGAAAAAAATAAAAACACAGGAGGAAGTCTAAGTGACATTGGAGAGCAGCATGTTGTTGAATGTGCATGATATTATTAGAATGCTGCCGCACCGCTATCCATTTTTAATGATTGATAAGGTGCTCGACTATACAATGGAATCTCTGGTTGGCGTAAAGAATGTTACGGCAAATGAACCCTGTTTTATGGGACATTTCCCAGATAATCCCGTTATGCCTGGTGTGTTAATCACTGAGGCTTTGGCGCAAGCAGGTGCTATTCTTGCTTATTTAAAAACACAGAGTAGCCCTAAAGAGCATTTGTTTTTTTTGGCGGGGATTGATAACGCAAAATTTAAACAAATGGTTATTCCTGGTGATCAGTTAATTTTAGATGTACAGATCGTTGGTAATAAAGCAAATTTTTGGAAGATCCACGGTGAGGCCAAAGTTGACGGTAAGCTTGTTTGCTCGGTTGATATTTTAAGTGCAATGAGGAAAGTAAGCCAGTGATCTCGGATAAAGCCATTATCGATAAAACTGCAAAAATTGCTGCAAATGTTGAGATTTCTCCTTTTGCTATCATCGGTCCCCATGTTGAAATTGGTGAAGGAAGCTGGATTGGTCCACATACCGTAATTAATGGTCCAACCAAAATCGGTCGTCATAATAAAATCTTTCAATTCTCCTCAATAGGGGAAGATCCGCAAGATAAAAAATATGCCGGTGAACCCACGCGTCTTGAAGTTGGTGACAATAACGTCTTTAGGGAATGTACGACGGTGTCTCGTGGTACGACGACCGGCGGTGGATTAACTAAAATTGGCAATGACAATCTCTTTATGGCCTATGTGCATATCGCTCATGACTGTCATGTAGGGAATAATACAACATTCTCTAATAACGCTTCGTTGGCGGGCCACGTAACAGTTGACGATTATGCTAACTTAGGTGGATTCGTTGGTGTCCATCAGTTTTGTAATATCGGCAGCCACTGTTTTTGTGCCGGTGGTAGCATTATTGTTAAGGACGTATTGCCGTTTATTACAGTCTCAGGACATCCTGCCGAAACTTATGGCCTGAATGTTGAGGGGCTAAAAAGACGCGGTTTTACTCCTGATGACATTACCATCCTTAAGCGTGCTTATAAAATCCTTTATCGCCAAGGTTTAACATTAGAAGAAGCTGTTCACAAAATTGAAGGTATGATCCCTGAGTGTGAGCATATCCGGGTCGTGGTCGATTTTATTAAGAAATCTAAGCGCGGCATTGCTCGGTAATGAACGCCGAGAACTCAGCTGCGCAGAAAATTTGCTTTGGGATTGTGGCTGGAGAGATCTCTGGCGACATTCTCGGAGCAGATTTAATAGCCGCGTTGAAAGAAACCTACCCAGATGCCACGTTTGTGGGCATCGGTGGGGAACGGATGATAAAAGCAGGCATGCAAACGCTGTTTCCAATGGAACGGTTATCAGTGATGGGCTTCATTGAGCCTCTCAAACGGCTACCTGAATTATTACGCATTCGCAGTTTTCTCAAACAATATTTCATTAAACACAAACCAACGGTATTCATTGGTATTGATGCGCCTGATTTCAATTTATCGCTCGAATTGTACTTAAAAAAACACGGTGTGCGAACAGTGCATTATGTTAGCCCTACCGTTTGGGCTTGGCGAAAAGGGCGTATTCACAAAATTAAAAAAGCCGTGAATCGAATGTTGTGCGTGTTCCCCTTTGAGAGTCCAATCTATGAAGAGTATCAGGTGCCAATGACCTTTGTTGGGCATCCATTGGCAGATGAGATCCCGATGGATTCATCTAAATCGCAAGCCAGAACCATATTAGATCTCCCGCAAGAAAAGAAAATAGTGGCGTTGTTACCTGGGAGTCGAGCACAAGAAATAGCAAAGTTAGGACAGCCTTTTATTGAGACAGCACGCTGGTTAAAAGCAAATTTTGAAGAAGTAGAGTTTATTTCACCGCTGGTTAATGAATCGATTGAGGAGCAATTTAAGGCCCAGTTAGCATGTAACACAGATGTTAAGGTGAAATGCTTTAAGGGCAACGCACGTACCGTGATGGCAGCTGCAGATGTGGTATTGACTGTATCAGGTACGGCTTCTTTAGAAGCGATGTTAGTAAAGCGTCCTACCATTGTTGCTTATAAGATGTCTAAACTTGGATTTGTAATTGCTAAGCGAATTATTCATGTTCCGTATATTGCTTTGCCAAACTTATTGGCTGGCAAATTGATTATGAAAGAATTTATCCAAGAAGCTGTAAAACCAGAAGCCATGGGTAAGGCCATTTTAGCTTATCTGATGACACCAGAATTATCAGAACAAGATAGTGCTATATTTAGTGAAATTCATGAGTCGCTTAGGAAAGATGCAGGAAAAACGGCTGCTAGTGCTATTAGAGAAGTTATCAAGGAAAACGAATGGCAATCATCTGTGGAGTTGATGAAGTAGGCAGAGGTCCGCTTGCTGGCCCTGTACTGGCTGCGGCTGTCGTACTAGATCAGCGCAAGCCTATCCAGGGGCTTCGAGACTCAAAAAAATTATCAGAGAAAAAGCGAGAAGAACTTTCTCAATTGATTAAGTCTCAAGCAAGATGTTGGTCATTTGGTTTTGCCAGCGTTTCTGAAATAGATGCCCTGAATATCTTGAATGCCTCATTACTAGCCATGAAAAGAGCCGTGCAAAATTTAGCGCTCTCGCCCTCACGTGTGTTAGTTGATGGCAATCGCTGCCCAAATCTATTAATCCCCTGCGAGGCTATTATTGGCGGGGATGATCTCATTGCTGAAATTAGCGCGGCCTCCATTATAGCCAAAGTGGCTCGTGATAAAATAATGCAATATTTTGACAAGCGTTACCCTACATTTGGCTTTAGTAAACATAAAGGGTATCCAACATCAAATCACCTTGACGCGCTTCAAAAATATGGCGTAACACCACTGCATCGTAAAAGTTTTGCACCCGTGCGAGCGTTGTTATTAGAGAGCGTTTAAGATGACCGACTTTGTTCATTTAAGCCTACATTCTGAATATTCAATCATCGATAGTATTATTCCTATTGGTGGATTATGTGAACAAGTTAAAAATCTCGGGATGAAGGCAGTTGCGCTAACTGATGTCACCAATTTATTTGGCATGGTCAAATTTTACAAAGCGTGTCTAGAACAAGGTATTAAGCCGATTGTAGGGGCAGAGATTTGGCTTGAAAATGAAGAACATCCTGAAGAACACTTTACATTGACTGTGCTTTGCCAAAATCTAGAAGGTTATTGGAACCTAACCCGATTGATTAGTTTAACCTATCAAGAAGGTGTGCGCACTGATATTCCATTAACGAAGAAAAAATGGCTAGCTCAGCATGCTAGTGGGTTAATCGCTTTATCAGGCGGCAAAAGAGGAGATGTGGGTAACGCCTTGTTGCAAAACTCGTTTGAAAAAGCTGCTACATTACTCAGTGATTGGATGGAGATTTTTCCAAATCGGTTTTATATTGAAATCCAGCGAACATCCCGCCAGGACGAACAATCCTATGAAAAAGTCGCGTTGAAATTAGCTCAAGAACAAGCTTGCCCGATAGTCGCAACCAATGATGTGACATTTTTATTCCCTGATGACTATGAAGCACACAATGCTCGAGTCAGTATTCAAGAGGGTACAACACTCGAGCAATCTGCTTCATCCAATCGCTATTCACGTTCACAGTACTTAAAGTCACCTGTGGAAATGGCAACTTTGTTTGCAGATTTACCTCAAGCGATTGAAAATTCAGTGAACATTGCCAAGCGCTGCTCGTTGACCCTAACTTTAGATAAGACTGTGCTACCTTCATTCCCTGTACCAAGTAATATGACCGAAGAATCGTATCTTGAAAAGGCATCTTTAGAAGGGTTAGAAGCACGGCTTAAGCAAATTATACAGCAAAAGCAAATACCGCAAGAGCAACAAGATGAATTTATAAAATCTTATAAAGAGAGATTGCACCTTGAACTAGGGGTAATCAATTCCATGGGATTTCCTGGATACTTTCTGATCGTTGCTGACTTTATTCAGTGGGCAAAATCAAATTTAATCCCCGTTGGACCTGGGCGAGGCTCTGGTGCTGGTTCTTTAGTTGCTTATGCCTTGTCGATTACGGATTTAGATCCGATTGAATATGAATTACTCTTTGAGCGGTTTTTAAACCCAGAACGAGTATCCTTGCCTGACTTTGATATCGATTTTTGTATGGATAACCGTGATCGGGTAATTGAATATGTGACAGGGCGTTACGGTCGAAACAATGTTTCACAAATAGCGACATTTGGTACGATGGCAGCAAAAGCGGTTATTCGTGACGTAGGGCGGGTCTTAGGTCACCCATATGGGTTTGTTGATAAAATTGCCAAGCTAATTCCGTTTGAAATAGGAATGACCTTAGAAAAAGCCTTATCACAAGAACAGACATTAAAACAGCGATATGACAATGAGGAAGAGGTTAAAACACTAATCGATTTAGCCAGTCGCTTAGAAGGTATAACCCGAAATGTAGGTAAACATGCAGGTGGCGTCGTTATTGCTCCCTCAGCATTGACAGATTTTGCACCGTTATATTGTGATAAAAATACCAATCAAGTTGTTATTCAGTTTGATAAAGACGATGTGGAAAGTATCGGTCTTATCAAATTTGACTTTTTAGGACTGCGCACCTTAACGATTATTGATTGGGCGGTTAAAAACGTGAACGTCCAACTAGCTGCAAAAAATGCCCCACTCATTGATATTCAGTCTATTCGACTAGATGATCCTGAAACATTTGAATTGCTGAAACGTTGTTCTACCACGGCAGTCTTTCAGCTTGAATCGCGTGGTATGAAGGAGCTTATTAAACGACTACAACCTGATCAATTTGAGGAAATTATTGCCTTAGTAGCTTTGTTTAGACCTGGTCCATTACAGTCAGGGATGGTTGATGACTTCATCAATCGTAAACATAAACGAGCAAAAGTAGAATACCTTCACCCAGCGATTGAGCCCATTTTGAAACCGACTTATGGTGTTATCTTGTATCAGGAACAGGTAATGCAGATTGCTCAAACTTTGGCAGGATATACCTTGGGCGGCGCTGATTTACTCAGGCGCGCCATGGGCAAGAAAAAACCCGAAGAAATGGCAAAACAGCGAGCTATCTTCACAGAAGGATCTGTACAAAATGGTGTCGATGAGAAGACAGCAACCTATATCTTTGACTTGATGGAAAAATTTGCAGGCTACGGCTTTAACAAATCTCACTCTGCAGCTTATGCCTTAGTATCCTACCAAACTGCTTGGCTTAAAGCGCATTACCCGAGTGCCTTTATGGCAGCGGTACTTTCTGCAGATATGAATCATACCGACAAAATAGTGACGCTCATCGAAGAGTGTAAACAGTGTCAAATAAAAGTATTGCCACCAGATATCAACCACAGTCATTTCGTTTTTACTGTGAACCAACAAGATGAAATCGTCTATGGTTTGGGCGCTATCAAAGGCGTGGGAGAAGCAGCAGTTCATCACATTATAGAAGTCAGGCAGTCTGGTGCTTTTAGCAATTTGTTTGAGTTTTGTGAAAGAGTTGATAGTAAAAAAGTTAATAAACGTGTCAATGAGGCACTGATTAAATCAGGCGCTTTCGATTGTTTTGGCCAAGAGCGAGCGCTTATGATGGCCTTATTAGATAGCGCTGTGATGTCCGCTGAGCAACAGGCCAAAAATAGTGTCATAGGGCAAAATGATCTTTTTCAGTTTAATGAGGAAAGAAGCTTAACTGTACAAGCTCAATCAGTTAAACCTTGGTCTCCTCAAGAAAAATTGCAAGGTGAGAGTGAATCGCTAGGAATGTATTTTTCAGGACATCCTCTGTTGCTGGTTGAGCATGAGTTGCAAAAAATGGGTGTTGTTAATCTTGGAAAAGTGACCTTAAATAAAAAAGAACAAAAATCATTAATTGCCGGTATTGTTTTATCTATTAAAACAATGCAAACAAAAAATGGTGAAAGAATGGCCATCATCGTATTTGATGATGCCAATGAACGCTCTGAAATTGCTATTTTCCCGCAAGTGTATCAAAGTGCACGAGAATTATTGGTCAAGGACCAGCTGCTCATTATTGATGGGCTTATCACACTTGATCCCGCCAGTGGATCGCGTAAGATACGAGCGCAGGCACTTTATGGTTTAGATACAGCTCGTGAGCTATTTGCTAAAAACATCATAATAAAGTTTGCTAGTAAACTCGTAACTGAGCAAAGCATCCATTTGCTGAAGGAGTGCTTTACGCTCTATGAACGAGGAAACTGTCCTATATATATTGAATACCATAATCACGACGCCACTGTGAGAATTAAATTAGGCCAGCAATGGAATGTAAAACCTTCTGAAGAAATTATTACTCAGATCAATACAATTCTAGACTCGCAGGCAGCATCTATCTCATATTAAGCTGTGTTACCAGTTGTTGGGGTAAGTAGTATGAAAGTGTATCGAATAGCTGTGATGCTAAATGGCTCTGAATATATCAATTATTATGAGAAATTAAGCAATTTGTGGCGAATGAAGGAAGGTTTAAAAGCAAATACTAACCAAGCTGTTCTATATTACAACTTAGAAAGTTCATTTGTTACCTATAATTCACTGTTTGCTAGTTTTTTCTCATATTTTACAGGGCAGGCCTATGAAAAGTTATTTGAGACCCTGTACAAAGATTTGGTCAATAAAATCATTACTGCGCTCTATTTTAATCGTATAGAAAAAAACGGCGTGGTGGAAATTTCTTTGTTTGGTTTTGGTCAAGGCGCGACGTTAGCAAGACATTTTGCAGTAGAGTACATTGAGCATCGCCTGAAGAGTAGCATGTTAGCAGACCAAGGCATTAACATTAAACTGGATGCAGAATATTTGTTTGATAGTGTTCGATTACACTCCACCTCATTTGTCAGTCGCTATTTTAAAGCAAAACCTATCAGTTACACCTCTCGGATACCCATGGGAACTAAAGCTTATCATGCCCTCTCCTTAGATGATTTTGACATTATTGATGAACCGCTCCTGATTGATCAAAAAGTGGGAGGGATTGAGGAGTTGTGGTTTTCAGGTGATCAATTAGACGTTGGTGGGGGGCACATGTTGCCTGCTCATGATTCGCCACCAGGATCAAGCGATGCGTTGGGTTATATGGTAATGCGCGCTAGAGAAAATGGTTTGGAATTTACTGACCAATTCATACAAAAACTCTCAGAGGAAAAAAATTCTGAAGTCTTAAGTGTTATTCATAATAGAAATTGGTTTTTGCCCCCTGCGCAACGGCGTGTTAGAGCGGTTTATGTACAGAAAGATTACTCGATTTCCGATGAAATGCCATTGATTCATGAAACGGCTATTCGTCGCATGCAAGTTGCCAAAGACCCTGATTATCAACCAGCAGCGCTGTTACCTTTTACACAGCTCCAAGTCTTAACAAAAGATGGCAGGAGAGTATCTGCACGGTTTGTCGATAAGGCTGTTGCGCCCCCCCTGTTAACTCGATTTGAAAGCGAAAGAGAAGCAAATTCTGATCGTTTGCCCAAAGCTAATCCAGCTAAATCTGAAACCATGGTCGATGTTAATTCTGCAAAATTGAAATGTCGTTAATTTCAACACGCGCGTAAATGACAAGTTATACTTTATAATAGATTTAGATCATTTGATGCTGAGTAAAAGCGCAGCTTTTGCTTACAGTTTCAACCGGAAGTGTAATGGGTGCTTTATGCCAGATGATAAAAATACCTATAAGATATTTATAGCAACTCCTTGTTATAATGGTATGTGCCACTCCGGTTATACTATTTCGCTTCTTAAAACATTTGGCTATTTTCAAGCTGCTAAAAACGTCAAATTAGTTCATAAATTTATTTTGTATGAAAGCTTAGTACCTAGAGCGCGTAACCATTTTATTGCTTACGCGTTATCTGATCCTGAAGTGACACATATTTTGTTCGTTGATTCTGACATGAAATGGGAGCCAACTGATTTAGCCAAAATGATCGCAGCAGACAAGCCTATCATCGGTGCGGCTTCCCCAAAGAAGCGGTATCACTGGGATAAATTGCGCTCTGATGCTGTTCGTGAACTTGTTTTAAACGATCAATTAACAAATGAGGAATTTAGGGCAAAAATCAAAGCCAATCTGGTTGAATACGCAATCAATTTTGGTGATTCACGTGAAGTGAAGGGTGGGCTGATTGAAGTGGGGCAAATTGGTACAGCTTTTATGCTGATTTCACGATTTGCAATTATGCAAATGATTGAGGCTTACCCGGAGTTGAGAGTACAAAATCCCTCTAAGGAATTACCTGAAGAGGCAAGAAAGCATATGTACTGCCTATTCGAACTAGGCGTAGATAAAGAAGGCGAATACTATTCAGAGGATTATAGCTTTTGTCGACGTTTTACCCAATTAGGCGGGAAGGTCTATGCTGATCTCAGTATTAATTTAGGGCATCAAGGCCAAGAAGATTTTGAGGGTAATTTTCTGTCACTCGCTAATATTCAGCGCACTACTGTGTAAAAATAATAAAGCCAACAAACATAGTGACCCAATATTGTTCAGGCTAATTGTCAGTCGTTTATTATCATGATAGTGTGTCTCAAGTTTGTCATTGGTATAAGCAATAGGACTTCATGCGTGTTTCTCAAATAGCGTCCATTCTCCGCTTTGTTGTGCCTTAGGGCACCTCTTTCACCCACATGATCTTTAATAACGTTTTTGCTAATCACTGATTTCAAGGTGACTTCATGAGATTATCTTCACTCGCAATCATTTGGACGACAGGGATTGCCATTTTTTCTATGTTTTTTGGTTCTGGTAACGTGGTTTTTCCGTTGCTATTGGGTGCCAACGCGGGTAACCAAATTACATGGGCGCTATTTGGGCTCACCATTACGGCGGTAGGTGCGCCTTTGGTTGGCTTATTAGGCAGTGTGCTGTTCAGAGGCGATTGTAAGCAATTCTTCTATCGAATTGGAACCGGGCCAGGATATGTCGCAGTCATGCTGATCTTGGCATTACTGGGACCATTTGGCGTGATGCCAAGATGCTTCATTGTCGCTTATGGGGCTATAGCGCCTTATTTGCCGGAATTGAGTTTGCTTGTGTTCAGCATCATCGCAGGTCTGTTAACGTTACTATTAATAGCCAGAAGAGATTATATCTTGCCAGTATTGGGGTATTTTTTAAGTCCAGTGCTGATATTGTCCTTGATTGTCATCATGATCACAGGCGTTGTGAAATCAGATACGCTGTTAGTTGCTCCTTTATCCTCTTTTATGGCAATTAAAGAAGGATTAGTTGTTGGCTACGACACTATGGATTTACTCGCATCTATCATCTTTTCAGTCAGTATTTGGTTACTTTTGCAAGAAAAGTTGAATATTAAAGATGCAACGGATATCAAAAAGAAGTTAATTCCAACCTATGTTTGGGCCAGTATCGTCGGTGGTGGCTTGTTAGGGCTTGTTTATGTGGGGCTAAGCCTAAGTGCCGCATTGCATGCAAAAGCATTAGTGAATTCTGCGCCTGAGCAAGTATTGGCAACGCTGGCTATTTATTTATTAGGCCCCAAATTGGCTGCTGTTGCTAATATTGCAATCGTGTTAGCTTGCTTAACTACAGTTATGAGTTTAGCAGTGGCCGTGGTTGATGTGATCCATGTCGAAGTTTCCAATACGCGATTTGGAAAAAAATTATCCAAAAGCTATGGATGGATAATGCTGGTGACGATTGCTATCACGGTGGTGTTTTCTAATTTGGGATTCTCAGGGATCATGGCATTTTTGCATCCCATCATGGCAGTTTGCTATCCTGCGATCATTGTTCTGACTATTTGCAATATATTATTTAAATTGTATGGATTCACTTATGTTAAGGTGCCGGTATATGCGACATTCCTGGTTACATTGCTTTACAAAATATTATCAAGTAGTTAAGCCACTATTAGCCGCCATAGGCTTGTTGACGATGAATCAACAAGCTTTAGCGGTTCATCCAAGTTTGGTTGATTTGGGTGTGAATGAAACTAAAGCAATTGAATTTACGACTGGTATTGAATATCTGTTTATTTTACATAATGAAAATTCGCATAGTACTCGGTTTTATTTTGGAGATTTTGCGCAAAGTGTTTTTACGCGCTCGATGCAAGGGGCGGCAGGTGTTTCGCACGATAGTATTGATGTTCCTGCCAATGGGAAAGTCCTTTGGTTATTTTCTCCCGGTAAAGAAGGTGAGTATACCTATTACGCGGTGAATGGTAGTAGCGATCAAAAAGGAGCGCGTGGCAAAATGATCGTTAAATTGGCAGAAGGAACTCTCGAACAACCACAGCCACCTGTGCAAGAGACTGAAAACACAAATACTGAAAAAGCACAAAAGAACAAAGAAAATTTAGCCACTGCTAATGAAAAGCGTCGTTGGCTAAAGGGGGGGAGAAGAGACTAGTTAAAAAAACGGGAGGCCGCAGCCCCCCTGAAGTCTTAAACAACAAGATCAAAGTCATTCATGTCTGGAGAACCTGGGTAAAATAAACACGTTAACCATAAAGCCATTAAGAAAGGATAGATAATGCCTAGAATGGCAACGGATACCCACCAACCTGATGCGTTAAAATCATGCAAGCGTTTTGTGGTAATCATAAAAAAAGAAAAAAGACTTGCAAACATGAAACCATACGCAATTAAAGTCGAATTCATTGGTTCTTCTGAATAAAGTATCGAGAAACCTTCTGCTAGACTGTATTCAAAAACCAGTTGGTCTGTATGGATTAATACAAATAAACTAGTAATAAAGATGCCAATCGGTATCAGATGTAGCAGGAAAAACTGTAATCTGTTTATTCTTCCTTGTTTGGAAAAAAATCTTATAAATACTTGGGTAAGCGTGTTCATAAGAATTCCTCATTATTTAATATTGATGCTTTGATGCGGCGTTAACGAAAACTCCAAAATGTCACCTGGTTGGCAAGATAACATTTGGCAGATGGCTGCTAATGTCGAAAACTTGATGGCTTTGACCTTGCCGGTTTTCAATAAAGACAAATTAGTTTCGGTGATGCAAAGGGCCTTTGCTAAATCTTTTGATTTAAGCTTTCGCTTTGCTAACATCACGTCCAAATTCACTATGATTGACATAAGAAATTCCAATTGATTAAGTTTTCAAACTAAAGTAGTTTAAACAATTAATTATCGTGAATCAATAAGAAATCTTCGTAAAAAAGGGACTTTTTGTTGTTTTGGTCTTGAAAAAGGTACCGTTTATCCGCTACCCCACGTTGCGGCCAACTTCGTTGGCCTACACGCGGCGCCGCTATGATCGTTTCCGCACCGTAGGTGCGCCGGATAATAGCCCCGCGCGAGGCTAGCGTTAGCTAGCCGCTGCGTGGGGAATAGGCGTCGAGATTAGGCTTCGCTGTGTATTGTAATGTTTGAGATCATACCGTCTTGCACCCACTGATAAAGATTTTGCGCTACAAAAGCAGCAATCTCATTTTCAGGGAGTAAGGAGAGTAGATTTTCACATAACTCACCAAACGGTTGCTGTGAAAGGATCCCCTGCAGCATGGTTTGTTGTGCTGTATTACATGAACGAAAGAAACTACGTTGATCTTTGCGCCAGAATAACCAGCAGACTGGAGTGGATTGTTTAATGGGATCGCGCAGAGGCTCTTCATTCTCAATTAACTGCCACATCTGAGGCGTATCGTAATTAAAGTAGCGGTGCGTGACAGCAGGGTGCAAATTAAAACACAAATTGGGCCAATTCTCAGGAGCTATTTCCGCAAAATCAGCTGTTGTAGCAATGGGGCCATCACTGGCGTCGATGGTAAAGGCGACTGCCCATTCAAACTCTGCCATTTCCGCTAACACAGGAAAATCTTTGTAAGGGGCGCTATTACGTAAAAACTCACTAAAATGCCGACCAAAATAGCGTACTGAAAAATGTTCTGAAGGATATTGATCTACATAAGAGGTAAACGCAGGCTCAAAATGATCATCACCCATCATGGCATAGGTTTTAGGAAAATCGAGTTTGAGAATTTCACACAAACGGATACGATAGGCATCATAATAAACTTTAAGACCTCTATCGGCACCAAACCTTTTTTCATCGGTAATAATTGGCCGAATAGCAGCCTTTTCACCTTTTAACAAATAGGTTTGAAAAGCATCTTGCAAATGGCTTAATTTCATCATTTATGCACTTACTGGGGTTAAATCACGCGCAATGTGTTTTGCTTGCTCTAGTTCTAAAATCAACTCATTAAGCGGGGGTATGTGATCATCGCGTTCTATCATAGTGGGTATGAAGCCAAATCGATCGAGTGCACTAGCATAGAGTTTCCAGACGGGATCGATCACTAAAGCATCATGCGTATCTATAATATGATCGCCATTATTGGTATGCCCCGCTAAATGAATTTGTTTGGGGCGATTTAAAGGGATCCCATTTAAGTAATCCATGGGATCGAACTGATGATTGAACGCACTTACATAAATATTGTTAACGTCTAACAATAAATAGCAATCAGCCTGTTCTGTGACTTCACGTAGAAAATCCCATTCGCTCATAACGGAATTCGAATAAGTAAGATACGTTGAAGCATTCTCAATCAGCAATGGCTGTTCCAGAAAATCTTGCACTTGTTTGATACGCGAAACCATATGCTTGATACATTCTTCGGTGTACGGTAAGGGGAGTAAATCATGCATGTTTTTATTGTGCACGCCCGTCCAACAGACATGATCAGAAATCCACTTAGCACCGGATCGATTCGCTAGCGCTTTAACCTTTTTCAGGTATTCCCAATCCAGCTCTTGTGTACTGCCAAGGGACATAGAGACCCCATGCATGACTAATGGATAATGTTCTTTAATTTGATCAAGGTAATAAAGAGGCTTTCCGCCAGGGACTAAATAATTTTCAGTTAAAATTTCAAACCAGTCGATAGAGGTCGGTTTGCTTTCAATGATATCAGTGTAATGATCGGTTCTAAGACCTAATCCAAAGCCTAAATTGGGAAAGTGATGATTTGATAATTTGGCAGAACTGCTCATGTTAGAATTTTCACCGCAAAAAAAACTAAGGCAGAAAACCAATACATCCTAGGCTTCCTGCCATAGATATTAACTGAACGATTAGTCTACAACTGTACCGCCAGCGGTTGTGCACTCACCTTTGGTCATGTATGACCAGCCAGCAGCTTTGCAAGAGTTACGAGCTTTGCAAGAGTTGTCTGGGGTTGCGCATTCACTGGAGCCTTTGCATGCGTTGGAACCAGCGCATTTTACAAGGGCTTCATTGCAGTTGCTACCACACATGGTGGAACAACCAGTTGCGAATAATGCTGCGGCAGCAGCGGCTAATGCGAGAGCTGTTTTGGACGTCCGTTTCATTTAGAAACACTCCTAAATGTGAGTTTAAGTTAGTACTAACGCTGAATGCGAAGCTTGTTAAACACCCATAACAATGAACGAATAGCAAGTCATTGCTGCATTCATTAAATCAAATATGACAATATAACGACGTAATTACAAGGCTTTAGGGATTTTTTTTAAAATTCTTTAAAAAAAGTTAAAATTTATTGGTTGGCTTGCTGCCAGAGTGCTAAAATGCGCGCCTTAAGGGGCAGAAGAGATATTAGGCTTTATAAGAACTAATATCTTGATAATAGATACAGCCACAAAAAGGTCAGTCGTTATCTTATGAATCCTAATTACCTTGAATTTGAGCAACCTATAGCTGAGCTTGAAGCCAAAATTGAAGAGCTTAGGTTAGTTGGCTCAGATAGTGAGATTAATATCGGTGAAGAGATTGAGCGGCTTAAAGCTAAGAGCCGTGACTTAACCGAATCCGTGTTCCGCAACTTAAGTGCTTGGCAAATAACCCAGCTGGCTCGTCATCCCTTACGTCCTTATTCACTGGATTATATCACACGCATTTTCACCGAGTTTGAAGAATTGCATGGCGATCGAGCATTTGCCGATGATCAAGCCGTGGTGGGCGGGATTGCCCGCTTAGAAGACACCCCTGTTATGGTGATTGGTCAGCAAAAGGGTCGAGATACCAAAGAGAAATTGCGTCGTAATTTTGGCATGTTGCATCCTGAAGGTTACCGGAAAGCCAATCGGTTAATGGAATTAGCTGAAAAATTTTCACTACCCGTCATCACCTTAATTGACACTCCTGGTGCCTATCCAGGAATTGACGCAGAAGCTCGTGGTCAAAGCGAAGCGATTGCACGTAACTTATTTGATATGGCAAAACTGAGATCTCCTATTGTTTCTGTTGTCATTGGCGAGGGGTGCTCAGGCGGGGCGCTTGGGATGGGCGTTGGTGATCGCGTTATCATGTTGCAGTACAGTTATTACGCCACCATTTCACCTGAAGGATGTGCCACTATTTTATTCAAGAGTGCTGAAAAAGCACCGGATGCAGCTGAAATTATGGGGATCACTGCTGACAGATTACTGGCATTAGGCTTAATCGATGCCATCGTTCCTGAACCATTAGGAGGAGCGCATCGCGATATCGATAGAATGGCTAATATTCTTAAAACCCATCTTGTTAATAACTTACATCTGGTTAAAAAAATCCCTAAAGACCGCCTAGTCGAGCAGCGATATAAACGCTGGATGTCGATGGGTGAAATTTAATACGGTCTTGCCATGAGCCGTATACAGAACGTATTGACACAATGGCTAGCCAGTATTCAACGACCTCAAAGTGACTGTGAAATAATTGTTGCCTTCAGTGGTGGTCGTGACTCTCACGTTTTGTTACACGCCTTGTGTGCTTTAAAACCAAACTTTCCAACCTTGTCTGTGCGTGCAGTGCACATTAATCATGGATTACAGGCTTTGGCGCCAGAATGGGCCTTACATTGTGAGCGCAAAGCAGCTGCTTTAGGTCTTCGCTGTGACACTTTCTGTCTACAACTCAATCCCTTTAAAGGGCAAAGTATTGAAGAAGCTGCACGTCAAGCACGCTATCTTGCTTTTGCAAAAATCCTTAAATCGCATCATTATTTGTTAACCGCGCATAGTGAAGATGATCAAGCAGAGACAGTATTACTGCAACTCATGCGGGGAGCGGGGCCACAAGGTATAAGTGCGATGCCTCAAAGCAAGCGACTAGGAGAAGGTTATCATGTGAGACCTCTATTATCGGTGAGTCGACAGGAAATTGCTGAATATGCGCTAGCCCATCACCTTGACTGGGTAGAGGATCCATCTAATGAAAATCGACGCTTTACTCGCAATTTTTTGCGTCATGAAGTGCTAAAGCCGATGCAATCTGCCTTTCCTTCAGTGACAACGTGTATCGCAAGAAGTGCTGCCCATGTGGCTGATATGCAGACACTACTGAAGGAATACCTTGCAACTGATCTGTTAGCCTGCCAAGACAATAAGGGCAGGTTGAAGCTTAATGTCCTAAACCATTTCAGTGTTCCAAGGCAAATGGCTGTTTTGAAAGGTTGGTTGCATGCCCAGCAAATTCGCAGTCCATCCACCCGCATACTTCGTACGATTTTGCAGCAGGCACTGACAGCAAAGCAGGATGCTAAAGTGAGTATTCGTTTTGGCAGTATCACTTTATTTCGTTACCGACAAACGCTCTACGTGCAAAAGCAAACGGAGGCTTGTTTTACTAATGAGTCCTTATTGTGGGATCTTAGCAAGCCGTTATCTTGGGGAGGTCATCGTTATCAGGCGCACCAGATCGCAGGACAGGGGCTACGTTTCTCCAATGAGCAACCAGCAGTTTTGACCGTCAAAAGACGCCAAGGAGGGGAGCGCTGCCGATTAGCCGGTGATAAGATGACTCGATCCTTAAAAAAAATCTTTCAGACCTGGCAGGTCCCCTTTTGGCAAAGGTCGATGATCCCGTTGTTTTATCAGGAAAATAAACTAGTTTGTATCGGAGAGACCTTAGTGTCAGAGGGATGCCAAGCAGCCCAATCAGAGCAAGGCTGGGTTATTAAAATAGTTGAATGACAAAAGTTTGCCAACTTTGTTATAGCCTTGGTTATTAACTATAAACCTGCTAGAATACCCTCCCGTCTATAGGTCACGAATCACTGAAATTTTTCTTATCAACATTGTATGAAGGTTGCGCATGACTCGCTTTATATTCGTTACTGGTGGCGTGGTTTCCTCCTTGGGGAAAGGTATTGCTGCTGCATCTTTAGCTTCCATTCTTGAGTCTCGAGGTTTATCGGTTACCCTCCTTAAACTTGATCCTTACATCAATGTGGATCCTGGAACGATGAGTCCATTTCAGCACGGTGAAGTGTTTGTGACTCAAGACGGAGCAGAGACTGATTTAGATTTAGGTCACTATGAACGCTTCATACGCAGAACCATGTCACGAAAGAGCAATGTGACCACGGGCAGCATCTATGCAGAAGTGATTCAAAAGGAACGTCGTGGCGATTACTTAGGGGCTACGGTTCAAGTGATTCCACATATCACCGATGAAATTAAATCACGGATTTTGAAAGCGGCTAATGGCGCTGATATTGTGATGGTGGAAATTGGTGGAACAGTGGGTGACATTGAATCGTTACCCTTTTTAGAAGCAATTCGACAGTTACGAATCGAACAAGGCGCATCTAATTCGCTATTCATTCATTTAACACTGGTTCCTTATTTATCTGCCGCGGGTGAAATTAAAACCAAACCCACCCAGCATTCGGTTAAAGAGTTACGCTCGATAGGTATTCAACCAGATATTTTGATCTGTCGCTGTGAAAAAGAATTACCCCAATCTGAGCGGGCCAAAATTGCCCTTTTTACTAATGTTGAAGAAAAAGCGGTAATTACTTCTGTTGATTTGGCTTCAATTTATGAAATACCCCAGTTGCTTCATCGTCAAAACTTAGATCAGATTGTTATTGAAAAGCTAGGGTTAACAGCACCCAAAATGGCTGACTTAAGTGACTGGGATGAAGTTGTTGAAAAATTGAACCATCCAAAATCAGAAGTCAAGGTGGGTTTGATTGGGAAGTATGTCAATCTGGTTGATGCTTACAAATCTCTGAATGAAGCTCTGATACACGCTGGTATTCATACCCTAACGCGAGTGAAAATTGTCTATATTGAATCAGAAGAATTAGAGCGTAAAGGTCTTAGCCTGCTAGACGGGTTAGATGCTATCTTGATCCCAGGTGGTTTTGGTAATCGTGGTATTGAAGGCAAAATAGCCGCGACTCAATATGCGAGAGAGAAACAGATCCCCTTCTTAGGAATTTGTTTAGGAATGCAAACGGCGATGATTGAATTTGCTCGTCATAAAGCCTCAATGCCTAATGCGAACAGTACTGAGTTTGATCAGAATACACCCTATCCAGTGGTTGCGCTGATTACAGAATGGACAACACATGAGGGCAGTAAAGAATTTCGCAGTGAACAGTCTGATTTAGGCGGTACTATGCGTTTAGGCGCTCAAGCGTGTAAATTGGTTGAAGGCTCCAAGGCCGCTATGGCTTATGGTCAACCCGTCATTATCGAACGACATCGTCATCGTTATGAAGTGAATAATCAGTTAATTGCAGCTTTAGAAGACGCGGGATTAAAAGTCAGCGGTCGTTCCTCAGATAATTCATTGGTGGAAATGATTGAATTACCTGAGCATCCATGGTTTGTAGGTTGTCAGTTTCATCCTGAATTCACCTCAACACCTCGTAATGGGCATCCATTATTTATGAGTTTCATTCAAGCAGCAAATGCATATCATGCAAAAAAAAAAGCAAAGGTAGTTGAGGGGGCACAAGCGTGAAGTTATGTCATTTTAATGTGGGGTTAGAGCAGCCCTTGTTTCTGATTGCCGGCCCTTGTGTGATTGAAAGCGAATCACTAGCGCTGGAAACTGCAGGTATGCTAAAAGAGATCACTGATAAACTGAAGATCCCTTTTATTTATAAGTCTTCATTTGACAAGGCGAACCGTTCTTCACACCAGAGCTTTCGTGGGCTTGGAGTCAATGAAGGTTTAAAAATCCTTGAGATGGTCAAACAGACTGTCGGGGTACCTGTTTTAACGGATGTTCATGAAGATACGCCCTTAGATGAAGTTGCCGCAGTGGTGGATGTGTTACAAACTCCCGCATTTTTATGCCGGCAAACTAATTTTATTCAAAATGTGGCTAAGACAATGCGACCCATCAATATTAAAAAGGGGCAATTCCTTGCTCCATGGGACATGCAACATGTCGTTGCTAAGGCTAAAGCTGTAGGTAATGAATCCATTATGGTGTGTGAGCGAGGAGCTAGTTTTGGCTACAATAATCTCGTTTCCGATATGCGCTCATTAGCAATCATGCGTCAAACACATTGTCCAGTCGTGTATGATGCAACACATTCTGTCCAATTACCCGGAGGTCAAGGTAGCTCATCTGGTGGGCAACGTGAATTTGTACCTACCTTGGCGCGTGCTGCGGTAGCGGCAGGCATTTCAGGTATCTTTATGGAAACGCATCCCGATCCCGACAAAGCGCTCAGTGATGGGCCGAATGCTTGGCCATTAGATCAAATGGAAGCGCTACTGCTCACGCTAAAAGAAATTGATGCTGCTGTTAAAAAACAGCCTTTATTATAATATATAGGGTTTACGAAGTATGCCAATCATTAAGCAAATCGCAGCCAGAGAAATTCTAGATTCACGAGGGTATCCTACTGTTGAAGTAGGAGTGTTACTTGGCACGGGACACTTTGGTAGAAGCTGTGTACCCAGTGGCGCTTCTACTGGCTCACGAGAAGCACTAGAACTACGTGATAAAGATGCAAGCCGCTATATGGGCAAAGGCGTCTTGAATGCAATTAATAATATTGAAGAGAAGATCTTTCCAGCATTAACAGATAAAGATGCTTTTGATCAAAAAGGCATTGATGAGACAATGATAAAATTAGATGGCACACCTAATAAAGAAAATTTAGGTGCTAATGCCATATTAGCTGTTTCATTAGCCTGTGCACACGCTGCAGCCAGTGCCAAAGGTTTTCCTTTATTCCATTATCTATCTGAGATGGGGCAGAATCCCATTTCTTTGCCTGTTCCCATGTTAAACATCTTAAACGGTGGAGCGCATGCTGATAATAGCGTGGACATTCAGGAATTTATGGTTCTGCCTTGCGGCGCACCCAGTTTTGATGAGGCCCTGCGCTATGGTGTTGAAATCTACCATAGTTTGAAAGCAGTATTAAAAGCCAAAGGTTTAAATACCAATGTTGGGGATGAGGGCGGCTTTGCGCCTGATTTACCTTCAAACGAAGCGGCTTTGGAAATGATTATGACCGCCATTCAAAAAGTGGGACTAGCGCCTGGCAAAGATGTGTATCTGGGATTAGATGTTGCCGCGAGTGAATTTTATAAAGATGGGCACTATCAACTTTCCTCTGAAAATAAATCGTTAACTTCACAACAATTTATCGATACGCTGGCATCCTGGGTAGATAAATATCCCATATTATCCATTGAAGATGCTTTAGATGAAAAGGATTGGGATGGTTGGGCGCAATTAACCTCACAGTTAGGCGCTCGTGTTCAGTTAGTGGGGGATGATCTCTTTGTCACTAATCCTAGTATTTTTAAAGAAGGAATCAATGCTAAATTAGCGAATGCTATTTTGATTAAAGTTAATCAAATAGGTACTTTAACGGAAACCTTAGAGGCCATGAAGATCGCTAAAGACGCTCATTACAATGCGATTGTTTCTCATCGCTCAGGTGAAACTGAAGATACCTTTATTGCTGACTTAGCCGTTGGCTCGAATGCTGGGCAAATCAAAACGGGCGCTCCTTGCCGTAGTGATAGAACAGCCAAATATAACCAACTGCTGCGTATCGCCAAAGTAACAGGTGCCCCTTTTGTCGGTAAGTCTGTTTATGAGCGTTGGATTAAGCCATGAAGTATTTTTTCGTTATCTTGGGCTTATTGTTACTGGTACTACAATTTCGCCTATTCAAAGGTGACGGTTCTCTGGCGCAAGTGGGTCACTTGCGCTCTGAGATTAGTGCGCAACAAGAGAAAGTTGAAGCGCTAAAAGAACGTAACCAGACCCTTGAAGCAGAAGTTCAAGATCTCAAAAATCGTTTAGGTGCCTTAGAAGAAAGAGCTCGCTCTGATCTGGGGATGATCCGCAAAAATGAAACCTTTTACCAACATTCTTCTGCGAGTGAAGGTGCTTAATGTGGATAGTGATACCTGCAGGAGGCACGGGTGATCGTTTTAGCCAAGAGCGACCAAAGCAATACTGGACGTTAGCTGGTAAAACAATCTTAGAGTACACTTGCAGCTTATTTTTAACTCAATCTTGGGTGACAAAAATCGTAGTAGCGATTGCAGATAGTGATTGCTATTTTGAGCAACTCTCAACCTTGAAGCATCCTAAAATTGCCAGAGTTAGCGGTGGTGTCACTCGTGCTCATTCTGTGAGAAATGCACTTCAGTCTATTCAGCAAGTGACTGATGCTGCTGATTGGGTGTTGGTGCATGATGCTGTGAGACCTTGCCTTGATAAACGAGATCTACAATCCTTATTACAACTACGGGATGATCCTGTCGGCGGGATATTAGCGTCAAAAGTGACTGATACTATAAAAAAAGTCAATCATGCTATGCAAATCACCGAGACAGTTGATAGGCAAATGCTGTGGCAAGCACAAACGCCACAGATGTTTCGTTTAGGGCTACTTTTTGATGCTCTCGTGAAGGCAGAACAAGCAGGAGAAAATGTGACAGACGAGGCGTGGGCGATACAATTAATGGGTTACACAGCTCGTATTATCCCTGCGCATTATCCAAATCCAAAATTAACCTATCCGGCAGATTTAACGTATATTAGTTCATTACTTGAAGAAAAAATGACAGAGGTCGCTTAATGATACGAATTGGCCATGGATATGATATACATCGCTTTAGTGATGAAAAATCAGAAGCCACCTTGGTGTTAGGTGGTGTATCAATACCTTATGAAAGAAAACTGCTAGCGCATTCTGACGGGGATTTAGTCATCCATGCCGTTTGCGATGCGTTGCTGGGAGCCATAGCACTGGGAGATATAGGTCAGCACTTTCCAGATACGCAAGAGGAATATAAAAACAAGAATAGTGGCTATTTTTTGCAAAAGATATTAAATGATGTCAAAAAAAAGGGTTATCGAGTAGGCAATCTAGATGTTTCAATTATTGCAGAAGCGCCTAAATTAACGCCTTTTAAGATGCAGATGCGCAAGAATCTGGCCGATTCCCTGGAAGTTTCGATTGATGATGTGAACGTCAAAGCGACCACCCATGAAAAATTAGATGCCATTGGCAATAAACAAGGAATAGCCGCTCATGCGGTCGTGCTATTGATGGTGAATCATGCGAATACTACTGAGTAACGATGATGGAGTGGCCGCTAAGGGGTTGAGTACGCTCGCAAAGCATTTGCAACCATTGGCAGATATTACAGTTGTAGCCCCCGAAAGAGACAGAAGTGCAGTCAGTAACTCTTTGACCTTAGACTTGCCGTTGAGAGTCTTTAAGCAAGAAAATGGCTTTATCGCAGTCAATGGTACGCCCGCTGATGCGGTTCATTTGGCGCTAACGGGCTTTCTGGAAGAACCTCCTAATATGGTGATTGCTGGGATCAATTCCAATGCGAATTTGGGCGATGATGTTTTGTATTCAGGGACGGTTGCGGCTGCAATGGAAGGTCGATTTTTAGGTTTTCCAGCTATGGCAATCTCAATGGCTTGTCCTAGGCCAGAAGCGAATCACTATGAGTCGGGAGGGCGAATTGCGGCGTTACTGTTTCAAAAATTACTAGCGCTACCATTGCCTAAAGAAACATTACTGAATGTCAACGTGCCCGATCTGCCGTTTGAGCAAATTAAGGGGATCAAGGTAACGCGACTTGGGCATCGGCATATGGCAGAAAATGTGATAGCAAGTCAGGATGCTCAAGGAAAACGGATTTACTGGATAGGTCCGGCAGGTGCTGAACAGGATGCCGGTCCAGGTACGGATTTCCATGCTGTTAATCAAGGATATGTTTCAATTACGCCAATCAAAACCGATTTAACGGATTATTCTGCTTTAGATACAGTACAAGCATGGACATCTGAATTAGGTATGTCAAAATAAGAGACTATGTTTCGATACCTTTATAGTAAAGTAATCAACTGGTCACACCATCGACATGCGCCATACTATTTAGCAGGCGTTAGTTTTGCTGAATCATCATTTTTCCCCATTCCCCCCGATGTGATGTTAATTCCTATGGTGCTGAGCCGTCCGAGCAAGGCTTGGAATTTAGCAACTATCACAACTATCTTTTCGATTTTGGGTGGGCTACTAGGCTACGCGATTGGTTATTACGCCTTTGAATGGTTAGGGCAGCCGATCGTACAAGCCTTTCATTATGAAGAGAGCTATAACAAGCTTGTTAACTGGTTTTCAACTTACGGATTTATTGCTGTCGTGCTCGCTGGGTTTACGCCAATCCCTTATAAATTATTTACGTTAGCTGCTGGTGCAACACAAATGGATGTAATGTTGTTTGTGGTTGGCTCAATAGTTGGCAGAGGTTTGCGATTTTTCTTAGTGGCTGCTCTCATTCGATATTTGGGACCTCGAATAGAACCGATGATTGACCGTTATATCGATGCGGTGGGTTGGGGTACATTACTGATTCTTATGGTCGCGCTAGGGATATATTGGCTGTATGGTTAACAAGGAAGGGTGGTACTATGAAGTTGCGATGGTTTACGTTGTCGCTCTTTTGCGCATTATCAGGTTGCAGTCAATACTTTGCTAGTCAAGAAGCAGCTCCGGTCGTTTCTATCGGGTCACAACTTCCTATTACCAGAGGCTACCATACCGTACTGGCGGGCGAAACTCTGTATGCCATTGCTTGGCAGTACGGCCATGATTATCGTGATTTAGCGCAAATTAACCATATTGAGCCTCCCTATCGAATATATCCAGGCCAGAAGATTGCCTTAAAGGGCAAATTTACCGTTGCGAAGAGATCGACAGTAGCCAAAAAATCTGATCCAAAACAACTGGTTGATAAGACTGTGAAACCAGCAAAAGTTGAAGTTACCAAAGCTAATAGTCCTAAAATAGAGATCACCAAAGCTGAAATAACCAAACCGGCAGTTAAAGCTGGGCTCGTGAAAAGCCAGGAATGGGTATGGCCTGTTAAAGGGAAGCTGATTAAAACGTTTAGTAAGCATGAGCATACTTTCAGCAAAGGAGTTGATATCGCAGGATCCTTAGGAACCCCTGTCCTTTCAGCTAAAGAAGGAAAGGTGGTTTATAGTGGTGATGGCCTTAGGGGATATGGTCAGCTAATCATTATCAAACATAATGATACCTTTTTATCTGCGTATGCACATAATCAACGTTTACTGGTTAAAGAAGGCGATTCCATTAATCAAGGACAAACGATTGCCTACATGGGGCAGTCTGACGCTGATCGTGTAAAGTTGCATTTTGAAATTAGAAAGAACGGTCAACCGGTGGATCCGCTGCTGTATTTATCTAAGGGTGTATAAAAGGTCAGAGTAATAAAGTTGAACTTTGAAAGCCTATTTTTATTCCAAAGAGTAATTTGGAAAGAAGCAAGAGGCCTTCAATATGACTTTTAACTCGACATCGGATCATTATTCAGATCCCATTAACCAGTATCTTCATGAAATTGGTCAAATCGATTTATTGTCTCCAGAACAAGAAAAAAACTTGGCTAGGCAATTACAAAAAGGCAGTCAGCGCGCCAAAAATCATTTGATTGAAGCCAATTTACGTTTAGTTGTCTGTATAGCACGACGCTATTTAAATAGAGGATTGACGCTACCCGATCTCATAGAAGAAGGAAATCTTGGGCTCATCCATGCTGTTGAAAAATTTGATCCTGAAAATGGGGCCCGCTTCTCAACTTATGCTACCTGGTGGATAAGGCAAAGTATTGAACGAGCATTGATGAATCAGGTCAAAATGATTCGGCTACCAGTGCATCTGGTAAAAAAGCAAAAGAAATATCAGCGTATACTACAGCACATGTTACAGATAGGTGAAGAAGAACCTACTGTCGAAGAAATTTCCAAAGTCATGGGTGTAACGGAAGATAATTTACTCGATCTTATTAGCTTAGATAAACCAGAAGTGTCTGTGGATGCGGCGATTAATGAAGAGCAAGATATCTACTTATTAGAAACAATTGCCGATCAAAACAGTGAAGATCCGATTGAGGCCATACAAGTGCAAGATCTTCACGATATCATTGAATCTTGCCTTTGTTGTCTCTCTAAAAGAGAACTGGAAATCATTGAACGCCGTTATGGTATCCACGGCTACGAAGTCATGACACTGGACAGCATAGGCGAATGTACCCATTTAACAAGAGAGCGGGTAAGGCAGATCCAGTTACAGATCTTAAAACAGTTGCGGCGTCAATGTGTTGATTCAGGTATAAGAGATGATATCGTAACCAAACGGTAGTTCAATTTCTTTAAGTAGGGTTAGCCACTAAGGTCGCATTAAGGAAGGAACATGGAAGAATGTTTGCAGAAGGTTTATGCACCTCATAATGCTTGTTTTGGCTGTGGGCCCGCCAATGAACAGGGTTTACGCTTACAAAGCTTTGTGAGGGGGGATTCTGTTGTTGCCAGTTGGACACCTATGCCACATCATGAGGCATTCCCGGGGATTTTGAACGGGGGTATCATTGGTACCTTATTAGATTGTCATTCCAATTGGAGCGCAGCGTATCATTTGATGCTCCAAAGCAATCAATCCAAACCTCCTTGTACAGTGACATCATTCTTTAATGTTAGCTTGAAGCGCCCCACCCCGAGTCAGCATGCGGTAACCTTAACTACTAAGGTTATTGAGATAAAACCAGATAGAGCATTGATAGAAGCACATCTATTTTCTGATAATCAATTGTGTGCGACTTGCGAAGGGTTATTTGTTGCGGTGAAGCCAGGGCACCCTGCCTATCACCGCTGGTAAAGCTTTCATGAGTACCTTAATCTGTTAGTTTATAAACTAGCATTTAGAATATCGTTAAAACATCCGTTATACTGAAGTAAAATATTAACGAGTGAGGGATTAACGTGAAGAAAATACTCTATTTCTTTCTGGGGTGCGCGATTATTGGTTTTATTGCGTCGCTCATTTTAAGTACCTTACCTGCTTTTGAAATGGCTGGCGGGGCCATTCTGCGCGCTCTCAAAGAGGGTAGCTATGAACAGGCATATGCCATGTTTAGCCCAGACTTAAAAGAGCGCTTCCCAATCCAAAATGTCATTCAATTCTCTAATCAATATGATTTAAAAAATTTTAAAGAAGTAAAATGGCTAAAGAATGAGACAAATGCCAATAAAACTTCAGGTTATATTGTCGGTGAGATGAAAATCGGAGATGGCTCGTTACCTATCGAATTGCAATTTGTCAAAATCAAATCCAACACATTTTATGGTTCAACTTGGTATGTAGATGACGTATTTGTGGGTAGAGACGTGATTAGACGTCAAACAGAGGCTTTTAGTAAGAAAGATAAGCCAGATTCACCTATTAGAATACAGATCGAGCCACCCCCTGAACCGGGTCGTTGATCAGCGGGTTGGTGACAGTCGTTTGCCGGAACGTTTAGCGGCTTTACTGGGCTTTTGGCTAAGGCTTCGTTCATTTTCTCCAGCAGAATAATCTCGCTCGTCAATGGATTGATGAGTGGCGAGGTTACCGGGTACATAACGCGCACAGGCCTCCATCATCCATTGATAGTATTCTTTAATGGTCTTTAACGATAAGAACCGAACAAAGGCTTTCAGGCGTTTAATGCTAGTTTCAAGAGAAGTAATGACATTATCCAGCGTTTCATGGCGTGATAAAGGGAAATACTTGGAGCGAGGGATACTTTCTAACCTTTGCTGCATTTCGAATTCTGCTAGCTTATCTTGCTCCAAACTCACTGATTGATTCCTCATTACATTATTTGATACGTAAATTAAGCGAATACTATAGAATCTCCGCAAAAAAATCTGCCCTTTCCCCGATGAAAAGCACTATTATAGTGACTTGTGGTTCATTCTGATTAGTTTGGTGACTCAATATGGATAAGACTCCTGTCCCACAAGGGTTTGTGGTGTTATCACAGGCCGTTCCTGATCTACTGATTGATCTGAAGTACTGTTATGACGATAACCTATTAGGCCGTCCGCTTGCAGGCTATGCACCAGATGGATTAGCGGTTGTCACCCGAGAATGTGCACTTGCCCTTAAAGAGATAGCAAAAGCACTTACCGATGTAAAACTGTTGAAGGCCTTCAATGTGAAGGCCCCCAAGCTCATGGTGTTAGAAGCTTATCGACCGCAAATGGCGGGGGATGACTTTTGGGAATGGAGCCAATCCGATTGCCAAAAGACTAAAGAGGCTTATTACCCTAACGTGAATAAAGCGGACTTTTTTGAGTTAGGCTATATCGTTCGACGTTCTAGCCACACTCGCGGCAGTACAGTGGATGTCACACTGGTTGATACCCACAGAGCCCAATATCGTCATGTCGATTTTGGGACGCCTTTTGATTTTATGGATGAGCTTTCTCATCCAGCCAATCAAGGTGTTTCTGCTGAGGCTTTTAATAACCGACAACGCTTGAAAAATCTCATGAATGAGTTTGGCTTTAAAGGAATAGACCAAGAATGGTGGCACTTTACGTTAGAAAATGAACCGTTTCCAGACACTTATTTTAACTTTCCAGTGATTAATTATGCAGCTTAATATGACTTTAAAACAACATATCCTTGATGTATTTACCAAAGCATTCACTCAAGCATTTCCTAAACTAGACGTCACATCGCATCCCATTGAAATAACCCCAAGCACCAACGAGCGCTTTGGTCATTATCAATGCAATAGCGCGATGAAATTAACCAAATTATTACAAATACCTCCCAGAGAGATCTCCAGCAAAGTGTTGGTGCTTGTCGAGCAAGATAGGATTTTCCATAAAGTGGAAATCGCAGGGCCGGGATTTATCAATATCACATTATCAGCTGACTATTTAAGTAAACGCTGCCAAGCAATGGATCCCCAAAAGAAGCCAGAACTGGCCAATGATAGAGTCGTCATCGATTTCTCATCTCCGAATGTCGCTAAAGAAATGCATGTTGGGCATTTACGCTCGACCATTATTGGTGATTCCATTGCCAGATTATTAGAATACTTAGGTGATGACGTTTTACGCTTGAACCATATCGGCGATTGGGGCACCGCTTTTGGTATGTTGATTGCGTATATTAAACGCTTTGAACCCAAGATTATCACTCATCAAAAAGAAGTCGATCTCACCACGTTAGTGCAATTTTATAAAGATGCCAAAAAACGTTTTGACGAAGACGCAGAGTTCAAAAAAGATTCCCAGCTTGAGGTGGTCAAACTGCAACAGGGCGAAGAACAAGCAACACTTGCTTGGCAAGTGATATGCGAGATCTCGCGCAAAGCTTACCAAGAAATTTATGACCTGCTTGATATTCAGCTCACCGAACGGGGAGAATCCTATTACAACCCACAGCTAGCGGATGTGGTATCAGAACTGGAAAAGAAAGGTCTGATTGAGATCTCCGATGGGGCGAAGTGTTTATTCTTAGAAGGCTTTGTTAATCGCGAAGGTGAGCCTTTACCGTTCATGTTGCAAAAGTCAGATGGTGGCTTTAATTATGCTTCGACAGACATGGCAGCTATCCGTCATCGTATTCAAGATGAAAAGGCAAGCCGGTTGATTTATGTGACAGATAGCGGACAAGCCACGCATTTTGCCATGCTATTTGCTGCTGCAAAAAAGGCAGGGTATTTAGATCCTAGCAAAGTCAGAGCGGACCATGTGCCATTTGGCTTAGTATTAGGCCCGGATGGCAAAAAATTTAAAACCCGCTCTGGCGATACTGAGCGGTTAATTGATTTGTTAACGGCGGCAATTGAAAAAGCCGAACAGATCCTAAAAGAGCGTGATGATAATTATACATCTGAAGAAATCAAAGAAATTGCACATACCTTGGGTATCAATGCCGTCAAATATTCCGATTTGGTGTGTAATCGTACCGGCGATTATACCTTTAGCTATGACAGGATGTTACGATTTGAAGGTAATACTGCTGCATTTTTAATGTATTCTTATGTGAGAATTCAGGGGATTAAGCGTAAAATTCAAGGTGATTCTACGTTGGGTGAAATTCAACTGGATCATCCCAGCGAAGTGAATCTGGGACTGCATTTGGCACAATTTGATGAAGTGCTTTTGTCGATAGCAGATGATTTGTTGATGAATCGGCTATGTGAATATTTATTCCAATTAGCTGAAAAATTCAATGCATTTTTTCGCGATTGTCGCGTTGAAGGGGTGCCTGAGCAAGCACAGCGTTTAGCCATTTGTGAATTAACAGCGAGTGTATTGAAAAAGGGCATGGACATATTAGGTCTGAAGACAGTCACGCGTATGTGAAATCCCCCGCGAACTCTGTTCGCGGCCCCCTTTACAAAAGTGGGCTAATGATTCGCTTCGCTCATCGTGAAATTTTCTAACAAGGCTAGATAAGGGTAGTACCATGGTGTGGGGTGGCATAAGAAAATTTGTAGGTAGAGCAGCTGTAAAAGATACCGCTAAATTTATTGCAGCTCCAGATGATCTCGGACTTTCCGGAAGTGTAATAGCCAAAGCAACGCAGGTTGCAAAGGATCTAAATGCTTTAGCACTCGATTTGCCTGTTACGCCAGAACTTGCCCCCATCGATAATAGTCAGGAATCGCCTGAGGATGCAAAGTTACGCTTAGAATTTGCCTTTAGTGAAAGATTGTCTTTGGACTATTCCTACCGTGATGTGGCAAAGCAACCGCGCATTATACCCGTTTTAGAAGAAGATGAGGTCGTTCGGCATTACCAAATCCTCAAGCTTCATTCTGGTCATGGTGGGATAGTGGGTAATATTTTAATTCCTGCACAACAAAATGAATCTGCTAGAATTTATGTCAATTTTTGCGGCACGCAACCTCATGTTCTTTCTTCTGTTCATCTTAATTTTGAACACTGTGCAGGGGAAGACTCATTCTATGCCCATCATGATCAAATGATGGGGCAAATTAATGAACTGATTGGCCAAGTATCTGCAAGCAGTAAAAAGCCAATTCAATTAATTTTTTCAGGCCACAGCCTTGGTGGAGCCTTAAGTCAACATGCTCATTATTCTGCAATGTTGCTGGCTTCTCAAAAAACGACTTTGGCACATTTTGCAAAGGTACACTCTTTTACTCTCAATAGTTGGGGAATGGCCGGTGTGAGTAAAACGATTGCAACAAACAGCAACCGTATTGCTGATGAATTACATGCCAAAGGCAAAACGATAACTGCACGATTTGGGTTTAATGAATTGGATATGGTGCCAAGATGCGGTGAAGCTAATACCTTAGTAAAATCAAAAGGTGATGTCGCATTAGTCGTTGTTGAAGATAAAAGCATGAGTATGACAAGATCGGTGGTCTCCGGTTGTATTGATGGTGCAGTGACAGGTTCGATGTTTGGCGGTTTTTATGGCGCCGTGGTGGGGGTTACGACAATGCTAACAAAAGGCTTGGCGCCCATTAATGCTGCGCATAATAATTTTCATTATGGGCCATATGGTGAATTATTAGCTAACATGGCATATAAAATCTCACGAAACTCTACGCCATTGGGCAGACAAAAGATTATCCATGCATTTGATAATAAATTGTCGGTCTTACAAAAACCTTTATTGGTCAAAGCAAAAAATGTCTTACAGCAAGCAGGAGAAGCTGGTGCTAATTTTAAACTGGCAGCAACTGGACACGCGGTAATGTGTCTTCGTGCAGTTTATCGTGTTGCACCGAAATTGAGGTGACAAGACCTCCTCTTTCGTAAAGAGGAGGCTTGCGTAGTCAATCGGTAGTTGTACTTAACGTCTGGCAGAGCGCCGTTTTTCACTGGCTTCATGATGATGTCGATGCGCTGCGATTTCTTCTTCTATTTTGGCTTCTAACCTCTTTACACCATCGACAAAATTTTCAGCACGTGCTTTAGTGACCCGCAAAGGATAACGACTAACAGTAAATGCATGGGTGAGGTCGCCACGAGCCTGTTTCGGTAAAGCGCCTTCATAAGCCATATTAGGCACTTGATCAAAGCCGCCTTTTTTTAACCAAGTGACTAATTTTTTGTTCATCACCCGCATTAACGCTAAAGAGCCGCTTAATGCTGTGTCTAGCACATATTTTAAACCTTGTTTATCAATCAGATCCATCAATGAGGCGGTTAAAGCACCTCGATAACGCCTTTGACCTTTTTCGCCCATTTTAAATTCGCGAGTGAGGGTGGGTTTAACTCCTCGTTCAGCTAGATAATCTGCCGAAGTTTGATTATCTTGGCAGCCACTGAGCATCACGACATAACCGTGATTGGTGTTGTCAGGACGTTTGGTTTCGATCTTGGATATGCCATTGCGTAAGTCAAGCATCGAGGCTGAATGGCAGCAATCCATCACAACCAATGCCTTGGCGCCTTTAGGTAAAGTGAGCACTTTGCCATAAAATTCATCGTCAGTAATGAGTTTACCATCGGCTGTATAGGTGGCTTCAGCTTTACCATCGGTTTCATTTTTGCCAACATCACGGGTGTTGGTGCCATGACCACTATACGAGATAAATACCGTATCGCCGGGCTTGATTTTAGCCTGTAATTTGGCCACTTCAGCCATAATATTGGCTTTAGAAGGGTAAATGTCGTTCCTGGCCGGATCATCTGAAATACGAACGATATTTTCAGTGGGTACACCATATTTAAGAAGCTGCGCTTCATAATCTTTCATATCATTAATGCAGCCGTTGAGTTTATTCAGCGGATCATTGTAATAATTAATGCCTACAATCAGTCCATAAATTGCCATGATCAATCTCCTGAGTATTATTGTTAATCACACACAAACAACTTCTGTTCATGAGTGTTTGATACCATGTCAGTTATCAGCACAGCAACTTGGATGCTTTGCATCAAGGTTGTGATTTTTTCAAAGAAATTGATTGATTTTATATCCAGTAAATGGTCTGCGAACGATGGAGATCTCGTGAAGCGCTACTGGTGTTTGCTACAGTGGCGTTAACAATTTATCAGCGCAGGGGCAAAAAAATATTTTTTAAGTGCCATAAACCGCAGTGCGGCAAAGGGAATTCCTGACATACTAGGTCGCCAATGCTGAATCATGTAATCTTGTCTGCCAAAATAGCCTCTTCAAGATTCTTGCGGTTTTCGTTGGCCTCATTAATATAATCCTGGCGAGGGTTACCTTTGCTA
>JBFWUT010000012.1:0-71787 GCA_050247135.1 Candidatus Berkiella sp.
TATAAAGAAAGAGCCCTGTGGTATTACTTCATTTGTTCAATTGCGTAGATTCGGATATAAAGCTTTTCACCATTATTCTGCATCATTTCTTCATGGCGCTTTTCCATGTGGGCTTTGATCTTTTCAACGCGCTCTTTATTTTTATCACGAAAGGCCTGTTTTTCAGCATCAGGGAGTGAATCCCATTTTTTTCTGGCATTGATCATGAGCGCTTTGCGTTGTTCTGGTGTCATATTTTTAATTTTGGCACGAGCACCTTTGAGCGTACCTTCTTGATCCATCGAAGCAATGGTAGGATCGGGATCAGGTTCGGTCGGATGAGTGGTAGGCGCTGCACTAGCAAGTGATGAAAAGCTGATAATAAGGCTGGACAAAAGAGCAGTAACGATTGTTTTCATAGCTATACCCTTCTTGATCATGATTGGATAACCTCAAAGAGTATAGCGTTTTTTTTAATGATTACTTAGTCTTTTTTGGTGCAGCTTTGCCTATAGGCTTTTCTGCATCATCAGTTGCTTTTCTTTTGCCTGTTTCTTTTGGCTTTGTTGAGGTTGCTTGCTTAAACTGCGTTAGAATTTTAGTTGGTTTAGCCTGTTGCACTACTAATTCTGGATGTTCTTTGCTAAGACGCTGATATTCTGCATCGAGATAGGCAGGCAATTTCTCAACCACTGCAAGACGAAGTGGATTCAACTTAGGTAAATGTTTGCTGGTTAATTCATCAAACAAGGAAATCAGTTTTTCACTTTCATCAGTTTTGAGTTTTAGTTCTTTACAGATATCCTGGGCCATTTTCTTGACCTTAGCTTTGATTTTGGTGATATCCAGCTTAGTGTTTTCAGCAACAATATCTTTAGCGATTATTTTGCTGTCTAGGTCTTGTAATAATGACATTTTTTTTGCTTTGCTGAGTTTACCAAAGCCATTAATGTCTTTTAACAGGGCTTCTATTTTAGAATAATTTTTATGGTCTACCAATGTTGCGGCAAAGTCTTTCACCGCTGCAATAGATTTCATTTTAGGTAACGCTTTCTTAAATTCCTCAACGCTCGCAAAATCAGCGATATGGTTTCCAACGATATCGGTAAGCGTGTCTAGCAAGGCATCGCCTTTGAGATCAGCTATCGCTTCATTGGAGGCTTCAATCATTGCGAGTAGCGCTGTTTTTAACTCAGGCGCTTTTTTTTGTGGGTCAAGGTTGGTGAAGGTCGCTTTCATGTCAATCAGTTTTAAGGTTACCTCTTTTATGTAGGGAGCTAACTCTTCCTCTAGTTTGGGTCGCACCGCGTAAGATTTCCCAAGCGAAGTAGAGGCTCCGTAGGCAACTGCTGTGTTGGTAACTGCTTCAACAATCCCGAATAATGACATGTGAGTTTTCCCCATTAGTTAAACAACTGTGATGCGCCGCATTGTACGGCGAATCGCTACAGATGGAATAAAAAACCGATGAATGGCGTGATAAGAGCGGCAAAAGATGCAAGAAAATCGACTAACTAATTGTTTGTGTGATATGAGATGAGGGTTACTTAGGGTGTGAGGAGAACATTCATGAATAAAATTTTACTATCTATGCTGAGCATTGTTCTAAGTGGTTGGATATCCATTGCGAGTGCGCAAAGCAACCTTCCCCAGGGTGCCCTTGAAGCCTGTAGCGATAAAGATCATGGCGATGTCTGCTCCTTTGAAAATGATTTTGGGGATTCGATTGACGGAGCTTGTGGGTATCAGGGAGGCGTAGAGGGGAAGCTGATTTGTGTACCTATCGACTAATATTTTGGATAGGTAGGGGCTGACCATGTGTCAGCCCTCACTTAAAAATGACTAGGAGTTTTCTAACCATGTGTCAATTTGTGCTCGCAACATCGGCAAAGTGACTGCGCCTTGTTTGAGCACTTGATTGTGGTATTCACGAATATCGAAGCGCTCACCGAGTTGGTTTTTAGCCTTAGCTCGCAGTGTTTCGATTTCACGCTTACCCAGCATGTAAGAGGTGGCTTGTCCTGGCAGCATGATGTAACGATCGACTTCTGCTTCAATAATGTGATTTTCTAAAGCCGTATGCTTTTGCAAATACTCAATCGCTTGTTCCCTTGTCCAGTTCATCGCATGAATACCGGGATCAACCACTAAACGAGCAGTGCGCAATGCTTCATTAGAAAGCATTCCTAGACGTGAGATATCATCACGATAGAGCCCCATTTCATCTGCTAAGCGTTCAGTATACAATGCCCACCCTTCACCGAAGCCTGAATTCCACAAATACTTATTCAGACTATGTTGACTTTTATCTTCAATCGCGAGTGACACTTGAAAATGGTGCCCAGGAATGAGCTCATGAAATAATGTGGCTTCCTGATCGAGTCGGTTCTTTTTTTCAGGTTCATAGGTATTGATATAGAAGATCCCAGGACGTGCTCCATCATCACTGGGGGGATGATATTCTCCCGCGGCACCGGTTTTAGCGCGGTGTAAAGGGTAAGGCTTAAGGGTGCCTTTGGCTTTAGGTACAAGATCAAACCAGCTAGGGGCTTTACCGTAAGCTCGCGCTAAAGCTTCTTCATTATACGCCAATATGTCGGCTTCGTTTTTGAAAGCATTTTTAGGGTCTATTTTGGCTAAACGAAAAACAGTTGCCATATCGGTTTGGCCAAATTCACGCTGTCCAATTTCGG
Source organism: Candidatus Berkiella sp. (assembly GCA_050247135.1). GTDB lineage: Bacteria > Pseudomonadota > Gammaproteobacteria > Berkiellales > Berkiellaceae > Berkiella. Next base: position 2,673 of record JBFWUT010000012.1, read on the forward strand.
CGACTTCCTTTTTCAACTGCTCCATGTGGGTTAGACCAAAATCATAAATTTCTTTAGGAGCAATGCTGAGTGTGGTTTCTTGTTTGAGTTTCGCCTCATAGCACGCGAGTTTACCTGGCAAGGCAGAGACAGCAATAGTTGCTCTTGCTTTAGGTAGGTATTCTTTTTTAAGAAAATCACAATAGCGTGATAACGCAGGATTAATTTGAGTTGTTACGATTTTCGCCATTTGCTTTTTAAAGGTTTCATCAGCACTTCTTGCCGCAAATTCATAATAAGGCGATTTTTCGACGGGTGTATCGAGAATAATAGCCAATTGATTGATGACGCGCTCAACCGCGGGTTTAGGGGCAACATAACCTTGTTCTAAACCAAGATGTAAATTATGGATCTCTTCATCAACAATGAGATTGACCGTCTGCCAGCGTTTAAGGGCATTGTTACGATCTTGTTCTGTGCCGACGGGTTGTTTTTCTGCGACAGCGGCAAGCATATTATGCCAGCCCCATAAGGGGTTCACATTCCAGAGTTCATCATGACAAAGACGAATCGCTTGACGGTTTTCAAGCGATTCTTTCAAGAGCTGATAACTGATTAAAGCGCTGGCTTGTAGCTGGTTAGCCGAGATTTTGTTCAAGCGCTTGAGATAATCATCTTCGATGGCTTGCCATTCTTTAAGCGCGGCCAGGGAATGATCAGTAAACTTATCTTGAGAGATATCAGTACGGCCCCAATACATGCCAAGCTCTGGAAACTGTTTAAAATAAGCCTTTTCATAAGCTGAGGCGAGTTCAAAAACTTGGTCTTGGTAGGATGATTTCATATGGGCCAACGCTGAAAAATGAAAAAAACATAATAGCACAAGAAAAAGAATTCTGTTATTCATAACAACTCACTACATTTTAAGAAGCTTCTACTTCGATAGTTAGATTGACATCATCACTCACACCAGGTAGCAAGGCTTTTATGCCAAAATCAGAGCGTTTTAATTGTGTGGTGGCACTGAAACCTATGGTTTCTTTATCGTTAATAGGATTTTTGCCTTGTTGATTTTGCTTAACGTCTAAGGTTACATCTTTGGTAACACCATGCAATGTGAGCTTACCCTGCACTTTGGTTATGGCATTATTTTTCACTTCGACTTTATCGCTCACGAAGGTTGCCGTAGGGAATTGCTCAACATTAAAAAAGAGCTTGCCTTTTAAGTGTTTATCTAAATCAGGGATCCCTGTAGTGCCATTGTTGAGTTTAAGAGTCGCAGTGACTTTGCTGGCGACAGGATTTTTGGGATCATAATCAATCTTACCTTCTGCGAACCATTTACCGCTGGGATTAGAAAATCCAAAATGATTGATTTTCCATTGTACATAGCTGTGTAAAGGATCGAGCGTATAAGTTGCGCCAAAAGCAACAGGCTGTAGACACAATGCCAACAAAGCACTTAACAATGTTGTTGATTTCATGTGTTATCCTTTTTTATCGGCAGCAATAGGCTTAAGACTGGCTCCGGCAATTTTCTCACAAGTACCTTTAGGCAGGAGTAAAAAAGCATCGCCTTGCTTATCCGTTGTGGCAGAGCCGGCACAGGCTGATTGTGCTGTTTGGCAATCGTTCAGTCCCGCTTTGACAATACCGTAGCATTTTTCGGTTTCAGGTATTGCTGCAGGTTTTGACTCATCTGATTGAGCCGCGATCGAGAGAGAGGAGATAAGTGCCAAAGCAGAAGCCATCGTTGCTTTTAAAGAGAGCGCATCTTTGTTTTTCATCTTGCTTATTTCCTTAGCTGAAACGCAAAGGATGAGTCTACACTGCGAATCGCGTTGGGAGCAAAGCCCTTTTACATATTGTTAGGTGTAGTTACTTTGAGTTCATGGATTCAGGTTGTAGGTCAATTGACCTAATTCATTGAACTTTTCCACTGAGAATGCACTCTTATCCTATGAATCAATATAAAAGAAAAAAGGTAGGATGAGTGCATGCCACGGCAAACTGATGCGGAAGTAGCGGCGATTACACAAGCTGTGAGCAAGGCGAATTCGTTGGATAAACTCATTGAGGTTATTGCAGCACAAGATATGCTTTTGGCACAAAACGGAGCTGAGCTTGATAAAAACAAGATGATCGTACGTTTAATGCAGATCAAAAATGATAAATTGGTATTACAAGCGGCTGCACAGGGAAATTATCCTTGGGGAGGCTCTGATCTAACCAGCAATTATAATCTCAGAAATAAAATTGAAGAATGTGCAAAGAAAGCATTTGCTAAACTCAATGCTGCAGCTGATGATGACTCTGATACAGAAATTGATTCGCCTCATGTAGAGGCTGAACTGCAGTCATTATCTTCTGATGATGATTTACCAGTGGTCAATTTAGCAGCTCCCTTTCGCTACGTGCCCAAATCGCAAGCAGCTATCCCCAAAAATGCTGACTTTAAAGATTTTGTAGAGAGATTATCATTAGTAAAATGGCATACTCCAGGTCCCAAATTGGGCGCCTTACTCTCTTCTGCTGCCAGAGAAAAGATCTTTGATTATTTTTTGGCTGACACCGATCCTTCAGTAGCAGCTCATTTCAGTGGTACGCAGCTCCTTAAAATTCGAAGAGAGATGGCCAATATTGCTGCACTTAAACCAGGCGAAGCATACCGCTTAGATAAAAAAATTACCGGATTACCTCGAACATTGAATGTGTTACGAGGCGACGATGGTCAGTTCATGCTGATAGTCGAAACTAAAAGCAAACTTGCAAATGAGTCCAAGCAAAAATTACCGCACATTGGGGGCACCACGAAAACAGGCAAGCCAGCCTGGCGAATTGATGCAGGTGAAGTAGAATATTTTAACTTGGTCGCCAAAGTCAGAGATCAACACGATATTATTGAACTTAGCCAAGAAGTAGAGTTGTCTAAAAAAATGGCCTCCCCAGAAGTCCAACAAAATGTTTTGGGTGCAAAATTTACCAATAAAGGTCAAGAAAAAATCAGTGTCTACTCGGTTAAGGCTGATGACAGTTTAGAAACTATAGTGAGAAATGGAACCACAAAGGGACTCTCTATCGAAGAACAAGATTCTCTGATCTTGGAGCTTTTAAAGGGGACAAAAATTTTTCATGATCAAAACTATGTTCATCAGGATTTAAAACCGGGAAATATCCTAGTTTATAAAGATGCAGTCAGTGGCTATCATTTAAAGCTAACCGATTTTGGGTTGGTGAGAAAAAATGGCTATAACGAAGCCGCTTTAGGCACAGCTGGCTATCAATCGCCAGAGATCTCTTATTATCATTCAGACCCTTTGGTTCATAACCATGCTTATTTTAATAGCGTCCACGGCGTGCATTCACTTGCGCATAACATTTATAAAAATAATCCACATATTTATCCTGCGGATGGTTCGGGCAGGGCCGCAATCAAAAAGCCTGATTTATCGAATGATATGTGGTCAATTGGGGTGATTGCTTTTGAAATCCGTTATGGCCGGCAACCCGCGGCTAGCGATTGGCCTACGATTCAAGCCGATCCTTTGCTCAAAGGTCTTTTTACCGATAGAGCCAATAGAATCAATATCAATGCGGCAATCAACATTCATAAGGATCAAATCGCGTTGCGTGTACCGCCGTTACCACCATTACCACCTATACCCTCGCTTGCTTCTGTATCCATGCCAGTGCCATCGGTTCCCTTGCCGCCAGTACCTAAGCGTCATCCGCCTTTAAGAAGAACAGAGGCAAAAAAACAGCTAATAACACCGGCTGTCATAAAAGGTGAGGCAGAATTATTGCAAGCATTGCCGCCAGCACCAAATCCTGCACGGCCACCTTTGCAAAGGACGATAGGAGTACGCCAACTTCCCATTCAACCGCTACCACCCTCTGGAACACCACCACGTTCTGAAACACCGCCACCGCCAGCAGGAACACCGCCTGGTTCTGAAACACCGCCGCCGCCTCCTGCCAGAACGCTTCGACGTGCGCCTGCGATTAAATCGCTTCGACAGCCACAAGATGCGGTGGGTGAATTGTTGACAAAGGGTCCTCAATTACAATCCTTAGCCGATCCACATTTTGCCCCATTTCTCGATGCCATAACTTTCATCAATTCTGCCCAAGGGAAATTGATCCCTAAAGAGGAACAGGCGAAGTGCCTTTATGGCTTATTGGCAATGATTCAATTACCGCCACAGCAAAAAGAAGTATCCGAGACCAAGGCTCGATTTATTAAAGAGAACAAAGCGTATTTAGAAAACCAATTTCCGCAAGCCATCAAACCTCTCAAAGCGCTGTCGACTGAACAAATGAAAGCAGTCGTAGAGGGGGTTTTTCAACCTCGAAAAGCCCCAAGATCAAAAAAGTTGAGTGACTAAAATGAAACAATTTACCTCACTGATGATATTACTTTGCACGCTTAGCAGCTCGTGTGTGTTTGCCCGTGATATGATTGTGCCTTATCATCCCCGTTTAAGCCCGGATAGGGAGCGTTGGAATGATCCGGGGCCTGCTAAAACCCCAGGCGAGTGGATGCATCCCAGTCAACGTGACAATGATAACGATGGTATTCCCAATTATAAGGATAAAGATGACGACAATGATGGGATCCCTGACAATGTTGACAAAAAGCAATACTCAAAATAGCCCTTACAAAACCGCTAGCTTGCCTAAAGTCGTCTTAGCGGTCGTCAAACACAAAGGCACAGAATATCCATTTACTGGCGCTTATAATGATTCTGATGAAAAGGGGACCTATTTGTGCCGTTTATGTGGTTTAGCGCTATTTCGAGGCGATCATAAATTTCACTCAGGTTGTGGTTGGCCAAGTTTTGATGAAGAAATTCCCGATACCGTTTTGCGCAAAAACGATCCCGATGGCAAAAGAACCGAAATTGTTTGTGCGCGTTGCGAGGCTCATTTGGGGCATGTGTTTGCGGGTGAACGATTAACCACCAAAAACCTTCGCCACTGCGTTAATTCGTTATCTTTGGATTTTGTGACGGATCAAACTGTCATGGACTCAGAAGAAGCCATTTTTGCTTGCGGATGTTTTTGGGGAGTTGAGTATTATTTTAAACGCCACCCGGGTGTGTTAAAAACCGAAGTGGGTTACACAGGTGGCATGACCGAGAACCCATCCTATCAGGAGATCTGCCGAGGTAATACAGGCCATATTGAAGCCATTCGCGTGTTATATGACCCATCCAAAACCAGTTATGAGCAGTTAGCGAAGTTCTTTTTTGAGATCCATGATCCATCGCAAGAAAATGGTCAAGGCCCCGATCTAGGTGAGCAATACCTCAGTAGAGTTTATTATTATGATGAAACTCAAAAAGAGATCATAGAGGGGCTTATTAGTGAACTTCAACATAAGGGTTACCCCATTGCTACCCAATTAAAGCCCGTGAGTGTTTTCTGGCCAGCGGAAACCTACCATCAAGATTATTATGAAAAAACGGGCAAGCAGCCCTATTGTCATCGTTATACCAAAAAATTCTAATTTCTGATCCCCTCTCCCATTAATGCTGTCTCTTCTACACAAGTATACCCAGCTAAAGAATACCAGCTTATTTTGAAGCGACTCGTCGCACAGGGATGTGTGCGACGTAGGGCAAGGATGCCCACAGAGCAGAAAAATAAGCTGGTATTCTTCGGCAAATCAAAAATGTGACTAAGAGACAGCCCATTAATGGGAGAGAGTTAGGGAGAGGGTTGCTTAATCCTTCGCCAAGCTCTCTTTCAGTACTTTGGTGCTAATCGCCACTCTGTCCATTAATGCTAATAACACGCCCGACACCACAAACACCAAATGAATAATCACCATCCATTGGACTTGTGCGTTTGAGACTTTGCCTACATCCATAAATACCTTCAGTAAGTGGATCCCAGAGATAGCCACAATGGAGGCAATGAGTTTTAATTTTAAGGTGCTGAAATCAACGCTACCTTTCCAGTCTGGTTGATCTTCATGATCATCGGTATCAATCTTAGAAACAAAGTTTTCATAGCCTGAAAAAATCACAATTAACAACAAGTTCCCGGCCAGTGACAGATCAATCAAAGAAAGAACGCCCAGTACCACATCATTTTGCGTTAAGTGCGGTATAGCCATAAAAAAATGCAGCAGTTCTTGCATAAAGCTTATAAACAGTACGATCAGCGCGCCTACCAGTCCAACATACATTGGCGCCATGATCCAGCGGCTATGGAATAACCCTTGTTCAATATAATATTCGAGATTTTTCTTTTTCATGGTTTAACCTTTTTAACAACTTTTCTTTGGAACATGGTCTGCAACCGCTTCTCGTTCTGACGAATAGGCTGTATCTAGCGTTTTTTGTAAAACCGTTTGCATTGTTGGCGTAAAGCCTCGCGGAGGTGCACACACATATTCCAGAGAAATGGGAAATGGCGCAATGGGTAATATTTTGTTAATGGCATTAAATTGTAGTTGCACGTCAAGATCATGATTAGACTCAATGTCTTTCATAATCATAATTCTACCTTGTTCTGCCGCTAATTGGTAAACAACATCGACGTTTTTGGTATTGATCCATTGTTTACCATCTTGATAATACCTATCTAATATTTCTTCAGGACCCAAGAGCATGCTTTTATTCCTCACAGAGAACGGTGGTTCATTTTAGGCTTTGTTGCCTTCTATGCCAATGTTCTTTACCAGAATCAAAAGCTAGTTAAATAACGATTTTGTTTATACTTTTTCATTGAATTGAGTTAAAATACTTGCCTCAAGAACACTGTTATGCTTGTCTGCCGATGGAATGGCTCCTTTTATCGGAGAAAGTGCTATGTTAATCGGTATTAACGCTTTATTAAGCAATCCCCCCTCACCAGAAACCGTTTCAGTGTTACAACAGATGCTGATCACCCATCAACAAGAGCTAGCAGAACTTCATTGTGTTGAAGGTTCACTTAAAAAAGTCTACCAATTACCGGCGGGCAATTTGGCCCTCGCGTGTTTTCGTGAGAAGGAAAGCACATCAGCTTTAAGTCGTGGAAAAGCATTGCTGGAAAAAGAAAAAAAGCTCGTAGCCATGTTAGGTGATTTAGGGTTGCCGACAGTCAAGATCTATGGGGAACCTTTTGAAATCAAGGGACAATTTGCTTTGTTGATGGATTGGGTAAATGACGCCACCTTGATAGACGTCAAAGATCAAGAGGCGGCGTGCCAAAAGCTAGTTGCTACCTTATTGAATGTAACGATACCTTCAGGCGAAGGTTGGGTATTACAAAAAAGTAGCATCGAAAAGAAAATCTCAGACAAATTTAAAGAGAAAGATTTTTCGCACGAGGCAGTCAAAGCACAGGCAAAGAAATTCCAACAACAGTTTGCAGAAATCACAACGATTTTAGCCCAAAAGGGCTTCATGATTGCTGATTTACAGTTATTGATTAACGCAGAAGGGGTGAAAATTATTGATCCCATTGATATTGTGATGACTATAACGCATCCAAGCGCGGCGAATAGCGTTGAATATCAAAGCCTATTAGATGAATCAAGGCAAACTAATACTGACTTTATCAAATTGCTCTATGATGGCAAAAGGATGTTGCAACAATGCCTAACCTTTTGTGAAACGCTGTCGGGCTTATCGACGAAAGCGGAGCTTGAGCAACAAATGTTAGCTTTTTTAAAGCCTAAAGAAGCGCAATCTCCTCGAGCTCAAGAGGCATTGCCGCTGCTCCTGCTAAGAAAGAAGGCAGCTCCCGCTAAAAGGGCGATCACTTCACTGAAAAACATAATCGTTTCTCATGCTAATGAAAATCAGGTTGAAGAGCAACAGGCACAAAAGGGCTCTCCTGAAAAGAAGCCACGTCAGGCTCCCGATTCTCCAACCAAACTGTTAGCTTTTCAGTTTCGCGTTTTAAAGAGTAACGAGAATGAGTCTGCGAATACACCAAGCGTATCCGCAGCTATTGAAAGGCCTTCGATTCTCTAATTGGGAGAATTTTTCATCGTGCCCTGTACTGAAGGATCGGTGTCTTGTGCTGTGCCTCGGGCTTTTAACCTGTTGAGTGGTGATCTGCCGTGGGGATCCGCTTTGGAGGTAAAGATTAAAGGGCCCTGGCCAAACGAAGCACACTCTCCAAGGATTGAAGCGTTGTTAGTTGTTGTGGCGGCACGATTACAAAACTGCTTAGCCTGTTCCAGCCATTGTCTTGTTTTTTGACTAAATAGATGAAGATCAGCCTGGTTCAATGCTTCACCTTCGAGCAGGCTATGCATCGATCCTTCAGGTGAGACGGTGATCACTTCTAAAGGATCGATTACCGTTAATGAGCCATCGTCCCTGATAATCATTTGTAAATCATGGATCTTTTCATGGTTCGCTTCTTGCTGCGTAATTAAATTCTCGAAAGCCAGAGCTAGTGTTTGTGCTTTCTGTTGAAAGTTAGCGAATATTTGAGGGTTAGAAAGCTTTAAAGCTATCTTATCCATAACGTTTTTGCGATTAAAAGCCAACCAGCCTTCTTGCGCTTTACAAGGGATCCCTAATAGCGCTGCAGTGAGTAACAGATTAGTAGGAGCAGGTGTTTTAGCTTCAATAAAGACACCAGGAATGTGTGACTCGATCATGCCAAAACGCTCTTGATTTGGTTGCACGTTAAAAGCTTCTCCGAACACTTTTACTATGGGATAACCTTGTGCTTGAAGATGTGTGAGTAATTGGTGCTCTTTTAAAACCATTTCATGAAGGAAAACACCCGTATTTTTGCCGAAAACAACGCACAGGTCAGCCCAATCAGGATGTAAACAGCCAAAGTTGACAATTTTTTTACAAGTCCCCACTTCACCGGGTTGTTGATTGACGATGGTATAAAAATACTGTTGTACGGCTTGTTGTACTTCTTGAATATCAACGATGGGGCCTGCTTGGGTCATGGTTTCTATCTCAAATTGGGTTCAAGTGGGCAAATCCTAACATAGAACAGAGCACAATCAAAGAAAGCCAAGTAACCTGTGTATATGCTTCCGGCAAGTGGTATTTTAAGCTTGATTAAACCATATCGTGTAGATATGCCCTCCAAGAATGGCATCGGCTTTATATAAATGGCCATTGTGTGAAAAGGGTAGTGTGAGATCAGAAGTTAAGAGGTGGCCTTCAAGATCCACGACTTTATCGGCATAGAAAGTAGCATTAATTTGCTGGCCATTTAACAGACCAGGGACTGTGAAATGAGAATCGTCGGTGACCATAATGCGAACTTTCGTTGCGCTGATGCCACCGAAACTCACCATCGCGCCTGATATGCTGGCTACTTCTGCCCGAGTTAGTTGTTTCATCCGTTAACCTCAGTTTAGGGTGGGTTAAAAGATTTATAACAAATTTTAACGCCAGACAGAAGGGGAGCAGTCTATGTGATAACAGCCTTTATTACATGGACCCCCTCTTTCATAGTCGGGGTTATTATAGATACCGTAGTGACAGCATCCGTAATAGTAGTAGCCACCGATATCTTTTGTTGTTTGAACAGGACGTACTGAGCCGCCACAACAGCCATTCAGTAACAATGGAATTAATAAAAAGAGACTAATTTTTCCCTTCATTGTCATGATCCCTTTAATATTTGCTCTCAGAGGGGGTGTCGGCACCGTATCATATTCCTTTAAGGTGGTGAGTAAAACTTATACAGCACTGTGTTGCCTTGCGGGTTTGAGCTGTATACGCTATTTCTTATGAGTAAGTAAAGCTTTCAAAGGTGATCTCTATGAGCTTCTTAAAAGAATTCAAAGAATTTGCGATGCGTGGCAATGTGATTGACTTAGCGATTGCCGTTGTTATCGGTGGCGCCTTTGGTAAAATTGTTGCAGCACTGGTGGATGGCGTAATTATGCCACTGATTGGGCTTGCCTTAGGTGGTATCGATGTGTCTGGTAAAAAGCTGGTGATTGGGCAGACGGTTGTGAAATGGGGATTATTTTTACAGTCGATTATTGATTTTACGATTATTGCGTTTTGTATTTTTATTGCCATCAAATTATTGAATCGCTTTGTGAAAAAAGAAGAAGCGGTGGCCGCAGTGCCTCGCGATGTTGAGCTCCTCACAGAAATCCGCGACATTTTAAAACACAATTCACGGGTCGATTTGTAATCTTAGTGTGTGTACAATGGGGCTTGATATTGTTGTTAGTTATTCAATTAAATGATTCTTTCTCCTTTCAAACAAAAATTAATCGAACGATCTGGGCCTTTTGCTGACCTTGAAAACCGCAAACGCAACGTACTGGCTTGTGGCGCGCAAAGTTTAGTTCTTGACGCGGGAAAGCAAGTCCTAGTGGCAACAATGACCCAAGTCGCAGAAAGAATTGAGCTATTACATGAATTACCGGTAGATGAAACGTTGTTTTCTAAACCAAAAATCGTTGGCATTAATGTTGATGTTGCAACTCTTATCGATCCAGCAAATCCGAGCAAAGCCAAAAAAGACATTTCAAAAACTCTTACGATTTATTACCCTCAGCTGTGGAATAAAAATATTATCTATACCCTGCCACGATATGATGGCACGTTAGAGGATTTGGTGACTATTTATTATACAGCGCGTACTATCACTGTTTTAGAAAAAATGCTTTATAGGGCGCTAAAGCTTTTGCACGATCATCATTTAACGCATAATGATCTCTCTTTAAGAAATATTTTTTATAAAGGAAAACATCCAGATATACAATTCTTCTTAGGAGATTTTGGTTCGCTTAGCAAAAATGTAGGCAAAGTGCACGAGCAAAGAGCCCAAAAAGATTTAGCTCGTTGTAAACGTATCATTGCTAAAGCTAAAGAAGTGTTAGCGCACAAAAAAAGTAATGATGCTAAGCCCTCAGTACCTTTTGTACCAAGTTATTCACGTCGGCAAAGAGGCCAGGTAAATGAGGACTTTAAAAGATTATCAATCTCATCAATAGAAGAAGATAGCAAGACCTCAGTCCCTAAGTCTCGTTCAAGAAAGATATTTTAAAGTTACTTAGTGCCTTTTAAGAAAGCGCGACTTAAATAATCCTCTTTATAATATTTAAGATACTCTTGGTAGGAACCATGAAAATCTTTAATACCCTCTTCCGTTAAGGCAATCACTCGGGTAGCAATTTTGGAGACAAAATGCCTATCATGGCTCACCAACAATAATGTTCCTGGGTAATTTTTTAACGCTAAAGAGAAAGCTTCAATGCTTTCCACATCTAAGTGGTTGGTAGGCTCGTCCATGATAAGTACATTAGGCTTGGTTAACATGATATTGCCTAATAATAATCTTGCCGCTTCTCCTCCTGAGATACTTTGAATATTTTTTTCAACATCATCTTTGGTAAAAAGCACTTGTCCTAAGATATGGCGGATCTTAGCAGGGGATTCGGTAGGATTTTCATGACTGAGCCAATCTAATACTGACAGATCTTCTTTGAGTGCTTCATGATGGTCCTGAGCAAAGTAAGCGGTCTGCGCTTCATAGCCCCATTCTACAACACCACTGTCTTGTTGTAATAAACCTAGCATTATCTTCAATAGAGTCGATTTACCGATACCGTTGTGACCAATAATCGCCACCTTTTCTTGGCGATTAATTTTAAGGCTGATGTTTTCAAGTACTTTTTTATCAGCAAATTGTTTGCAAATACCGCTGACGCTGATAACTTGTTTGCCTGAGGGACGCTTGCATTGAAAATCAAAACCAGGGCTTACGCGGGAAGATTGTTTAATATCAGGGATCTCAATTTTGTCGATCATTTTCATGCGCGAATTGGCTTGTCGGGCTTTAGAGGCCTTAGCTTTGAAACGATCAACAAAGCGTTGCATGCTGGCAATTTTATCTTCAATATTTTTGGTTTCTTTTAATTTTTGCTCCATAATCTCTTTTTTCTTGACAACGAAATTATCATAGTTGCCAGGATATTCTTTAATTTCACCATAATCGATATCTAAGATGTGGGTTGAAACATTGTTAAGAAATTTAACATCGTGCGAAACAAAAACTAATAACCCTTTATAATCATTAATTAAATATTGTTCGAGCCACAAGATGGTCATGATGTCTAAATGGTTAGTCGGCTCGTCAAGTAAGAGGACATCAGGCTCTTCAAATAAAGCTTGTGCTAATAAAACACGGATTTTATAGCCGCCAGATAACAGACGTAAGGGTTTTTCATGATAAGACTGCGGGATCCCCACCCCTTCCAGTAAAGAGTGCGCTAAACTTTCCGCCATATAGCCATCATAATGCGCGATGGTTTCTTCAAGATAGGTGAGCTTAGTTGCTGCACTATCGGTCCATTCACCACTTAAAAGTGCTTCTTTCTCTTCCATGGCTCGCCAGAGGGCTTTTTTGCCTTGGATCACCACATCCAGTACTCGTTGGTCTTCGTAACGGAAATGATCTTGTTTCACCCACCCAATGGTAATGCCTTTAGGCATGAGGATATCCCCAAGGCTTGGGGTTTCTTGCGCCATAATGAGCCGCAATAAGCTACTTTTGCCGGTACCGTTGGCGCCTACAATAGCGTACCGTTTGCCGGAAGTGAGTAATAAATTCACGTCGTCAAATAGGAGCTTGGCGCCATAATGAAGGGATAATTCGGTTAATGAGATCATGTTGCTCTCGAAGACAAAAAGTGCGAGCAACATGATAACACAAGCAAGAAGCGATACCAGAGTTAGGCGGCTTTTCTTAAGCGTTTTTTGTTGCTAATAGGGGTGTTTTTAGCATCAGGTGGTAGTGTTTTTGCTTTTTGGTATGAAGGTGTTATGGGCCTAGACGCTGATTGGGGGAGTTGGCTTGGTTTGGCTGTTGCAATAACAGAACGAGCTCCTATGACGCCGGCAGCCAATGCTCCGGCTGCAACAGCGGCTCTTGGGCCGAACGGCAGCGCACCTAATAGGAGTCTGGCTCCATCAACGATTAAATCACCCACAGCGGCGCTAGCGCCTAGGATAAAACCGAGTAAATGTGATGATCCGAGCAGGACTTTGCCGGCTACCCATCTAGCGGCAGGTTTGATCGTGTTAGCAAGCACTTGCCCTATCATCCGCAATGCTTCACTAGTGAGGATAAAAGCTTGATATAAATGCTGGGGCAAATGCATGATCTCATCTAGCAAATTTAAGCAAAATCTCCTCAAGAGTTGATAACCAAGAACAGCACCTTCATAACATGCTCGTACAGCCTGATGGGCAACACGGCGCGTATAGACAGCAAAAAGAGCCGCCTGCTCGAAGCAATAGTGCCGATAGTTATTGATATTGGTCAATGTTCGAGAAAAGGAATCACGAACTTGTTGGCGAAAATAGCGCACGTTCTCTTGTAAGGTTGGCATGTTTGATCTCCTTAACGTAGAAGGAGGCAATGTAAGTGAATAATCGCTCACAGTCAATATCTGATTGAAACTTAATTATGATATCAAACACATTCAGTAAGGAATCATGCCCGATTTTATTAGTAATTAACTAAATGAATAATGATTAAAAAATGATAAAATATTTTAAAATCAACAGCTTATTATTAAATTAGGTCTTATAGATCCCCTATGGTGATTCTCGTATAATAGTCACCTAAATTGGTTCGACACGAGGCCAAGCATTCTATGAAACAACTCATTCAATTCCTCAAAAAAATGGGTTTGCCGTTGCTATTGCTCTTGATTTTAGTATTACCTTTATTTTGGGGGAAATTTATTCCCGTTACAGCAAAGGCATTCTTGTACTCCTTGAGTCTCTCGATGAAGGCCATATTATTGGTGATATTGCCGTTTATCATTTTTAGTTTTGTATTTTCAGCAATCATGAATCTTAAATCGGGTGTTTTTAAATTTATTCTCACCTTGATAGCGATGATATTTCTTTCTAATAGCGCGGCTATCTTTACCGGTTTTACGGTGGGTTCAATTATCTTACCTAAGCTTTCTATTGCGGCCCATACGCCACCAGATGCACAGATGCTATTAACGCCATTGTGGACTTTGAAGTTAAAAAATTGGATCCCAAATCAATATGCCTTAATTGCCGGCTTTATATTGGGCATTATTTTCTCTTTCTGGAAAATGGCCATTGCCGATAAAACAGCAAAAAACTTAAACAAACTGGCCAATGCTTTCTTAAAAATAGTCTTTATTCCCTTATTGCCTTTATTTATCCTGGGCTTTGTCTTTAAGTTGGAACATGATCAATTATTAGCAAAAGCACTGCGTACATTTGGTCCGGTGTTTTTTGTAGTAGTTGGCACGCAAATAACTTACTTATTGGTGCTCTATTTTTGTGCGGCAAAAGGATCAATAAAAACATTTTTTGATTACATCAAAAATATCCTGCCTGCGACCATCACAGGTTTTAGCACCCTCTCAAGTGCTGCAAGCATGCCCGTTTTAATTTTATGCACTGAAAAGAATTTATCTGAGCCTGCGATTGCTGAAATGGTTATTCCTGCGACCATCAATACTCATACAATAGGTAGTGCCATAGGTATCACCCTTTTATCCTTAACTACGTTGCTGGCATTTGGTCATGCTTTGCCAACATTTTATGAGTTTTTTGAATTCGGCTTTATTTATGCGTTAGCTAAATTTGCTGTTGCTGCAGTCCCTGGTGGCGCAATTATTGTTGTCACCCCGTTATTGGAAAGTTATTTTCATTTTACCGGTGAAATGGTTGGCTTAATTACTGCCATTTATATGTTATTTGACCCATTTGGCACGGCAACCAATGTGACGGGAAATGGTTTTTTCCCCATCGCTTTTTCGCGGATTTTTGATTTTAAGTTGACGAAAAATTAGCAAGAATTTATCTTTAAGGAATGAAGTAATAAGTGTCATGCAAAGGATAGCATATGAGAGGTATCTGGCTTCTACTTGCGAGCCTCAGTATTGTTTATAGTGTCAGCGTCACTGCAAAAATCAATTCTTCAACTGTGGCAAAGACAGATAAAATTGATTTTATTCATATTGAAAAACAAAAACGTCGGATGACTGTTTTCTATGCGGATAAAAACCCCAAAACTTACCGTATTGCCTTAGGATTTGCGCCAGAAGGTCCTAAAATGGCAATGGGTGATGGTAAAACCCCGGAAGGCGTGTATACCATCACGTATAAAAACCCGCAGAGCCAATTTCACCGCTCTTTGAAACTTTCTTATCCAGCACAGCAAGATTGGGAACGCGCAAAGCAGCAAGGCGTGCATCCTGGTAGTGATATCATGATCCATGGTTTGAGTGAACGTCATAGTCGCATCGGTAAATGGCATGCGCTGAAAGATTGGACATTGGGTTGCATCGCTGTCACCAATGATGAGATCGAAGAGATCTATCAGTTAGCGGACTTGGGTACTAAAGTGAAAATTTCACCTTAATCTGCTCAAAAAAACAGTTTCACATGGCTTATACTCTTGTCAGAGTTCAATCCAAAAGGTGGTTAAAATGAGATATGTATTTACAGTTTGCTTGCTACTCTGGCTGCCATTGGCGCTAAATGCCCAGGGTTGCAAAGAGATCTTAGATAAACTTCCTCGCCATTCGGGAGACTCTAACGTTTTCGCCAAGCAAGTTGAAAACTATAAAAAGGCTTGTAAAGAACGTCCTAGCTCAGAAGATCCTGAAAAATTAAAAGATTGTATTGATGCAGGTATGCGATCCTTGGGGGTAGCTGGTAATTATGTTGCGGCCGAAGAAATGGCAGTTCGCGAATGCAATAATGGTAATGAACAAGTTAGCAAGAACTGGTTAGGCATGGTGATCAAGAACAATAATGCTTCTGAGGAAGAACGTGCGATAGCAAACCAAGTAATCAATGGTCCGACGCAATAGCATTGCTCAAGGTCACATATTCACTGATCGTCAATGTCTCAGGACGCCTGCTAGGATCGATTCCCACCAAATCAAAAATTTCTGGCGCTACACAAGTGTGTAGCGCATTTTTTAAGGTCTTACGTCGGTGTTGAAACGCAACATTCACCACATTAGCAAAAGTCGCATAGTGTTTTGCTTTGGGGTGCGGCCGGTCTTCTGTATACGGTTTTAAGAAAATCAGGCTTGACATAACCTTAGGAGGCGGATTAAAGGCCGTCGGTGGAATATCAAAAAGCCGACTCGTTTCGCAAGCATATTGGATCATAATGCTCAAACGACCATAGTCAGCAGCCCCAACTTGGGCGCACATTCTCATGACGACTTCTTTTTGCAACATGAATATCATGTTTTCGATCGCAGGTGCAAATAGCAGTATATGAAATAATAAAGGCGTTGAAATATTATAAGGTAAATTGCCGAACACTCGCAGAGGCTTGCTTGTATTGGCTAGTCTATTAAAATCAAAATCGAGCGCATCCTGATGGTGGATGGTCACCTCTGAATCTGAATAAGTGCTTTTTAAACGTTCTACGAGATCATTATCGATTTCTATCACATGAAAATGGGGGATGAGCTGATGCACGCGCGAGGTTAATGCGCCAGTGCCTGCGCCAATTTCGACTAAGTTATCCAAGGGCTGAATGTTGAGAGCATTAACAATTTTATCAATGATTTGCGTATCAATTAGAAAATTTTGTCCAAATCGCTTGCGTGGTTGGTGGGAGTCATTCATGTATTGCTCACCTGTAAAGCAGCGAGATTAAGCGCATGGTGTAGGCTGGATGGGTCTGCCTTGCCTGTGCCGGCCAGTTCAAGCGCAGTACCGTGATCAACTGAGGTACGTAAAAAGGGGAGACCCAAAGTGACATTCACTATCTGTCCAAAAAATATTGATTTTAAAGGTGCAAGTCCTTGATCATGATACATTGCCAGCATTGCATCCATGCCGCGGCGATTCTTAGCGATAAAAGCCGTATCCGCACTTAAAGGTCCTTTAATATTAAAACCTTGTTTTTGCCATTTCGCTATCGTTGGAGCTATTACCCGTTGCTCCTCAGTTCCAATCGTTCCCTCTTCCCCGGCATGAGGATTCAGACCGAGCACATGTATGCAGGGAGAGTTTTTTTTAAAATATCGCTGTAAACCTTGATGCAGCAATTGTATTGCGCAATCTAGATGGGATGCCGTGATTGCTTCGCTGACTGCCTGCAAAGGAAGATGCGTCGTTGCCATTCCCAAAATGAATTCAGGTGTGTGAAACGTCATCAATACATTTTCTACTTGGCTGAGGTCGCGCAAATATTCTGTGTGTCCAGAAAAAGAAAAACCAGCTTGATGAATAATCGCTTTATGAACCGGAGCTGTCACCATAGCATCTAATTCGTTATTAAGACAAAGCTCAGCGGCACGATCTAACGTTTTGAGCACATAGGAACTATTTGCTGCATTCAACTGACCTGCAATACAGGGTGCGGCTAATGGAATGGGCACAATCTTCAGCTTACTCTGACCATTTGCGCGAGCTGGCAGTTTTGGATCAAATTCACTGAAGTCAATGGATAGCCCTAATTTAGCTGCTCTTGCTTGCAACAACTCAGGCGATGCCACGATCACAACTTCAGCGGGCAATGCAAGCTGCGCTAGCTGCAAGCAAATATCAGGGCCAATTCCTGCGGGTTCCCCGGGTGTGAGCGCTATCCTAGGAATTGGCATTGTCAGCATTAATTTTCACATAAGCTTCATCGCGCAATTGTCGCACCCACTCTTGCTGCTTTTCTTCAAATTTGCGCTGCTGAAGCATTTCACGGGCTTTTTGCCTTAAGGAAACATCATCTGTTCCTTGTGCTTGTCGTTCTTGCACTTCAATCAGGTGCCAGCCAAAAGGTGTTTTCACAGGTTCACTGATCTGATTCAGTGCTAATTTTTCCATCGCATTAGCAAATTCAGGCACTAAAACGTCTTTGGTTACCCATCCCAAATCACCACCATTGGTTGATGAGCCTAGATCTTGCGAATGCGCTTTTGCTAGCTGTGAAAAATCTTCCCCTTTTGTGAGTTTGGCTCGAATATCATTGATACGGGCGAGCGCGTCACGATCTGAGGTTACTGCGTTGGTTTTGATAAGAATATGTCGCACTCGTGTCTTATCGATTGCCCCGATAACTTGCTGTGCGGTTCTTTTCTCTAGCAGTTTAATAATATGAAACCCTGAGTTACTACGAATAGGCTCCGGCACTTCTTGAGGCTTTAAAGTTGGTACAACTTTTTCAAATAAGGTAGGTAATTCTGGGAGCTTACGCCATCCTAAATCACCACCTTGCAGAGCGCCTTCACCTTGTGATTCGGCCATGGCGAGCGTTGCAAAATCCTCCCCCTGACGTAATTTAGCGACGACTTTTGTTGCTTGTTGAGTTGCAGCATCAATTTGTTGAGGTGATGGAGAATCTGGTAAAGCGATTAAAATATGGCCGAGACGATATTCACTCACCAGGCTGCCAAAACCATTGGGTGACTGCATGAATTGGTTCACTTCTTGCTCTGAAACTTGCACATTGCCAAGGATGTCTCGTTGTTGTAATTGTGAGACAACCATTTGACGGCGGATATTATCGCGATATTGATTGTAGTCCATGCCCTGTGAATTAATGGCTTCGCGCAGTTGCGTCACGGATAGGCCATTTTGTCTCGCAATATTAGAAATAGCACTGTCTAGAGCGCTTTCATCCACTTGCAACCCGGTTTTTTTTGCAAGCTGAAGTTGGATCTCATTCACAATCAAATGTTCTAGTACTTGTTTTTCGAGGATCGCAGCTTCCGGCGCGGTATTGCCAGAATGCTGGATTTGCTGTTTCACCATTTGGAGTTCATTGTTGAGCTCGCTGCGTGTGATCACCGAATCATTGACGATGGCAGCAATACCATCCAGAGATTGCGGCTTAGCAATGGCACAGGCAGACACGAGAGCGATACAGCCAATAAAACCTTTTAATATGCGCATAATAAACCTATTGTTGAAGTGATAGCTAGTTAAATTGCATTATGCCCGCGGGGCTTGCCTTTTGCCGCTTATTTTCCCTTAAAAGCAAAGGGATGTTAAGTGCTAGTACAAGGAAATATCATTGGGCGGAAAGAGTTTTTCTCTTGCAGATTGTACCCAATTTTGTCTTTCTCTTAAGGGAATATAACCTGGGATCTTTTGCTTTAGCTTACCATCGGGGTTATTTAAACCTATCGCACTCAAGCCCTTGAAAACAATCTGGGCAAAAACACCTGTCGCATGTGCTTGAGGGTAGAAAAAGTTATTGGACTGGCGATAACGCGAACCAATTAATTGTACCGCCACACAGCAACCACTGTATTCTACTCCACCCAATACTTCAATCGTTTGACGCTGTTGCAAATTGTAGTGCCAACGTGAGAGCAGTTGCCAGTGGATATTTAGTGGCCAAAATACGGAAATATCAGCTTGGTGTAAGCTACCAATCTCGCCAGAGTCTAAATTAATCTGAGCAATATCATGCCTTAGCCAATAATAGTTTAAGTTGATAATTTTATTGTTATAGGTTTGATATTGTATGTTAAAAGCAGCTTGCTCAGTATCTCGGGTAACGGCATCTAGCTGCCAAAATGCTCCTCCTGACCAATAATCACTGGCGTTCCATTCCGCTTGAGCAATGAGATCGGAATGTTGAGAATGAGCGTGCTGATCTTCAAATAAATGACAGATATTTTCTTGGCCTAATTCTTCACAAAGCGAAACGTGTCGTTTTTGAAAGTAGAAAATTTGACCAATACTGGCACGCAGTAATTCTCGGCCACCTTCTTTGGGGAAAAGCCGGGAAGTTAAGCTGGCACTGACTTGGTTTGCATCACTGATTCTATCGTGTCCGCTAAAACGATTATCCCGAAAGAGCTGACTATAGCTAAAGTTGTTAATACCACTATCAAAATTGGGATAAAAATATTGTGCACGAAATGGCACATACAAGTAATAAAGTCGTGGTTCTAAGGTCTGCTTGTATTGGCATTGTTGATAAACAAAATCACGCTCAAAAAACAAGCCACTATCAACATCATACAACGGAATGGTGCGACTTGGATGGTGAGGTAAATTTTCCTGAGTCGCGTCGGCTCCAAGATGTAAATAGTATTGTAACCAATCAAGTTGATAGCGCGGGGTAATATAATAATATGTGCCGGCCAAAGGCAAACTAATGCTAGGTCGTAAATGCAACCTTTGCCCCGTTGTTGGTTCGGCTCTGGTTAGTAAATTGGGTTTATGAGCGAAATTAACGGTTTCACCACTTAACCCGAAAGTCATATTCAAAAATTGATCAGGGTAAATGGCTTGAAAAACCCACTGTGGTTGTCGCTTATAAATTTCTTCATTAATTGGTTTTGAAAGGGGTTGTAGTACTTGATACTCTTCGATGTTAAATGTATGGGTCCAATTTTCGCCATAGTAAGAAAGATTCGCTTGCTGTGGAAGCTGCACGGTACTGGCTGTGTGGATATCGTTGCCTAAATCGACAAAGTAATTATCATCACTCACATAATCAAAAATCATATTGAGTTGCCAGTCGTAACCAAATTGAGAGGTATGACGATAATTGAGCGCATATCGGCTATCGCTGCCCTCTAAGCCCAAAATTCGTGGATCGCCTTTAGATAATCCACCGGGTGGACTCAAGAGATTCTCTCTACTAAAAGTGCCATATTTCCTATCATTGGGCAAAAAGTGCCATTGAAAAGTTCCTTCACCGTAAGGAAATAAATAACGTAACTTGGTTTGCGCTTCCGTGCCGCGCTCGCTGAGCCAGCGTCCTGCAAAGGTCACATCATAATTGGGGGCTGCATTCCAATAGTAAGGTATGATCACTTCATTGCCAGAATTACTGGAAGCACCATAGCTTGGGAATAAAAAGCCACTATGTCGCTTGTTATCAATTGGGTAATTAAAATAAGGAAAATAAAAAATGGGAACTTCATGAAAATCGAAGCGGATATGATTAACGACTGCTCGACCTGTTTGCGGATAAAAAGATAATTTTTTAGCGCTTAATACCCAAGTGTCTTGGTTAGGCGCACAAGTGGTATAAGTCGCATCTTGTAAAAGGATCACATCTTTTTGTACGGTAATATGTTCTGCATGACCCCGAGCATGTCTTGCATACCAGCGGTAAGAAGTTTCATCTAAAGCAAAGAGCTGCTTAGAATGAAGGTATTCGGCGCGTTGTCCCCAAATATTTAAACCGGGGGAAGTGTAATGGATGCCCCCTGTCGCAATGAGTTTTTCCCATTCGCCAGAGCTTGCTAAGCGATCAACGGTGATCTCGTCGGCATGGAGTGTGCGCAAGCCCTGCTTAAGTGCTACAGAGCCGCGTAAAACCGAAGATCCTTGCAAAGTAAATTCAGTTTCATCTGCCGATAGTTCAACAGGAAGCGACCACGAATCGTCAATCTGGGGATATTCGGTATCGTAAGACAGGTAATGGCCTTTGCACAGGCTAACGTTACCGGGTTCGCTTACCCAATCATTGAACGATTCTTGTTTAAATGCACAAGAAGCCCAAATACTGCTTGTCGACGCAAGACCTGTTAAAAAAAGTAAAAATGCTAACCTAATGATACTCTTGATCTCACTTTTTTAGGAATCAAATGAATTGCACAGATTGTAAGCGAGCCTCGCTATCAGGTATATACCCTTTATAGAGTATACTGAGCAGGAAATGGGGGCATCGTGAAAAAGTTAGAATTCAAGCATTGGATTAGCGAGGCGCTGGGAACAGAGCATTTTCAAATCAATCCGCTCAAAGGTGATGCGAGTTTTCGCAGCTATTATCGCGTTCATCATGCGGATAAAAGCTACATCGCCATGCTTGCGCCTCCTGACAAAGAAAAAACAGACATGTTTGTGGCTATCGCTAAAAGCTGGAAAACCTATGGTTTACTGGTGCCAACGGTTTGGGCATGGCAGCCCCAGCAAGGATTTGTTTTGCTGTCTGACTTTGGCGATACTTTGTTGCTGAACGCACTAGATAAACAAAGCGCGCCAGGCTATTACGCCAAAGCGATGCAAAGTTTGTTACCTTTGCAAAGAGCTAAGCCGGTGGATTTCCAGTTACCTGCATTTGCTGGCGCTCACACCGCGAATGAGTTGGGATTATTCAATGAATGGTTTGTAGAAAAATTACTGGGTCTTTCTCTTAAACCGGGTGAACAAGAACTCATTCAAACTGTTTTTAATGATTTGGCTCTATGTGTCCAAGAGCAACCTCAAGTTGTTATTCACCGAGACTATCACTCTCGAAATCTCATGGTGTTGCCTGATGAAAGATTGGGTGTGATTGATTTTCAAGACGCGATGATGGGTCCGATTACTTATGATCTCGTCTCATTACTGAAAGATTGTTACATTAAGTGGCCTAAAGAAACGGTCGCCGCATGGGCAATGGATTTTTACCATGCCTTGAAAGCACAAAATAGCATTGGTGATGTTTCTTTTGGTCAATTTATGGAATGGTTTGATGGTGTTGGATTGCAGCGTCATTTGAAAGTATTAGGCGTTTTTTCTCGGCTCAAGATCCGAGATAACAAAGCGCATTATTTAAACGACATTCCACGGATTATGGAATATGTGCTGGAAGTGACGCAACGATATCCTTATTTGCAACCGTTTGATAACTGGTTGCGACAAGTGATTTTACCTATTCTAAGCCCCATATTGGCAGAGCATGCCACATCTTCTGATAGTAAAGTAGCATAGGAACAAAGGATAGATGATTCGTGCAATGATTTTAGCTGCCGGTCGTGGCAGCCGCTTAAGGCCCTTGACTGATCATTGTCCTAAACCTTTAGTGAAGGTCGCTAATAAACCGTTGATTGTCTATCACATTGAACAGTTGGCTAAAGCGGGTGTTAAAGAGATTGTCATCAATCTGTTTCATTTAGGCGAGCAAATCGAAAATTATCTGGGTAATGGTTCACATTGGGGGGTCAATATCGTCTATTCCCGGGAATCGACCTTATTAGAAGTTGGAGGGGGCATTTGCTCAGCATTAGAATTACTTGGTTCTGCGCCGTTTTTGATTGTTAATGGCGATATTTGGACAGATTATCCTTTTGCAAAATTACCTCAATCACCTCAAGGCCATGCGCACCTAGTGATGGTAGATAATCCAGAGCACCATTTAGCTGGAGACTATGCTTTAGCTCTTAATGGTCAATTATCCAGAAGCCTTGAGAAAACCTTAACTTACAGTGGGATCTCCGTGCTACGACCGGAACTGTTTGCAGGTATGGCTAAAGGGAGCGCCTTTCGCTTGGCGCCATTGTTTGATAGGGCGATGCTAAACCATCAACTCTATGGAGAACATTATCAAGGAGCCTGGACAGATGTTGGGACGCTCGATCGCTTGCAAAGCCTGGAAAATGCTTTAGCATTGGCCCCTTTGAAACAAAAAATTTCATAGCATGTTTATTTGGGGAAAATTAATTGGCGCGATACTTGGGGGTCTCATGGGAGGGCCCTGGGGCTTCATCATTGGCTTTACTGCGGGGCATTTTTTTGATGTTGGAATGCAGCGAGAAGGTTTTGTTACGAGTGATGTTGCCTTAGCCAAAAAAGTTTTTTTTAAAACCACCTTCATGATTATGGGATATGTTGCTAAAGCAGATGGGCGTGTGAGTGAGCGTGAAATCGAAATGGCTCGCAATGTCATGGCGCATCTGCATCTCACCCAAGACCAAAAAATGATGGCTATCGAATACTTCAATATGGGTAAAGCTAATCAATTTGATTGGGAAGCCAAATTGGATGAATTTTTGAAACATTGTGGACATCATCAACAACTGATGCAGCTATTTGTTGAGATACAATTACAAGCCGCTTTTGTTGATGGGATGCATGACCCGGCAAAACGACATGTTTTAGAAAGATTATGCGATAAATTGCATGTCCCTCCAGTGCTTCTGTCTCAAATTGAAATGCGCTTTTATGCAGAAAAGCGTTTCGAACAACAAGCTCAGGGTCAATACAACAAAGAGCGCACGCAGAGACAAACTTACTATACGCCAACTGAACCAGAAAGCGCGTATGAGGTTCTTGGGGTGACGGCTAAAGCCACCAATCAAGAGATCAAAAAAGCTTATCGAAAATTGATGAGCCAACATCATCCCGATAAGCTTGTTTCAAAAGGTTTGCCAGAAGAAATGATCAAACTGGCTACCGAAAAAGTGCAAAAAATCCAAAAAGCTTATGAGTACATTTGCCAGCTTCGCGGCATTAAGTGATCAATTAAAGACTCACTTTGGCATTTCTCATTCCAAAGAGCGGCCATGTTGCGTAAATTATCGCTTAGGCTCTCTACCAACATAGGATCATCGATCTTTTTAGCAAACCATTGTTCAACGGTATTTTGGAATAATGCACGACCAGTCACTAAACCTAAACACAGTTTTTCTTTGCCGGCAATTTCTATGAGAGTAGGCAGTTGATCGAGTGAGGCAGAAATTGCATTGATAAAGATCCCTTGGCAAAACGGCGCGCCGTCTTGAATAGTTGTGTAGATATTTTCCCAAGTTCGTTGATCGCGTGGCAGGGACATTTGCCAATAGTCGGGGTAAATGCCTAATTCATAAAAGCGTTGCATGATATGGGCATGTGTTTTGGCCGTGATTAAACTATTCATTGGCATTATCAGATCTATCAATAATGCATTTTTAGTATTGCGGCATACACTATGTAATTGTGCCAGTAATGATTCTTGTTGCCCCCGTAGACTATAACGATCGTCTGGGTGATAGGTAACAGAAACCTTAGCAACATGATGTTTTGGCCAGTGTGTTAAAATGCTTGTTAGTTCAGAATCATGAATAAACTGCAGAGGAACCTCACCGGGTTTTTCAAGTGAGCGTGCCAGCCATGAAAGTTTGGTTGACCATGGTTTGTAACTGAAAGTGGTTTCGTCTTCCAGGATAATCCCGGCTGCGGGCGACTTTTCAAATGCTTGCGAAATGGCTTCAGACACATATTGTTTGGCAAGATTAACTGTTTCTTCTTTGGCACCATAGGGTTCTGCCATTTTGCGCCAAAGCTCGTTATTGCCGAGATTGATAAGAAACAAAGGTTTTTTAAGACGCTTTTGCACTGAGCTGTAGCAAAGATTGGCAAAAAATGGAGATTGAATGATTCGTGCAAACACCTTATTTTGATGGCTGATAAAAAAGTTTAAAGTATCAAGGCTAGGTGAGCTACCATTTAATTCTGTGTGTGTTTCACAAGCATTCGCAGCTTCTGCGCATTGCTCAAGTGTTTTTTCATGCAACCATGCTGCTAAAAATCCTGTTGTGCAAGCATGGATATCGACTTTATTAACTTCTGAGAAACCACGATGCTGGCAAACAGAAGGTACGTAGCAGGCTTGTTTGCCTTTAACGACTAACAATGCGGTTGTTAACTGTGAGAAGGACGTTAATGCAGAGTCAATATTTTCGGCATTGCTAAGCTGAAGGTAATCTAATTCCTCGCCTATAATAACGTCACATAATGCGAATAGACTGCTCATATCAAATGGATCTTTTTCATTCCGTTTAGGTAATTGATTAACCTGCAGAATGATTTTGACTTGATGCTCTTTTGCCTTTTGAATGGTCTCCAAGAGATTGCTTATATTTGAGGCATTTTGCAACCATGTACTTAAGATAAGCAAAGCGCGACTTTTATTTATAAAATTCTCATTTAATTCTTTAGTGGTGCTATCACTCGGGGCTAAACTTGCATAGGTGATCATTTGATCGGCGTCGTTATTCTGCATAACTAACGGGGTTAAATAATCCTTTGCGGTGTTGGTTTGGCTGACATCAACGCCCTCGTCTTGAAGCGTTTCAAGAATAAATTGACCCATCGCATCTTCACCGACGCTAGAAATAAGCGCGGATTTTAAAGCGAGGCGGGCAAGACCTATTGCAATTGAGGGAGCTCCCTTGCCAATGGATTTTTGGAACGAGAGCATGCTTTTTAAGGTGCTTCCCTGTTGCTCGCCTTGCAATTGTACGTGTGATGGTCCTAATACAACGATATCGAATAATTTATTTGATTTTTTCATAAAGCGTCCCTGGGTAGCGTATAGCATTCATTGAGTAAAGGACGAAAGTGCTGAGATCACAAGGTAGGTGAAGCTGTTGATTTTCCCTCTTTAATCAGCGTAAAGAGGGAAAATCGATTGATATTTTAAACAGTAGCCAACCACTCTTGTAAAGATTGACTTTGTTTTTGCATGTATTGGGGTTCCTTAAAGGTTAAGGTCAGTAAATTCATACCTTGGATACCCGATAAAAAGTAAGAAGCCAGTTGGTAAGAACGTTCGCCTTGACCCAGCTCCATAAATTGCGATTCAAGCCATTTCAAAATGTCAGCCATGAGCTTGGAAGCCGCATTAGATAAAATGCCACCTTGTTTGCCAAGTTCCTGACATAGGCTGCCAATAACACAACCAAAACGAGCTAAAGTTTCCGATTGGGTTGCATTGTATTCTAGCAATGCGCATAAGCGTTGCTTAACGTCAGGGATTTGCTCCCATTGCTGAAACAATGAACGCCATTCATTGGTCCGTTTTTGCAGAACAGCATCCATGATGGCTTCTTTCGTTTTAAAGTAGTAGTAAACGTTTCCCAACGGTACATCGGCTAGTTTGGCGATGTCGGCAAGTGTTGTGGTGTGAAAGGTTTGTTCGTAAATTAGCTTATCAGCTGCCTGAATTAACCGTTCCCGTTTATCATTTCTTCTTGCTCTTGGCATGGTATTCTCCCTTTACTTCTATATGTTCCAGCCGATATTAAATGACTTAGTTGTACGAGAAAGGCTGGAATATTAACATAAGTTGCTTTGCTTGTCATAGACCTCATAATAAAAATTTTCTGTGGAATTATCAGAAAAAACTAAAATCTCAATTTTTTTGAGATAAAGTGGAATTATGCATTTTTCTGTCTAAACTACAAATAAACTCTTTGATCTTAGGGAAGAGAACAAGGCGGTTTAGTTATGAATAAAACTATTATACAGACAGTAATGCTGTTGCTCTTCAGCTTACCGGCTGCTGCAAACTTAGGCATTGCCATCAGTAGCGGACAGGGTATCCACGACATCACTCCCTATCGATTTTCTCTTTCTTGGGGCTTTGGCCCCGTATGGCGACGAGATGAATTGTGGGGGCTCAATATAGCCTGGGAAAATAGTTATGCCTTTTGGAACGGTCCGCAAAGACCAGAATTAGCAGAAGGCAGGGCAACTGACTTGCAAGCGGCGACCTCAGGCCCTATGTTAAGATGGCAAAGACGTTCGCCTTATCCGGTTACCCACATTGTGCCGTATACTGAGTTGGGTGTTGGACTATCATGGCTTTCCGAAACAGAAATTCAAGGACGTGTTTTATCTTTACATTTCCAATTTGAAGACAAATTTGGTTTAGGCATGCGTTTTGGCAAAAAACAGCAATATGATTTGTCCATGAGGGCCTATCATTATTCCAACGCGTCGATTAAACGCCCCAATAGTGGTGTTAACATGGCGATGGCTAGCTTTGGCGTCTGGTTTCCAACCTAGTCTTCATTGCTTTATCTTCTGTGACCATTTATTAATTGCACCGTTAAAATGACTCAGGTAAAGTTTCGCTATCCATGTTAAAACACGAGTCGTTCCATGCAAAAATACGCGATCGCGCCCTCCATTCTTTCCGCTGATTTCGCACGCTTAGGTGAAGAAGTCGATTCTGTGCTCAAAGCCGGTGCAGATATTGTACATTTTGATGTGATGGACAACCATTACGTTCCCAATCTCACGATTGGCCCCATGGTTTGTGAAGCATTACGAAAATTTGGTGTGACAGCACCCATTGATGTACATCTCATGGTGAGTCCTGTTGATTCTTTAATTTCACAATTTGCTAAAGCGGGTGCGAGTTATATCACTTTTCATCCCGAAGCAAGCCAACACATTGATAGAAGCTTACAGCTTATTAAAGAAAGTGGCTGTAAGGCAGGGCTTGTGTTTAATCCAGCGACACCGCTGCATGTTTTATCTCATGTGCTAGACAAAATTGATATGATCTTATTAATGTCAGTTAATCCTGGTTTTGGTGGACAACAATTTATTCCATCGGTGATGCCTAAAATCCGCGAAGCCAGAAAAATCATTGACGCATCCGGTTTGCCTATCCGTTTGGAAGTAGATGGTGGTATCAAAACCGATAATATTGGTGAGATTGCTAAAGCTGGCGCAGATACTTTTGTTGCAGGCTCTGCGATCTTTAACAGCAAACCCTATGTGGATACCATTAAAAAAATGCGTGCTGAAATTGAGAGGGCTGTAAGTAACTCGTAAAATTCTGTCATTGCGACCGCGAGTGGGAAGCAATCCAGAAACTTTCTTGAACAGTTTGGATTGCTTCGCTACGCTCGCAATGACGAATTTAGGAAAAGCGAATAGATGGAACTTAACCGAGCAAAAATAGTCGACGAAAACTTCACTCGCAGAGTATTAGCTCATGATTTCCCCATTGCTAAAAGCTCAACCACTCCTCAAGATGCAGGGCTTGATAAAAACACCTTTTTAGAATTGTTCGAGTCACAGCTGCTGTCGCGTCATTTAGATCTGCTGGCGCGGAAACTTCGCGAACAACAACAAGGAGTATATACCATTGGCAGTTCGGGGCATGAAGGTAATGCGGCCCTAGCGAGAGTTTTTCGCAAAACAGATATGGCCTTCCTGCATTATCGAAGTGCGGCATTTGTGATTGAGCGGGCAAGAAAAGAGCCTAGTATTGATATCATCATGGATCAAGTGCTGTCCTTAGTTGCCAGTAGTGATGATCCGATTAGTGGAGGGCGACACAAAGTGTTTGGCAGTGTCCCTCTTGCTATCCCGCCACAAACGAGTACCATTGCCTCTCATTTACCCAAAGCTTTAGGTTGTGCTCTTTCTTTGACTCTGGCCAAAACCTTGAAGTTAGACCAGCAAACGAAACTCCCGCACGATAGCGTGATTCTGTGTAGCTTTGGCGATGCCTCTATTAATCACTCCACTGCTCAAGGGGCTTTAAATGCAGCAAGTTGGACTCGTGAGGCACAAATACCGTTACCATTAATTTGGATCTGTGAAGATAATGGTATTGGTATTTCAGTGCCAACTCCCACTAATTGGATAGAAAATAATGTTAGCCATAGATTGGGCCTTCATTATATCGCTTGTGACGGGCAAAACTTGAGCGATGTTTATTTGGCGGCAAAAAAAGCAGAAAGTCTTGCAAGAAAAAAAGGCCAAATGGTTTTTTTGCATTTCAAAACAGTACGCTTGCTAGGACATGCAGGTTCAGATATAGAATCTCAGTATCATTCATTAGCTCAGATTGAGAAAGAAGAAGCAGACGATCCATTGCTTCATTCGGCGAGGATCCTCATAGAGAATCAATGGCTGGATGCAAAAGAGATCATCTCCTGCTATGAGATGAGTCGAAATCGTGTAACGACATGCGCGCAACAAGCAATAGATCACCCAAAATTAACAACAAAAGAAGCGGTCATGGCGCCTATCGTTCCTCCTGTGAATCATAGACCTTTACCGGAGCCGATTAACAACAAAATTGAGTCACCATCTTTAAACATGGCTCAAAGCATTAATCGCGCGTTAGCTGATATTTTGTCACAGTATCCACAAGCGTTAGTATTCGGCGAAGATGTTGCTAAAAAAGGTGGCGTTTATCGAGTGACGGCCGATTTGCAAGCGCGCTTTGGCAAAGTCAGAGTGTATGATACTCTGCTAGATGAACAAACCATTTTAGGCACTGCTATCGGTTTGGCACATAATGGGTTTATTCCCATTCCTGAAATTCAATTTTTAGCTTACACCCATAATGCGGTTGATCAAATAAGAGGGGAAGCTGCAACGTTATCTTTTTTTTCTAATGGTCAATACACCAACCCCATGGTGATCCGCATCCCTGGGCTTGCCTACCAAAAGGGATTTGGTGGGCACTTTCATAATGATAATGCGATTGGCTTTTTGCGCGAGATCCCAGGATTAGTTGTTGTTTGTCCTTCTAGCCCCACTGATGCGGCTTCTTTGTTAAAAGAAGCGGTCAGACTTGCCTATCAAGAACAACGCGTTGTCGTTTTTTTAGAACCAATTGCCTTATATATGTTGAAAGACTATCACTTACCAGAAACCGCGCCCACGGCGACTGCAATGGGTGAGATAGGTCTTGAAGGTGATATGCATAGCAACAAAATCATCATCAGCTATGGTAATGGCATGTATCTTGCCCGGCAGGCGGCTAAGATTTTACAATCACAGTATAACATCCGTGTTAAATTAATTGATTTACGTTGGTTAGCACCTTTACCATTTGCAGCGTTACAAGAAGCTCTTAAAGATTCAAAAGAGGTGATTATTGTTGATGAATGCAGGAAAACGGGATCACTCAGTGAACAATTAGTTACCTATTTGGTGGAAAATGTTTCTCCCATCCCTGTCATCAAAAGAGTTTGTGCACAGGATTCTTTTATACCTATTGGCAATGCTTGGCAAACGATTTTGCCAAATTGCCAAGATATCGTAGATTGCGTGAGGAGCAAGTAATTATATGGAAGATTTATTTCGCCTTGATGATAATTTTACGCAGGAAGAAAAATTGATCAGGGATTCTACACGTCGTTTTGTGGATGATGAAGTGTTGCCTATCATTGCTGATAGCTACGAGAAAGCGATTTTTCCTAAGGAACTCATCAAAAAAGTAGCCAATCTCGGTTTACTAGGTATGACTCTTCCTGAAAACTATGGCGGTGCTAATGCCAGTAGCGTAGCCTATGGCTTAGTCTGTCAAGAGTTGGAGCGTGGTGATAGTGGATTACGTAGTTTTGTTTCAGTGCAAAGTTCACTATGCATGTATCCTATATTTGCTTATGGTAATGATGAACAGAAACAACATTTTTTACCATTAATGGCAAAAGGCGAAAAAATTGGCTGCTTTGGTTTAACTGAACCAGATTCGGGCTCTGATCCTGCTAGCATGAAAACACATGCTAAAAAAGTGAAAGATGGTTGGCAACTATCGGGATCTAAAATGTGGATTACGAATGCCACGATTGCGGATCTGGCTATTATTTGGGCAAAAGATGATCAAGGTTTGGTCAGAGGATTTATTGTTGAAAAAGAATTTAAAGGCTTTAAAGCCAATGAAATCCATCACAAAATGTCCTTACGTGCATCGATAACGGGTGAAATCGTTTTAGAAGACTGTTTTGTGCCCGACAGTCATTTATTACCGGGTACCCAAAAAGGTTTAGCTTGTGCGCTGGGCTGCCTAACGAAAGCGCGCTATGGCATAGCTTGGGGAGCGATGGGAGCAGCAATGGCGTGTTATGAAGCAGCGCTCTCTTATGCTAAGGATCGCACGCAGTTTGGCAAACCGATAGGTTCTTTTCAGCTTATTCAAGCTGATTTAGTCGATATGATAAGCGAAATCATTAAAGCGCAAGCTATCAATTTGCAGCTAGGTCGTTTGAATGATCAAAATCGTGGCACCTATGTGATGGTTTCACTTGCTAAGATGAACGCCTGCAAAGAAGCTTTGAAAATTGCACGTAAAGCTCGCAATATTTTAGGGGCTAATGGTATTAGTCTTGAATATCATGTTATTCGTCATATGGCGAATTTAGAATCGGTCTTCACCTATGAGGGCACCGATAATATGCATCACCTAATTGTCGGCAAGCATATTACCGGTTTAGACGCCTTCAGCTAAAACGGCATCAATGTAGGGTGGGCTTGTTGGGTTTGGTGTTAGCGCTCAAATCAACGATGGCAGCTGCTGGTCGAGTTGTTTTTTCAACAATTGCCCCTTTAAAGCGCAGTGGTGGTTTTTTACCAAGCATTGCACTACCTTCAGGATGTTCTGAATCATTTGCACTGAACCGCTTTTCAATCGCTTTTAAAGTACGCGAGAAACTGCTGCTATAGGCATGAGTGATTTTGCGTTGTCTTGAAAATAGCGGGTGTAGTATTTTCTCATTGAGCCATTGGCGGATTGTTGCCAAAAGGCCAAGGGGAGCTGCCGGAGTAGGGATAGCAGGAGGTGTCACTTTTGGTGAATGGGTTTTTTCAAGCGATTCTGCGGTGCGAGGTGAGGGTTTATTCTCACGATGCAGTTCTTGCACAATGCGAGCAGACAAGGTAGGTGGTATTGGCGCAACCCCTGCTGGTTTGGGTATAGAAGCAGGATCCACGGGTTCTTTGTGATGCTTGTGGTGTTTGTGCTTAGGTGGCGTTTCTGCCGATGCATCTTCTGCATGATGATGGTGATGTTTGTGTTTATGCGATGAGTCGGCTTTAGCTGTTTCATCATCATGTTTACGATGATGATGCTTTTTTTTAGCCTTTTTTTTGTCTTCTTTTGCGTCTTGAGTTAAATTGCCGCCATCTGCAGGTGTACCGCCGCCTTTCATGCCAAACTCCGTTTTAACATTTTTATTGTGAGTAAAAGACTTGCCCTGTCAGAATCTGACAGGGCAGAAAATCATTGTTGTTCTGTACTATTTTGCTCTATTCTGTTTTTTAATGGTCGTTTAGTGACAATTACTCTAAAGTCTAAAGTTTCACCATTACGGACTATCGCGATCGGATAAGCAGTGTCCGGTTTTAGTTTTGAAGTTGTGCTCAATACTTCGCTGGGACCTTTAGTCTCTTTATTATCGATACTAATAATGATATCGCCAGGGCGCAGGCCAGCATTAGCGGCAGGCCCGCCGCGGATCACGCCAGCAATGACCGCGCCATCACCTTTGGGGTAATTTAAGACTTTGCGGGCTTCATCATTCAACTTCCCTAAGCTGATCCCTAGCCATCCGCGTGTCACATGGCCTTGGTTAATTAATTCGCTCATCACATCTTTCGCTATGCTGATAGGAATAGCAAAGCCAATACCTTGATAACCGCCGGTGCGAGTATAAATGGCATTGTTAATACCAATGAGATTACCACTGGCATCGATGAGAGCGCCCCCGGAATTACCAGGATTAATCGCGGCATCGGTTTGAATAAAATTTTCAAAGGTACTAATGCCAAGATCAGTACGATGTGTTGCGCTAACGATGCCTTGCGTGACAGTTTGACCAACGCCAAACGGATTACCGATGGCGAAAACCACATCACCAACTTTTAACGCTTCTGAATTGCCGATAGCGATGGTAGCTAGGTTACCTTGATCGATCTTTAATATCGCTAAATCAGTTTCCGGATCGGAGCCAATGACCTTGGCTTTAGCTGAGCGACCATCGGTTAACTTAACGGTGATTTCATCAGCATCATTGATCACATGATTGTTAGTGAGAATATAGCCATCTTTCGTGACAATCACGCCAGAACCGATGCCTGATTGCATTTCTTGTGGAATTTGCATATTGCGCATATCGCCGAAGAAGTAGCGAAAGAAGGGATCTCGTGTCAGAGGGCTATTCGCTTCCTTTGGCAAGGCTTTAGTTGAGTGAATGCTAACCACGGCAGGTGCAGCGCGAGAAATCGCTTCAGAGTAAGAAGTGGGCTGTGGCGGGTAGCTAATAGGCTCATTCGCTTTTTCAAACTGAGGTGTTGCGGCGTGACTTGCATCCCAAAACCCAAGCTTAGCAAGAAAAACTGGCGATATGATGGCAACTACAAAAAATGTGGCAAGCAGTTTTGCTTGCTTAAAAAATGACTGTTTTATCTGACGCATAAAGCACACTAAATTCAATCGAATATCGTTTAAAACGATTTATTATGCCTGGCTGTTAGTGTAGGTGCAATCAACAAAGATGAAGAAATTGGGTTGATTAGATAACATTTTTTTGATTTGGCCAGGATAATCGGTATAATGGCCGCGTTCTGCGCACCCTAAATGGATGGATGAAAGAAATTGAAGAAACTGAAGCTTCATGGTTTCAACAACCTAACCAAAAATTTGAGTTTCAATATCTACGATATTTGCTATGCCAAGACACCTGAGCAACGCAAACAATACATCGAATACATAGATGGTGTGTATAATGCTAAGAGACTAACTGAGATATTGTCTGATGTGGCCAATATTATTGGTGCAACCATCCTTAACATCGCTCATCAAGACTATGATCCTCAAGGTGCCAGCGTTACCATGTTGGTCGCAGAAGAGCCCGTCGATAAAAAGCCCTTAGAGCAAACTGAATCGCCAGGCCCCTTGCCCGATAGCGTTGTCGCGCACTTGAATAAAAGTCATATCACAGTACACACCTATCCTGAGAGCCACCCCGATAATGGCATCAGTACTTTTAGGGCCGATATTGATGTATCTACTTGTGGTGTGATTTCACCACTTAAAGCCCTCAATTTTCTCATCCATAGTTTCGATTCTGATATCGTTACCATTGACTATCGGGTGCGTGGGTTTACCCGTGATATTCTGGGCAAAAAGCATTATATCGATCACAGTATTCATTCCATTCAAAACTTCTTATCGCCAGATACTCTAAGCGCCTATGAAATGATTGATGTGAATGTATACCCAGAAAATATTTTCCACACTAAAATGTTGTTAAAGCAGTTTGAATTAGACAATTATTTGTTTGATATGAAAAGCGCTGACTTAACTACGGAAGAAGTGCAAAGCATTCGCGGGCAGTTAAAGCGCGAGATGCAGGAAATATTCTATGGGTGTAATTTGGTCAATGTTCAAGAGCCTGCCTGAGTATAATCGGCATCTCAAACTATTTTGCTAAGAGAATGGTTACATGAAGTGTAGCCATTCACTAGCATCTAACATATTGATAAAACTATCTTTTAAACCAGGGAAAAATGAAAGAGGTGCTTTTCTGGTAAGCTAGGAAAAGTTCTCCTTTT
This sequence comes from Candidatus Berkiella sp., assembly GCA_050247135.1. Taxonomy (GTDB): domain Bacteria; phylum Pseudomonadota; class Gammaproteobacteria; order Berkiellales; family Berkiellaceae; genus Berkiella. The sequence goes on from JBFWUT010000012.1 coordinate 37,406, forward strand.
GATTTTAAGGATTGTCGTTCAGTTATAGGACCTGTCACAAATACAAAAATGACGAGTAAAACAATGGGGGAAATTAAAGCCATAAAGCCATAGTGTGAGCTGATACCAAATAAAGAAAATCCCAGCCAAATCACCCACTCAAAAAAATAATTAGGGTGACGAGAGTAATTCCATAACCCGACTTCGCATACTATACCTTGTACGCTGCGTTTGAATTGATAAAGTTGCCAATCTGCTATTGATTCTCCAACAAGTCCAATACAGACAAGTATCATTGCCAAATAATCGGTTATTAACAAATTAACTGCAGATTGTTTTGCTATTGATAAAAATGGCAAAGCAATCATCATCATGAGAAAACCCTGCAAAATGTAATTTAGCAAGAACCCAAGCGATCTTGAAATTTTCCAGTGATTGCTAATAGCTTCATATCTGGGATCGCGATGATTTTTGGAAATACGAGTGAACCATAAAAAACCAGAAAGACGTGCTGCCCATAATAATAAAAGACACCAAGCAATTTTACTTCGTAATAAAAAAATAGAAGCAGGGTGATCAATTAATAAAAAAGCAGAGGCACAGATAAAAATGCCTAGTGACCAACAGACATCAATAACACCGGGATTATTGCTTCGCAGATACCAAATCCAAATCAATATCACAAATGCTATCATTATCAAACTGGTAGCGCCCAAAGTAGCGATCATCATTTATCCTCAGGGAAACCTATTAATCGGTCAAAAAATATAACGCTGCACGGGAAAAGAACTGCCCAAAAAAGACCGATTCCGATTACAGAGTGCAAACCGCCATTTATTGTTGCGACGCCCATCTTGGCACCGACCTGATAGGCACCAGCAAATCCAACGAATGAGAGCAATACAAGTATTGTTGGTTGATAAATTAATTTATTCAACAATACATAAAATAACATGGCAAAATTGATCCAGATGCCGAGCATATAAGGCGGCGAAACGGCCAAAGAAAAAGGATTTGCTGAAAAGGAAATGATCCCAAGAAACGACATTAATGAATCACCAACGAATCCGATGATGGTGAGATAAATTAAGAAACATAAGAGGTTTCTGGTTCGATGCGCAACAGTATGTTGCCATATAAACTGTAATAATGTAATGACAAGAGCGACACTCAAACCAACCCAAGCGTAACCTTTAATCGCACTAAAGACGCATGCAAACCAGGTAGCATTATATGCCAGAAAATGCACTATTAATTGCGCCCATTTTTTATTCAGGATTTTTTTTGCCATAGCGCTTGTATGTCACTAATGTGTTTATTCTGGAAACCAGCCTGACAATAAGAAAAGTAATATTCCCACATTCTTGCAAAAGATTCAGTAAAACCTAAAGAGAATATATTTTTGATGTTGCAATTAAATGCACGCTGCCACTCTGAGAGTGTTCGAACATAATGATGCCCGATATCTTCAAAATCAAGCTTTATAAGCTGAGTTTCATTTTTGATTATAGAGTCGATAACTGCAACCGAAGGCAGACAGCCACCAGGAAAGATATACTTTTTGATAAAATCATTTTCTAATTTGGCTCTTTCATAATCTTCATCATTGATAGTAATGCACTGTAATAAAAATAAGCCATCTTCTTTAAGTAACCTGTTAATCTGTTGAAAATAATCAGGAAACAACTTAAATCCTACTGCCTCTATCATTTCAACCGAGACAATTTTGTCATATTGTCCTTTAAGTTGTCTGTAATCTTTGTTGAGCAAGGTAATTTTGTGGGTCAATTTTTTTTCTTTAATTAATGAGTCTACGAAGATATATTGCTCATTTGAAATGGTGGTTGTGGTGACTTTGCAACCATAATGTTGATGAGCATATAAGGCCAATCCACCCCAGCCACTGCCAATTTCGAGCAAATGATCATTTGCCGTTAGTTGCAATTTGTCACAAATCTTTTGCAGTTTAAGTTCCGCTGCTTCATCAAGTGTTTGATCGGCCCTTTCAAATATAGCACAAGAATACATCATTTTTTTGTCAAGAAATTGCTCAAAAAAAGCATTGCTCAAATCGTAGTGGCGTAACACATTTTCTTTAGCTGATTTAAAGGTGGTGCGACTAAAAAGATTAGCAATCGCGTCTTTCAACCAAGAAAATTTGGCGAGTCCAGCATCCATTTTCTTAAACATTTTTTTATTTTTTAAAATAATGTCAAATAAATTATAAAGGTTATCGCACTCCCAGCTTTTATCGAAGTAGCTCTGTGAAATACCATTGGTTCCGCTTAAAATTAATTGGTTATATACTTTCGGATCATTGACAGTAATAACGACTTGTGTTTCTGATAATTGCTTGCCTTCAAACAGATATTCATTATGACCATCACGGATCTTTATTGAGCCATAATCGATATATTCCAGTAGTTTTAGAGCTTGTGTTTTGAAAATATTTATCATCATACTTAATAATTGCCGTGACTTATTGCGTTTTAGGATGAGGGTGAAAAGGTACGCCTTTGAACCATAGTTTAATAGCGTGCCAATGAATTAATGCTATTGTTTTATGCGTTAATAATGGATGTCGTTTTAGCAGTGTGTGAATATTTTTTTGTGAAAAAGGCATACTTAGCATACTCAGGGTAGCATCAAAAGTAATTCTCCCATCATGCACATTTTCAATATGCAAAATAATTTGATCTTCAGTTTTTTTAAGCTTAAAACGATACTCATAGTCCATGCCCATAAATGGAGATACATGCAGCTCTTTTGTTGCTTGGAAATAATAAATAGGAGGTTCATATTTAATCGGCTTGTCTAGCACATAGCAATGACGCTCTCGCCAGGGGGTATTGGTTACTTCCGCTATCATGGCATACAAAGCGCCACCCTTAAAAATAAAATATATACTAATTGGGTTAAAACATAAGCCAAGAAATGAAAGATTTGTCAGTAGATATATTTTATAATTATCGTAATCGATGCTAATGCCAAGTTTCTCAAGTATGGCCTTTTTGAGACTATTAGTTTTTTTATCGAAATAGTTTTTTCGATAAAAAGAGACATAATTGATTTTTTCAAGGCTTAAAAAAGGGGAAGCATCACTTATTTCATTAAGATGATCTAAATCTAAATAAAATTGAAAAATGGGATGACGAAAAGAATGTAATTTAGGCTCTAACCTTCTATGTTGCACAAAACCTTCAAATAACTGATGGTGATTCATAAATATTCCTGCAGCCTGGCGCAGGCACGTTGCGCACTAAGCACACCATCTTCATGAAAGCCGTTTCCCCAGTATGCACCACAAAAGTAGGTATTATTCACACCATTAATAGTGGGAAAGTCTTGTTGTGCATTAATCGCTTGGTGATTTAATATTGGATGGTAAAATGTTTTATTCATGTAAATTTTTTCTTTTGCTATCTTATTTTGCAGGTTAACAGAAACAATAAAGTCTTGTTTGAGAGATAAATTTTGCAAGCGATTAGCATAGTAATTTAATGAGCAAACTCCGTTATGATTTTCATAGTAATTCCAGCTGGCCCATGCCTTTTTTTGGGGGGGCATGACGCTAACGTCACTATGTAAAACAATATCGTTTTTTTCATATGAAATCGACCCTAAGATTGCTTGTTCAGCTGATGTTGGCTCCGCTAGCATTTGTAATGCTTCATCGCTGTGGGTTGCAATCACAACCTTGTCAAAGATTTGCGTCGTTCCATTAACAGAAATGGTAACTTGATTACCTATTCGAATAATATTCTCTACCTTCGATGATAGGTGAATATTTTCTTTACATCGCGAAATTAAACTGGGGATATATTGCGTTGAGCCATTTTTAATAACATACCACTGAGGGCGATTAAAAATATCCAGTAAACCATGATTTTGATAGAAATTGAGTAAAAATGGAATAGGCATGTCTAGCACTTTCTCTTTTGGACAAGACCATATTGCAGAGATCATCGGCACGAGATAACACTCAATGAATAATTCACCATAGGATGCTTGTGTCAAGTAATCTTTTAAAGATATTTGTTCTACTTGATGGCGGTGTATTAACTTTTTGCTGTGTCTGTTAAATGTTACTATGTCAAATAACATTTTATAAAAGGGTAAATTATAAAGATTTTTTGTGTCGCAAAATAATGACTTTAGGGAATGACCATTGTAATAAAATTGCTTTGATGGAGAATAGAAACTAAAACTCATTTCACTTTTTTCATAAGGAACCTTCTCTTTATCAAGTATTTTAGTGAAATTGGGATAGGTTTTTTTATTGAAAACAATGAACCCACAATCTATATTGGCCACGTGCCCATCTGATGTTACCGTCACAGTATGGGTGTGCCCACCCAGCGTGTCATTTGCTTCAAACAGATGAACCTCATGACGCTGACTGAGAATGTATGCGCTCGTTAGTCCAGAGATCCCAGAGCCAATGACAGCAATTTTTAGTGACATAATCTATTATGTATGTTGAAGAGTGATAGCAAGATATTGTACGGTTTTCATTCAATAAAATATATTATCAGGGCTGACATTTTAAAGGAAGCAAGGTAACTAGATGGCAAGCTATCTGATCATCGCCTCAACCAGTGACATCGGGCAATCGATAGCAGAGCTTCTGCATTCTGCTGGGCATCGGCTGTTACTCACTGGCAGAAAGAATGATGCTGTTGCCGCATTGGCGAATCAATTACAAACACCCTTTGTAACATTGGATGCCTCTTCATTTGAGGCAGTTGATCACCTCGTAGCCAAGTCCTTGCGCGAATTAGGCTCTTTAGATGGCATTGTGAATTGCGCCGGTTCACTGCTGCTAAAACCGGCACACCTAACCTCTTCGCAACAATATCATGATGTCATAGAGGCATCTCTGACGACATCTTTTGCTGTTGTCAGAGCAGCCGGGAAACATTTGATTGATAAAGGAGGGGCTGTGGTTCTCATCTCGTCTGCGGCTGCGTTAACAGGTTTTGCCAATCATGAAGCTATTGCTGCTGCAAAAGCTGGAATCATTGGTTTAGCTCGTAGCGCGGCTGCCAGCTATGCACCCTATAATTTGCGGTTCAATGTTGTGGCACCAGGCTTAGTCCAAACAAAGTTAACAGAGCACTTGACTAGTACTTTAGCTTCTAAGAAGGCCTCAGAATTAATGCATCCACTGAGACGGCTTGGCAAGCCGAGTGATGTCGCTCGTGCGGTCCAATTCTTGCTCGAGCCACAAAATAGCTGGATCACAGGACAGGTACTCCCTGTCGATGGTGGCTTATCTAATGTAAAATCTAAAACAGTGAGCCAATAGTATCGATTGTTAGTAAGGTGAAAACATGGAACGTTATTTGAAAGTTTTTATTTTAAGTCTTGTGTTTTGTTTTATTATGGATATGCTTTGGCTTGGGCTCGTCGCCAAGGCTATCTACCAGCAAGAATTGAGTTCTCTTCTTAGAAAGTCGAACGGGATGATGGCGCCGAATTGGATAAGCGCAGTGTTAGTTTACATTGCCCTTATCAGCGGTATTCTTTTTTTTGTTATTCCTAAGTTTCCAAATAGCTACCATTATACTTGGCTTACGGGAGCATTATTCGGATTAATCGTCTATTCGGTTTATGATTGTACTAATTACGCAGTACTTCAAAATTGGACGCTAAAGATCACTATAGTTGATATTCTCTGGGGAATAATCTTATGTAGTTCCACATCCGTGTTTGCTCTTTATTGGCACAAAAAGTTTTCATGATTTTAAAACGACTCTGTAAAAAATGATACGCAACGAATTTGAGTAGTGAACTGCAAAATAACAAGAGTACATAAAGGATAAAACGTCATGTCATGGGCTGTATTTATTGCTATTGTGCTAGCATTGTTAATTTTTGATTTGGGTGTTTTGCACAAAGAAAACAGGGAGATAGGTGTTAAGGAAAGCCTATACACCAGCTTAGGGTACATTGTAGTCGGTTTACTATTCGGTGTTTGGATTTGGTTTAGCCAAGGTGCGCAAAAAGGTGCAGAATATTTAACGGGATTTGCTATTGAAAAATCTCTTGCACTAGACAATATTTTTCTTATTTCACTGGTTTTTACCTATTTTGCAATACCAAGAAAATATCAATATCGAATCCTATTCTGGGGGATTGTCGGTGTTATTTTTTTACGAGCCGTAATGATTGGCCTAGGGGCGGTATTGGTTGCTAAATTTGCTTGGATACTCTATTTATTTGCAGTATTTTTAATTCTTACTGGTGTAAAAATGTTCTTTATTATTAACAACCTACCAGATATCAAATCAAATCCATTACTTCGGTTTATAAGAAGCCATTTTAATGTCACTAATGAAATCCACGGCCCGGATTTTTTTGTAAAAATTCATGACTCAGCGAGCAAACGTTCTACTTGGTATATGACACCACTATTTTTAGCTCTTATCCTAATCGAATTCATGGATTTAATTTTTGCAGTAGATAGCGTTCCCGCGATTTTTGCCATAACAACTGATCCCTATATTGTTTATACAAGTAACATCTTAGCAATTCTGGGTTTACGAGCTTTGTATTTTGCTTTAGATGCCTTAATTGTTAGGTTTAAGTATCTTAAATATGCTTTGGCAGCTTTATTAGTATTTATTGGTAGTAAAATATTTATTGCTGAAATGCTTGATATGGCAAAATTTCCGCCATTAATCGCACTAGCTATCACATTTTCTATTCTTGCATTAGGTGTTATATACTCGATTTATAAAACTCGAAAGCAAAGTTAATTAACTACAGTATAATGCCCCAGTTTTCTACCAGGCTTAGGCTCTTTTTTATAATCATGGAAAAAGCACAAGTTGTCTTTTAAGAGCTCTTGCGGATTGAGCATAGTACCAATAATGTTATACATGGTAGCACGATATCGGGTGGCAGTATTTCCTAAAGGCAACCCCGTAATTGCTCGAATATGATTTTCAAATTGACTGGTAAAAGCACCCTCGATAGTCCAATGCCCACTGTTATGAACTCTCGGAGCTATTTCATTTGCCAAGAGATCATTCCCTATTTGAAAAAATTCAAAAGCTATACAACCAATGTATCCAAGATAATCAAGGATTAAATCAGTATACATTTTTGCTTTGTTGTAGATAGGATCATCAACGATATTCGTTGTTTTATGCAGAATGCCATCACTATGGGTATTTTCACAAAGATCGTAATAGGCTCTGTGGCCGGTTTTTGATATAACTGCAATAAGCGAAACCTCTCTTTCAAATGCAATAAATTTCTCACATACTGTATCAACTAATTGTGAATTATCAAGATTCAATAGTTGTTTTTCATTGGTTATTTTTATCAAGCCCCTCCCATCATAACCGTCTGTTCTTTTTTTGATAAAAAAAGGATAGTGATTAAACTTTGCAAAGTTAATCGCGTCGTCAATTGAATGAATGTGTTTATTAGGTGCGGTGGGGATCCCTAAATGATGAAAAAGTTGTTTTTCCAACAATTTGTCTTGGGTTAATTTTATAGCTTGAGAGTTAGGATAAGTGGTTTTATATGATTCTAAAAATTCGATGGTTTGATAGGGAATATTTTCGTTTTCGTAGGTGATAATATCACATTCTTTAGCAAATTTCTCTAGTTGAATATGATCTGAATATGAACCTTCAATAAACTCACCTAGGTTTTTTACTGAATTGGTTAATTTTTTATCATAGAATATAAAGTCAAATCCCATAGGTATTGATGATAATGCTAACATTCTACTTAGTTGACCTGCACCCAAGATCCCTATCTTCATGATAACTCCGGATAAAGATTGTTTAATACGACGCTGGTTTGTGATTGACGATATGCAATGAGTTCTTTGTCTATGTTGGTATATTTGTTAGCAAGGATCGACGCTGCTAATAAAGCTGAATTAATTGCACCACTTTTGCCTATCGCTAGCGTTCCAACGGGTACTCCGCCAGGCATTTGAGCGATGGAAAGCAAAGCATCCATTCCTTCTAACTTTGATGAAGGTATAGGCACACCTAAGACGGGTAATGTGGTTAAAGAAGAGAGCATCCCTGGCAAATGGGCAGCTCCCCCGGCACCAGCAATAATCACTTCAAAGCCTTGTTCTTTGGCTTTCGTGGCAAATTCAAATAATAAATGAGGTGTTCGGTGTGCAGAAACAACCTGCGTATGATATGAGATGTTTAGCTGTTGAAGAATTTCAATGGAGTGCTTCATAATCTCCCAATCCGATAATGAACCATAAACGACAGCAACAAGACTTTTATTCATTTTTTTACCTCAGTTAGGGATTACAAAAATTACAATAGGTTGGAGATGCACTTGATAACTTATCATGTCTGGGCTTTATGATTTGGTAATCACAGCGTATACATTTTTCCACCATGTTAAGAAACAGAGCAGTTTCAGAATGGCAATCAGAGCACGGCAGTCTCCCTAAATAATGTACTTCGCCAAAACCGTAGGTATGACACTTAGCACATACAGCTTGCAGTCGATTAACTAGTGCCATGGTTAATTCTTTGATCACATTCATTCGGGTGGGATTAAACATTGCTCGCATGTCAGTTTCTAGACGTATGGTATCCGAAATAGAAAACCCCTTGTTAATGGCCTCTTCTAATGCAGCAAGTGACGTTATCCCTTTAGCAATCACTTGATCATTTGCCATCTCGCGGACAATTAATGCATGCGATGGAAAAAGACAAGTTGAGAGGAAATCCTCATGGGGTTGATTTTTGGTAAACTCGCACATTATGTAATTTGTCTGATGGGTTTGTTTGGCGACAACAATTTCGATTTGATTTTTAAAGTCAATAAACCCGATGAGCTCCTCATGCATCGGGGTAAAAGGTATCAATGGATGAGGTCCAAAACTTCCCTCGGTTGCGATGCCAAAATCGTAAGAGTACTGTTGCATTGCAATTTTAGCTTTGTGCAAGACCATGTTTTTGGGAGCCAAGAATCGCTCCTTTTCTCCGCTAAAAGTTCCGAACTGATCAGTGTCGTAATCCTTTGGTACAATAATTTCACATGCTAAATGGCTTCTCATGACAGGCGCAATAGCTAGTTGTTTGTCATGCATGGTGGCCAAAAGGATCTCTTTACCTTGTAACATGCTAAATTTCCTATGGATTGATTACATGCATATTGAGCCATTGATTTTCAAATAATGATTTAATTTGCGGTTGTCGCTTAAATACTTCGTTAAGTTGAGAATACTGAGCGTATATAATAACAAGCAGTTTCAAAGGCTCATGTACACGCTTGTCTCGAAAAAAAACCGATTGCAGAGGGAGCCCAATTTTTAAATCGTTTTGATTTCCCTCTATAACGCCAATTTTACTAACCACATTGTGGATTGCCTTATTGCCGGCGCCATAAATCTCAGGATCGGTTGAGCTGAAATAGTATTGAGCGTTAATCCAGTGCGCTACAATCATAGGCGCTGTTAGTATTCCCTCTAAAATATGAGCGTCAGGATCCAAGTCTGGTTCATAGGAGTGCAAAAAAACTCTGCCATCTAAATTAGCATTTTCACTTAGTCTTCGTGGTCCGATAATCATGGCAGCATTGTTTGCTAGGCTCCATTCAGGAATGAGTTCTGCATAGTGAAACGCACGGTCTTGATAATGATTTTGGCCAGGTAACTTTGCTTGCCGTGCATTGGTTAATTCAATAAGGGCTTGCTTTATATCCTGCTCTATATGTTTTAAATATTCTGTCGATGATGCTTGATCATATTGCAAATATAGTTCGTCAGTAGTGGTTTCATGACATGCTGCAATAAATTGTGTTTTAGAAGGAATATTTATTCCTTCGGTGATTAGTAATTCTCTTATACGTTTGCTGTTTAAAATTTCGCAGGTTAGTTTAGCATTGACAAACCCAGAATTACCTCCGCAAGCACCACATTCGAAGCTTGCATGAAATGGGTTGTTGGTTGTTTTTGCTTGGTGGCCGCAGATGATGACGGTTGGTGAAAAATGTCTACTTAAACCGGTTGTTTTAAGAAATGAACTCATGTTTTTAGCAGTCTGTTCAATATTTTCAGGCGCTAAAAAAGGATTAGAATACGTACATTGTTTAGGTGCTTGTGTAGTTAATAATTTGGCAAAAAAAGTTTTTTTCAATAAAGTATAAAACATCCAATAGCCAACCATTTCAAAAAATGCAAATGCGCCAAATGACTTACTCTTACCTTCTTTAGTGACTTTATTTAAAAGTGAGCTTAGTCGGGAAAAAATGGAGTGTGAGGGGTGTGTTTTTACCGTAATCTCGGGCTCAACCAGTGCCGGAGACTGAAGCACACAGGTGTTGTTAGATGAATTTTCAAGAGCGAATATGGAGCCAAAAAAACCCGCGAAACCAAAGGTTTCGTAAGAGTTGGTCTTTTCTAAGTGACGACGTAACGGTTCTGAGCGTACATCAATACAAAAAACAAACTGAGCGAGAGGTTTTTTATTACGATAACTTTTGTTTTGCAAGCTTCTTACGATCGATTCTTGATACGTTAACTCATAGGCCCTTTGCCAGATAAATAATATATCATTTTGAGAGTTTAAATTTTGAGATTGATAACTTACCGATAATACTTCGTTGTTTAATTTATACTGCTTTATTTGCAAATAACAACACCAAATAAGTACTATTTCTATTAAGCTAGCACGCTCTTTTACCAAAGGATTTGTTTTTCTAGTTCCCATCCATTTAATGAACCCGTGCCAGCCGATCAGTTGTGAAAATAGGAACTCGAACAATTTGGTTAGGTTTTCGGTTTTAATTTGCATCTGAGTAAGAATTGTTTGTAGGGCATGTGTAGGTTCAGATGGTAAAAATCTCAAAATCTCGTAAGAATGATCACTATTTAAAATGGCTTCTTGCTTCCATTCTTCCCAAAGAGAGAATTTAGTGTTTCCGGCACAAGTTTTTATTTGATTCTCATCGAAATACCGACTGATGAAAAGCTGAAGGTTTTCAATAATCTCGTGGGGTATTTTTCTACTATTAACATAATGTAACTCTTGATCATTTAAATTTCGATGCGCTTTGATGAATTCTGTAACATGCATGTTTGAAAATAAGTTATTTTCAGCCAATGCATTTTTTAATGATTCATTGGTAATTTTCCCTTGTGAGTAAAGTTGAATATATTCATCGATGCTCAAAAAGCCACTAACTGGAAAATGTTCGCGTATATCGTTTATGGCTGCTTTATAGTGGTTGTCGGTTAAATCCCATAAGGGATTAATCGCAATTGAAGATTTTAGTGGCCAAACGATTGGTAAAATTTTACTTGCTTCGTTAATTGATTCTTCGATTGCCATGACTGAAATTATCATAAGGTACCTGTGTTGCTGCTAAATAGCCCAAAATAGATATTGCAAAAAATTATACTTACAAAAATGATATGAGCCTGGATTTTTCTATTACTGTTTATCTCATGCGTCTCTTGCAAGTTAAAAACATGGTCTTGCAGGGTGTGAAGGACCGTAACAGCAAGTAGAATATTGGCAAACATCAAACCGATAATCATAGGCATGTTGGAAGTAGCGCTAGATAGCAGATTTAACCAAAAAATAAAACTAGCTGTACCTGGGATCCCAACGATTAAAAATAGTGAAATTGCTAAGTAAGTTCCAAATAGAGACAATCTATTTTTTAAAGATTGTTGACGGTTTTGTCTAGAATAAGTAGATTGACTCAGAAGCCAGAGTAAGCCCATAAAAACAGACAAAAGGCAAAAGGTTAGCTCTAAGTTAGGTATTTTAAGATTGTTATAGGAGATGGCTAGTAAGTTAATATGGGTGATGCTCAATAGCAAAACAAGATCAAACAGATTTTTCGCTCTGTTGGCCATTAACAGACACAATACAAGCTCCGTCATTAACAGATAGTTACAAATTGACGAAGGGATATATGAAGCCATTTTTGCAAAGATTAATGCGGGTACTAAAAGTAAAGCAGCGATAGAAAAATACTTTGTTACCGAATTTTCAAATAAGAACAGATTTAACCAATCGCCGACCAACCTAATAGGTTTGAGTATATATCGTCGTGATTGAGTTTCAATTTGTAAGAGCTTAATAACATGATAGCGTAATTTTTTCACCCAGTTCGATTTGGCTTTTGCTAGTGTGAGGTTAAACGAAGAAGCTAAATATAAAACGATAGTAATCGCACACAGGATAAATTCAAAATTTTTGTTAATTAATGCTAACTTTGGTATTTCAAGCCAGAACTCAAATAGGTTAAGCAAGCCAAAGTAGCCGATTAGGATTGCCTGAATAACTGTCAATATGATTATTTTATCTACCAATTCATGATTTTTAATAACCGTATTGATCATTTGGTGCAAAGTAATTCCAATAAAAGTCGCAATTAATAAGCTGGTTTGATTAGGTCTAAATGCAAGGAATGCCAGAGAGAATATTATGAATGTTAGCAATGCGGATTGGATGAATTGATTGAAGGTGTTGTCATTTTTAGTATGATTATTCTCTGCAAACAAATCATCTCCGGCATTCAAAAACAAAGCAGCTTTGTAAAAGCCATGGGCTATTAGGTGAAATACAGCAGCTGCGAAGCAACCGAGTGCGCTTTGTATGAGCATGTAACCCATTTGACCCATTGTAGAATAGGCCAGCTTTTTCTTTATATCCGATTGTAACTGCTTAAAGAGGCTTCCAACCAACATCGAAGACAGTCCAACACATAAAATGATATAGGGAACCAAGCTTACTTGAGTGAATACCCCTGAAAGACGCGCGAGCAAAATACCACCAGCATTAATAACGCCTGCGTGCATAAGGGCTGAAACAGGGGTTGGTGTTTGCATGGTATCGGGTAACCAAAAATGAAAAGGAAATTGCGCTGATTTTGTCATGATTGCGACAAATACCAGACACAGTATTAAGCTATGAGCATTTAAGTTGAAAGATAGGATCTTAAGCTGCTTGGAGGTGATCAAGGCTAATTCGTGGTACTCAGAAGTGCTATATAACTGGTAGCAGAGGATGATCGCTACTAAAAAGCATATGTCGCCTATTCGATTGATGATGAATTTTTTTTTGGCTGCACGATTGGCATCACTTTGATAATGATAGTGATTGAGTAATAGGTAGAGGTTAAATCCTATCCATTGCCAAGCAACAAAGGCAGTAAGTAGATTACTTGCCATGATAAAAGCAATGACCGAACCTATAGTCAGCATCATTTGAAAGATAAAGCGTGTTCTGGTCGTATCAGATAGCAAATATCTTTGTGAGTAACAGAGCACAATGCTGCCCAAGGATATGACCACAACCAGCATAATAAAGGCGAGGGGATCAAGCATAAATCCGATTTTCAAAAAAGGCTCTGCTGATGAAAAATACAAAGAAGGAGACTCACGATAAGTTAATCCGGCGAAACTTAATGCGAGGAACCCAAAGATTAAGGGAATTAGCCCCTGAAAAAAGTTATTTGACTGGATGTATTTCATCGATCTTGTCCTGCTGATTAGATGGTTGAAGTATGGTGAAAGCTATGCATAATGTATAATTTATATTATTTATATAATTCATCATTTTTAAATTATGAATGTCACCCTTCATCAGCTAAGAGTTTTTGGCCAAGTCGTGCGCTGTCAAAGCGTCACCAAAGCTGCCGTGCAAATGCACATGACGCAGCCAGCTGTTTCTAACATCATACGCACTCTAGAAAATCAGGTAGCCGCTCCGGTTATTGAAATACTGCATAAAAAATTGTACGTCACGGAAGCGGGAAAAATTTTAATGGCTACCTTTGAGCAAATTGAAAGCCAATTAGAGGAAGCGACATCCCGTCTGAATTTGTTAAAAGGCAATATGGTTGGCACGATTAAAATAGCGACTGTCTCTACTGCAAAGTATTTTGTGCCCAGATTGCTCGGTGCTTTCAAATCAGAATACCCAGGAATTCATATTGAACTCAAAGTTAAAAACCGCCATGAAATTATAGAGCGGCTTAATCAAAACTTGGATGATTTCGTTATCATGAGCCAATTGCCAATGCTGTCATCGATTGAGCATCATGATTTTTTTGAAGATGAGCTGGTTGTTGCTGCTGGGTATCAACATCCTAAGAGCAAAATTAAATCGCTTTCTCTTAAGATGCTAGTAGATGAATCTTGGTTAATACGTGAATTAGGCTCGGGCACGCGTATAGTAATGGAAAGTATTTTTAAGAAATATCGTCTAAAGCCCAACATCCAGATGGAAATTGATAACAATGAATCGATAAAACAAGCCATTATTGGCAATATTGGTATTTCAATTTTGTCACATCAAAGTATTCAAATCGAGCAAAAGGCTGGACTGATTAAAATACTAGACGTAACAGGGTTTCCTGTTCGCCACAAATGGCACCTCGTAAAAAGTAAAGGCAAAAAACTACCGATTATTGCTCAAAAGTTTTATGATTTCGTTCGTACCCATCCCAATTTAGAAGAGTTTAGTCCTTAAGTATTGGTATAAGGACTTTTCGTAAATCATAGGCTTGGACGCTTCAATGGCAAGGGGCTGTCACCTAAAATACTTTTTGTATAAGCGATTAAGCTCTTGGTTTCATTCTTGCCTATTCTTCGCCATTTAAAGGTGTCAGTTTGGTCATGGCTGGGATCCTTTACCACTTGAGGCACAACAGGGGGCAAATGAGTTGGCCTTTTATCAAATAAAATGTGGGGTTTGAGTGTGCGTTCCATCTGACTATTCTAGCGGCATCCTGGAATAGTTAAGACTATTCTGGTGTTCATCCCAGATTAGTCGAGACTATTTTGGGATCAATCTCAGTATGGCGTGGTCTAACTTATTGAAAAAAGATGAGATTATGGTTTTAATCTAATCGTCCACTAAACTAAGACCCGATGCTCCCTTATCAGGAACGTGCAAGTTTGAGGCAGTAACAGGGACTTCAGATTCGTCATCTTTTGCAGAAACGCTTTTATCACTGAGGCTGATTTTAAGACGAAGGTTATTGCGGGAATCGGCATTACGCAACGCATCTTCTAAGCTTATCTTCTTTTCAAAATAAAGTCGCTCTAGCGATTGATCGAAAGTTTGCATACCCAAATTATTTGATTTTTCCATGACTTCTTTGAGACCGTCAATTTCGCCTCGATTGATAAGAGAAACAACCAAAGGTGTGCCAAGCAGAATTTCAAAAGCAGCGACTCGTTTACCATCCAGTGTTGGGATGAGGCGCTGCGATATAATCGCCTTAATATTAAATGATAAATCCATGAGCAATTGATTTTTTCTGACATCTGGGAAAAAGTTGATGATCCGCTCGAATGCTTGGTTAGCATTGTTAGCATGCAGAGTAGATAAGCATAAGTGTCCGGTTTCTGCAAAAGCGATTGCGTGTTCCATGGTTTCTTGCGAGCGAATTTCCCCAATCAAAATAACATCGGGCGCCTGGCGTAAGGTGTTTTTTAATGCTTCGTGATAACTGACCGTATCTAACCCTACTTCGCGTTGATTCACAATCGATTTCTTATGCGTATGCACATATTCGATCGGGTCTTCAATCATAATGATATGACCTGCGCTATGTGAATTTCGGTAATCAATTAAGGAAGCTAGCGACGTCGATTTACCACAACCTGTAGGACCGACAAATAACACTAAACCGCTTTTTTCCATAATAATATCAGATAAGATGGTTGGGATGCCGAGTTCTTCGATAGAGGGAATTACAGTATGAATACGTCGGATTACCATGGCTACTTCATTACGTTGTATGAAGATATTGACGCGGAATCGTCCTAGCCCTGGCACCGACAAAGCCATGTTCATTTCTAAAGCACTTTCGAATAGCAAAGATTTTTCTTGACCCATAATGTTATAGGCAAGCTGTTTCACCTCTCCTACTTTCAGGGCATTTTCGCTGATAGGGTGAAGTTTTCCGTGCGCTTTGACAGAAGGAGGTGCACCTGTGCTTAGGTACAGATCAGAACCTTCGAGTTCCTTCATTTTAATAAGATAATCGTTAAGCGACATTACTATCCTCAGAAACCAATAGAGACATTGCTATAATTCAGTTAAAGCAATCACTTAAAATATAGCCACAATTCTGATACTCTTGGGTAAATGGCTGAAGGTAAAGAAGGTGGTTTTTTCATCAATCCTGCTAGGAGTGAGTCATGGATTTTGGTAGCGTCGCGTTTTTATTAGTGGTCTTAGCGTTTGTTGTGATTATGATGGCCGTCAAGCAAGTTCCACAAGGCTATGAATGGACGGTTGAACGTTTTGGGCGTTATGTACAAACGTTGCATCCGGGTTTAACACTGATTGTGCCGTTTATTGATAAAATTGGCACCAAGCTGAATATGATGGAACAAGTGTTAGACATTCCATCGCAAGAAGTGATCACCAAAGACAATGCTATGGTCAAAGTCGACGGTATTTGTTTTTATCAAATCGTCGATGCCGCAAAAGCTGCTTATGAGGTTAGTGAACTTGATCGCGCTATTCGCAATTTAACAATGACTAACATACGTACCGTGCTAGGTTCCATGCAACTGGATGAAGCGCTATCCAATCGTGATCATATCAACGTAAAGTTATTGGCGGTTGTTGATGAAGCAACTACACCTTGGGGAGTGAAAGTCACCAGAGTAGAGATCAAAGACATCAGCCCACCTAAGGACTTAGTAACCGCTATGGCAGCACAAATGAAAGCGGAACGAGAAAAGCGAGCACGCATTTTAGAAGCAGAAGGACATCGTGCTTCGGCTATTTTACGTGCCGAAGGTGAAAAACAAGCTGTAGTTTTGGATGCAGAAGGTCGCAAAGAGGCTGCTTTTCGTGATGCTGAGGCCCGCGAGCGTTTAGCACAAGCTGAAGCGAAGGCAACGGAAGTGGTTTCTCAAGCGATCTCGCAAGGCGATGTGAATGCAATCAATTATTTCGTTGCACAACGTTATGTTGATGCTTTAGGCAAAATTGCCAGCGCTGACAATCAAAAATTAATATTAATGCCTCTTGAGGCAGGCAGTGTCATTGGCTCCATCGCGGGGATTGGCGAAATTGCTAAACAAACGTTTGGTGCAAAAGCAAAGGATATTCCATCATGAAAGATCTCTTTACCCACCTCGTATTTTGGCATTGGCTGGCGTTTGCATTAATTCTGGCCATTTTAGATGTGGTATTAGGGGTGAATTTCCTTTTTGTTTGGTGCGGACTCGCGGCGGCCCTCGTTGGCGTTTTGTTATTGTTGATTCCAAAATTAGGTTGGGAGCTACAATTTATTGTTTTTGGCATCGGTGTATTGGCCAGTTTGGTAGGCTGGAGAACGTTAAATAAACGAGCGGCTAAAAAAAGTGATCAACCGCAATTAAACCGCAGAGCGAGCCAATATATTGGCCGCACTTTCACTTTAGATGTACCGATTGTGAATCATCGCGGCAAAGTGAGAGTGGATGATACACAATGGGTAGTTGAAGGTGCTGATATGGAAGTAGGTACGACAGTTAAAGTAGTCGGTGTCGATGGTGTCATCCTCAAAGTCGAAAAAGTGTAGCATAGCATGCAAGCCAAGGATTGGCAGCAGCATCTTATTCGATTCTTACAGGCTCTTCCTCCCGAGCTTCATCAAGTATGTCAAGAAAACTGGCAGCAATATCGTCAAGCTGCCTTAAAACAAAATTATGAGATCCCTAATGACCAATGGTTTTTGATGAGCCTATGGAATATTTTAGCAGTCAGCGACTATGCGTTAAGTGTCTTTGTAAGACATCCTGAATTCCCTATCAAGATTTATCAATCGCTAAAAGACGCTTCTTTAGACGATGAGACTGCTAAAAAAGAATGGCAACAGTACGCACCGCCATCTGACGACTTACCCTCTTTAATGCAAGCATTACGAGTGTATCGTCATTTTCAAATGACACGCATTTTATGGCGTTTGATTGCAGGTCACGATACCTTTGCGCAACATTTACAATCACTAGTCAGCGTAGCGGATACCATTATTGTAGCAACAGCCGATGCTCTTTATGATTTATTGGCATTAGAATGGGGAATTCCCGTTAATGATAATGGTGAAAAACAACCGTTCATTGTCTTGGCTTTGGGCAAATTGGGCGGTAAAGAACTGAATTTTTCATCCGATGTTGATTTGGTATTTTGTTATCCACAATCGGGAGTGACTGTTGGTAAAGAACGCTCAATCTCCAATGAGCAATTTTTTACCAAACTAGGGCAACATTTTATTAGAGTTCTATCAGAGGTCACTCAAGAGGGCTTTGTGTTCCGCGTCGATATGCGTCTGCGACCACACGGACAAAGTGGAAACTTAGTATTGAATTTTTCAGCATTAGAGAATTATTATCAATATCAAGGACGCGATTGGGAACGTTATGCCCTAGTCAAAGCGCGTGTGATTTCAACTGATATCAATATGATAGAACAATTGCAAGCGCTGTTACAGCCGTTTGTCTATCGACGTTATTTGGATTATGGTGCATTTAGTTCACTTCGCGAGATGCGAGAATTGGTTGAAATGGAGGTTAAAAGAAAAAATAAAGAAAACGATCTCAAGTTGGGTAAGGGCGGGATAAGACAAATAGAATTTTTGACACAATCTATTCAGCTGATCAGAGGTGGGAGAGAGCCTCAATTTAGAGAGCAAAATTTATTAAAAGCATTAAGCCTCATCGTGGCAGCAAAATACATTAAACAAGAAGATTATGAAGAGCTGCTTAATGCTTACCTTTTTTTACGCGAAGTAGAGCATTGTTTGCAAATGATAAATGATGCTCAGACACACGCCTTGCCTAAAAATCCTGTCGATAGAGCACGATTATATTCAATGATGGCTTTCTCAACCGAGGAGCTTTTTAAAAATACTTTAAAAAAACATACCATAAATGTGACAAAACATTTTAATCTCATTACAAACACGCCTCATTCAAGCCATAATCAAAAAGACTCCATAGTAAGTCAGTATAAATTTCTGTGGACAAACTTAGATGATAAAGAGGCGGCGCTAGCTATTTTGCAAACAACGAGTTATGAACAACCAGAGCTTGCTTATGAGCAATTAAGTTTTTTTAAAAATAGCCGATTAATCCAATCACTCAAAAAACAAGCAAGCGCAAGATTAGACAAGGTGATGCCCGCATTATTGTTGCTGTTGGCAAAAGAAGCATCAGCACTAACGTTATTATCAAGAATGTTGCGCTTGTTACGTTCGATTGTGCGTCGTTCGGCTTATTTGGCATTACTCATTGAACAACCCCATATGCTCAAATTCTTGGTAACTATTTGTGGCGCGAGTGAGTGGATTTTAGTGCAGATCTGCTCTTATCCGGTTCTTTTAGATGAGTTGTTGAGTCCTCCGTCATGGCAAGAACTCACTAGCCGCAAATATCTAAAAAAGACTTTAACAGATCGCATGCAATGGATTGATGCCAATGATTTAGAATCACAAATGGAACATTTGCGGCAATTTAAACTAGGATGTTTTCTATCACTGGCAGCACTGGAGTTGTTGACGGACCAATCGTTGGATGTCACCTTGGCGCTCAGTGATATTACCGAGGTGATTTTGCAACAAGTCCACCATATTAGCTTAGATTTTATGATTAAACACTATGAACTAAACGAGTCTATTGAAAGTATCAGCAAGCTAGTCCCCTTTGGCATTATTGCTTATGGTAAATTAGGTGCGAGAGAATTAAATTATGCCTCTGACCTGGATCTCGTATTTCTTTATGATGCGATGGATGACAAGATCATATCAGGAAAATCAGCCCTTACGCCCGCAGAATTTAGTTTGCGGCTTGCTCAACGTATTATTCACATGTTAAGCGTGCCGACAGCGACCGGTATACTCTATGAAGTTGATGTGCGCTTACGTCCGGCGGGTAGCGCAGGACTTCTCGTGAGCCATTTGAATGCGTACCGAACGTATCTTCATCAACATGCTTGGACATGGGAGCATCAAGCATTAATCAAAGCGCGTTGTATAATAGGGCCTAAAAACTTGCGTAATGAATTTGAAGAATGTCGTGCACAGGTGCTAAAACAAAGACGATCAAAAACAAATTTAGTTAAAGACATTGAACAAATGCGTGAAAAAATGCATGAGCATCGTGTTGGTTCTTCACGACTTGATTTAAAAACCATGCCAGGGGGTATAGCCGATCTCGAATTTGTCGTCCAATTTCTGGTTTTGCAATATGCACATGATTATCCTGAATTGCTAGAAGTGCGAAGCACGGTTAACTTATTGCCGTTATTAGCAGAGCTGAATCTACTTGATAAAAAGCATGCTCAGGATTTGCTAAGGATTTATAACCAATATCAAGTCTGTGCTCGTCGACATTTTTTACAGGCAGGAGAAGAGCTTAATGATTTTACTCAAGAGCGTGCCTTGGTTCGCGCGATATGTGATCATATTTTCCAATTAGCGCTATAAATTGGGTGAGTAGCCTCACCATGATTGTGTTTTAGTCACAAACCGTTATACTCTTTGGCTCAAGATGCAGACAATCTAAAAGGAACTGTTCGATGACAATGTCTCAAAAAGATGGCTTTATTTGGTTTGATGGTCAATTGTTACCCTGGAAAGAAGCGAACATTCATGTATTAACCCACAGTCTGCATTATGGGATGGGAATATTTGAAGGGCTGCGCGCCTACCCAACGGATAAAGGGCCTGCTATTTTTCGCCTACAAGAACACACGGATCGCTTTTTTCGATCAGCGCATATCATGAACATGCCAATGCCCTTTGATAAAAAAACGCTCAATGATGCTCAATGCGAAGTAATTGCTAAAAATAATTTATCAGCAGGCTACATTCGGCCGATTTGCTTCTATGGTAGTGAAGGAATGGGATTAAGAGCGGATAATTTAAAATCGCATGTTGCCATAGCTGCTTGGGAATGGGGTGCTTATTTGGGCAAAGAAGGATTAGAAAAAGGGATTAAAGTCCGCACCTCTTCCTATACCAGACATCATGTCAACATCATGATGTGCAAAGCAAAAGCGACAGGAAATTATGTTAACTCTATGCTAGCACTATCTGAGGCGCTCGCCAGCGGATGTGATGAAGCATTGCTCCTTGATCCCGAAGGATATGTAGCAGAGGGTAGCGGTGAGAATTTTTTCTTGGTCCGTAATGAGGTTCTTTATACCCCGCAGTTGACTTCCTGCTTAGAGGGCGTGACGCGTGCTACTATCATTACCTTTGCACAAGAGATGGGGCTTAAAGTGGAAGAGCGCTCCATTACGCGTGACGAAGTCTATGTTGCAGATGAATGCTTTTTTACTGGTACAGCCGCTGAGGTGACGCCTATTCGCGAAGTAGATGGGCGCAAAATTGGCAATGGCGCTCGGGGCCCTCTCACGGAACAACTACAAAATAAATATTTTGACCAAGTCTACGGAAGAAAAGTTAGTCATCCAGAATGGCTCACATACGTGAATGAACGGTAACTCGTCGCATCAGCCCCTTATGGTACAATAAGGGGCATTTTGTCATTAAAGAGAAAATCAGAATGAGCTCAAGCGATAAAAAATTACCGGCGAGCAGCCAAAAGCAATATGAAGTTAGTAGCAAAGATTTGCCGTTGTCCTGTCCTATGCCTTCAATGGTACTTTGGAACGCTCATCCAAGGGTGTACTTACCAATTGAGAAAACTGGCAAAGCTAGTTGTCCGTATTGCGGGGCCGCTTTCGTTCTCACCGACTTCGATAAGGTCTCTTAAACGAAGAAATGTTCTTTTTAACGCACCTTTTACTCCAAATTTGTGACAAAATCTGGTAGCTTTCTCTCTCGATGCCCGCGGTTTAAGAGGTCAAGTTTTTGGTGGATAAAACATTAATCATCGGCCCATCCTGGGTGGGCGACATGGTGATGGCACAAGCATTGTTTAAGGCAATCAAGCTTAACTTCCCGCACACAACTCTTGATGTTTTAGCGCCCGAGTGGAGTTGCGGTCTTACGGACCGCATGCCAGAAATCTCTGCGAGTATTCCTATGTCAATTGCACATGGCGAGCTTGGTCTACAAAAAAGAAGGCAGTTGGCTAATAAAATAAAAGAAGAAAAATACCAGCGCTGTTTCGTCTTACCCAATTCCTGGAAGTCCGCCCTGATCCCTTTTTGGGCCCAGATCCCCAAGCGCATTGGTTGGCGCGGTGAATGGCGCTATGGGCTTTTAAATCAGATCCGAGTGTTGGATAAAAATCGCTATCCCTTGATGGTTGATCGCTACATTGCTCTGGCATATGACAAAGGGGCTACGCTACCCTCACTTCGCCCTAGTCTTGTTGTGAATACGGATAATGTGCAAAAAGCTTTAGCAACTTATCAGTTAGCAACAGATAAACCCATTTTGGTCTTGTGCCCAGGAGCAGAATTTGGTCCTTCAAAGCGTTGGCCTGAAGGATATTATGCAACATTAGCCAATCAATACTTAGCAAACGGTTGGCAAGTTTGGATTTTTGGCTCAGCCAAAGACAGCACGGTGGCAACACAGATCCAGATGCAGACGCAAAATCAGTGTATTGATTTAACAGGGCGCACTACATTAGGTGATGCAATTGATTTAATGTCTCAAGCGAAATTGGTCGTAACCAATGACTCAGGTTTGATGCATATAGCGGCTGCGTTGAATATTCCCTTAGTAGCACTTTATGGCTCAACCTCGCCGGGGTTCACCCCGCCTTTAAGTGAGAAGGTCAGTATTTTGCAGGAAGACATCGGCTGTAGTCCTTGCTTTAAAAGAACCTGTCCCTTGATGCATCATCAATGTATGCAGCAACTGTCTGTTAACAAAGTCTTAGAAGCAGCGCAATCGTTGGTTAATGCATGAAAAAGGTTTTAATTATCAAAATGTCTTCAATGGGAGACGTCATTCATACCTTGCCCGCGTTAACCGATGCCCTTAATGCGGATCCTTCGATTCAATTTGATTGGGTGGTTGAACCCGGTTTTGCGCAAATACCGACTTGGCATAAAGCTGTAAGGAATGTGATCCACGCCCCCCTTCGTCGCCTGCGAAAGTCGCCATGGCAAGCGATAGTGAAAGGCGAATGGCAAGATTTTATTAAAGCATTGCGCCAAAACCGTTATGATCTCATTATTGATGCCCAAGGTCTTCTTAAAAGTGCGCTAGTTGCATGGGGCGCTCAAGGAACATGTGCTGGTTTGCATTTTAAGAGTGCGCGTGAAAAATTAGCTAGCCTTTTTTATCGGCAGCGCATAGTGGTTCCTTGGCAACAACATGCAGTCGAGCGTGTTAGGCAGCTATTTGCAGGGGCGCTAAACTATCCGTTGCCAACAACACCACCTCAATACGGTATTGACACAACACGTTTACCCACCCTGACATATGGTAGCAATACCATCATTTTTTTACATGGAACGACCTGGCCAACCAAGCATTGGCCTCAATCCTTCTGGGAACAGCTTGCCTATTTGGTGGGGATGAGCGGGTTTCAGGTGCTGTTACCATGGGGTAATGAAATAGAACAGGCGCGAGCAAAAGCTATATTGCGTTATTGTGAAAACAATTCAGTTAGTATGCTTCCGATTGTGTTACCGAAGCATACATTAGCAGAACTAACGACATTATTGAGCCACGCAAATGGCGTTGTTGCAGTAGACACGGGATTAGGGCATATGGCGGCAGCCATGGCTTCGCCAACCGTTTCACTTTATGGTCCTACCTCTGCGCAACTTACTGGGGCCTATGGTCCTTGGCAACATCATATCAAAAGCACTTTAGATTGCTCACCCTGTTTGAAACGTGAGTGTCGGCTTGGGGAAGAATTTAAAGTCACGCCCCCGTGCTTTGAGAGCATGACGCCAAGGTCGGTATGGCAAGATTTACAAAAACTGATGAAAGATTACCAAAAACAACATGTCAAATCCTAAATCATTTTTAGAACTTTCTTCTCCAAAATGGGACAAACTTGGCCAAGCAAGTAGCATTGCTTTGGCATTTGTTGTGCCCATTTCAACTGCGATTACAACCATATTAGTGGTTATCACTTTTATGGCTTGGTTATTTGGACCAAACCATGCGCAAAAGAAAGCGATTTTATCTCATCATCCGTTAGTTATGTGGATATACGCACTGATCTTTGTCTCTATTGTCGCGATGTTTTATTCGGCAGGAGATGATGAATCCATGCGACGCAGTTTAATTGATAGCCTGCGTTTAGGGGTAATACCCATACTCATCTACTTTTACCAAGATAAAAAAATAGGCCGCATGGCGTTATGGGCTTTTGCCTTTGCCATGATTTTTACAATGATATTGGCTTTTGGCAAAGTCTATGCAGGATTACCCATAGGAACCAAGTACCCAATGGGGGCGGTGTTTAAGAGTCATATTAAAACAAGCTTTTTTATGGCCATCGCTGCGTTTTATTTAGCTTCTCAATATCGATATTTGCCACGTTATCGTGTGCCATTAGTTCTGGTAGTAGGATTAATGGTTTATTACTTGCTTTTTATGAGTGTGGGAAGAATTGGTTATATTACTTTAGTTCTTTGTTTATTAATGTTGGCATGGCAGTGGTATCGCATCAAAGGTATATTGGTTGCCATGTGTGTTGCTATTGTTATGATTGTCGGGGCGTACTTCACCTCTCCAGTCTTATCTCAAAGAGTTAATCTTTTAGTCCAGGATATCGATTTTTATCATCAAGGTGGCCGTCTCTTGGAGTCCTCTTTAGGTTCAAGGATTGAGTTTGCTAAAACCAGTACCGCATTGGTGATGCAAAAGCCACTATTGGGGTGGGGAACAGGCAGCTATGGTGCCGCTTACACTCAGTATCATCAAGGCGAAGATACCTTGTTAACAGATAATCCGCATAATGAGTATTTACGTATTGCTGTGGAATTAGGATTGGTTGGTTTAGGGATATTGTTAGGACTTTTCTACCGACAGTGGCAACTGGCCGGGCAATTACCGTTGGATATGCGAGGATTTTGCCAAGGTGTGCTCGTAACCTTTATGTTGGGTTGTATGCTCAACTCCTGGTTGAAAGACTTTGCTGAAGGTTATTTCTTCTGTCTAATGTCTGCTATTTTTTTCGCAGCTATCCCTGTGCCAAGTCGCAAGCTTGTGGCAAAGGCCGTACTGTTGCATTAACGAGAGTGAAATGGATAAGCTCGGTATCAGTGTTATTATAACGACTTATAATTGGCCAAGTGCGCTAGACAGAGTATTGTCTGGTCTAGCTGCACAGGACTATCAACCCTTTGAAGTGATCATTGCCGATGATGGCTCAAAAGAAGACACAGGACAGGTTGTTCAAGCATGGCAAAACAAAGCTTCATTCCCTATTAAGCATTGTTGGCATCCAGACGAAGGATTTAGAGCAGCCATGATCCGCAATCGTGCGGCAGCTTTAGCCAGTTATGATTACCTGGTCTTTTTAGATGGAGATTGTGTTCCTTTGCCTCATTTTGTGAGGAGCCATGTTAACTTAGCTGAAGAAGGGTATTTTGTTGCCGGTAATCGATTGCTATTAAATCAAGCTTTTACTCATAAAATTCTCACACAAAAAATGGCGATTGAACAATACAGCTCTAAGCAATGGGCGATGGCTACGCTTAAACGTGAGTGTAACCGATTTTTGCCTTTGCTAACCTTGCCATTTGGACCTTTGAGGAAATTAGCGCCTTATCAGTGGAAGGGCGTTAAAACTTGCAATTTAGGGCTATGGAAAGAGGACTATGTTCGTGTCAATGGATTAGATGAACAATACGTAGGGTGGGGATTCGAAGACTCTGATTTGATTGTCAGATTACAGCGAGCTAATGTTAAACGTAAATCAGGTAAATTTGCGACAGGGGTTGTTCACTTATGGCACAAAGAACAAAGCAGAGACATGGTAACCGATAATGCTTATCGTTTAGCTCAGACATTACAAAATAAAGAGATCAGAGCAAAAAAAGGTTTTGACCAATACGTGAATGACCATGATTACTTGCCAGTGGAATAAACTGGTAGTTTGCCAGCCACAATTTAACACACAGAGGATGCAAGCATTGCTCTGTGATCTTGATTCGGCCATGCAGCAACCCATTAAAGTGCTAAAAGATGACCCCACCTCAACCGTAGTTATTCTTAATATTGACACTCAGCCTATTGTAGTGAAGCGAGCGAATACTAAAGGATACCTTCATTATTTACGACGGCTTTTTTGTACTTCACGTGCAAAAATTAATTGGTACTTTGCGCACCGGCTACAATCAGCCTCGATTAAAACATTTAATCCGATAGCCTATATCGAAGAGCGATTTGGGCCCTTGAAAAAGCGATCTTACCTTATTTGTTCTTTAATTAAGGGAATAGATGCATTGCAATTTTTTTCTGATCCTATTTATCAAGCGAGTTGGGAAAAAGTTGCAAGAAATATTGTAGACATGATCCAGAAACTAGCGGCTAAAAAATTGAGTCATCGGGATTTAAATTTAAGCAACATCATTTTGGTTGATGAAGAGCCGTATTTAATCGATTTAGATAGCATGCGTAAATACAATAGACCTCAATGGGCTAAAACGCGCCTTCATGAAGTGAAACGATT
Source organism: Candidatus Berkiella sp. (assembly GCA_050247135.1). Classification (GTDB taxonomy): domain Bacteria; phylum Pseudomonadota; class Gammaproteobacteria; order Berkiellales; family Berkiellaceae; genus Berkiella. Next base: position 63,960 of record JBFWUT010000012.1, read on the forward strand.
TATGGAGAACTGGCAGGATTACCCAGCCATTTCACCCAAAGTGGCTGAAATTTTCAGACATTGTTTCAAAGAGCAGGGGTTGTTGTGTTAGGATGCAAACCGTAGCACACTCCAGAAAAGAAATTTAGAAAGTAAAATAAAATACAAAGTGGGAATGTTATGTTAAATTGTCCTGATTTTTCCGGAAGACATGTGGTGGTCATAGGAGACGCGATGCTAGATCGCTATTGGCATGGTGATACTTCACGCATTTCTCCAGAAGCACCTGTGCCAGTCGTTCGTATCGATCGCCACGAAGATCGTGTAGGGGGGGCTGCCAATGTGGCAGTCAACGTGCAGGCATTAGAGGCTGCCACCACACTCATCAGTGTGATTGGCGAAGATGATCCGGGTCGGCAATTAACACACATGCTAGAACAAAAAAATGTTCGTTGTGAATTTGTTAAATCTGAAACCATTAAAACCACTTTGAAATTGCGCGTTTTGGGACGTCACCAGCAGCTTATTCGTTTGGACTTTGAAGACAAGCATCGCTGGCCTGCACAAACCTTGTTGGAGAAACTCGCGCTAATGGTGGCTAATGCTGATGTGATTATTTTATCTGACTACGCCAAGGGTGTGTTGGCTTTTCCACAACCGATTATTGAATATGCAAGATCGCATGGCATTTTGGTATTAGTCGATCCTAAGAGTGCTGATTTATCAATATACCGCGGTGCCAGTGTGTTAACGCCCAATATGAGTGAATTTGAAATGGCGGTTGGGCCTTGTGAAACCGAAGCGGATATTGAACGCAAAGGCTTACAGTTGATTGAAGAATTAGCGTTAGATGCTTTATTAGTGACTCGCGGCGCACATGGTATGACGCTGCTGGAAAAAAATGGCCAGATTAAACATATTCCAACCAAAGCTCGTGAAGTGTTTGATATTACAGGTGCCGGGGATACGGTAATCGCAGTGTTGGCCAGCGCATTAGCGGCAAAATGTTCCTTTGTTGAGGCAGCGGAATTGGCAAACATTGCTGCCGGGATCTCTGTGGGCCGTTTGGGCACTGCAACGATTACCCGTGGTGAAATTCAAGCCGAAATCAACATCGCTTCAGGCATGGCGCCTATGCAAAACATCTTGACCGAACAAACACTGTTGAATGAAGTCACAAAATTAAAAGCCAAGGGCAAGAGAATTGTGATGACCAATGGTTGTTTTGATATTTTACATGCAGGACATATTACCTATTTACAACAAGCGAGAGCATTGGGTAACTGCTTAATTATTGCCGTTAACGATGACAACTCTATTTCGCGCTTGAAGGGACCTACGCGACCTATCAATCCTTTAGCAGAGCGTATGCAAGTATTAGCAGCATTAGGTTGTGTGGATTATGTCGTTGCATTTTCTGAGGATACACCCAAGCGCTTAATAGAAGCGGTTTCGCCCCATGTTTTAGTGAAAGGGGGAGACTATGAAGTTCATCAAATAGCCGGTAGCGATCATGTATTGGCCAAAGGGGGACAAGTGAAAATTTTACCGTTTGTTCCAGGATGTTCCACCACGGGAATGTTAGAAAGAATGAATACGCCAGCAGTAGAGGAAGAAGTATTATGATTATTGTGACAGGAGGCGCCGGTTTTATCGGCTCCAATATTGTTAAAGGTTTAAATCAGCGCGGTATTAAAGACATTATTGTGGTTGATGAACTAACCGATGGTACCAAGTTTGCTCATCTCACCGATGTTGAGATTGCTGATTATCTTGATAAAGATCATTTTTTGCGTTTGGTTGAGAAAAGAGACAGCTTTGGGCAAGATATTCAAGCTATTTTTCATCAAGGTGCTTGTTCTACCACCACGGAATGGAACGGTAAATATATGATGGAGAATAATTATGAATATTCAAAATCATTGCTCCATTATTGTTTAGATCGAGGCGTTAACTTAATGTACGCTTCCAGCGCAGCAACTTATGGCGATGGCTTAGTATTTAAAGAAGAGCGTCAATACGAAAAGCCGCTGAATGTCTATGGCTATTCTAAGTTCTTATTTGACCAATATGTCAGAAGAATACTACCCCAAGCAAAAAGCCAAATTGCCGGTTTTCGCTATTTTAATGTTTATGGTCCTCATGAAGATCATAAAGGCAGCATGGCAAGCGTGGCCTATCATTTAAACCAACAATTACCTAAAAATGGCATGGTTAAATTATTCGAAGGCTGCGACGGTTATGGTAACGGCGAACAACGTCGTGATTTTGTTTACGTTGACGATGTGGTCGATGTAAACCTGTGGTTTATGGATAATCCCAAAATCAGCGGTATATTCAATGTGGGTACCGGTAAAAGCCAAAGCTTTAATGATGTGGCTAAAGCGGTAGTCGCCTGGCATCAAAAAGGGCACATTGAATACATTCCCTTCCCTGAACACTTAAAAGGCCGCTATCAAAGCTTTACTGAAGCCGATATCACCCGCTTGCGTGAAGCGGGGTACACCCAGGCGTTCAAGACAGTGGAAGAGGGTGTGAAGTTGTATTTGGATTGTATTAAATAATTTTCTCTACATGCCAGCTGGCATTTTTTTGCAACCCCATCGTAGTCGAAGATGATAGCCCCGTGTGAGGAACGCAGTGACGGCACATGGGGAAATGCTTTTGTGTCTGTTATGCTAATAACACGCATCGGGAATTGATGCGTGAATTAAAACGTTTAATAGATGCCCCTCTTGCTAATCCCCCTAAACTCCGTTATAGCTGCCTTTTCTTTAAAGGCAGTTCCTCTTAATGCAGTACAAAGGATTCATTATCAAACACTATTTCGATGTTCGCTCAGGCGTCTTTATTGGAGAAGTAATCAACTCAGCACAAGCCATCGTATTCACTGCGGCAACGTTAGAATCATTAAAACAAGCGATGACAGACGCAATTGATAGTTATCTTGATTTGCAAATAGAACGGACTAACGCTTAGCTGCTTTCTTATTTCGATAAGCCACAAAATCCACCACATTATTGGGCGTTGGCCTAATGAACGGATCTTTTCTTTGTAGATCAAATTGACCACGTAGCATCAACTCCTTTTTAGAGGTTGTGCTGGCTGAATGTTCTGGCCATTGATATTTCACCGCATGGCGATGACGTTGTTCAATTAAGCGAGCGATTTCTAAAAAACCGTGTTGGTAAGCGACGGTAGCAGGAGTATGAAATTGGCCATTTTCAAGATGGGTATTTGCGCCCCAAGCAAGCAGCAGGTGAGTCATTTTTTGATTCCCTGTTAATGCCGCATAATGCAAAGGGGTCATATGGGTATAGGCAGAGTCAGTGGCCAAAGCGTTGATATTCGCGCCTTTTTCCAAGAGTGCCTTTACCACATCGGGTAAGTTTTTTTGCACGGCGAGGTGTAAAGCCGTCTGTCCTTGTTGATCGTATTGACAGATTTGGTAAGGTTTAGCCTTTTGAATGAGGGCTAACGCCAATTCTTTGTGTCCTTGACGCAGGGCATTGATAATAATGCTCATAAGTATGCCTTGTCTTTTTTTATTATTATGTTGTTATTGTAAAAGACGGGGCCATACAAGAGTATTGTACCATTGGTACCTGGTTATCCTGACAGAAATTAAATAACTGCCAGGGTAAAACCGAGTGCAATATTCGGTGTTGCTGTGTAGCGAATGTGATTCGTGATCAATTGATAATCTTCATAATCAATTCGAAAGATACCCAGTGATATTTGCGGTCGAATCACTAAGTGTGGTTGGAGTTTATACTCAGTATTTAAAACAAGATTTAAACGGTTAATGTCAAGATTAGAAAAAGGTAAACTGGTGGTTGCTTGTAATTCAGCCAAAAGCCATTCATTCAGATTAAGACGAAGACCCAATCCTAAATTCGTAGCAGCCATCGAAAAGGAACGAGCGCTAGCAAAAGGGTAAGAGGCAAACTGATAGTGGTAGTGGATCCAATGTCCTTCCACGATAGGTGAGAGCTGAAGATGTTTGATGACTTTAAAATAATTACCCATTTGTAGCTGATACCAATCAAAGTCAAAGCTTAAATTAAAATCTTGACCACTGGGTATTAATTGATTGTGTGTTAAAAGATTGCTCTTGAGGGTGTCATGTCCATCCGGTTGTAAATGATGGTAAATAAAATTCATGAAAAAATGATAAATACCAAATCCGGCTCCCACATCATAATACAGCTCATCATGGATCCCGCCTTCACTGAGCTGAGGTCGATTCGTGTCAGTGGTATTGGGCGAGCCTCCGCGCGGTGTTTGGGCCATCCCTTTAATATGAGCATAATCAAGGTTGGCAGTGATATTAACTTCCCAGGCGGGAAAGGCATAAACCTGTTGAGTGATGAAGAAAAAAGGGATAAGGGTATTTTTAAGGTGTTTTATCATTATTTCCTTCGGAGCCGATTGAGCCAATATTTGACTGATAATTGACGAATGAGTTTATTATCAATCGGGCGCATTTGGGTCCAAAGGGGATCAGCATCTATACGATAGATCATTTTTCGCTTTACATCCCATCCTTGGTTCAAACTGCTACCGATCCTAAATCCATAGTCATAGTTTTGGCTCACCAGCTGGTGTGCAAAACGGGACATTTTTCCATATGGATAAATAAAATAAGCAATACTTGTTTGTAATTTTTGCTCTAAGATCCTTTTAGAGCCGGTAATTTCCTGTGAAAAATTTGCGTTCTTATTCGCTAGATTCTCATGTTGATACCCATGTGCGGCTATCAGTACATGCTGACTATCAGCCATTTCTTGTAATTCTTGCCATGTGCAAAAAGGCACTTTGCTCTCATGTAAACCATCTTGCATGCCTTGTGGATACGGAACAGATAAGCGATCATGAGCACTTAATGTAGTGCTTTCAACGATATAATGAGGACTCACTGCTAATATTGCTTTAATGTTGTGTTGACGAAGCAATGGAAAGACATAGTGGTAAAAATCAAAATAAGCATCATCAAAGGTAAGGCAAACAGCCACCCCGCGTTCTGGCAAAACGTCACCTGGTACTACGATAGGGTAATGTTGTTTTAAATAGGTTAAATAGCGCGAAAATTGTTGATGATCAAATTGTTGGCTTTCATCATGAATACGATGAAACATCAAAGTGACGATTTTACAATTACCCATGCGCAGTACCTTGTTGCTGGTTTTGGCAGAGATACATTAATTTTAAATAGCGATAATAAGTGCCTTGCGCGTTACTGACCGCAAGCAAAAATCCTTCTTTACCGTCGAGTAAGCCGAGCTTTAAGAAATACCCTCTAAAGAATGACCACAGGCTGCGTGAGATGGCTGTCGCCAATGTCGCTCTTCGTCCTTTAAGAAAAAGGGTTTTAGCACTTTGACTCGAATAGTCATTGAGTTTAAAGAGCATGGCACCTAAATGATGAAAGGGGTGATGAATAATTTTATTTTTTAATTGTCCGGTTTGTCCTTCAACTTTAAGGTGACAATGGACTATATCTTCAGTAAACCGGGCGGCATTTCGTTTAAAGAGGCGAACATGAGACTCATTACGCCAATCGCCAAAGCGAATAGGTTTACCGCAGTAGGTAGATTGATAAGGAATATTGTAAGCGGCTAATCTGGACTGTTGGATGACTCGGCGAATTTCTTCTGCCAGTTCCTCACTGACCCGCTCATCAGCATCCAAGCACAACACCCATTCCCCTTTAGCGATATCAAGAGCACGATTTTTTTGCGGACCATCGCCTGGCCAGTCGGGTGTAACTGTGACATGTGCACCTATTTGTCGGCAGATCTCAGGGGTGCCATCGGTGCTGCCTGAGTCAAATACAATTTTTTCATCAGCAAATGCAACAGAAGCTAAGCAATCGGCAATATTGTGGGCTTCATTTTTGGTGACAACGACCACACTTAATTTTGTCATCTAACATGTTGCTCATGAGGTTAAATAAAAAATGGTAGCTGATTTAGCTTGTAATGAGAACAGTAGGCCACCATTTTTGCCTAGAAACTAGTATACTCATCCCATTTCGAGTCAAGAGCACTGAATTAGTTGCATGCTCATCAAAATAGAGGAAAAAGGTCACAAAATGATTTGGCGATTACTGCAATGGGTTTATACCGTCATTTTCACCTGCTTACTGCCGGTGGTCTTTTTTCGCTTATGGGTTAGAAGTCTAAGATTGCCTGCTTACCGCCGGCGATGGGCAGAAAGGCTGGGCATCGTCCCTTTACCCCCCTTAGAAGAGGTTATTTGGCTACATGCCGTTTCGGTGGGAGAAACCATTGCCGCCATCCCGCTGGTACACCGTTTGCGTCAGCAATTTCCCAAATCGCCCATTTTAATGACAACCACAACTCCTACTGGTTCTGAGCGAGTGCAGGCGGCATTTAAAGACATGCTGGGCAAACATATTTATCATTGTTACTTGCCTTACGATTTACCTTTTACGCTCAATAATTTTTTCAAGCGTATTAAACCTAAATTGTTAATCTTGATGGAAACTGAGATTTGGCCCAATTTATTACAAGCTTGCAAAGCGCGCCAATTACCGGTACTCATAGCAAATGGTCGCTTATCTCCCGTGTCCATGCGTCGTTACCAATGGCTGGGACGCTTTATGAAATGGATTGTTTCTCCTATTAGCTTTGTTGCAGCCCAAAGTGCGATGGATGTTTCAAGATTTGCTTATTTAGGGATCGATCAAAAGAAAATCTCTGATACAGGTAATATAAAGTTTGATTTACAGTTGCCAAGTTATTTGCAAGAAGCTGGGCATGAGCTGAGGCAAGAGCTGGGCAGCGAACGCTTGATCTGGATAGCGGCGAGTACTCACGAAACCGAAGAAGCCATCGCACTCAATTGCTATCAGACCCTCAAACAACAGTTCCCTGAATTACTGTTATTTTTAGTCCCAAGACATCCCGATAGGTTTAATAAAGTTGCTAATTTGTGTCTTGATCGCGGTTTCAAAGTGGCTAGAAGAAGCTTAAAACAACGCACACAATCTGAAACGGATGTGTATTTAGGCGATACCATGGGTGAGTTGCCCTTATTTTATGCGGCAAGTCATGTGGCTTTTGTGGGTGGAAGTTTTGTTGCGGTCGGTGGACATAATCTGTTGGAACCCGCTGCCCTAGGACTCCCCGTTCTTTCTGGTCCACAGTTATTTAATTTCGTAGCGATCAGCCAAATGTTGGTTGGGGCTAAAGGCGCAACTATCGTTAACAATGAAGAAGAACTTAGTACCGCTTTAGTGGAATTATTGGCTAGTCAGGAAAAGCGCACTATACAAGGTCGATTTGCCCAAAAAGTGGTGGAAGAGAATAAAGGGGCTTTGGATAACCTCTTGCGTGTGATTGAAACGCTTTGGCTTCAATCACAAACTCAATAAGGCCCTTTTTAGATTTACTGGGTGTACCTTTGTGTTTTGTTTGTCACCGACTGTTGCTGATTGCAGAGGTGATTTTCTTGACCATTGGGCACAGGGTGCTGTTGTTGATGATACATTGGCGTGAAGCTCCGAACGGGAGCCGCTTGCATAACTTCAACATGAGGCGGCAGATACCCCTGATACTCCGGATAACCCTGATACCCTGGATAACCGAGATACTGTGGTGGAAGGTAATAACCTGGTTGCTGCGCAGGCACGTAAAGCCCCTCATAAGGCTGGTAATCCCCCTCAGCATATGTTGAGTCATCATAGTCAATTTCTTCAGACTCGGTGACCTCAGTGTCAACGGCAATAGGTGTGGGCATTCGTGGTGTGAATACGGCTGCATGACTATTGAGCTTTGACTTTTTAGAAGCAGCTTCATTTACCAGAGTGTTAAGTTCATTTAAT
>JBFWUT010000013.1:0-71390 GCA_050247135.1 Candidatus Berkiella sp.
ACAGAAATTTCTTTGGGCGCATTCACACCGATGCGCACTTGGTTGCCCTTAACACCTAGCACGGTGACAGTAACATCATCACCTATCATCAACGTCTCACCCACTCGTCGAGTTAAAATGAGCATAGTGGTCATCTCCTTTAATACACAAGACGTCATCCTCGCAGAAGCGTTGATTGGCATCCTGAATTTGTTATTTTCATCAACACTAAGCGCTCAGCCTACGACTTTCAGCTTCCTCTTCGTAGGGTTCCTGGTGCAGGCGAAACGCTTCATGCAGTGCCCGCACTCCCAACTCTAAATATTTTTCGTCCACCAGCACCGAGACTTTAATTTCGGAGGTGGCCACGAGCTGGATATTAATTCCCTCTGCGCCTAGTACTTTAAACATGGTGCTTGCAATACCAGCATGAGAACGCATCCCCACACCAACTAATGACACCTTCGCAATTTTGGCATCACCTATAACACCTGCTGCGCCCAATTCTTTATCCACTTGGCGCAAAATGGCCAACGACTGTTCATAATCCCGGCGATGAACCGTAAAAGCAAAATCTGTGTTGCCATCGTCGCCTAAAATTTGAACAATCATGTCCACTTCAATATTGGCGTCACTGATAGGCCCTAGAATGCGCCCAGCAGTGCCCGGCTTGTCAGGTACGCCTCTTATGATTAACTTGGCTTCTTCGCGGCTAAAGGCGATCCCTGAAACAATAGGCTGTTCCAAACCTTTTTCTTCAAACGTAATCAATGTGCCAGAACCTTCTTTGAACGTAGATAAGACCCTTAAGGGAACATTAAATTTTCCGGCGAACTCCACCGCACGGATTTGTAGTACTTGTGCGCCAGCACCTGACAATTCAAGCATTTCTTCAAAGGTAACCCGCGGCATCCGACGTGCATCGCTGACAATGCGCGGATCGGTAGTATAAACCCCGTCCACATCGGTATAAATCTGGCATTCATCTGCCTTTAACGCTGCCGCTAAAGCGACTGCGGTGGTATCGGAGCCACCTCGCCCTAGGGTTGTTGTGTTCCCCTGCGAGTCAATCCCTTGGAACCCTGCAACCACAACGACAGTTCCTTGGGCCAGATCTGCTCGAATTTTATCTTCATCAATATGTTCAATTCTGGCTTTGGTATGAATGTTATTAGTCCGAATAGCCACTTGTGCGCCCGTATAAGATTTCGCTGGACACCCAATGCTGTGCAACGCCATGCATAATAATGCGATAGAAACTTGCTCTCCAGTGGCTAATAAGACATCAAGCTCTCGAGGTGAAGGACTCTCCATGATTTGATGAGCTAAATCATCTAGACGGTCAGTTTCATGCCCCATTGCAGAAACGACTACCACGACATCGTGGCCCGCGTTTTGCGTCGCTTTGATTTTTCGCGCGACATGCATCATTCGCGCGATATCTGAGACCGAGGTTCCGCCGTATTTTTGAACAATTAAGCTCATTAGCTAATCCATTAAAACGTAGAATTCTAACATTTTTGACGTTTTATACATCAAAATCCCAATCCACTAAAGTTTTTCTTGCACCCAGGCCTTCACAGAGGCTAGTGCTTTGTCTAAGTGCTCCGGGTCCGTGCCGCCTGCTTGGGCTAAATCAGGGCGTCCACCCCCTTTGCCCCCTACTTGCATAGCGACGAAATTCACGAGCTCTCCTGCCGAAACTTTATTCGTGCAATTATTGGTTACCCCAACGATTAACTGCACCTTTTCACCATTTACGGCTGCTAACACTATAATCGCCCTCGTCAGCTTATTCTTGAGATCATCCATCAGCTCACGCATGATTTTAGGGTCCGTATCCGATAAACGCTTCACCAAGAGTTTGATATCGCCAATGACGATAGCCTCACTGGTCAAATCCCCTCCGCTACCGGTGGCTAATTTAGCCTTTAAGCGTTGGTTTTCTTTTTCTAAATCCCTAACTTTATCCAACAGATGTGTCACTTTTTCTGCAACTTGGGGACGTGTTGCTTTTAACAACAACATGAGATGTTGCACACTTTTGTCTGCTTGCGTGAGCCATTGCATCGCACCGGCTCCAGTAAGCGCTTCAATACGACGCACCCCAGCCGCGATACCCGTTTCAGCAATAATTTTGAATAGACCTATGTCACCGGTGTGTTCAGCGTGAGTACCACCACATAATTCTACAGAATATCCATTCCCCATATTCAATACGCGGACCTTCTCACCATACTTTTCACCGAACAGAGCCATAGCGCCTGTTTTCGCCGCTTCTTCAGGTGTCATTTCAGTGACAGTCGCATGGGTATTTTCCAAGATTTTTTCATTGACACGATTTTCAACCGCCTGAATTTGCTCAGGCGTTAGGGCCTCAAAGTGTGCAAAATCAAAACGCAATCTGTCGGGCGTCACGAGTGAGCCTTTTTGTAACACATGTTTACCCACAATTTCTCGCAAAGCGGCGTGCAACAAGTGCGTGGCAGAGTGATTTAATTTAGTGGCTTGGCGAAGCTGACTATTGACGATAGCTTTGACCGTATCGTCTTTGGCCAATTGACCTTTTTCGATATGCCCAATATGAACAATGGCATCCCCTACCTTTTGAGTATCTTCAACGACAAACACCCCTTTGTCGCTTTGGATGACTCCCGTGTCGCCGACTTGCCCACCTGATTCTGCGTAAAATGGCGAGATTTTTAAAACCAGGCTGCCTTTGTCGCCAGCGCCCAATGAGTTGACGCTGTCTTTGCCTTTAAGCAAAGCGATGATTTGGGACTCACCTTCTGTGGCATGATAACCGGTAAATTCGCTTTGCGCGTCAATCGTCACACCTTGGTTATAATCCACTTGGAACTGGCTAGCGCCCCGCGCACGTTCGCGCTGTTTTGACATTTCCATTTCAAAACCAGCAATATCGATGGTAAAGCCCTTTTCTCTACCAATATCGGCGATTAAATCCACAGGGAAACCGTATGTGTCGTAAAGCTTAAACGCCGTTTCACCACTCACTCTTTTGCCGCGTAATTGTTTTACTTCTTGCTCAAGAATACGCAAACCTTGTTCGAGTGTTTTAGAGAATTGCTCTTCTTCTTTTAGAATAATTTTTTCGACTTGCGCTTGTTGCTCTTTAATTTTGGGATAAGCTTCGCCCATTTCTTTCACTAATGCACTCACCAGCTTATAAAAGAAAGGTTGGGTTGCGCCCAATTGATTGCCATGACGCAAGGCTCGACGCATAATGCGACGTAACACATAACCACGGCCTTCATTGGAAGGAATAACCCCATCGGTAATTAAAAAAGTGGTCGAGCGGATATGATCGGCCAGCACACGCAATGACTTTGTTTGTGCGTCATTGGGTTTTTGCAGATCCAAAATAGACATCGCTGCTTGAATTAAAGCCTTGAATAAATCGATATCGTAATTATTGGTCACACCCTGCATCACAGCCGCAACCCGCTCCATTCCCATCCCCGTATCGACGGATGGCTTAGGCAAGGGCGTCATGTTACCTTGACTGTCACGGTTAAATTGCATGAACACCAAATTCCAGATCTCAACATAGCGATCACCTTCGGCTTCAGCCGAGCCTGGTGGGCCACCTGCAATTGAGGGGCCATGATCATAATAAATTTCTGTGCAAGGACCACAAGGGCCGGTTTCACCCATCGACCAATAATTATCTTTTTCTCCACACCGAGAAAAGCGACTTTTGTCGACTTTCATCTCGTTTAACCAGATGTCTTCTGCTTCGCTGTCTTTTTCATAAACGGTGACCCACAGTTTTTTGGGATCTATTTTGAGCACTTGAGTGAGATATTCCCAAGCATATTGAATCGCTTCGCGCTTGAAATAATCGCCAAAGCTAAAATTCCCCAGCATTTCAAAGAAAGTATGATGACGAGCCGTATAGCCCACGTTTTCTAAATCATTGTGTTTGCCGCCAGCACGGACGCAGCATTGACTACTGGCCGCTTTAACATACGAACGCTTTTCTTTACCTAAAAAAACATCCTTAAATTGCACCATGCCCGCATTGGTGAACAGTAAGGTTTCGTCATTGTGAGGGACTAGCGAACTGCTTGGCACAACAGTGTGCCCCTTTTTTTCAAAGAAGGACAAAAAGCTTTTTCTGAGTTCACCAACTTTCATATTTCACCTAAATGGTTGATATAGACGAGAGCTAAAAGGCTATTGCACTCTTAGCAATCAAGGGTTAAATCTATTGTTTAATCTTTTACAGGGTTCCAGTCTGTCGCACTGAGGGCAATTTTAATCTGAAGGCCCGTAAATCCGCGTTGTTGTAAATACCGTGACTGCAGGATTTTTTGTTCAGAAGATTTTTCCGCAATAAAACCAAAACGTTTAGCACACAACTTAATCGCACTATTTTGCCACAATTCCTCTTGCCATTCCTCGTGCATGAGACAAAGATCGCGATCAATACCACGTTCCTTGAGTTCGGCACAAATTTTTAGGGGGCCAAAGCCTCGTGCGCGCCGAGATCGGATAAAACTCCCAATGAAACGCTGCTCATTAAGTAAGCCTTCATTCTCCAATTCATCGAGCACAGGGGTAATGGTATTGGCTGGAAAGCCCTTTTGGATCAACTTGCGGGTGAGTTCTCGCCGCGAATGATCACGGCGAAAAAGTAAGTAAATTGCCTTATTTCTAAGGGCTTGTTTGACGTCATCGACAGAGGACGGCAAAGCCGCCCTTCTGCCAAAGGCTTTAGATTTCTTCTTCGAGAACACCGGATTCCATCACGCCTTTTGCTTTAGCCATTTTGCTGGTTTTGGTCTCTTCTTTTGATGAGACGGCGGCATTGCTTGATGCGCGCTGATTGATATCAGCTACCAGTAGTTTTTCACGAATAGCCGCTTCTATCTCTTGTGCTGCTTTCGGATTTTCTTGGAGGTATTGCTTCGCATTGTCTTTACCTTGACCGATACGGTTACCTGCATAGCTATACCAAGCACCAGATTTTTCAATCAATCCAATTTTGACACCAAAATCAACGATTTCGCCCAATCGAGAGATCCCTTCGCCATAAACAATTTCAAATTCAGCTTGTCTAAAGGGAGGAGCTACTTTATTTTTCACCACTTTAACGCGGGTTTCGCTTCCTGTGACTTCTTCACCTTTTTTCACTGAGCCAATACGACGAATATCAAGCCGTACAGATGAATAAAACTTTAAAGCATTACCACCCGTGGTGGTTTCAGGGCTGCCAAACATCACCCCAATCTTCATGCGAATTTGGTTAATGAAAATAGCTAAGGTATTGGAGCGTTTTAAGTTACCGGTTAATTTACGTAAGGCTTGTGACATTAAGCGCGCTTGGAGTCCCACATGCTGGTCGCCCATTTCACCTTCAATTTCTGCTTTCGGTGTTAGCGCAGCTACTGAGTCGATAACAATCACATCAACCGCACCAGAGCGAACTAGCATGTCAGCAATTTCTAAGGCTTGTTCGCCTGTGTCAGGCTGTGAAATAAGCAATTCATCTAGTTTAACACCTAATTTTTCAGCATAAACAGGATCTAAAGCATGTTCAGCATCGATAAAGGCAGCCACACCGCCTTTACGTTGACATTCCGCAACAACTTGTAATGTGAGCGTCGTTTTACCTGAAGATTCAGGACCATAGATTTCAACTACACGACCTAAAGGCAAGCCACCCACGCCCAGCGCAATGTCCAATCCTAAGGAGCCTGTCGACACCACTTCAGTATCGGAGATCGCACCCTTATCTCCTAGCCACATTACTGAACCTTTGCCAAATTGGCGATCGATTTGCGACAATGCAGCGTTCAAAGCTTGTTTTTTGTTGTCATCCACAAGACACCCCCAGTTGAGAATACATGAATAAGAAAATGATTAATGAAAAAGCGAATGTTGTTATTATGGCACAGAATATTCGTTTGCGATAATTTTTGTTACATTAATCATAGTGAGCAAAAAGCCTTAATCTTGAAAGCATTTTTTGAGCAACAACTGAAGTTAGATATTTAAATGACAAATAACAACAACACTGAACATACGCCCATGATGCAGCAGTATCTTGGCATCAAATCACAACACCCCGAACAGTTACTTTTTTATCGCATGGGCGATTTCTATGAATTGTTTTTTGACGATGCAAAAAAAGCAGCTGCGCTGTTAGATATTACCTTGACTGCCAGAGGTCAATCGAATGGAGAGGGCATTCCGATGGCGGGAGTGCCTTTTCATGCTGCGGAAAATTATCTTGCGCGGTTACTGCGTCTTGGCGAATCGGTCGTGATCTGCGAGCAAGTGGGCGATGTCGCTACTAGCAAAGGCCCTGTGGAAAGAAAAGTCACTCGAATACTCACGCCTGGCACAGTTACCGATGAAGCACTTATTCAACCTGATGTCGATAATTTACTCGTCGCAATCTCACACGATAAACATCATTTTGGTATCGCCAGTCTCGATCTTGGCAGCGGACGTTTTGTCATACAAGAAGTCGACTCCTTATCTTCATTACAAAACGAATTAGAGCGCTTAGCGCCGGCAGAATTACTGATCTCTGAAAAATTTCCTTTTACAGAAACCCTCAAAGGATTGGCTCTCATTCGCCAACGCCCCATATGGGATTTTGATCATACCACTGCTTACCGTCAATTATGCTTACAATTTAATATTAAAAACCTCATCGCTTTTGAGTGTGAAGACAAAAAGCTCGGTCTCATTGCAGCGGGTTGTTTACTCCGTTATGCACATGAAACACAACGCGCGGCTCTTCCGCATATTCGAAAAATCTCGGTAGAAAAAGCTATCGATTATGTACAAATCGATAACCATACTCTAAAGAATCTCGAATTGCTTACCAACTTACAGGGCGAACGGCAAAATACCCTACTCTCGACTTTAGACAATACCGCAACCCCCATGGGAAGCCGCTTATTGGCACGCTGGATAGCACGGCCCTTGCAAGCAAGAGCAACACTCAAAGAACGCCAAGCCACCATTAGCGCCTTACTTAACAGTGAAAAAATAGACTCACTGTATGCTTTATTAAAACAAGTCGGCGATATGGAGCGCATCTTAGCGCGCGTTGCCTTGCAAACCGCTAGACCCCGAGATTTAGTCAAACTTGGCATGGCACTGGATGTGGTGCCTAAAATAAAAACTATTTTAAAGAAGACTGGCGCTTTAAATGAATCAACGTTAGCCCATCTGCAAGCGTTGCCTACGCTTTGTACACTTCTTAAAAAAGCCATCGTGGATAATCCACCGCAAATGATCCGTGAAGGCGGAGTCATTCGTGAAGGCTATGATAAAACCCTCGATGAGCTGCGCAGTCTCGGTGAAAGTGCCGATAGTTATTTACAAAAACTCGAACAAAAAGAACAAGCGCGCACTAATCTCAGTACCTTAAAGGTGGGTTATAATCGCGTGCACGGTTTTTATATCGAACTCAGTCGCAATCAAGCCGCTAATGCTCCCAAAGACTATGTACGCAGACAAACCCTCAAAAATGTAGAACGATACATTACGCCTGAACTAAAAGTTTATGAAGAAAAGATCTTAAGCAGCCAAGAAAAAGCCATGGCTCGCGAACGTTTCTTATATGAAGAATTATTAAAAACGCTCATGACCGATCTTAATACCATGCAAGAAACTGCTAGCGTTCTGGCAACAGTCGATGTGTTAACCAATTTGGCAGAGCGTGCTAAAACTTTAAATTATCAATGCCCAACTCTCACTAATAAACCCGGCATTGATATTAAACAAGGTCGACATCCGGTAGTTGAACAAGTCATTAAAGAGCCCTTTATTGAAAATAATACGTTACTCAATACAGAGCAAACCATGTTGCTTGTCACAGGTCCTAATATGGGAGGTAAATCCACCTATATGCGCCAAACGGCATTAATTGTATTAATGGCCCATATTGGCAGTTTTGTTCCCGCAGCTAAAGCAACCATTGGCCCGGTCGATCGGATTTTTACCCGGATTGGTGCTGCCGATAATTTGGCCAAGGGCCAATCGACTTTTATGGTCGAAATGACAGAGACAGCCAATATTTTGCATTATGCTACCCCACAAAGCCTTGTCGTAATTGATGAGATTGGGCGCGGCACCAGTACCTTTGATGGCTTAGCACTAGCTTATGCTTGCGCGGTAGATTTGAGCCAACGTATTTCCTGCTTTACACTTTTTTCAACCCATTACTTTGAACTAACCGAACTCGCCACACGGATTGCGAACGTAAGGAATATTCATCTAGATGCCAAAGAATACGAAGATAATCTTGTGTTTTTACATACGGTAGAACAAGGGCCAGCCAATAAAAGCTATGGCTTACAAGTGGCTAAGCTGGCGGGTCTACCTAAAGGAGTGCTGCAAACAGCAAAAGAAGCGCTGTACAATTTAGAACATAAAAAATCGCTGGTTGCTGCCTCCAAACCTAAAAAGAAAGCGCAAAATAATAAACTCATGCAATTTTTAGATGCACTAGCGCCAGATGAATATTCACCAAAAGAAGCGTTACAGAAAATGTATGAATTGAAGGCTTTGGTGGAAGCAGAGGTTGTTGACAGTTAGGGCCCTGCTTCGCTTGCCCTGCATAGCGCCTATGGCGCGACGCAGGAAAGCGAGGAAGTAGAGCTTCTTAAGAAGTTATTGGGGTGCCGGTGTTGATGTCGTTCCATTCTCCGGCGGAAGTTGTGGTGCAGCTTGAGGCGCCATTTGCGGTGCGCCTTGGCTTTGCGTTCCTGCCATTAACTGCATCAAATCTATCATTTTACCATTCACAACCAGTCTGCCATCTTTGAACTCAAAATCCATCACCAAGCTAGAGCCTTTTTCTACCCACGCCCCTTCCTGAATTTGCTTGGTAATCATTTCATTGGCTGTTTTTGCTACTTCTTGATCAATCGCTTCTTGCGTTAATGGCGGTTGCTGTTGTTTAGCCTGAGCTTCAATAGGATCTCTAACTGATAAGGACAACAACTCCTGCAATGTGGCTTTAGGCATGATGAAGTTGCCTTTAGCAAAAATTGATTGAATCAGTTGTTGGATCTGGTGAACGTCAGTTGCATCGGGGCCACCAATTGCCATCGCAAAAGTCGCTCTGACATCTCCTTCTGGCACATGAACGCTGAGATCATCAATCACTATTTCAGGACGGGTCTTTAACAAATCAGGAAGTAAAGCCATGATCTGTTCAATATACTGACTTTGCTCAGCTTCAGGAGCACTTTCCATCTCTTTGGTAATATCCACCAAAGACTTCATTGCGCCGGGTGCAATATTTTTAATAGAACCGCTGTAATTTGCGGGGCCATATTGCTTGTCATCAACAATGATTAATTCAATGCGTAATGTGCCTGAAGATTCAATCATGCCATTTTCGGTATCGGTGACGCCACTCACAGCAACGCCGGTCATCGAGAAGAACGGTTTTTTCTCAATATGCAATTGCAGCTTCTGCAAATCACCTTGCGCCGTTCCTAACCAAAGCCCTTCTGGCGTTTTAAAGCGTTGGGTTTTAAAGACTAAATCATCACCCACAACACGTGCGTTTTCAAAAACCATATCAAAACCTGGCATGAGCATATTGCCTTGCAATCGTTTGAAATCACGACTCAACTCCCATTCGCCGCTGATGCCTTTCCATAAGATATGCTCTTTGTCGTTTTCAGCGATTTTTAATTCTTTCCCATGGATCTTCGCTTTGGTGGTGCCATCGATTTTGATGATGCTGTCTATGGTGAGCACATCAGTATCACCCACCACTTTCATCATTTTCTTTTGTGCTTCATCATCTAATTGGGAATGAATAGCTGCCAACGCAAAAGCCCAACCACCGTCATGTAGCTTAACAAATGGTCCATGCCCGATATCATGCTTAATCAGAATATTTAAATTTTTACCTGCCTCTTTGCTGTTGGTTAAGCCAGCATGAAAACCTTCGACAAACTTTCCGGATAAAGTCACACGGGTTTCTGCAGTAGAGTGTCGCCATCCCCGGTTATAGGTCACTAATTCAACCTTGGTGGATTCCAGTTCTGAAGCTACCTGCACAATGTCTTTAAATCGCGTTTCTACCAAGAACCCAATCAGATAGGGTGCCGCGCCAATAACAATCAACAGTAGTATCAGGTATATGACAATTTTACGGTTCATGGGGCACTCTCAAATTAGTGATGTTTAAAACTTAACGGCGTTATGGAAATTTTCTTTTGCCAAATCTGCTCTATTATGGCGCAAATAACCCTAATTCGCATAGAAGCTGGAAAAATATCTGGCGATAAGGCAGACGAGGATATGCACTCAGTTTTTACTTAGCTTGACGCTTACTATACTTCGAGGGATAGTTTACTTATATACAGCAGCGTTTCGGGGGAAATAATGAGCACTGTACTTGGCATAGGTCTCTGGTTAGGTGGCTTGATAGCATTAGCCTACTTCCGTGCCTCTTTAATGACTGCTACAGGAGCCATCGCAGCTGGCTTGTTAGCCACTACCTTCTTCTCCTCACTAGGCTGGTTTACCCTCACCCTCTGTTGGGTTTTGTTTGGTGGCCTTGCTTTCCTGCTCAATAACCCTGAACAACGAAAACGCTTTATTACTAACCCCGCCTTTGATGCTTTAAGCAAAACCTTACCTAACCTTTCAGAAACCGAGCGTGTCGCTTTAGAGGCAGGCACTGTGGGATGGGAAGGAGAATTATTCAGTGGCCAGCCACAATGGGAAAAATTGCTTACTATCCCCATGCCCAAACTGACCGAAGAAGAAGAAGCTTTTATTAATGGCCCGGTCAAAACCCTGTGCGAAATGGCAAACGATTGGGAAATTACCCACACCCTGAATGATTTGCCTGAAGATATTTGGCAATTTCTCATTGAGAATGGCTTTTTTGCCTTGGTGATCCCCAAGAAGTATGGTGGTAAGGGCTTCTCAGAATATGCCCATTCTGAAATCTTATGTATTCTAGCCGGCCGCAGCCTCACCTTATCATCAACGGTCGCTGTGCCTAATTCCCTAGGCCCTGCTGAATTATTATTACGCTATGGTACTAGCGAACAAGCTGAATACTATTTACCCCGTCTGGCCAGTGGTGAAGAGATCCCCTGCTTTGCCCTAACCGGCCCCGAAGCGGGCTCTGATGCTGGCGCAATTCCCGATACTGGTATTATTTGTAAAGGACAATTTGAAGGTAAAGAAATTGTTGGGATCCGGCTGAACTGGAATAAGCGTTATATCACTCTCGCCCCTGTTGCAACCTTATTAGGACTTGCATTCAAATTGTATGATCCCGATGGATTATTGGGCGAAAAGAAAGAACTGGGTATCACCTGTGCGTTGATCCCTACCAAAACCCCTGGCGTAACTACTGGCCGCCGCCACTTACCCAGTAATATTCCTTTTCAAAATGGCCCTACCCAAGGCAAAGATGTCTTTATCCCGCTAGATTGGATCATCGGCGGTCCTAAAATGGCTGGACACGGTTGGCGGATGCTAGTCGAATGCTTATCGACCGGACGCGCTATTTCACTTCCCTCTTCAAGTGCCGGTGGAGCAAGAGGTGCCGTACTTACCTGTGGCGCTTACAGCAAAATCCGCCGCCAATTTCATACTAGTATTGCCAATTTTGAAGGTATCCAAGAAGTTTTAGGCAGAATTGGTGGCATGACCTACCTGTGTGAAGCTGTTCGCAATCTGACTGTTGCAATGGTAGATGCAGGTGAAAAACCTTCTGTACCTGGTGCCATTTCCAAGTACCATGTCACTGAGCTCGGCCGAAAAATTGCTAACGATGCCATGGATCTGCACGGCGGCAAAGGCATTATGATGGGCCCCAATAACTATCTATGCCGCAGTTATCAAGGGGTGCCAATTGGAATCACTGTTGAAGGCGCCAATATCTTAACCCGAAATATGATTATTTTCGGTCAAGGTGCTGTACGCTGCCATCCTTATGTTTTAAAAGAAATGCAGGCTTTGTCTCATCACAATCTACATGAATTTGAGCATTACATGGGGCAGCATATCAGCTTTACCCTATCAAACGCTGCTCATGCCCTATTTCATGGGCTAACCTTTGCCTATTTTGCAAATGCTCCCACCACAACATTTGCTAAACGCTATTATCAGCAGCTTGGGCGTGCAAGTTCTGCGTTTGCACTGGTCGCTGATGCCTCCATGGCGCTGCTTGGCGGTAAGTTAAAATTCAAGGAATCGCTCTCCAGCCGTTTAGGAGAT
Organism: Candidatus Berkiella sp.; assembly: GCA_050247135.1. GTDB lineage: Bacteria > Pseudomonadota > Gammaproteobacteria > Berkiellales > Berkiellaceae > Berkiella. Next base: position 12,223 of record JBFWUT010000013.1, read on the forward strand.
CTGTTATCTATGATGTATTTGATGTCGGCTGTGTTAAAGCGTCATCAAGATCAAGGTTCACCGCAAGCAGACGCGCCTTTAGTACGTTGGTCTTTGGATTACTGTTTAGCTCAATACTGGCAAACGATGAATGAACTGCTTCGTAACTTCCCACAGCGCGCTGTGGCTTTCGGGCTCCGAGCTTTAGTGATGCCATTTGGAATACCTTGTCATTATCCCAATGATCGTTTAAACCGTGAAATCACAGAGATTTTAACTACGCAAAACGAAGCCAGAACACGACTCTTGCAACGCGTCTTTATCTCTAGCAACAAAAATGATCCTATCCGAATTTTAAGCACTGCTTTTGATGAACTGATTCAACATGCAACATTAATCAAAACGGTCTTTGATGCAAGCAAAAACCATGAAGCGCATGGTACATTGTCGCAAAGCATTGAATTCGCATTACAATCAAAAATCATCACCGACGAAGAAGCCAAAATTTTAACTCGCGTGAATGAGTTATGCCAAGGGGTCATTGCTGTTGATGATTTTTCGAAAGAAGAATTAGGAAATAGCTCTGTCAAAGAGGTGGCTGTAAAAAAGTCCTCCGCGACTAAGGGGCAACCCCAACAGGATCCTCGTCACTTAAACTAAGCACTGGGTTGTTGTGGTTCGGGCTTTGCAGCCCCAACCTCAACCGCTGCCCCAGATTCATCCGCTAAAGGATCCCCTTCAGGTTTCGCATCTGCATCAGGTGCTACCGCTGCATCAGGTGCTACCACTGCTTCAGGGGCTACCGTTGCTTCAGGGGCTACCGCTGCTTCAGGGGCTACTATTGCTTCAGGGGCTACCGTTGCTTCAGGGGCTACCGTTGCTTCAGGGGCCACCGCTGCATCAGGTGCTACCGTTGCTTCAGGGGCTACCGTTGCATCAGGTGCTACCGCTGCTTCAGGTGCTACCGCTGCTTCAGGTGCAGGTGCTGCTTCAGGTGCAGGTGCAGGTGCTGCCGGAGCAGGAACAGAAGCCGAGGCTTCATCAAGTAAAGCAGCAACGGCATCTTCAGGGCTGGCGGGCACATCTGGCGCTTTTTCTTGCTCGGGTTTTAGCTTAATTTGTCTTAACTGCCCAAACACAAACGCGATGCTACTGAAAATAGCTCGCAGCTTTTCTTTCTTGAAGATCCACAACAAGCCCATCAACAGCGTGACTAATACCAAAGATAGGACAACTATTCCCGTAATCACCCATTTGCGCCAAGGCGAAGGGGGAGGCAACGGTTTCGGCTTCGCGGTAACAGGCGATGCTAATTTAGCAGAGCCTTGCTGCGTTCGTTCCGAATGTCCCTTTTCAGGGGTACTAAGTTGCTCGACAAGGGTTTTTGCACGAGGCCCAAATATACCGGGTTCCCATTCCTTCAATAGCGTTTCCTGATAAGTAGGATACTCTCGTAAAGGGATCGTGTTAGCTGGTAACTCTTGGTTGACATCAAATAACAAACGTTCTCGGATTTTTTCCGTTGAAAAGGGGAATAAGTAGCCTAGTTGATTAAGTTCGTTTTGTTGCCAAAAAGCTTTCCATCGCTCATTCCAGTAGGTTCTCATGTCACTCATATTTTTTTGATACATCGTAAACACATCGACATCTGGAAACGTGATATTAATTAAGCGTCTATCGATAGTGTAGCCATTTAACAAAAGCGTCATTTTATGCGTGGCATCTGAAACCGGCATGAATAATTGCCATTTATGTTCTGCATACTTATTTAATAAAGAGGTTGACATCTCCCCATCTCTGCCCATAAACAGCGCATTAAAGCGACAAGTTTGCTCATCCAACAGGGGACTTGTTAACTCCACTTGTACTAATAATTCATCTGTATCAGATATGATTTTTGAGGTAAAAGTTGCAGGATAATCGTATAGATAAAATTGTTGTTCTTGCTCTCGCTGGAAAAGTAAACTTATCGCTTGAATAGTCATGCGATAAACACCCGGCAAGGTTTGCAAAGGATAATGATATCGAAAAACACCCTGTCCTTTGCCTGCATCATCTGTCAAGAATATTTTATATTTTTCAAAAGTAGCCACGTTATGTAGCGTGGCCAAAAATTGCGTCTGAGCGAGTAATTCCTTATCGGTTACTCTTTTATTTTTATCTGTTAAATAAGCGCTAATCGTTAAGGTTTCCCCACGAAACAAATTATTGGGAAAATCGGGAGTCACCATTTTTAAAGTGGAATCCACAATAATTTTGGGTGTGGCTAACATTTTACCCTTTATTTCCCATTGGCCTATGGCTGGCTTTTTTAGGGTAATGGCATATAGCTTATCAATCTGCTGCCAATTGACGGTATCTGAGTTTTGCAAAGGTAGGATCTCAATCCCTAAAGGACCGATTATTTTAATGGACTGCACGTTATCGGTATTGATAATCACTTGTAGTGATTGGATGTCTTTATCCACCACAAAGCGATTATCATGAATAGGGATGCTTGTTTCCTGCTCTAACGAAGACACTAATGCGCTGGGCGCGCTGACAGTAGCCTTTTCAATGATCGCAGCCGTAGCATGAGAAGACTCAAGGCTCACAGCACATAACAAGGCTACCCACGTTGTAGCGGTCAGTCTCTCCATGGGCTGCTGTACCCTCAATTCCTATTGTGTTACCTAACAATAAAGAATAGCGTAAGTCCCTGGATCACGCTTGTGGAACTGACTTTTAAAACAGTTTTCTACGCCCCATGTTCGCAGCATGAATTTTCTAGGCTAGGCGACAAAACCTCGAGCAAAAGAGCATATTCTGATACACGACCGCCGCCAGAAATCGTAGCCAACAACGCAGCAGAGCAAAATGGGAAGAGTATAGGTGCCTTTGCAGAGTAGTTATGCTTATAATGGTTGAATTTCTTCACATAGTTAATAATACGATGACGGAAGCAACACTTACTAAACCTCTCACCAGTCTTGCACTCAAAGGTGGCCTTTTTACGCTCACTTCAATCATCCTGCTGGATCATGATCTCGATAATTTATCTTTGCAGTTAGATGATAAAATTAAGCAAGCGCCAAATTTTTTCCATTTTGCGCCTATCATCATCGATGTGGGGCGTTTGCATCAACAAGGCGAGGCATTCAACTTCCCTGCTCTCATGACGATGATGCGCGCTAAAAAGTTGATCCCTATTGGTGTCAGGGGCGCATCAAAATCACTCAAAGAGGCCGCTATGGCAGCAGGTCTTGCTCAGTTCCCGGAAGAAAAGGTCATTGCCAAAAAGAAAGTTGTCGAAGAAGCCAAACCCCAGGAGGCTGTGACAACCGCTCAAGTGTCAGTACAAGCAGAGCCTACTCATCATTCAGCAAGCCGGATTATCACCCAACCCATTCGCTCGGGCCAGCAACTCTATGTCCCAGGAGGCGATTTAATTATTTTAGCAGCGGTGAGCCACGGAGCTGAAGTATTAGCAGACGGCAACATTCACGTCCATGGACCTCTACGTGGCCGCGCGCTGGCAGGCGTGATGGGCGATCCCGAAGCCATGATCTATTGCAAAAGTTTGGAAGCTGAACTTGTTTCTATTGCAGGCCAATATCGCATCAGTGAAGATTTGAAAGAAGTTTGTTGGAAGCAAGCAGCTTGCATCCAACTACAACAAGGCCGCTTGAACATTCGGCCCATTTAGGTTAAACACTAAGCTATTGCAGTCTTTTTATTTGAGAGGAACTTGGTCTTGAAAAATTCAACCTCCAAAGTCATCGTGATTACCTCTGGAAAAGGAGGGGTGGGCAAAACAACCACCAGTGCGGCCATTAGTGCAGGCTTAGCCAATATGGGCTATCGAACGGCTGTCATCGATTTTGATATTGGTTTGCGTAACCTGGACCTTATCATGGGATGCGAACGACGCGTTGTGTATGATTTCGTCAATGTCATTAATGGGGATGCCAATTTGAGCCAGGCACTCATCAAAGATAAACGAATTGAGAATCTCTTTATTTTACCTGCCTCTCAAACACGCGACAAAGATGCCCTTTCCAAAGAAGGCGTCGCCAAGGTGATTGAAGAGCTTAAAAAAGAATTCGATTACATCGTTTGTGATTCTCCGGCAGGCATCGAAAAAGGCGCTATGATGGCCCTTTATTTTGCCGATGAGGCCATTGTTGTTACCAACCCTGAAGTGTCCTCGGTTCGTGACTCTGACAGAATCCTCGGTGTATTAGCCAGCAAATCAAAACGTGCTGAAGACAAAGAAACTCCTATCAGAGAGCATCTATTGATAACGCGTTATTCGGAACCTCGGGTAAAGCGGGGCGAAATGCTTTCCATCGAAGATGTGTTAGAAATTTTATCGGTACCTTTACTGGGTGTCATACCAGAATCTCCTGCTGTATTAACATCATCTAACCGTGGTGTCCCAGTCACCTTGGACACCCAAAGTGATGCTCGTATCGCTTATGAACAGGCAGTACGTCGTTTGCTGGGCGAAAACATTCCCTTTGATTCCTCAGCAAAAAACTGGACCAAGAAAATATGGGATAAATTTGCGCTGTTTCGGAGCCCGGCATGAAGATTATCAATTTTCTACGTTTTTTGACCCAAAAAAGATCGCCTGCATCGGTTGCGAAAGAGCGATTGCAAATCATTGTTTCGCATGAGAGCGCTCGCAAAACCGGTACTGATATTATCAAGCAACTACAAAGCGAGTTGATTGAAGTAATCAGCAAATACATTAAGGTTGATCAAGATCAAATCAAAGTACAGCTTGAGCGTAGCGGCGATTACTCTGTATTAGAATTAAATGTGACTTTGCCTGAAGGTGCGGCTTTGACGCATGATACGGAAAAGACAGCGTTCTAAACTCTTCCCAATTTACTTGTATGCGTTGCCTGCCTGGCGTAGCTTTTAGCGAAGCCAGGTCGGCCCCTACGACGGTTAACTATTCTTCTGTTCTTCTTCCCGCAAAGCTCTACGCAATACTTTGCCCACATTGGTTTTGGGTAACTCGGTCCTGAATTCGATTTCGCGTGGCACTTTGTAACCCGTTAAGTCTTTGCGACAATGCGCAATCACTTGTTCTGGCGTGAGCGCTGGATCGGATTTGACAATAAACGCTTTGACGATTTCGCCATGCTCTTCGTTTTTAACGCCAATGACCGCCACTTCTTTAACGCCTTTACAGGTCGCAATCACGTCTTCAATTTCGTTGGGGTAAACGTTAAAGCCGGAAACAATAATAATATCTTTTTTGCGATCAACTAAACGCACAAAACCATGCTCATCGACTTTGGCCACATCCCCTGTGTGTAGCCAACCACTCTCATCTAATACCTCTTTAGTCGCTTCAGGTTGGTTCCAATAACCACGCATCACCTGTGGCCCCTGTACGCAAAGCTCTCCGGTTTCACCAATCGGTAATTCCTGGTTATTTTCATCGACAATTTTAATATTAGTAGAAGGTAACGGTAGGCCAATGGAGCCGTTATACGCTTTTAAATTCATGGGGTTAATGGTAACAGCGGGGCAGGTTTCGGTTAAACCATAAGCTTCAATTAATGGAACACCCGTGACTTGTTGCCAGCGCTCAGCAACCGCTCTTTGCACAGCCATACCGCCACCCAAGGTGAAGATAAATTTTGAAAAATCACATTTAGCAAACTCATCATTATGCAACAACGCGTTAAATAAGGTATTAACGCCCGTCATAATAGCAAACGGCTGACGCTTTAATTCTTTAATGAAACCTGGGATATCGCGTGGATTGGTGATAAGAATGTTAGGGATCCCAACCCGTAAAAAGACTAAACAGTTCGCTGTTAATGAAAAGATATGATACAGCGGCAAAGCGGTAATAATCCCACCTTTGATCTCATGATGTAGAAACGATTCAATCCACGCACTCGCCTGTAGCACATTCGAGATCATATTTCGGTGTGTTAAAATGGCCCCTTTAATACCGCCTGTGGTGCCTCCTGTATATTGCAAGAAAGCAATATCTTCTCCTTTTACCGCTAGCGGCGCAAAGGCATTTTTATGCTTTTCGCTAATAATGTCTTTAAAGAGATAAGCATTGGGTATATGCCAAGCAGGGACCATTTTTTTGATATGCTTAAGCACCATGTTGACTAATGTGCCCTTAAAGCAACCCAACAAATCTCCAAGCTGAGTAACTACCACATGTTCTACTTGCGAACCTTCCAGCGCATGCTCAAGCACATGCGCAAAATTGGCTAACACCACAATACATTTTGCACCAGAATCCTGCAGCACGCGTTTCAATTCACGTACGGTATAGAGCGGGTTGACATTGACAACAACCATCCCGGCACGCAAAACGCCAAACAGTGAGACTGGATATTGCATCAGGTTGGGCATCATAATCGCAACGCGATCACCCTTTGCTAGGCGACAAGTCTGTTGTAAAAAACCTGCGAACGCTTGGCTCTTGTCGTCGATTTGTTGGTAGCTAAGACTTTTACCCATATTGGTGTAACAAGTCTTATCTTTGAATTTCGTGAAGCATTCGTTTGCAAAATCAACCAGCGAGGCATATTGATCCGGATCAATAAACTCAGGAACCCCAGGCTCATAACTATTCAACCATATTTTTTCCACACAAAATCCTTATCACACTTTTTAGGCATTTTCGCTTATTTCGCTCTGGTTAGCCACCATAGCAAATAAATTATTGGTTGGTAAATAAACTAATTTTAGTTTAAAAAGTAAGTGGTCTTGCATTTGACACTTATCCTCTCAAGCGACATAATAGCGGCCACTTTAGTCAAAACAAACTGAGTAGAATTTCATGCGCGTCCTCAGCAAAGAAGAAATCGTCACCGTTAACGGTGCTCTTTATGGTGAACTGTTTTTGGGTTTTGCTTTCCTCGCTGCTGGCATTTTCGCTTACTATAGCTTCTCAACAAGCCCTTCTAGAGCTTTGACTGATGCTGACTTGGCCTTTTTAACCGCTGGTCACTGTGCCTAAGTATAACTTTAAGGGCAACTCCTCGCTCTAGTTGTGAGCATATCCCCGCTCTCTCCTTTGGAACTTTTAGGTTCATCGCCTGTCACAACAGTAAGTACTTTGAAAAAGATCTCATTATGTTGCAACAACAAACGCGATTTAGTATGGATGACTTACGAGGCTATCGCCGCACCATGGATAGCTTGGAAGAATTATGGATCCGCAAAGATTATCGTTTAAGTGAGCCTACACTCGAAGAAAAGCTTTCCAAAAAGCCCAAAACCCAGCAAAAAAGAAAAGAAGAGTTATTAGCCAAAGCCTGCCAAGAGCTTGGGATTGCGGCTATCATTTTTGAATTTAAATCCCTTGATTTGGTGAATAATAAAGCGGCCATTAAAGCACAAGGCGAACAAGTTCTGGTTGAAAAAAAGAATTTGCTCGACTATCAGATGGCCTCATTGATCCAGCGCGAGATTGTTAGATTACTTAAAAAAGAAGCCGCTGAAATCTTCGCTTTCGAAGAAAAAATGAAAGAATATCGTACATTAATTGCCGCCATTTTAGCGCAAGAAAAAAATGAAGCGCGTTTTCGCACTCAAGGCGTTCCTCTTGAACAAAAAATGCAGTTAGAAGCCAATTTGTTTAATATGCGAAAATTAATTCATGCTGAATCGATGGATCAATTAAAAGCCATTTTTAAACAGGTTGATAAATTAGCGGCGCAATATACCCAAATACAACATACCCGTCAGCAAAATCAAGTTCAACACCAGCAAAAAATGACAAACACCATCAATAACTTTCAAGTGCAAGGTCAGCAGGTTTTTACGCCACAACAAAATACTCAGTTGGTCAATCTGTATACTGAAAAAAATCAAATTAAAAATGATATTGAAATTCTTGACAATGAAATTGTGAAAAAGAAAACCTTTGTACAAAAAGCCAAATCAAAATTAGCATCGATGTTCAAAGAAGAAGAAAAAATAAAGCAAGAGATCAAAGAAGAAGCTAGCCACGCAAATGCAGAGCAACAACAAGCTGCTGCAGAGTTTATTAGTGCTTTGGAAGAAAGCAGCGAATCTGAAATGGAAGAATTTATTTGCAATGAAGAGCTAGAACATTTACAACATGATTTAGACGACCTCACATCGTCCTCTATGAACGAAGTTGACCCTGAGAAAAAAGCACGAATCAGACAAAAAATTGATGACATTTCAATAAGAGAATTACGATTACAAGAAAAAATTGCTGCTTTGAAAAATAAACAAGAAGCGAATGAAAAGAAAATAGAAGATAAGCTCAAACGACTAACCGCAAGTTCATGGAATCCTGCAGCCTTACCCATGCGCGCAGAGAAGTTAAGACAACTCAAGAAAGAGCAACAACAAATCCAAGCCAAAATTGAACAGGCTGAGACTGAAATTACCGAATTGACTGCCAAAAGACAAGTGCTTTCGGAAAAACTTCATATAGTGGTGGATTCTATTGAGTCAGTCTGTGATAAAGCTAAAGATCTCGTCCACAGAATATTTACCTCTAAAAAGAAACTCACTGGCGAGTCATTAGATGCCTTAAAAGAAAACGTCAGCCCAGCAAGTTTAGCAGCCCCTACAGGTTCAGCTGCCACCGCCGCTGCCGCGCTTGCCGCAGTCGATGAGTTAAAAGCATCTTTAGATTCAGAAAGTGAAAGCTTTAGGCAAAATGACAATCTATTAGCTGCCCAGGCGGCAGAATGTGCTGCTCAAATGAATGATCTCGTCGCCCAAGCTGGGGCTGTCGCCGCTGTGGGAGCAGGATGCAGCGCGCAACTAGGCGCTATTGCGGGCAATAGCGTTCATAATGACGCAATCTCAGAAATGGATCGTAAAGAAAGCAAGCTCTATGAAGATATTCGTGCTAGAGCCGCAGTCGCCATGGGTGCCACAGCGGCCGCAGAACCTAGCCGCAACGTTTCATTGGGTCGCGAATAAGCTATAATATCTAGCAGGAACAGCTCTTTTAAGGCCACATCCATGAAATCGTTTTCCAACATTGCCGGAATACTCTTGATTCTGTTTGGGATTGCAGCGCTTTCTTATCAGGGATTTTCTTACACCAAGAAAGAAGATGTTATCCGAGTTGGTGAACTTAAAGTCACCGCAGAAACCAAAGAAAGAGTTCATATTCCACCGATCGCGGGCGGTTTATCACTGGTTGCAGGCATTGTGCTCGTTGCTCTTGGGCGTTTTGGCAAAAAATAAGCACTTAGCTTTTATAGTAGGTCATCCTTTCGTCGGCATCCCATTCAAAAAGTTGCTCCCCTCCTCTTTTATCGTCTATGGCTTGTAAGAGTATATAAATAAGCCAGGAGATCATCTTATGCCAAAAGGTGACATCAAAAGCAGCTCTGTTACCTTATACACCTGGGGTACCCATTACAACGCAGGCAATGGGATGGCGCATTTTTTAGATGCCAGTTTCTTCGGTGGGAATGTGGGACATGCCGCTATTGAACTGACGATCCCTGCAAATGACACAGGCAAAAAACTCATTCAACAGTATTGTTTAAAAGGCAACAGCATAATAATCCCCTTCGAAAGAACCACACAAAACGTATTGGATGAAAACAACAAAGTCAAAAAACAAGAGGTGTATAAAGTTTACTTTAGCTGGTGGCCGGGAGACCCCAAGGGCTATGATTTAAGAGAAAATATCAACTCTGACAATCTTAACGAGCGCACGGGGGTCGATGTTGGGCAAGTAGATCCAAGGTTTGGGATCACACGTGAACAACGCACCTATCGCGGACCGTTAGGATCCAGAGTTGCCAATTTAGCGAATAAAGAAATTGCGCACCTCACTGCCTTAACACCCGAGCAAAAAGCCTTTATTGAAACACAAAGATTGTTGAATGAGTCGTCTGATAAGCTAGAAGCTATTACTATTATAGAGAAAAAACTAGCCGAGAAAGACTCGATTGACATTGAAGGTTCATTATTTAATCTGTTACAACAAAATCTCGACAATTGGCAAGCAGCAGTCAAAAATCCTAAAACATTGGATAAAAAAGACATCGAAAAAATCAAATCTGAATTACAAGACAAAAAAACAGAATTACGTGAAGAACGAGATATTCTCATCACTAAACGAGACATTCTCAAAGGAACAATGGACTTAGAGACCGATGAAAAAATAAAAAATGAAATTTTAGAATTGAAAGCACTGGGTGACGATGAACGTCGAACATTGATTGATAACAAAGACGAGCGTTTTTCAGAGCAAGCTTATATTCAATACCAACTCCAAGAAGTCACCAAGGTGTTAAACCCAGCGCAAAGCGTGGCCGTTTTTTGTCAAATGACACCTTTTGATATGTTAAAAGATAAAATCTTAGCCGTCTTATTCGACAAAAACTATCCACCTAATTTAAAAGATACGGTTAATCTAGAGCAGTGGCGACAATTTTTACCCGAAGAGCATAAAGATGTCACCAAAGAAACCATGACCAAAGAAATCTATGAAAAAGTACAACATAATGCCAAAGCTCAAAAAGAATATCTGTTTAATCGACAATCAGAATTATTTTCAGAGAAAAAGCTCGTCGACAAAATTTCACCCTTTATGCAAGGCGATAATCAATCGGTGGTAACCCGTGGGCACAGCCCAGACGATACCGTCCGCTTGCCCGTTGGCGGCATAACTGGCCATGAGCGCTTACAACATGGGCTTAATATAGAACGCATGCTCGCCAAAATGCGCAGTCTCACCGAAGATGGCAAAAAGTTTAATCTCGCTACCAAAAACTGCTCTGAAACAACAGGGGCCATCTTAGCCGCAGGTTCTGAAAAAAACTTAAAATCCTATTTTAAGAAAAAGGCTTGGGGTGGCTTTGGTAACCCACAAGAAGTATTAAACGGCGCACTACAGTATCAAAATGCGGTGACAACCAATGGCGGTAAAAAGACAGTTTTGGAGCGTTTAAGCGCTTGGAACCCCTTAAATGCGGTCAGTTGGCTGGGGGGTAAAATGCTTAACAAAGTTGCCGATCCTCAAACTTCAGTGCCCGCAAAGATTGCCCTAGGTATCGGTTTAATTCCGATGGCGGGGTTAGCTGCTGTCACTGAAACCGTTAAAGCGGTGTTTAACCCTAAAAAGACCTTTAACAATTGCACCAATTTTGTGAAATATGCTTGGAACAATAACTCGACCTTTTTAAAAATCTGCTCTGTGCCAGCTGCATTAATCGCCGGGGTGGCAGCCATTCCTGCCGCTATACAGCACGGCGTGCAAAAGGCCATTGTGGAGCCTTTGACCAAAACCACCTATGACCGTGCTGCTTTATTGGAAAAAGAAAAGGGGATTGTCCAAGAACCTGTGATTAAGCGAGTGAAGTTAACAAAAGATAAACTAGCTGAAGTGGAAGCGGAAGATCCCACCACTGCCTTAGCCACTTTGCAACAATTATTACAGGAACACCCCGATAAAATTCCGGTCTTTACGCCGAAAACACAACAAATGGTCAACCATTATCTGAAAAGCCTCAACAGAGGGGATCCCGAGCAAGCGGCTAAAATTGAAACTTATGAGAATACGGTGAAAGAGATCTACGCCAAAACAAACCAAGCGACGCTTCCTCAGCAACGATTTGAGCAACCCAATGATCAACCCCGTCGTGATTCATTGAATGCTTTTGCTCGTCATCGTGAGCAGCAACACGAGGTGCCCCCTATGGGGCCATCCACCGAGCCAACCAAAACCCATCAACCACAACGGCCTGATTAGTCTCTCAAAATATCCTGCAGGACATCCAAAAATATCCTGCAGGACATCCAAAAAAATTCGCTTGATAATCGTACGCATTCTATATATATTACACATATCGCAGCACAGGATGTCGCAGTATGACTACAGCTCGTTCCAATCAAATCGATCTAAGCGCTACAGCTTATTACCATTGCATGACACGCTGTGTGCGACGCTCTTATCTGTGCGGCGTTGATAAGGAAACTGGTAGAGACTACTCTCATCGCAAACCTTGGATAGTTTCTCGCATCCAACAATTAGCCAGTATTTTTGCCATCCATGTTTGCGCATATGCCGTTATGAGTAATCATTATCATCTAGTACTTTATGTAAACGATGATATGGCATCAAAATGGAATGAAGATGAGGTGCTTGCGAGGTGGGCTGCATTGTTTCCTGCTGATGCAAAATCATTTAACACCTATTCCCACAAAGAAGGTATACAAAAATTAGCACTGTGGCGACATCGACTTATGGACATTAGTTGGTATATGCGATGTTTAAACGAAAAAATTGCTCGTGCATCGAATAAAGAAGACGAAACCAAAGGACGCTTCTGGGAAGGACGTTTTAAATCCCAAGCTTTGCTAGATGAGGGGGCTATCTTAAGCGCAATGGCTTACGTTGATTTGAATCCTATTCGTGCCAACATTGCTAAATCGCTAGAAGGTTCTGATTTTACATCGATTCAAGATCGTTTAATGCAATTGGCAAAGCAATTAAAGAAATCTCAATCTATTGATAACACACAACAACCCAAACACTTAATGCCCTTTGCGAGCAAACAAATTCATCATAAAATACCTACGATTGATTTTGCATTATCAGATTACTTAGAATTAATTGATTCAACCGGCAGAATGATTCGAGAGGATAAAAAAGGCGTTCTTCCTTCTAAATTAGCACCTATACTTAATCGCCTTAAACTCAATCCTACAGAATGGGTTAAAATGGTGTTAAATTTACAAAATCAATATTCTTATGCGATTGGTCATTCAGCAGTTTTATTAGAATTTAATAAAGACTGTCGGAGTCATGGCCCCAAAGGAATTGTGACTGCTAAAAAATGTTACCTTGGTGTAGCATAGCTTTAAATCTTCATTTATTCACAATTTTCAACATATCAGATATCACGCTTGTAGCATCCCGTTAAATAATTCTTATCTTGATGTCACTTTTTTACAGAAATTTAAATGAGTAATGACAATTTTGAGTTTTAATGTTTGGATGTCCTCTATTCTTCTAGGGGATTTCCTTGAAGCTTAGATAGGACATCCAAATATTTGGATGTCCTGCAGGTTTTTTGGATGTCCTTTAAGGTGTTTTTAAGGTGTTACCACTCGTAGCGCAAGCGTAAGAAGCCGGCGTTTGCTTGATAATCAGACTTATTCTCTAAGTCATAGCTGAGCGTGACCACATAGTTGTTGTAGTCGCTAAACACGGAGAGGCTGGCTCCCACATTGTAGCTCGTGGCCGAAGGTGATGGACCTGTGGTCACGAAGCTTGGGCCGCCACCTGTAAATTGCGAGGTGGTTTGCATGTTGTCGTTAATAAAGTCGCGGAAGATATTAAAGCGCACTTCCGGTTGGAAGATAATCGAGCGTCTATCACCCATGTTATACGGGCAGTTATACGCGGCTCTTACACCCACGCCACCTTTTAACATGCTGTAACTTTGTGATTCCACGCTTTGTGAGGCAGTGCCAGCGCCTGACTCGTTGTAACCGCCTAAACGTAACCAGGAGTAGTACAACGAAGCGTTAGGAATAATATGGTAGCCTTCATAGAGATATTCGTAGCCTAATTCACCTTTACCACCGAATTGCCAGCCATTAAAATCACCTTTAGGACTTAATGGCAAGGTGCCAAAGACAAAATTACGTTCAGTGGTATATTTGTTATAAGCAACCGAACCTACCCAATTAAAGTAGAACCATTCACAGAAATCTTGTTCGCCGTAAATAGCCGCTTGTAAGCTATACATCGAGGTTTTGGAATCTGACACATCATGGCTTAAGAAGGTGTGTGACAAGTTCGCCGAAACACCAATCAGGCTTAAATCGTTGAGGCTCACATCAGAACCCAACGCCAGACCCCAGGTTTCTGCATTGTAACCTTGCACTTGTTGGCGTTCATTTTGGTCGGAATATTGACCATAAAGTTTCACCCAACGTCCATGACCGTTATCATCCCAATCATCGCCTGAGGCAATACCCGAGGCAAATTCTCCGTTGCTGCCTGGGATCAACTTACGTTGTCTAACATGGCGTAATCTATCAGATACCGCGCCATAGCCTAACAACTGTGCTGCAAAGGTTTCTTGGGTAAAGCTGTTATCTACAATAGGCGCTAAAGCCGCTAAGGCATCATTTAATTGTTCCACTGTGGTGAAGTACGGCAATTGATCGAGCAATTCTTGCAATGAACCTAAGAAATTCATTCCCGCCATCGCATCTAAGGCCCCTGCCACCCCGATGGTGTTGATGCGGTTAGCATAAGTGGAGGCTGGGATCACATCGATATGCAAGAATAATTGCTGCATCCCAAGGGCTTCAACATCAAAGGTCAATAATAAGCTATCAGCTATCACCGACTGGGGTTCGGCTACACCACCAGCCATACCTGAGTTAACTAATAAAATATCGTAATTCCCTGCCGCGTAAGCTTGTGGGGTATTTTTCAGGATCAGATTAGAATTCATGTCAATCGTTGCTATATTATTCACCTCAATATAAGCCGTGGGAACAATCAGCGTGTTGAGATCAAATTGTAAATTGGTGCCAGCGGGAACGTTTAAGTCGCCGGTGATGGTCAGCGGCACAGCATTATTCGCCACCGCTAAGGTACTACCTGCTGCAGCCAAACTAACATTACCATGGATAGTTACTGGAGTAGCAGCAAGCAACACGCCACCAGAATTCACCTTAGTATTGGTCGCAAAAATATCTGACAGCACCGTCACAGTGTTGCTGGCTGTGCCCCCAATCGATACTGAGTTTAACGCGTTAGCGCCACCTATTTGATTATCAACTGTAAAATTGCCTAATGTGACAAAATTTCCTTGCCCCGGATTTTGAGTGGTAATTGGGCCCGTGATAGAAACATTATTTTCAACTGAAACAGTACCATTCGCCGTAAAGGTTAACTCATCCGTATTCACAGTTTTTTGGAATACCGTGACAGTACCATTTTCCCCTGCTTCAACGAGTTTTAATGAATTCGTGGCACCAACCGATCCTTTGATTAAGCTACTGCCTGTGATAGTAAAGGTACCCTTACTATCGACACCCGTTAAGTTATCAACGCTTGCATCAAATTGGGTGTTATTGGCTAAAGTAAATTGTGAATCATCAAAGAAGTTGATATTTCCCGAGCCTACCTTGGTATCACCTGAGAATGTGACATTTTTACCAGGCATACCATTTAAGTTCACTTGACAGATTGCACCAGTGACCCCCACTGTTCCAGAGATCGAACCATCGCCTTCAAAATTTAATGTACCCGCGCTAGTATTACCCGTGGTGTTATCTACATTGCCTGTAATATTAACAGCATCACTTAAATTGATGGTTGTCGCGCAATTGGCTAAACTTGCAAAATTAATATTATTAGCAGCAACATCACCTTTGAAATTGACTGTATTACCCGCACCAATCACATTGATGGTGCTTAGCGCATTCGTCGCCCCTACTGTGCCGGTAATGGTGTGATCACCACGCAGCTCTAAAGTACCTTGGTTTGCTGTGCTATCAATATCACCATAGACATCACTGCCATCGGTTAAACTGAGTTTATTGTTGCCCTGGAACTCTGTGGTGGTCGCGAAAATACTGCCGTTGATAATGGTATTACCCACTTCACCCACTTTCACTAATAAGAATTTATTGCCAGCACCACCAATCGTACTATTAATGAGCGCAGCACTTTTAATATCTAAGGTATTTTTACTGGCAGTTTCAGAGGTTATGCCTTTGGTCGTGGTTAACACCATGGCCGCATTATTTAATATTAATTCGGTGGATTTTGTGCCGCCATTATCTTGCACATTAATCTCTGTGGCCCTAATTACACTACCTGAGAGTGTGACGGTCTCATCATCGGTTCCCGTATTCACATTAATAATTTTTAAGGTATTACTCGCACCAATATTTCCAGAGACAGAACCTGATCCTGCAAACTCTAAAGTCCCTTTGTCATCAACGCCACTGGTATTAACAATGTTACCCGTAAAGTCTGCATCATCTGCGATAATAACCGTGCCATCGTTAGCAATATTAATATTGTTAACATATGTATCCATACCAATGGTCAGAATTTCATTTAAACCCAATAAATTAATGGCATTAAGCGCTAAACCTGGCGCACCAATCGTGCCAGTAATATTCGATGTGCCTTGCAAGGCTAAAATACCTTGGTTATTGACGGTAGTGGTCACGTTACCGTTAATATCAGAGTTATCGGTCAAGGTTAGAGTGTTATTGCCATTAAATTGGGTTGTGGTGGCATATATATCGCCATTCACAGTGGTATTGTTGTTTTGAGCCACTTTAACCAGATTAAAAGCGACTGGGCCAACACTGTTACCAATGTTGCCATTAATGGTTGCCGCATTATAAATGTCTAAAGTATCTTCATCATCTGTTAGCGGTCGAATACCATTGGTGGTAGTCAAAACCATTGCCGCATTATTGAGCTTGAGTGTGGTGCCTTGTGCTGGTAAGCCCGATGCATCATCATTAACGTTAATTACTGCAGAATTCACTACAGCACCATTTAATTCAACAAGCTCGCTAGCGGTGCCCCCAGAATTAACAATTAAGTTGAGTATATTATTGCTTGCGCCAATGTTGCCCGTCACTTGGCCACTGCCCACAAAATTCACGGTTCCTTGATTAATCAAAGTGGTATCTATGGCACCCGTGACAATCACATTATCAGCAAATTTCGCGCTCGTTGGCGTTGCGGTAAATTTAATGGTATTGGCTGTGACATTGCTGTTAAAATCAACATCGGTACCAAGGTTATTAATATTAATTAAATTTAAGGATTTTGTGGCACCAATTGTACCCGTGACTATGTTGTCATCTTCAAAATTAAGCGTACCGACTCCTGCCGTGCCTGAAATATTGTCAATCGCACCCGTCACTGGACCTGATAATGCAAGGTAAGTAATGGTGTTTTCTGCAGAAAATCGGGTATTAGGAACGGTTACCCCGCCACCTAATTTTAAAAGATTGCCTGTACCCGTTAAATTTAAGGTGTCAGCGAAAATATTGCTAGATAAGGTAACCGTTTCGTTGGTGCCTTGGATATTAATAGCAGTTAAGGCTTTTGTGCCGCCGATTGCCCCAGTGACGCTACCACTACCTTGGAAATTCAGAATACCTGCTGATGATAAAGTTTGGTTATCAATGTCGCCAGTCACATCCACATTATCGGCTAAATTCAACACGGAAGTCGCTGTCGCTGCACCCTCAAAACGAATATCGTTATCAAGAAAAACAGCACCACCTAAGGTAACGGTTTTCCCTGCACCACCTTGTAAGCTAATGCCATTGAGTGGCAACGCTGCTGTACCAATCTGACCGGTTACACCACCGGTACCTTGAAATTCCAGTATACCGTTATTCGCCACGGCAGTGGTTACCGTGCCAGTAATGGAATGATTATCTGTTAGAACTAAGCTATTATCCGCTTGAAATTGTGTCGCGGCAGCATAAATATTACCCGCCACGGTTAAGTCATCATTTTTACCTACCATCACTTTGGCAAAGGCAATGTTACTAGTACCAATATCACCTGTAACCTGCACGGCATTCAAAAAATCCACCGTATCTAAGTTGAGTGTTTTGGTGGTAATGTTACCGGTGATTTGACCAATCGCATTATCAAAACGTAAAGTCGTTCCTTGACCTGCAATACCATTGTCATTGACTAAAATAGTATCAGCTTTAATGACAGGGCCTGATAAAAGTACCAACTCAGAAGCATTACCATCTGAATTCGCTGTTAGTAACTGAAATGCATTCGTATCACCAATACTTCCCGTTATCGTCCCGCTGCCTTGGAGTTCAATTTTTCCTTTGCCAGCGCCTACCGTATTATCGATAAATCCGGTATGAGTTACACCGTCTGCGAATATGGCAGTACCATCGGCAGCCATTGTGGTCCCTTTGGTGAGTGTGACATCGTCTTGGAACAAAACGTTATCGCCCGCACCTTGCAAAGTCACAAATTCAAGCGGATTCACTCCACCAAGTGTTCCCGATACTATCGATGAACCTAAAAATATCACCCCCGTACCAGAGACAGCTGCACCAGTGTTGTTGTTGGCAACAGAAATGCCGGTATCATTTGTCAGGTTGTCACTGTCATTGACCGTCAGTACCACATCCTTGGTTTGGATGTCATAACCATCTGCACTTGGCGTGGTGCCAGTATCCGTCGAGGCATTGATGGCGGTAAATGAATAAGCCGGCTGCGAAATCACGACAACTAATGTTGACGCCACTAACGCTTGCCATAAATTAGATTTTTTATAACGGGAGGTATGGTTCATCGTGTCTTCCCTGACAGATCTTAATTAGAGAGTTAATCTTCTAAGTACATCCTTGGGTAGCTATAATTCCCACTTAGATAGCAGAATAAAGATCCACGCTTAATACATACATATAACAGCCAGACACGTTTTTGGCTAGAACACCGAGCTGTGAAACAGCGATTTTCGACAGAAAAAATAATAGTGAGAAAGTTGGCTATTTTTAAACTATTTCTTTTTCGATCCTTCACTCAATGTTGCTCTGCGTTTCTTCTTACCTTCCTCTTTTTTATCGCCTTTCTTTTCATTATCTTCGACACCTTTGTTGCGCTTCATTTCATACTGCGTTGCTAGCGTTCTGGGTGACACTAATGAGAATGAAGCCATCCGAGTGGATATGGCTTCTACATCTTGATCTGAATCAGATGAAAATCTGACTTCTTTGCTCGAAGTAGCGGCTGAAGCTGAAGGCCCTAAAGAACCTGATTGAACCACATTGGCTAAGCGCGCTTGCGCGCCCACCATTTCTTCTGGATAGAGTGTAAACAGGCTTCTCGCACTGGGATCGCCTAATTGACCTACAATAGCGGCTTGAATAGAAAAGAACGGACCTTTTGACAAACTCCACTTCGCATAATTCTCTGGATCAAATGGCCGGGTAAATAGTTTATGCGTTAACAAGACTTCACTCACATCGGCCATTAAGTTAAATTCTTGGGCTAATTCTTCCGGCGCAATACGCCCGATTAATTTTAGACCTTGTAACAAGGTACCACCGATGATTCTTGCTGTATTAGTCGTTCCCATACCACACGCCTTAGAAGCGGCGATTTTCTGCCCTAGGTAAAGTAATTGATGAATGGCTTTCGCAGTTTCACCATGATGGTTTTTAATTAATTGCCCTATGAACCCTAAAAAAACACCTTCAACGGCATCGTTAGTCATTCTGGGTGCACTGCGCAACTCTTTCACGCAAGCATGTAAAATATGCCAAGC
This sequence comes from Candidatus Berkiella sp., assembly GCA_050247135.1. Taxonomy (GTDB): domain Bacteria; phylum Pseudomonadota; class Gammaproteobacteria; order Berkiellales; family Berkiellaceae; genus Berkiella. The sequence goes on from JBFWUT010000013.1 coordinate 31,482, forward strand.
AGCCACTTGCGATAAACTGTCAGTATTAATGACTAAGCCTTTTTGGAAATAACTGGTAAAAAGATGGGCTAGTAGATGGTTGCGATTAAAGGGGCGAGTTACAAAAAGCTCAACTAATGTTGTATCGGCAAGCTTTATTAACGCTTTAAGGTCACAAGATTGGCTTAATTGATCCCGACATTTCTCATCAAACAGCGCAGCCATTTCGCTATCATGAGGAAGCTTCAGGAGCATTTTTTCGTCACAATCTAATAAGGATTCAGTAATGGCGAGAATATGATTCACTTCGACTAATGAGTAAGGACCTGACAACATGAGACTGTTCCCCAAAACTAATTAGGGAAGCATTATAGCTAAAATCAAGTTAGGGTGCTACTGCTTCTAGCTTTTTAATCGCCTGCGTTAAGCATTGGGTTGCCTTTAAACCGCTATCTAGCACGGATTGTGAGCTTTGGGTTAATAGTTCGAATTGGGAATTGACCTCCGGATAGGCGTTGGTTTTACCCGGGTTATACTGGCTTATCCCCGTTAGCGATAACCCATTTCGAATATAAACAGAAACAAATTTTTCAAAATTCGTATTCTGTGTTTTGCCGTAGGCAATAAATTCGTTAATCAATTGATAACAATGAATAATATCGTCTTTTAATTTACTTTTGAGCTCGATTAAGGCATGACGATGTGGCTCATCGACATAGGTTTCTAAATCTGAGAAGGATAATGTTTTTAAAATGGGACGATTTTGGGTCAGTTCTTGATTGATTTTCTGCAAAGACTCTAAAACCGTTGTTAATTCTTTACGGTAATGTTGTAAAACGGCTTTGTCTTCATTGGTCGCACCCAGTTTTTCTTGAAACCAACCGGTTAGTTTTTTTCCAAATTGCGCAATCGTATCCATAGTTTCCTCATCTGTTCAGTAACCTCCATTTTAGCTAAGGATCCCGGGCTTGGCTAAATTAAGTTCAACTCTCCCGATAAGCTGTAAATAAACCTAGACAAAGTAAACGCCTTGGTGTAAAAATCTGCCAAATTTTGCGGTATTTACCGTGTTTTAAGGGGAAACAATATGAAAACTGTAACTACACTAATGTGTGCATTACCACTTTGCTTATTGGTGGGCTGCAGCAACATGACCACCGGCGAGCAAAGCGCGTTAAGTGGCGGCGCCTTGGGTGCCATTGGCGGCGCTGCGATTGGGGCTTTGTCAGGTCATGCTGGTGAAGGTGCGTTGATTGGTGCTGGCGTTGGGGCTGTCAGTGGTGCAGTTATCGATGAAGACCGACAACGTGGTGAGGAAAAACGCCGTTACGAACAACGCCGTCGTAAAGGCAGCCGCGAAGTTCATCATTACTATGACGATGAAGGCAACGAAGTGGTCGAAGAAGAATACTACGTCGACTAACTCTTTTCTGCTTACCCCCTGCGTCGCGCCTTGGGCGCTATGCAGGGCAAGCCCCACTAACAAGTCATAAATCCAACAAGCTCATATAGCCTCTTAATGTACTAACTTTAAGAGATGGAACAAATCGAAATCTTTATTGGCTTATTAGGCATTATTGCCACTGTTGGGATCCTTTTTCGTAAAGTCTCTGTCCCCACTTCTTTATTGCTTGTGATCATCGGTATGCTCATAAGCCTTCTGCCTTTTATGCCTGAAGTGCATATTAAATCAGCGCTGGTGTTAGATATTTTTTTACCGCTATTAATTTATGAAATGAGCGCAGAAACCTCTTGGCGCGAAATGAAATTAAATTTACGTCCGATTCTTTCGCTTTCAATCGGCCATGTACTGTTTATTACCGCTTTTGTCGCATTCGTTATACATTCACTTGTTCCCGAATTGGGCTGGCCACTGGCCATTGTGTTAGGTGCCATCGTCGCACCACCTGATGACGTCGCTATCATGGCGATTGCAGAAAAAGCACACATACCAGGACGCATTCTCACTATTTTACGATCTGAAGCCATGCTCAATGATGCCACCGCATTGATTCTGTTTCGTTTTGCACTCGCGGCCTACTTTACTCACTACTTTTCACCTGCGAGCGCATTTGGCGCATTTTTACTGATTGTGCTAGGCGAAACAATCTATGGCATAGCACTAGGTAATTTTATGGGTAAAATCCGTTTAAGCTTAACGGATCCCAGACAACAAATGTTATTTTCGTTTATTACGCCTTTCATTGCTTACTTTCCAGCCGAGCGCCTTGGCGGATGTGGCGTGCTTGCAACAGCAGTCACAGGTCTCGTGATCGGGCACCGCTATTATGATAGATTCTTGCCAGAAGTTCGTTTAGTGACCCGCTCCGTTTGGACCTCTATTAGCTTCGCTATTCAGAGTATTATGTTTTTACTTATTGGCCTCAATTTAAAATATATTATCGATCGTGTCGATGATATTATGAGCCACGAAAAAATGGCCTATTATAGCGCCATTTTGGTTGTTACAGTGATTATTGGTCGTTTTCTGTGGACTTATCCCAGCGCCTATTTACCCCGGTTTTTTTCAAAAAAGATCCGTGAAAAAGATCCCTATCCCCCTTGGCAATATCCTTTTGTGGTCTCTTGGGCAGGCATGAGAGGATCTATTTCTTTAGCCGCGGCTTTTTCAATTCCCGTCATTGCAAATCCTGTATTAGGTTCCCACACGCAAGACGTCATTATCTTTTTTACTTTTTCGGTCATCTGTGGCACTTTGCTAATACAAGGATTAACCTTACCTTGGCTACTCAAAGCGTTAGGGGTCGCACATTATCATCAGCAAGAACAACGCTTCGAGGAATTAAATGAGTTAAAAGCGCGCAAAAAAATGACGCAAGCCGCTATTTTGTGGTTAAGTGAATATGAAATCATCGTGAAGGATGAACCCAAATTAAAATCCGAAGTTGCCTTACAAATCGAGCGCTACAAAATGCGTAAGCAAGAGCTTGCGACACGCATTAAATCACTTAAAAATGGCGACGAACAAGGGGAAATAGAACATTTAACCTCATCGCTTCACTTGTCTTCAAAAATCCTCGATGTTGAACGTAAAGAGCTTTCAAGACTTTGGCATAATGATGAAATTTCCCATGCCAGTCGAAATAAACTGCTGTTGCAGTTGGATCATCGTTCTAAACATTAATTTGAAATATCAGGGAATGGCCCCTACAAACTTAAAAAGGCTGGCCGATATCTTATTTAAGTCTTCTTCCTATAACAACGCTAACTATGGGTAACACTGACCAAAATACCAGCAGACCTATCCGTATTTTTATGGCAACCCCAAGCTATGACGCCAAAGTGCATACCGGTTATGCTGTTTCATTGGTCAAAACCTATTCTTATTTTCAAAAGATCCCAAATATTGATATTTTTCATCAATTTCGTCTGCATGACTGTTCCATCCCTCGGGCACGCAATTATTTTGCAGCATTCTTTTTAAGCGACCCCAGCCTAACCCATTTACTATTTATCGACGCCGATATTAACTGGAAGCCTGAAGATATCGAAAAATTACTCCAAAGTAACAAACCGATTATTGCAGCAACTTTCCCTAAAAAGCAGTATTTTTGGGATAAATTACGCTCAGAACATGTGCAAAAAATCATCATGGATAAAAAAATGAGCGCCGAGGAGTTTCAACGCAGAATCAAGGCCAACTTGGTTGATTATGCGATTAACTTTGGCGATTCACGAGAAGTTAAAAACAACATCATTGAAGTTAAACATGTCGCTACCGCTTTCATGATGATTGAGCGCCAAGTGCTTGAGAAAATGTGCGCACAATTCCCTGAAAGAAAAATCAACAACCATAATGATATTCCACCCCATGTCCATCAGCATCTTTATTCACTGTTTGAACAAGAAAATGAACAGGGCGAATATTTATCAAGCGACTATAGCTTTTGTCGGCTCTGGTCTAAAACAGGGGGCAAGGTTTTTGCCGATTTAAGTATCACGCTTTCTCATCACGGCACGGAAGACTTTGTAGGTAATATCATGGACTTGGGTTATCCTAAACCGCCCTCTTCCTTATCTTAGAAACCCCACCTTTTATCTAGAATCACTCTCGCCTGCCAGGTGCTTTATTAGATAATAAACGTAACCAATACGATTGTATGTACCTTCACGCTTGGAGCCTCAATGGGTCTGTTAAACGTATCCCGCGAACAATGGGAAATCGCTCAAACATATTTTGCTAACCATAGCAGCGCAAAAAAGCTCGCAAAATCCAGAAAAGAAGCGGGTCATTTTTCATTTATTCAAGTTGAAGGTAACATTTACGCCATAGCCAATACCCATGTCACTGCCTATCTTGGCAAAGGGGGATTTGCTAAAGTCAAATTGGCTGAAAATAGTGATGGCGTCAATTTTGCCGTTAAAATCGAAGGCAAAGGGATTGACCGACGCAGTTTAAAAGAAATCGCTGCTATGAAGATACTAGGCAAGCATGTTGGTGCTATGGAGCGCGAACTCACTAATGTTAAAAACTTTTGGAATAAAGAGCAAGACAAAAAACCCCTATTGACCCGTAAAGTAAGCTATAAAATTGTTGCGCTAGAACAGGGTAAAGATTTATTTGATTTGCTTCATCATAATGCTAACCCTCTTAGTTCTATTCAAAAAATACAAATTGCCATCAAAATTTGCCAAGCTTTACGTCACATTCATGAGCTGGGCGTGATACACGCGGATATTAAGCCAGATAATATTTTAGTCAATATCACCGAAAATTATATCGAAATTGCTATCCTGGACTTCGGCTTCTCAATTATATTACCTAAGGATCAGATGGTGATTAAAAACGAGCCCAAGGGAACCCACGGCTTTATTGCTCCTGAAATTTATAATAAAGATGCTCCCAAAACTTCGTTATGCGAATTTTCATTTGCTTCTGATATCTATGCCCTTGGCATGATGTTTAAAAACCATTTTGGCTTTACGGGCTCATTGTTTGATGAGATGACGCATGATGATCGCGAAAGAAGACCTTCACTGGATACCATAGAAGCGGCGCTGACTAAATTTTTAGAACTCAAACAAAAACCTGCCCAATTACCAACAAGAAGACCTTTACCTTCAACGCCGGTTGTGAAAGCCATGGTTGAGCCTGTACAAGCACCGGTCAAACAGTCTGGTGCCTTTTTTATTGCCCAACTAGAAGCATTATTAGCGAAGCCAAGGCCTGTGCACAAAGCCGAAGCAATCCCCCTTCCTGCCGCCAAAAAATCACCAACCGCCATGCAGTATTTGCGTGAACAGCAAAATAAATTAGCTCCAATGCAACAATTAACGGCTGACCTTATAAATAAGTTGGCACAAAGAGAAAGAAGCACTGTCCTCACTGAGGTTCAAGGCACCACCAATCTTAAATGTTAAATTTGATCCCTTGAGCTAATGGCAGTGTTTTGCCCCAATTAATGGTATTAGTTTGCCTTCGCATATAGGCTTTCCAAGCATCAGAACCTGCTTCTCTGCCACCACCAGTTTCTTTTTCGCCACCAAAGGCACCACCAATTTCAGCTCCAGAAGTACCGATATTGATATTGGCAATGCCACAATCGCTACCCAATACCGACAAGAAGTATTCGCTGTTTTGCAAAGAGTTGGTAAATAAGGCAGATGACAATCCTTGAGTCACATTATTTTGCAATGTGACCGCTTCTTCGAGTGTTTTAAAGGGGATCACATATAAAATGGGAGCAAAAGTTTCTTGCTGTATAATAGGCCAATCGTTTTGTGCTTTGATTAACGTTGGCTCAACAAAATAACCTGGTTTATTTAGGGCATTCCCACCAAACAGTACCTCACCACCCATGGCTTTAGCGGCTTTGATGGCATCAAGGTATTGCGTTACGGCATGATTATCAATCAAGGGACCCATCAAGTTTTTCTGATCAAGCGGCGATCCAATGGTAATTTGCTGGTAAGCATTGACTAAGCGTTTACTCACCTCCTGATAGATTGAATTTTCTACAAATAAACGTCGTGTGGTGGTGCAACGCTGCCCTGCTGTGCCCACTGCGCCAAAGACGGTTGCGGGAATAGCCAAATTTAAATCAGCGGTTTCATCAATAATGATGGCATTGTTACCACCAAGTTCTAAAATCACTCTGCCAAGGCGCTGTCCTAAGGTTTCACTAACGTGTCGCCCAACCTTGGTCGAACCAGTAAACGAAATGAGCGGAACGCGTTTATCTTGGATAAATGTTTCTGCAAGATCGTGATTTTCAGGAATAAATAAGGAAAACACTCCTGGCATATTATGCGCAGCCATGACTTGATTACAAATAGTTTGCACAGCAATGGCACAAAGTGGCACTTTTGAAGAGGGTTTCCACACGACAGTATTACCACATACTGCCGCAATAAAGGCATTCCATGCCCAAACGGCCACAGGAAAATTAAAAGCTGATATGACACCCACTACGCCTAAAGGGTGCCATTGCTCATACATACGGTGCTGTGCTCGCTCTGAATGCATGGTTAGGCCATATAACATCCGCGACAGGCCAACTGCAAAATCAGCCATATCAATCATTTCTTGGACTTCACCATCGCCTTCTTGCTTACTCTTGCCCATTTCATAGGCCACTAAGCTGCCCAAACTGTCTTTGTTGGCGCGCAAAGCATCTCCCATGGCCCGAATAAGTTCACCTCGCTTAGGAGCGGGAACCTGGCGCCAACTCGCAAAGCGCTTTTGTGCATTGGTGATAATTAGCTCATAGTCATTTTCACCACAGCCTTGTACGCTGGCAATTTCTTGCGAGGTGGAAGGATCTTCGGAAACAATCAGGCCACCCGCTGCTTTGCCGAACCACTGACCTTCGCTACAACTACCCTTATTAAGTTTCTCAATGCCTAATTTTTTTAAGAAATCCATGCTTTAATTTTCCCTATAAATGTCGGCAAACCGATTTTGTAGAAATGTTTCCAGTTCGAACGATTCTTGTTTGATTAATCCCTTGTGTAAAGCAGGTTGCTGCAACACTAAATCGATAATAACGCAGGCGCTACACGCTGTGGTCATTTGAATGGCCGACCAGGTTTTTCCAGCAATCACTTTTGGGTAGAATTTTTTCATATAATTTTTTTCAACCAGCGCCTGATTCTGCATCCCTTTAACAACCACGTAAATAATGACAACGTCTTCAGCACTTTGCGGCAAAGCATTGAGTAAGATATTTTTTAAAACGTCACGTGATTGATTTAGCTGTAAATCAATCATTAAAAAACGCATTTTCTCACAGTGCCCAGGATAACGGATTGTTTTATAGTTTAAGGAATGTACTTTGCCTTCATACGTTGCTGCTAGCGTCCCTAGTCCACCTGAAGTGTTAAAAGCCTCATAGTGTAAACCATCAATTTCTACGGTTTCTAAATCCTCTAAGGGTTGCACCTTGCTGAGTTTACCGTTTACCAATGCATCGCATTCATTAGCGTATTCATTAATTAACCCCTCCGGCGACCAAGTCAGTGCATATTTGAGTGCATTATTAGAATGTTTAGGTAACGCCCCCACCCGCAAAGCAACGCTTTCAAGGCTTGCCATTTCTTGCATCAGGTGGCTTGCAATAATGCTAATAAACCCGGGAGCCAGACCGCATTGAGGCACAAAAGCGGTTTTTGCATTGTCTGCCAAGGTGGCAATCGTTGCAGAAACCTGGGTATCTTCGGTGAGATCGAAATAATGAAGTTGATTGGCTTTAGCGAGCTTGGCCAATTCAATATTGAAGGTAAAGGGTAAGCAAGAAACCAATGCTTGAAACTGTTCTTTTTTAAGAAAGCTATCTAGTCGCTGGCTATCCCTAACATCCATCACGGTTGTTCGGTAAGCTTGTTCACGGGATGAGTTAAACGACTCATTTCTACTATCTAACAGAGTGACTTCGTAGTCACCGCTTGTGGCTAATAACGTGGCAATTAAACTTCCTATCTTACCTGCTCCAGCCACCAATACTTTCTGCATCGAACACTCCTTTTGTCGCATGAAGCTCTTTTGCATCACAAAAAACCGGTCGAACTGCTTAATTTTCGCCTAAACGATGCTACTATTACCCACTTTCATCTTAACACTCAAAGGCAGATTGTGAACCCAGCAACGAGACGCGAAGCCAAATTAGGGTTATTTACGCTTTCCATGATCAGTGTTTCTGCCATTATTGCATTGCGAAATCTGCCCACCCTAGCTAAAAATGGCTTCTCCATTGTTTCCATTTTAGTATTGGCAGCGCTGTTGTTTTTTATTCCGGTTGCACTGTCATGTGCAGAACTTGCCTCAGGTTGGCCAAAGAATGGCGGTGTGTATGCCTGGGTCAAAGAAGCCTTTGGAGAAAAATCAGGGGCGTTGGCCGTTTGGTTAGAATGGATTGAAAGTGTGGTCTGGCTACCAACGGTTCTCTCTTTTATTGCTTCCGCTATTGCGTATGTCGTCGATCCTGCCCTGGCACAAAATCGCTACTACATGCTGACAGTGATGCTGAGTGTTCTTTGGTCTGGCACCTTGCTTAATTTTTTAAGCACGAAAACCTCTGGGTGGGTGAGCACTCTTGGGATCATTGCCGGCAGTTTAATCCCCGGTTTTATTATTATTGCCCTTGGCGGTATCTGGTTTGCCACAGGACAACCCGTGCAAATAGCCTTTTCAACTGCCACTTTATTACCTGATTTCTCAACGCTTTCTTCACTGTCGTATTTTACGGTAATAGCGTTAGGCTTTGCCGGTATCGAAGTCGCCGCTTTTTATGTACAAGATACTGAAAACCCCACTCGAACCTTTCCCCGCGCTACCTTTATTAGTGCTGCCATCATTATTACCATTTATGTATTGGGTGCATTGGCTATTGGCATCGTGATCCCCAAAGAAGATCTCAGCCTGGCCTCAGGTATGATGCAAGCGATGACAGAATTCTTTGCATTTTTACACTTACCATGGGCTGTGCCACTATTCGCCATCTTCTCCGTTATCGGAGGACTCGCACTATTAAACACCTGGATCATCGGGCCTAGTAAAGGCTTACATGCCAGTGCAATGAATGATGATTTGCCTAAGTTCACTCAAATCACGAATCGCAACGGTTCCCCCATCGTTATCCTCCTGATGCAGGCTATTATTGGAACCGTTTTAATAAGCATGAACTTGTTTATTCCCACCATGAATCAGTTCTATTGGATTTTCCAAGTACAAGCTGCACAGCTTATATTGCTAATGTATCTCATGGTGTTCTTGAGTGTTATTCGCTTGCGCTATACGCAAGCCAATGTGCAGCGTATCTATCGCATTCCGGGTGGAAAATGGGGCGTATGGTTGGTCGCTGGCACCGGTGCCATCTTCTGTGTGGTTGCCTTTTTGCTTGGGTTTATCCCACCTCCTGAATACCACTTTGACGAAAAAGTGTATGCCCTGACGCTCTTAGCCGGCATTATCCTATTCTCCATGCCACCTTTTTTATGGCAATGGTGGCGCAAAAAAGAATTATCCTTAACCCTTAAATGCGCTTAGATTGACAGCAAACGGTTACGAAATTTCACTAATAGGTAACAAACAGGAATACTACACAGGCTTAGCCAGATCTTAACCGACACCAAGGAAAGCATTTTCCATAAGGCAAGGTAAGAATCACTCGATACCCAGTAAAATATTGGTGCCAAAACCACCATATCAATGGTTAATACCCCAATGAGTAATAAGGTCACTCTTAACAATAGCCATTCTTTACCCAATTTGACCTTTAAAAAGCCACCCATTTTCACTAATGCCTTAGCACTAAATAAGTAACTTAAGGTTAAGAGCAACACAATCAAGAATTGCTGCCAATTCTCAACCCCATCGACGTCATCCTTTACCCAAAATTCGGGAATAGGTAAAGCGATGACATAGTAAATAAACAGAGCAAGAATTAAATTAATGGCTGCGGTATAGCCAATGATGCTATTGGTTTTGCGATACCCAACCGTTTCCATTAAAAAAATTACGCCACAAAATACCAATTGGATCAGAAGCGTGCCGGAAGAGCAAGTGAAATAAAAAAGTTGTATCGAATGATCACCGACAAAATTAGCCGATACAAAAAGTAAAGTATAAAAAAAAATAAAATAGTCAATAAATCCCCGCTTTGAAAAGACAGTACAACTTCTAGCACTTGTTATCATAGTGTCTATCCGTAGTGCATTAATTGGTTGAACTACCATTTCCTTTATGAGCCACATTGAGTAACAATTCATTAAATCGCTTCACAAAGGTACCTGGGTCATCTAATTGCCCCCCTTCAGCTAAAATAGCCTGATCGAGTAAAATTTCACTCAAATCGTGGAAGCGTTTAGTATTGTGCTCTTCCTTTAAGCGCAACACTAATAAGTGATTGGGATTCAGCTCCAGCGTTGGTTGACTCTTTACCGTTTGTCCTGCTTGACGCAAAATTCTTTGCATATGACTACTCATTTGCCCCTCGTCACTGACGATGCAAGACGGTGAGGTGGTTAATCTTTCACTTAAGCGAACATCTGCCACTTTGTCGCCAAGGGCTTCTTTTACTTTACTCAATAAATCTTTAAAGGCTTCTTCGTCTGTAGCTTTATTGTCTTTGTTTTCTTTTTTATCATCTTTCACAAAATCAAAGTTTTCAAGCTTGCCTGAAGCAACGGAGTGAAAACGTTTTTTGTCGTATTCTGTCAGGTGAGACATGAGCCATTCATCAATGCGATCACTTAATAGCAAGACTTCAAGACCCTTTTCTTTAAAAATTTCTAAATGGGGGCTATGTCTTGCTGCATTAAAAGTATCGGCAGCAATAAAATAGATTTTTTCTTGCCCTTCTTTCATACGGGACAAATAGTCATCTAATGATACTTCCTGTGCTTCGCTATCGTTGTGCGTCGAAGAAAAGCGGAGTAATTTAGCAATAGCTTCTTTATTGACAAAATCTTCAGCAGGGCCCTCTTTTAATACCTGACCGAACTCACGCCAGAATTTGAGATATTTTTCATTATCCGATCCTGCCAGATCAGCAAGCATGCCCAGCACGCGCTTAATGACAGAAGCACGAATGGCGTCGACCAATTTATTACTTTGCAAAATCTCTCGCGAAATATTGAGCGGGAGATCATTGCTGTCAATAACGCCACGAACGAAACGCAAATAACTCGGTAAAAATTGCTCTGCATCGTCCATAATAAATACGCGTCGAACATACAGTTTTAAACCGCGTGGTTTATTAGGCTGCCACAAATCGTATGGCGCTTTTGCAGGGATATAAAGCAAGGTTATGTATTCAAATTTTCCTTCCACTTTATTGTGTGACCACAACAGAGGATCTTCAAAATCATGCGCAATGTGTTTATAAAACTCGCAATAAGCATCATGGCTGATCTCACTTTTAGGGATCGCCCACAATGCCGTGGCACGATTAACCACTTCTTGTTCTGTCGTATCTTCAGGAACGACTTTGCCCTCTTGCCAATGACTATAGGGCTCTTTCTTCATATAGACAGGCACATTAATATGATCAGAATATTTAGACACAATATTGCGTAATCGCAAGCCACTTAAATACTCATCTTCTGCTGCTTTTAAGTGCAATGTTACACTGGTGCCACGCTGTTCTCGCTCAATAGTTTCAACCGTATAATCACCCTCTCCGGTTGACTCCCAACACACTCCTTCATCCGCGGCTAAACCTGCTTTTCGAGTTTTAACCGTCACTTTATCCGCTACAATAAAGCTAGAATAGAAGCCAACACCAAACTGACCGATAAGATTTCGGTCTTTTACTTGATCACCTGTGAGCGATTTTAAAAAGGCTTGAGTTCCCGACTTAGCAATGGTTCCCAAATGAGAAATGGTATCGTCTCTTGACATGCCGATGCCATTATCCGTCACGGTAATGGTATTAGCCTCTTTATCATAGGCGACATGGATCGCCAAATCGGTATCACTTTCATACAACTCAGGCGCAGAAATTGCAGCAAAACGTAACTTATCAATCGCATCAGAAGCATTAGAGATCAACTCTCTTAAGAAAATTTCTTTATTGCTATAAAGCGAATGGATCATTAAATGCAACAATTGTTTGACTTCGGTTTCAAAGCCTCGAGTTTCTTTTGCTGTTGCTACTGTCATGTTACCCTCTATTTCTTTTTTCTTTATGCTCTATTTAAACTGTTGCACGATCAGCTAATGCTTTTGCTAAAGTGCCGCCATCAATATATTCAAGATCTCCTCCCATGGGCACGCCATGTGCAATACGGGTGACTTGGATGTTAAATGATTTCACTAAGTCTGCAATATAATATGCGGTTGCTTCACCCTCAACGGTAACATTGGTTGCTAAAATCACTTCTTTAACAACACCTTCTTTTAATAATGCTACCAGTTTGTCGACGCCAATATCTTCTGGACCAATGCCATCAATCGGCGATAAACGACCAGTCAATACAAAATAAACCCCATGAAAGCCACCCGTTTGTTCAATAGCTGCCAAATGAGCGGGCCCTTCCACAATACATAACACGCTGTGATCACGATTCTTATTTTCGCATATTGCGCATAAAGATTGCTCACATAAAGAACGGCATTTTTCGCATTTACCAACCTGCTTAATGGCCAAGTTCAACATTTGAGCCAAACGGATAGCACCATCACGTTCTCGTTCTAGCAAATAAAACGCCATCCGTTGCGCACTCTTAGGACCAACGCCTGGCAGCACACGCAGTGCTTCAATCAGTTGTTTGACAATCGGGCTAAAAGCCAAAATTTCCCCCACCCATTTTTTTAGCCGCTTCCATCATCTCTTGCTTGACCGTTTCTTTTGCGCTTTGCAAGGCTGCGTTCACTGCTGCCATAATCAGGTCACTCATGACTTCAGGTTTTTCTTCAAACAGCGGTGGGTTGAGTGCCAAGCGAACAATTTGCATTTGCATATTGGCATCGGCTTCTACTAAACCACCACCTGATTTCCCGGTAACAATCTTATTGCTGTGCTGCATGTTTTCTTGCATCTTTTGTGCATTTTGCATGAGCTCTGTCATCATTTTTTTTAAATCATTGCTATCCATTATGAACCACCTATACTGCTTTAATTTCTTCTATCTTGGCATCAAAGGTAGATACCAACGATTGGACAATCGGATCTTCTTCTGCATTGCGCGTGGCCGTTTGCTGACGCGTCACAAGTTCAGCCTGTTCTTGCATCATGGGGGTCTGGCCCTCTATCGCCCCTATCTTGATAGTGAGTTTGATCTCACTTGCAAAATGACTTTTTAAGGCATCTTGGATCTGCGTTTGACGTTGTGCGCTTATCAGTGTTTTCTGTGATTCTTCTAGGATGAGTGTCATGACTTTATTTTCTGCATCCCATTTTTCTAGCACACAATGCTTAACAAGCATACGACTTAATCCGCTTAAGGGTAGCTTTGCACAAAGCTCAACCCAATTGAATGCTTGAGCCATCGGCGCGGGAGCTGTAAGTGGCGCGGAAGCTTGTGCTGTCGGCACTACCGTCCGTGCAGGCGCTTGTTCGATCGGCGCGACCATCGGCGCAGACGCTTTAACTGGCGCAGGCGTGGGCATGTTGACAGGTTGTGCGGCATGAACCGGCTCTGATTTAGGAGAGGCTACCGCCGCTTTGGGTTTAAATAACATCATGCGCAATAATGTCATTTCAAAACCAATACGCATGCTCGGCGCAAAATGCAGATCTTTAAGGCCCGTCAAACCGATTTGGTACAAAAGCTGCACCGCTTCTTCACTCACTTTATCTTTTATTGCCAATGTCGCCTCATCGATTTCAGCGATCGAAGCTATCGAGGCCGTTTCAGTCGGTAAAGCTTGTGCTAGGGCAATAGCATGCAAACTTTGTAATAATGAGTCGAGTATTTTTTCATAATCAACACCAAACATCGCCATATCATCGACAACAGCTAAACATTGTTTGATGTCGGCACTGATGAGCCCCTGTAAAAGCGAGGGCAAATAACGGTAGTAACTCAAGCCAAATAATTCGTCTACTGACTCCGTTTTGATATCATGCTGACAATAAGCAATAGCTTGTTCAAGCAAACTAATAGCATCACGCATACTGCCATTCCCGGCGCGAGCAATGCGAAGTAATGCATTTTGCTCATAAGGAATATTTTGCTTAACCAGGATCTCTTGTAACTGGGCAGTGATATCGCCAATAGCAATCGCCTTAAGGCTTAGGCGCAAACAACGCGATAGTACCGTGACAGGGATTTTTTCCGGATCGGTGGTAGCTAAAATAAATTTAACGTGCGCAGGTGGCTCTTCCAATGTTTTTAACAAGGCATTAAAGCTATGCCCCGAAAGCATGTGGACTTCATCAATCAAATAGATTTTAAAACGTCCGATAGTGGGAGCATATTGCACGTTATCAAGAAGCTCACGAGTGTCTTCAACACGCGTTCTGGAGGCACCATCGACCTCAATGAGATCCACAAAACGTCCATTATCGATGTCAACGCAAGCGCTACACTGGCCGCAAGGCTCTGGTGTGATGCCCTTCTCACAGTTTAACGCTTTAGCCAAGATTCGGGCGATAGTAGTCTTACCTACCCCACGAGTACCCGTAAAAAGATAAGCATGATGGACTTGCTGCCTAGCTAAGGCATTGGTCAGTGCACGCGTGACCTGTTCTTGCCCGCGCAAGCTTGCAAATGTTTTGGGTCGCCATTGACGCGCTAATACTTGATAGGCCACAACACATCCCTTTTAGAAGTATTCTGTTTGAGATGGTGGTAATCCCGCCAGCCACACTCCGGCACATGAATCTGCTACTACCGTTGCTCCCTTCCGGGCCTGGCGGGGTTCATAACATATCATTGCGAAGGGACCGACGAGATCACCATAGAATTAGTCTTCTCAGCTGACCACGCATAATAGCTCAAAACTCAACAGCTAAAAAGCCAGCAGAGTCTACCATGTTTACGGAACTAAGTTAAGTGCCTCTGTTTCGTACCATTGCAAAGACAGGAGGAAGCCTTTTGCTAAGCTGCACAATTGCTTTGCGGCAAAAAGAGGAACAATGCAATTGAGCCAAGTAGCTGTAAAATGACAAGGCTGAGATAAAATTTGTTAGTTTTCTGATATTTTTCTGATAAAAGTGACTCCAGCCTAGAAAGGAACGCCATTCTTGTTTAAATAAGGCACTAAATCCCCCCCATTCTGGCTCTAGCGCTACCAAAGCTATCTCCTTGGCTTGAAAAACACTGCCACCCATTTCGTGAACCCGCAAACATAGATCCCAATGAAACGCAGCATGGAAGCATTGCTTATCAAGCCCCTTGAGCACTAGAAAAGTAGGCGTTGGGATCAAAATACACTGAGCAGGAACGACTTGGGCAAAATGACCACCACCGACGAGAGACACCTCAGGTACATTATTATTTGTTACGTTACTAAAGTATTTTTTAATGAGGGGCAGCGGAACGAGGTCCTGCGAATCTTTAACTGAAGTCGCCCCTACAACCCATGGTTTTTGTTTACGAACGCCCGTCGCCAATAATTTGAGCACAGCATCTTTGGGTAATAAACAATAAGCATCTAACAGCAATAAAAATGGTGTTGAAGCATATTGCACGCCTAAATTATAAGCCGACGCTAAACCACGTATGCCTTCACCATCCACCACAAGGGTACGTGGCAACGTGCTAAATTGTGCTAGAGCTTCTTTGACTATAGGAGACTGACTGCAATTGACAATAATGAGCTCTCTAACCATTAACTGTGCCAAAGCAGACTGCAGCGTTGTGATAAAACGCATATCCTCATTTTGGATTGCCACAATCACGGAGACCACTTTTTGCCTGGGATCCAAGCTGACTTGTGCTGCCACGCTGCGTTGGCTAGCCGTTAAGGGGGACCTATCGTCCCAAAGGCGTTTTAAATCAATAACATAAGTCAAACGAACAACCCATAATCAATCACAACATCAAGAAAACACGGCATTATAAGGCAAACGTCGCAAAATGACAGCTGCTCTATTTTAGACGTTGAGAACCCTCAACGGTCATTTTTAATGCTTCCTCGATCGAATACGGTGGCCGCCAACTTAGAAGACGCATCGATTTCTCTATGTTCACCTGTAAAGACTCTGTCAAACGTTCTAGTTGACGCTTCTTCCCTGTGACCAGCCCTAGTAGTTTTAATAGAAAGACAGGAAAAGGAAATAAGCCACTTCGTTTACCCATGGCTTTGCGCAATGCCCTAATGAGCCCTGGCGTTGATAAATCTTCATTATCCGAAACTAAAAAAACTTCGCGCTGCGCATTCTGATGCGATAAGCAACACTCTATAAAGCTTACCAAATTAAAGACACTCACCAAAGAACGCTGATTTTTAATTGAACGTAAAGGTAACGGATAAGCGGTTTTGGCAAGCTTAATAAGTTGCTTAAAATTTCCTTTGACCTCTGGCCCATAGATCAATGGGGGACGAATAATCACCCATTCCATTCCCTGACGTCTGGCCTCTTCCTGAAGGATTTTCTCACCTTGTAATTTCGATAAGCTATAAGCATCCTGTGGCTGGGGTTGATCATCGGCTCGAAACGGCATTTCAAAGGTTTTTTCGCCATTTACTTTGATAGTACTGATGTATAAAAATCGGGATACATGATGTTTTACTGCTTGGCGCACCAGTTGTTGAGTGCCCTTCACATTGACTTCTTGGTAAGCACTTAAGGCTTTCATTTTACGATCATTCATGTGATGAACACGCGCAGCTAAATGTACCACCACGCTCACACCATCTAAAATACCCAGCCAAGATGTTTTCCCATCGATGCTCTCAACGTGGTGATGCGTTAAATTCTCGTGAGTTAAAGCAAAGTCTGCTCCTCTGGAAACAGCCTTAACCCGATAACCTTGTGCTAATAGGTGTTGGCACAAATGCAACCCTAGAAAACCTGATGCCCCGGTCACTAAAACGGTTAACCTATCTTGCATGATGATATTCTCTTTTCGGTTTAGCTATCCATTGCGTTAGTCTTGAAATGACTTTGTGACAAACGAAAAGCCAGGGCGAAATAGTAATGCCCAATTTTTTAGCCGCCAACAGAATTTGTCGGTTTTGTTCAATAATCCCTTTAATACTGTTATTGGAAACTCCGCCAGCACGCATTTTCACCATAACTTCTGGCAAATAACGCGAACGTATATGATGCTTTTCTAAAAAACGCATCATCAGCTCAACATCATTGCCCCCTTTGTAGTCAATATCGAAAACACCAAAGCTATCGTAAACTCCACGGCGCACAAAGAAGGTAGGATGAGCAGGGCACCATCCTTTAGCAAACAGCCCCGAACGAAACGGACTTCCACGCCAATAACGCAAGACCTTATCTGGAGATTGGCTTGCGAAATAGATAAGATCGCTATAACAAGCATCCAGCATTGGATCTTGAAATGCCTCTGCAACACGAGTCAACACATCTTCATGTGCATATAAATCATCTGCGTTTAACAAACCAATCACATCGCCTGTTGCTAAGGCAATCCCTTTATTCATTGCATCATAAATCCCTTTATCAGGCTCTGATATTAACTGATGAACATGCGAACGAAAGGATTGTATCTGCTCTATTGTATTATCAGTAGAACCACCATCAATGATAATGTATTCAACGTGTGGGTAACGTTGCGCCTTAACAGATAACAAGGTTTCATGGATTGTCTTGCCACTATTGTAGCAGACGGTAATGATCGAAATCTTAAGTGGCGGCTTATGAAACATAGATTTTTTCTTGCAGGAGCTGTTGATATAAATTCACTTGCTGCGACATCACCGGCTCTGTATAAAATTGGCTAGCAAAATTTTGCGCAGCCTTAGCCATTTGTTCGTAGTTAGCATATTCTTGTGAGAGCAATATCGTATTCACTAAACCACTTTCCTCGCATAAAAAACCATTCTTACCGTGTTCAATCATTTCTTTGCGCGTACCTAAGTTCAAACCAATTACTGGGGTTTGACGCGCCATGGCTTCAATCATGGTTAAGCCAAACGTCTCAAAGGCTTTTGAGGTATGCACTAGGTATTTTGCTTTGGCAATGTATGACAAGGTTTGCTCGTGTGGCAACTGTCCTAAAAATGTAATATTCGATTGGCGATAGCGCTCCCTTAGTGAAGGCTCATCAACCCCTTTGCCAATCACAGTTAACTCATAGGTTAAGGGTAGTTTTAGCCAAGTCTCTAGTAATAACTCAATGCCTTTTGCCGCTTCAAGTCTACCAACAAACAAATATCCATTTTTATCTGTTAGCGGTAATTGTGCCTTAACAGGCTCAATCGAGTTGGGTTTGTAAAATAATTTTTCAGCTCCCAACAGTGGCCTCAGCTTTTCATTCTGGAAATGACTTAAGGTAAAATAGGCATCAATGTAACGTTGATATTCCTTAAACCGATACCAAGCAAATGCTGCAGCACTTGCCGTGCTTTGTGCTAATGAATTGCGATAACAACGATGCCTAATGCCAGCTAGTGCTAAAGGCTTACCAACACACTCATCGCAAATCCCTTTCCCTTCACGATACAGCGTGCCATTTAGGCACCACCAACGAAAATTATGCAAGGTATGAACCACTTTTGCACCAGCACTTTTTGCAGCGGCAAAAACGCTCGGCGTCAGCAAGGGAAAGAAATTATGAACGTGAACGAGGTTAATTTTTTGGTTTTCAACTAACGTTTTTACTGCAGCAAAATGTGAGGTGTCGCCCCAGATATTTTTAAAAAGCTTACCCAGTTTTATGTCATCGTTAGAGACAGCATACTCAAAGACATTGGCATCGCCTAGCATCGCTTTTAAAGCTGCTACTTCTCTTTTAACAACAATATCTTCACCACCGATAAACTGTGATTGATAAGCATTATGGACAATCAATATTTTCATCAAGATGAAGCCTTAACGGTCAAGTATTGCTCTACTTGCCACGCATCACGTGCTTTGAAATCAATCATCTTGAGGTTTTCTAGCAACAGCGAATAATGCTTAGCGCACCATGTAACAGCTTCATCAAACGATTCATTGTTACCAGGCTCAAATAATTTGCCTACTTGATATTGGATAATAAAGTCTTGTGCTGAGCCCACCTGCGCAGATGCAATCACCGGCAACCCATGATACAGCGCTTCCTCTACAACCAATCCCCAAGGTTCTTTTGTTGAGGGTAAGACAAATACATCATGACTTTGATACCAGCTGGACAAGGCTTCATTGGATACGTGCCCCACTAAGTTCACATTCTTTAGATCCATCGCTTGTAACTTCTCTGCCAAAGGTCCCTGCCCTATCAGGGTTAACTGGTATTGAGGATACTTGGCAAACAAACGAACCAGACTTTCTAAATTTTTTTCTGGCGCTAAACGTCCTACATACAAAAATTTTCCTTGGAAAGTTTTATTCGCAGATTTTTTGTTTGTATAATTAAAAATGCCAACACCGAGGGTTTTCTTAATGTCACCTTTAAATGACAAACATCGGACTAAATCCTTTTGAGCTTCTCCCGAGCAATAAACAAGTTGCATTCTTTCTAAAAAAGCTTTTTTCAGCGATGCAGACAAACCTTGGGTTTTACTTTCAAAAATAGAAGACTCACAAGCCAAAGCGTTGCTTTTTGTGGGATACCGATAGGCGATTAACCAAAACTCCAACAGATCCCAACCGCCCACAATGATTTGTTTGAAGCGTAATGTTTTTAATACTTGATATAGGCGAAATAAACTCTTCAGCTTTGACCGACTCTCAAAAGGGCCTTCGTTTAAAACGCAATAATCAAAGGCGAACTCACCTTGCGTAAAATCTTTTGATCGAATAGCAGAGGTGCTAGCAATAAAAATAACAAATACTTTGCATCGTTTGGCGATCTCGTTATACAAATTCACTTTATAAAAAGCGGGTAAGTGAGTGACAAACACCCGGTCATATGCTTTCATCTATGACTTCGTACTAACGAATAAGGGATAAGCCCCTATGCGGCCCATGAGCTTAGGGTATCGGCTCTCTAACCAGAAAAAGGCTTTTAACATGGCCCGCCCTCCTAATTTGTCATGAACAAAAAATTTTAAAAACGGCACATTGACACTTCGCCATGAGTACAGCTTGCATCCATATTGATATTCAATATTTTGACGATACCATTGATAGGAGTGTGCATGAAAATATAATGAGGGTAACGCTGCCTTGCCAGGTAACAAGCGTTTAAACAACGAGGCGATTTTCATGGGAAACATGAATAGATTCATTAACAACGAGCGACGCCCCCAGCTATAAATAACCGCAGAACGACCGCCTGGTTTTAACACCCGTTGAATTTCAGCGTAACCTTGTAGCTGCTCTTGCGAAGGCACATGATATAAAGTGTGCAAAGAGATCACTGCATCGAGTTGGTCTGACTGAATTGGCAAAGCGGTGACATCGCATAATAGATAAATCCCTTTTTCGCCCAGCTTTTGCTTAGCCGCTTTTAAGGCTCGCAAAGAAATATCGGCACATATTCGATAGTCATAGTTTCGGCTGTAAGCCAGATAGGCATCATATTGGATAGGGCCTGAGGCGACATCTAATAAAAAGCGGCCATGCGCAGGAATATGTTGTTTGACACGAGCATGACAATTTTCAATATACTCTTCTGATACCGCGCGCAAATCTTCCGAGTCAAGCGCATCCTGAAAAATCCCTTGGTCTTGCTGCCAACCAAAACTATCGTAAAACTGTTTGACGGCATTTTTGGTGTTATTCACTGCACTCTTTTGGGCGCTTTGTTTTTGCAATGCAAATTCTGGCAACAAATAAACAATATCATCTATCACCAAGTAGAAGATGTCATGATTTTCGGCTTTAAACGCACCTTGCACATCGCTCATGCCAAACCCATCATGTTGCGAAAGAATATCATGACAAGCGATCTTGGCCGCTAGGGCTTGTTGCTGATCATTAGTTTGCCAACTTAAATTACTATGGGTCAGCGGGCATCTAAGTATACTTTCCAACTCTTTGTGGTTTGTCATTGAAGCCATTTCTTATTAAGACAACGATGCGCGTATTCTGCCGCAATCCCCAGGATGAGGAAAGACTAGCTCTAGTTAAGGGATTTCGTTACACTTTTTCACCTCATTGTCTTCAAAGCCGATGATATAACCAACGGTGTCAAAATTAAGGAGTTTTTTTGAGTACCACAATCCTAGGGATTTCTGCGTTTTACCACGACAGTGCGGCCGCTCTTGTGCAAGATGGGAAAATCATCAGCTCTGCCCAAGAAGAGCGTTTTACCCGTAAAAAGCACGATCCTGCATTCCCTGCTTGTGCCATCGCTTATTGCTTAAAAGAAGCAGGACTCACACTCAAGCAAGTGGATTATGTGGTCTTTTATGACAAGCCGCTGGTAAAATTTGAACGACTTTTAGAAACCTATCTAGCTTTTGCGCCACGTGGCTTTCGTTCCTTTTTGCAGGCAATGCCCATTTGGATGAAAGAAAAATTATTTTTAAAAGATCTTTTAAAAAAATCCTTGGCAACGCTCGGTGGGCTATCCAAAAAAGAACTGCCACCGCTGTTGTTCACTGAACATCATCAGGCTCACGCTGCATCCGCCTTTTTCCCCAGTCCCTTCGAACGTGCCGCTGTCTTATGTTTGGATGGCGTAGGCGAATGGGCCACCAGTTCAGTTTGGTTAGGTAATCAAAACAAACTAGAATTAGCCTGGGAACTGGATTTTCCCCACTCGCTGGGATTGCTTTATTCTGCCTTCACCTATTATACCGGCTTTAAAGTGAACTCCGGTGAATATAAATTGATGGGTTTAGCGCCTTATGGCGAACCCAAATACGCTGACTTAATCCTTGATAACCTAATGGATTTAAAAGACGACGGTACCTTCCGTCTCGACATGCGCTATTTTAATTACCCCACCGGCCTGACCATGACCAACGAACGGTTTAATGAACTGTTTGGTGGGCCCCCTCGTCAAAGCGAATCAACGATCAGTCAGCGCGAAATGGATATCGCCAGCTCCATACAGTGTGTTACCGAAAAAATCGTGTTGCGCTTAGCGCGCACGGTCAAAAAAGAATTAAATACCGACTATCTCTGCTTGGCTGGCGGCGTTGCGCTCAATTGTGTCGCGAACGGCAAAATTCATAAAGAAAAAATCTTTAAAGATATTTTTGTACAGCCTGCTGCTGGTGATGCCGGCGGTGCTTTAGGGGCAGCGCTTAGTGTCTGGTATGAATATCTACAAAACAAACGCATTCCAGATGCTCACGACAGCATGCAAGGCAGTTATCTGGGGCCTCGCTTTAGTAATGCGGAGATCGTCAAATATCTCGATAGTATTCAGGCCAAATATCATTTCTTTGACGATGATACTTTACTGCCTCATGTGGCCGAGCTCTTAGCAAACGAAAACGTTATTGGCTGGTTCCAAGGGCGCATGGAGTTTGGTCCTCGTGCTTTAGGCGGTCGCTCTATCATTGGCGATGCCAGAAGCCCGAAAATGCAATCGATTATGAATTTAAAAATTAAATATCGTGAGTCATTTAGACCTTTCGCGCCGGTTGTTAAGTACGACAAAGTGAGCGACTGGTTTGATTTTGAAGGCATTAGTCCCTATATGCTGATGGTCGCGCCGATTAAAGAAAATCACCGCTTGGATATGACGAATGAGCAACAGCAGCTTTTTGGTATTGAAAAACTCAATGTGCCTCGCTCGATGTTGCCGGCCATTACGCATGTCGACTATTCGGCAAGATTGCAAACGGTACATCCGCAAACCAACCCACGCTTTTATGGATTATTAAACGAATTTGAAAAGCAAACAGCGTGCCCCGTATTAATCAATACTTCATTTAATGTCAGAGGGGAGCCCATCGTGCATTCTATGGAAGATGCCTATCGGTGCTTTATGCGTACTGAAATGGACTACCTGATTCTAGAAAATCTAGTACTAGCTAAAAAAGAACAACCTGCCTGGCAAGAAACCACTCGCTGGCAAGAAGAATTTGCACTCGATTAAGGACGCTATAAATGAATACGGTGAACACCATCGAACTGCGAAAATTTGGCCTTATCCTATCCTGTGTTTTCATGGGAGCCTTTGGTTTTTTATTGCCTATACTTCTTAACAAAGCCATTCCTACCTGGCCTTGGATTGTGGGCACGCTTATTTTTGTCCCAACCATGGTAAAACCTGACTGGCTTAAAGTGATCTATCACCCTTGGATGAAACTCGGTCATATTTTAGGTTGGGTGAATACCCGCATTATCCTGGGCGTAATCTTTTTTGCACTCATTACGCCTATCGGACTTATTCGCCGGTTACTAGGAAATGATCCGCTAGGTTTAACGTTTGATCAGAAAGCAACCACATATCGAACGATAATACCTTCACAAGGTATTAAACACATGGAGAACCCCTTCTAATGATGGAATTAATGATTGATCTCTGGCACTTTTTGCGTGTCAGAAAAAAATTCTGGCTATTGCCTATTATTTCTTTTTTAGCCTTATTAGGTGCCTTGGTGGTTCTTACCCAAGGTTCGGCAATTGCCCCTTTCATTTACACATTATTTTAACCTATGAAAAAAACAATGTTTGAAAAGCACGCCAAGCTCACCATAGCTTGCGTGCTTGTTTTCTTAGGTGTTATAGGGTGCATTGCCTTGGAATATACTGCGGGCCATTTTTTTGGCCTGGGTAAGCCCGTTATTTATGACTCTCACCCAGTTTATGGTTATCGCCCTCAACCAAATCAAAACGTAATGCGTAATCACAACGTTGCCGTCAATATCAATAACCTGGGATTACGCGCAATGAACGATTGGGATCCTAACCCTCACCATAAGGTGCTCTTTTTAGGTGACTCTGTAACATACGGTGGAAGCTATATTAGCAACGAGCAATTATTTTCCACTCTGGCAATATCACCCTTCCCTGATTATCAAAGCGGTAATGCTGGTGTTAATGGCTGGGGTGTGAACAATGTTTGCGCGCTTGTGCAAGAAATGTCCTTTTTACCGGCAGATATTTATGTCAGCGTTTTCCCAGAGGGCGACTTTTATCGTGGCTTGTCCCGTATCGGTGGCCAACCCTTTTGGACCCGACCACCCCGCTTTGCCTTAGAAGAACTCTTTCACTATTTCGTATATAAAATTCAGTTAAGGCAAATGCCTGCAAGACACTTTTATTTGCTCCCTGAAGCAGATAAAACCCATATCGCAAACATTGCTGTCAAAAATTTAAAAGCCATGGATGATTTTTTAAACCAACAAGGTAAAATTCATCTTATTTACATCTCACCAAGCGTTCAACAAATTGTTGACCATCAAAGTGAAAATGTCGCTCTAAGGCAGCTATTCCATGAACATCAGCTTGATGTCATTTATTTGAAAGATCGTCTAAAGGACACACCAGCAGAAATAGGAAAGACCTACTTTCACGATAATATTCATTTATCGATTAAAGGCCACCAGGAATGGGCAAAAATGATTGAACCCGATTTAAAACAAGCTATTAGCAGGCAAGAGCAGTTTTCCTATGAAAATAAAAATTCGTAAAGTTACCTTATGCGATGTCAAACCACTACTACCCTTAATTTCTCAATTGGGCTACCCTATTTCTGAAGAACAATTAATCGCTCGCCTAGCGCTATATCAGGGTTACAATGATGCTGCGTGGGTTGCCATGCTAGACGATAAAATGATTGGCGCAGTTGCTGTGCATATTTATGATCTGTTTCATTGTACTGAGCGCTATGCCAAAATTATTAGCTTAGTGGTTGATAAGCCCTATCGACGAATGGGTATTGGTAAGCAATTATTAAGCTATGCTGAGCGCTTTGCCATCGAAAAAGACTGCGGCGTATTAGAACTCACCAGCAGCCTCAAGCGATTAAAATATGGCTCACATGATTTTTACGATAAACGTGGCTATAAAAACGACGGTGAATTTGAATCACGGTATTTCAGAAAATTTTTAAAGCCCAAAGAAGGACCGCACGTTTAATATGATAAGCTTCGTGACGAATAGTTTGAGAACAGCAAGAAATGGTATCGCATCGGCTAGCAACCGCCTATATCACCGTTTGCAAAATGTTTTGCGATTTATCATTGATTCTATCATCGATGGTTTTCAAACCGGACAACATTATTTGCAGGATAGCGCCAGTAACGCCTGGCGGGGCATCACTGGAAGCCGACTTGCCAACAGCCTATCAAACCACATCCCAGACCGTGTGCAGAATGCACCGCATTTTGTTGTCACCCAAGCGGCACGCCCTGTCAATTGGCTATGGACTCATGCCCAACAAGCGAGTGCCCCCTTTCGACCTGCTCCTTACATGTCGCCAATCCCTGATAGTGTGCCAACGCCTGCAACACAAAGACCCAACCCAGCAGGCTAATTTGCCTAGGCCCAGTACGCCACTGGTTACCACATCATCATTTATAAGCTATTGATTCTCCTATCTAACGCTCTGAACGTTAGCAAATCAGACAAGTGAGCATACATCAGTCAAATGCGCTTTTGGGTGTCCTATTTCCTGTGCAAGTATTTTAAGCCAATAATTTCATACCCCATAGGGTATATTTTCGATTTTATACCTGTGGGGTATAACGTGAATATGCAAGTCAGCAAACAAACCACCGCTATACTATATAAAGGAGTGAGTGCGATTTATCGAAGGCTAACAAGGATATGTTGGATTACTTTGCGCTGGGTTTATTATTTTTTGTCGGCTTTGTGCTGTTTTACGGCATTATTGCTATTCATGATATTCCCTATGAGATGGCCAAAGCCCGCAAACATCCTCAGCAAGATGCCATTCATGTCGCCGGTTGGATCAGCCTCTTCACCTTGCATGTTATGTGGCCCTTCTTATGGATCTGGGCAACCTTATATCGAGAAGATAGGGGCTGGGGTTTTATCCAAGAACCCGCCGTTGATCCCAAAGTAGTGCTGCTTGAAAATCAGATCCAGCAATTACAAAATCAACTGAGCCTTTCAAATCAACATCATCAGCAATTTTCACAGCTTACAAAACAATTACATGAATTGGAGTCTAAACTTATTTTGCTTGAAAAAGCCAGCACTGACCAAGGCAACAAGGGGTAGAGCAATATGGATTTACTACTTATCCTCACTTACACCGCTCTTTGTGTGGCCATTTTTAAGCTATTTCGTATTCCCTTAACCAAGTGGACTGTTCCCACAGCGGTACTTGGCGGCATTCTACTGATAGGCGCGCTCTTAGCCTTAATGAATTATAACCATCCCTATTCAGAAATGAGCCGAGAATATTTTGTGACCACCCAAGTGGTACCTACCGTGACAGGCCGCGTTATTGATGTACCGGTCAAAGCAAATGTTCCTCTTAAAAAAGGCGATATTTTATTTCAAATTGATCCACAACCTTTCAAGAATCGCCTGGCATCATTAGAAGCCCAATTGATTTCTGCACAAAGCGATTTAAAAAGAGCCAATGAACTGGTGGCAAAAAATGCTTTACCTATAAGAGATCGCGACTTAGCCCAGGCTAAATTTGATCAACTCACCGCAGAAAAAGCCAACGCAGTTTATGATTTAGAACAAACCACTGTCAGAGCAGCGATGGATGGCTATGTAACACAAATCATTGTCCGCCCTGGAATGATGGCAACCTCTATTCCTTTGCGGCCCTTAATGATTTTTGTTCACAAGGAAAAACAATATTTTGTTGGCTGGTTCAGACAAAATAGTTTATTACGTCTCACTGTTGATGATGAGGCTGAAGTGATTTTCGATGCTGTACCGGGTGTGATATTTAAAGCAAAAGTGAGTCAGGTGCTTTCTGTTCTCGCAGAAGGACAAACCACTGCGACAGGTGATTTAATCCAAGCACAAAATTTTCATCAACCCGGTCGCGTTCCGGTGATGATTGAAATACATGATCCCAAATTTAGTCAGTATGAAAATATGATTCCAGGTGGCGCCGCCGGGCAATCCGCCGTATATAGCAAACATTTTCATCATGTGGCTATCATGCGTAAAATTTTACTGCGAATGGCTTCTTGGATGAATTATCTATTTCCCTTTCATTAGTGATTTTCTAGCACGTGAAGCGACAATGAGCGTCGCTCTTTAAACATCATCACGGCTAAGATCACGGCGAACGCTACCATCATCATGAAACGGTTCGGGATCCCCCAGGTGATATACATTGCGCCAGCATAGGCAAGGAGCAGCCATTCTTGCTTTTGAGTCCATTGATATTTGGCACTCACCCATCCTGCGATAAGATATAAACAGATGATCCCTTGCAAACTTAAGCGTGTTAAATTATTGCCTGTCATGTGGTATGCCAATAGCGGCTGACCTGCGGTAATGGCAATATAAAGGGTCATGTGCCAATAACGCCATAAGGCTTGAATCATGGGCTTGGCTAATAGTACTAGCAAGGGCAACAAGGGGATAAACAACTCGAGTATTTTAGAATCAGTAAGCACAAACCATAGATGTGATGGTGTAAAATAGCCCTCTGGTGGCTGAAGCAGTGCACTGAAAGTCGATGTCGCATGATAATAACTTTGCAACATCCCATAGCAAACTGCCAAAGTTCCGGCATAAAGTAACTGTCGAGTCTGTTTAGACTGCACGTAACAATATAGTAGCGAGCACTCACCCAAAATAAATAGGTTTTGCCTTACTAAAATACCAACCAAGGATAATAATAATAATGTCTTAGTTCGTTGAAGCATGGAACAGTAAACCATGAAGACGATCAAGGGATAAGTCCACATGTCACAGGATTGATAAACCAATTTTAAAGGCATGATAATAATAGGATGGGCAGCTAGGCAAAGTAACGTAAAACTTAAGGCCAGGATTGGCTTCAGGTTGACCCTTCGCAAAAACCAAAAAGTTATCATGCCAAAAGCCATGTATCCGGTCACTGATAACAAACGAAAAGCCAGTTCAAGCGGTAATCCGAATCTTTCAAGCATTCCTGCAATCAGTGATGGCAATACCCGCATGGCGTGATGTCCGGCAACATCAGGAGTATAAAAAATAGACTCGGCCATCGCGATATAGGAGTTACAATCAAAATCCGCTGGACAGGGTCTCGTTCGACAGAAAATACCCCTTAGTAAGGTTATCAGTAGAATGGCTCCGTAACAGACTTTATTTGATAACTTATTTGATAGCCACTGCATGCAAATTCATACCCATTTGAAAGCGTTTTACCGTAAATTGAGTAAAGCCTACTTTTTGTAAATAACGCTCTAATAATTTTTTGGAAAAATAAATTTTATGATCACGAATTTCTGCTTCGTTGATCCATTTTAACTTATAAGCTAATAATTCTAATACCGGCTTAGCTGCTGTGCTCGGCGTGGTTAACACCAACACACCGCCCTGGCGCAGCACGCGGTAAATTTCATGCAGATTGAACAAGGGTTGCTCTAAATGCTCGATATTTGCTAATGAGCTAATAAAATCTACGGAACCAGAAGGGATTGGCAGCTCTTTATTTAAATCTGCTGCGATAATCCGCTGATCACTTTTAACATCTATCCCATACGCTTCATATCCTTGCTCATTCAGCATCGAGACTAATGAGCCTGAGCCACAACCTAAATCAAAGCATTGTTTAATATGGCTGAATTGCTTTAACGTTTTGAAAACCCGACTATAACGGTATTGCGTTAAGAATTTATCAAATGCTTGGGTGGGGGTAAAATATTCACTGCGCATATGCGATCCTTAGCGGTAAGCTAACAAATTATGTTTGCTGATCATTTTCATTTTAAAGCCTAAATTTTCTAGCCATCGTTGGATTAACTGATGCTCACTAGAAAAGGTTTCTAGTATAATTGCTTTAATATTGTAATGGGTTAAGAAATGCGTTGCCCCTTGCAATACTTGATGCTCGTATCCTTCCACATCAATTTTTAATAAAAAATTAGTTTCTGCAGAAAAATGGTTTTTTTGAATGAATTCATCTAACGTTACACAGGGGACTTCTATGGCGTGTTGATTTTTCTGTACAATGGTATTTAACGGATCGCCATCACTTAAATTACTAAAATACAAAGGCTCATTACTATTACTAACAGCTTTCGTAATAACTTGATTTTCAGGTACTCCATTGAGTAGAAAATTCATTTTACATAAGGTTGCGGTATGAGGATGTGCTTCAAAGGCATAAAGCTGTTTCACCTTATCTAGCAACAAAATACTGTAAGCCCCTATGTTGGCACCAATATCTAAAAAAACCGAATTCTTATCTGCAAGATTGCGCAATTCAGCGACTTCCAATTGATCAGGGTGGTTCGCATAAACAAATCCTGAACAAATCCGGTTATTCGGGTAAAGAAAGATCTTCGTTCCATTAAATAGTTTTTTGCTAATAATCGTTTTGCAAAGACGTTTGTAGCCTTGGTATAAACATGCCAGCATCAATCGATAGGGAACCAAGATAGGTGGGTTATTTTGCACGATATAGTCAAAAATATGTAAGATCTGTTTCATCAATAGGCCATTTTTAGCATTTTATCTTTGAGGATGTATTTTGTTCGAGTAAAAGCATCAATTGCTTTGAGAGTCATTGTGTTTGCTACGTGATGCTTCAGCTTAATGCGGTGGTACTCATCAAATATCTCCATCATTCGATTCGTCCCAATCCCGCCTGCACGCCAACGAGATATCAAAATATCTTTAATAATGGTTTTAGGGAAATGCCGATACGCTCTAAGCAACAACTCATAGTCCATGGCAAAACGCACATCGGTATCAAAACCACCATATTGATCAAAAAAAGTACGATGCGTAAATAATGCTTGATGAGGCAAAGACATTTTAAATAGTAACGACTTTTTATCAAACGGCACAACTCGCTTGGGCGCTACCCAAATGGGAGTTATGCCGTCTTCTTTAACCCGCACGACTTTGCCACAAACAAGCTGAAAGCTCGGATCAAGATCTTTAAATAAGTGCTGGATACAATCAGGATGGTAGAGCGTATCTCCCGCTCCCTGGAAATTAATATACTCATGTGTTGCCAGTTTCAAGCCTTTGTTAAAGGCATCGGAAATTCCCTTATCAGGCTCAGAAATTGAATGTTGAATAATATCGTGATTTTCATCAATGACGCTAAGTGTGCCATCAGTCGAGCCACCATCGATCACAATAATTTCTACAGATCGATAGCGTTGCTGCCTGATGCTTGCTAAAGTTTGTCTTAAATGCTCTTTGGCATTCTTAACTGCTATGATAATAGAGATTGAGGGTTGAAACATGTTACAGTTTATCTTACAACTAATCCGCGATCCGAAGCTTTATCGCTATATTCTCGCGGGGGGGTCCTGTGCCGTGTTGGACATTAGCTTATTCTTAATGCTTCGCCAACATTTTGAGTATCACTACCTCATTCTTGCCACGTTTAGTTTTGTGATTGCGACTCTTGCTAATTTTATCTTATGCAACCACTTTGTTTTTCAATTCAAACAAAGCCACTCTTCACAAAGACGTTTTATGTTAACTTATTTAGTCAGTGGTATTGGGCTTTGCATTCACCATTCATTTCTATTTGTTACTTTTGAATGCCTGGCACTGCCCATCATTATCAGCAAAATCATTGCTATGGGCTGTGCTTTTGGTTGGAATTTTTTATCCCGCAAGTACCTCGTCTTTAAGCCTGCTTGACACCAAAAATGGCCCGCGAGCGACATTGGTACGACCAATCCCGTAATAAGTGATACCAAGCTCTTTGAGCAATATGGGATCATAGATATTTCTACCATCAAAAATAACGGGAGTGACTAATTGTTCTTTAATTGCATAAAAATCAGGACAGCGGAACACACGCCATTCTGTTAAGACTATTAAACCATGTGCGCCGACTAAGGCTTCTTCTGCGCCTGTACAATAGGTTAAATCTGCTCGATCGCCAAAGATTTTTTGAGCTTCAATCATTGCTTTAGGATCGTATACCTTTACTTTTGCTCCGGCTTTAAAGAGCTCTCTTAACATTGTTAAGCTTGGCGCATCACGCATGTCGTCTGTTTCTGGTTTAAAGGATAGTCCCCAAACAGCAAAAACTTTACCTTCGAGTTGCCCATTAAAGTGTGTAGCAATTTTCTCAAACAAGCGCATTTTTTGCTCATCATTCACTCTTTCAACGGCTTGAACGACTTCCGCTTTACTCTCGAATTCTTCAGCAGTATGAATGAGCGCTTGGATGTCTTTACCAAAGCAAGAACCACCATAGCCACATCCTGCATACGTGAAGTGATAACCGATTCTAGGATCAGCGCCAATTCCAATACGCACCTTTTCAATATCAGCCCCGACTTTCTCCGCTAAATTAGCCATTTCATTCATAAAACTAATTTTAGTTGCTAGCATAGCGTTAGCGGCATATTTGGTGAGCTCAGCTGAACGGGTATCCATCACCATTAAACGATTATTATCGCGATTAAAGGGCTCATATAGCTTTCTGAGTGCATTGGCAGCTGCCTGGTTGTCAACACCCAGTACAATACGATCCGGCTTACGAAAATCAGATAAGGCTGCGCCTTCTTTTAAAAATTCTGGATTGGATACGACATCGAACGGTATTTCTTTTTTGCGCGAATGCAATGCCTTACGAATGGTTTCTCGCACCTTGTCAGCGGTACCAATTGGGACGGTGGATTTGTTAATAATAATGGTATGGCGTTGCATATGCTCGCCAATAGCCCCTGCGACAGCAAGCACATATTTTAGATCGGCTTTGCCATTTGCATCGGGCGGAGTACCCACTGCTATAAATTGACAATCACCATGTTTCACTGCCATCGCTGCATCAGTAGTAAATTGTAGGCGCTTGGACTTTAATGTACTAATCACGACTTCTTGAAGGCCTGGTTCATAGATTGGGATCACACCTTGCTGTAAGCGGCTGATTTTATCCTTATCGACATCCATGCACACAACTTCATTGCCTACTTCTGCGAAGCAAGCTGCCAACACTAGGCCAACATATCCTGAACCATATACCGTTACTTTCATGTTATTTAGATAACCGTTTATTGGAATTGAAAAAACATGAGGGCAACAATAATCCGCCTTCGCTTGCGTTGCAAGCTACGACACGATTAATCCGGCAGATCGTTACAACAATCTACTTTGTAAGGCCACTATCCGCGTTGCAAGCTCATGCTTGGCATCGCATGCAAAGTACGACAGCTACCCTCAGATTCTGCGGGACTTCATAACATGGAATATAGCGGACCGCCATGCTAGACTTTTGCCCTTTCAAGGAAACAATTGGAACAGAAGTTATGAGACACACAAACCGAGTTTTAGTGACCGGCGGCGCCGGCTTTTTAGGTTCTCACCTATGTAAGCGTTTGCTAGAACAAGGCAAAGAAGTTGTGTGCTTAGATAATTTTTATACCGGCACCAAAGAAAATATTCAGCCACTCACCTCGAATCCCCATTTCGAAGTATTGCGCCATGATATTTGTGAACCCATCTCCATAGAAGTGGATGCGATTTATCATTTAGCCTGTCCTGCCAGCCCTGTGTTTTATCAGCGTGATGCTATCCGCACGACCAAAATTAGCGTGCTAGGAGCCATCAATGTGTTGGACCTGGCAAAACGACTCAACGTACCTGTTTTAATCAGTTCAACCAGTGAAGTTTATGGTGATCCACTGGTCCATCCCCAAACGGAAGAATACTGGGGAAATGTCAATTGCAATGGCCCACGCGCCTGCTACGACGAAGGCAAACGATGCGCTGAAACGCTCTTTATGGATTATCATCGCCAACATCATGTCGATATCCGGATTGCTCGAATTTTTAATACCTATGGCCCACAAATGAATTTGAATGATGGTCGCGTGATCAGTAACTTTATTGTTCAAGCGCTGCAAAACGAACCCATTACGATTTATGGACATGGTGAGCAAAGCCGTTCTTTCTGTTACGTTGACGATACCATAACGGGCTTGATGAAACTCATGGCAAAACCAAACTATCATTTACCTGTTAATATCGGTAATCCGATTGAAAAGACCATGAAAGAAATTGCTCAGATCATTATTGCTGATACGGGCAGCCACTCAACAATTAGTTATCACCCCTTGCCCAAAGACGATCCGCAAAAACGCTGCCCCGACATTAGCCGCGCTAAAGCGGAGCTTGATTGGGAACCTCAAATTTCATTGAAAGAAGGCTTAGATAAAACTATTGCCTATTTCCAAAAAAAAATTCTTCAACTGAACCTAGTTAGCGCATAACACTATGTATACTCTATCAGTCATTATTCCTTGTTATAACGAAAAGAAAACCATTGCTCAATTGCTGCAAGCGGTTAGGGCGGCTCCCATTGAGGGTAAATTAGAAATCATTGTGGTCAATGATGGTTCACAAGACGGTGTGGAAGAATTACTGAATACCACGCTCAAACCCATGATCGATATCTTAATCCATCACCCCAAAAATAGCGGTAAGGGCGCGGCAATCCACACTGGAATCAAACATGCCACGGGCGATTATGTGATTATTCAAGATTCCGATTTGGAATATAATCCACAAGAGTATCCCAAATTACTGGCACCCCTTTTACAAGGTAAAGCCGATGCCGTTTACGGTAGCCGCTTTGCCGGTGGCGACTCTCACCGAGTATTGTATTTTTGGCACTCCATGGGCAATCGCTTTTTAACACTGCTCAGTAACATGTTTACCAATTTAAATCTGACGGATATGGAAACCTGTTATAAAGTGTTTAAACGTAACTTAATCCAAAAGATCCCTTTACAAGAACGCCGCTTTGGTTTTGAACCTGAAGTGACTGCTCATTTGGCACGGATCCCTGATATTCGCATTTACGAAGTGGGGATCTCCTATTATGGGCGAACTTATAAAGAAGGTAAAAAGATTGGCTATAAAGATGGATTCCGCGCTATTTATTGCATCCTCAAATATGGCTTTTTTTATCGCTTCTTTAAACAAAGAACGACCCTAAGGCCACAAGAAAATGCCTAAGAGGCTTTATTCGTAAAGTCTCTTTTCAGCAATAAACTATAGCCACCGACAAACAATAAGCCTAACAACAGCGCTTGGCAGTACGTATGCCACGGTGGATGCTCATAGTCTGCTAGTTTTTCATATTTTTGTACGATGGTTTCAGGTAGATTTAATTGTTGAATATCCACATCAAGCATATCGAGCAAGCCAACCGCCAAGAACCCTGGCGTTCTGGTTGCAGCAAGACTTACCCAAGTAGCGCCTTTGGGGATGGCACGCAACACTTCAAAATTATAGCCCACGGCACTACCCCCTTCCCTGCCAAACGAGTTGGTAATACCCGGCTTATATAGTAAATCTGAATTCAGTCCAAATAAGACATTGCCTACTAAACTATAACAACACAATAACAAGGTTATTCCTTGGCATAATTTAGCGCTAAGGGGAAAGTTTTTGAATGCATCATATTTGGCGATTAGCTGCTGATGCCAAGCGCCATAGCCTAAAAATGCAATCGGAAACAAGCAAAAGAAAAATCGATAACCATAGGCATCACCCAAAGATTGCCAAAATAAAGTAATTGTGACCGGTAAAGCAATATAGAGCCCAACTACCCCTAAAATGACAAGCGCGAGGAGGTTTTTCTGGCAGATCCGATTAAACAATATAATTGTCAGAAAACCCGTACCCAACAGCAAGATAGCAGATGAAAAGGCCAAACCAAATTCAGAGGAAAAACAAATGGTCAAAATATGAGGAAGGCGCGAAATCAAAACGATCAACGTACCGATAAAGTCGCTAACATTGGCTATGGCAGGAACGGGGGTTGGCCCATACATAGCATTGGCACTAGGATAGAACATACCGTACAGATATTGGTTGATCAATAAAAATGGAATAAAACACAACAACAAGCACAGAAGACCCAATCCCATTATTGATAGGCTATATTTTGCTGTTTTACTATCCATCCCTTTTTCACGCTGTACCCATAAAAAGCCTACTACTATCAAGGGCAACAACAAAACATTAATATCGGAGGGGCGAATTTGCAGAGTCAATATCAAGCTTAAAGCACATAATAGCGTTACCAGATAATTTATTTTATGCCGCGTAATATCAAAATATATTTTACAACTTGCCCAAAAACATAGCGCCATTGTAAAAAACTCAAAAGAGTGCCCCATCACTGGACGAAATAATACATAGTATAAAATACCAAAACTGCTACTAATGAAGAGCAAATGTAAACGAGATAACTTAAAAGCAAGTAGATCGGCCGCCTTGGCATAGCAACATACACCTGCAATAAAGAAGAAAATCGAAGAAAAAACAAAACCAAAAAATGACCATGAATATTGATATTGAGTATGCTCTGTGATGACAGGATGATGAGTCAGTTTGTCAATGGTTGAAAAAGCAGCAATAAAAGGCGAGGCCATGACACCCGGACCAATAGGATGAGCTGCCGCTTTTTGGTTAGGCGTTTTCCAATCAGCAACCGAATCTTTATATTGTAAATCGCCATCAAGACCTAAAGTGAATCCGTGAGCTAAATAAGAAGCATCATCAGCAAAAAGTTTATGTTTAGTGAGTGCGTGATAAGGACTAAAGAAAAGACAAAATAAGCTGACCGTGATGATAATCGGTATCGTGTTTTTAAACTGTTTTAGGCTGACCATGAACAACCTCTCTAATAATATTGGCAAGCGTTGCATAAAAATGCGTAAATTGATAATTAGCGCGCCATTGCTTACCCTTGGCTTTAAGTTCTTGACACAATGCATCGTCTTGCCATAGGCGCCTGACTTGCACTGCAATACTCTCCGGTGACAAGGGATCAAAATAAAGCGCTGCCTCTGCTAATTGCGCTTTCATCCCGTAAATATCAGAGATAGCTACTGGGCAACCCAAGGCAAAGGCCTCTAATGGTGGAATGTTAGTCGGCCCAAAAAAAGTAGGCATCACCAACGCTCGGGCACGGCGAAACAATTCCGGCATGTCTTGTTCATCTACTAAGCCTAAAATATGGACCGACGATTCAAGATCGAATGTCTGAATTAAGTGCATCACCGCTTCAAAATGATTTTTTGGGCTGCCAACTAATACTAATTGGATCTCGGGTATTTCTTGTTTACACAGCGCTATCGCTTTGAGCAAATTATCATGATTTTTATGTTGCCAAAATTGGGCCGGATAAAATAAATATTTAGATGGAAGCCTGTATTTTTTCGAAAAATCATCCGATGGACTGATAGATTCAATATAACGATTAGCAATATAGGGCAATACATGACAACGGTCTGGTTCAATCTGGTAGCTTGCCACAGCTTGTTCACGCCCAAGCAATGAATCAACCAAGATCCCCTTTGCCCATTTGCAGGTATTCTGATAATGATATTCTCGCCTTTTGTATTCCTGCTTATTCCCCACCTCAGGAAAACGGCTTTCATAGCGATGCATTAAATCATGAACCGCTGCGATTGCAGGCACAGGCATCAAATAAGCATACGCATCTTGCGAGGGGAAAATCCAAGCATCTGCCTTTTCTTTTAGCATCGCTTTGGCTAAGGGATGAAACTGACCAGCTATCTTATGCCATAAACCTAAAGGCAATTTTAACCTTCGCAAAAGGCCCGCTAAAATCCGCCAATGTTTAGGTACTGGTACCCATTGGCTCTTGATGCCATAACTATTTAACAGAGGTTCCCAATGCTTAGCGCCATAAAAAACGACTTTGTTATAATCTGATGTTGGCAGTTCAATCAAGGCTTCCAGCATCAAATGATTATACTGGTAGGTACCCCCACAGGCAGGTCCTGCATCTAAATAAAGCCCTATTTTTTTCTTCATACACGCACAACAAAGCAAGCGCCAAAAGTTTGATCGCTCAGTGGCTTTCTCGTCAGCCATTCGCAAGCCAATTCAAGTTTCATTGAATATTTATCACAATATTGTTGAATTTCGGGCAAGAAGAAATAACGCATTAAGTGATCTTCTTCCATTTTAATAAAGGTGGTTTGCGGCTTTTCTTGCACAAATAAATGGTAATGAACATTCACGGTGCCGGCATTGACATCTAACGACGGTTCGGCAATACGCTCAACCAGCAGTGATTCATTCTCTAATTTTTTATAGCGCATCTTGGGTTTTTGTTCAAGTACACAAGGTCCATACCAACAATCAAAAATAAAAATCCCGCCTGGCAAGAGATGATTTTTTGCTGTAGCAAACATGGCTTCAATATCATTATTTGTGGTTTGATAACTAAGCACATGAAACAGTGAAATGACGGCATCGAACTGTTCCGCTATTTTAAAAGTGCGCACGTCCCCTTCAAATAGGCGGATGTTTTTGGCTACGGCTTGATTTTGAGCGAGTAAGCGACCTGCCAGTTCCAGCATCGTTGCGCTCTGATCAATACCGACTATGTTGTAGCCTTTATTGGCCAATAAACAAGCATGCTTACCCGTGCCACTGCCTAGCTCAAGAAGCTTTATGGGTTTATTGCCATATTTTTGCAATAAAGTATCAATAAAGTCAGCTTCACCTTGATAATTTTTGTCTTGATACAGTAAATCATAATATTTTGAATAATCAGCAAAAACGGTCATTAGCTTATTACCTCAAAAGGCTGTGTTGCGATATGGGCGAATTGCGTTTGCCAACCGCCTTGACATTTTTGATACTGATAAAAATTTTCTGCAAAGGGCTTTGCTTGTAAATTAGCAACCCATGTGGCAGAAAAACATTGAGGATCAATGAAAAAGGCGTTCACCCCATTACTATCTACTGTCACGAATTGATACC
Source organism: Candidatus Berkiella sp. (assembly GCA_050247135.1). GTDB lineage: Bacteria > Pseudomonadota > Gammaproteobacteria > Berkiellales > Berkiellaceae > Berkiella. Next base: position 69,269 of record JBFWUT010000013.1, read on the forward strand.
CTGCTTTTTCTAAAAGTTTTCGCCAGGCGCTAATCGATACACCGTAATATAAGCCGGAGGCGTGCGCTTGAGTGTAATCAAATTGATCATGATAAGGCACCGTTAATGCTTTTTCAGGGCCAAAGCAAGAATTATATTCCACTACAATAATCTTGGGGCGAAAACCCGCCTGCAATAGGCTTTGTAAGATATAGTAATCGACACCGTCAATATCTAGCGAAAACACGTCTGGATTTAGGTAAAGACATTCATTCAGTAGCGCTGTGATGTTATTTTTGTCTACAAAACAATTTAACACCTTAACGCCCAAATTATAGGCTGGGATGGTTTTAGCCGCACGAGAAGCAAGCTTACTGCACCCCTCGACCATCAAGCCTGAAAATTTTCTAGCAATTGCCAGCCATGCGGTATTATTCTCTAAACCATCAGCGGCGCCAATTTCTACGAAATAACGATTAGGTTCAATGATTTTCTGCGTTAAATAATCAATAATGCCATCTTCACCATTTTGACTAAACCCACAAAATTCCCAACTATTAGGGTTTTGTGGACAGAGCTGGCGATAGTTACCTGATTGGGCACGCGCTAAAGCCATATTCACGCGTGCCAAGGTGCGCGACGTTTGAATATAATTGATGACTCTTTTTAGCATGTCACAGATCCCTTAATGAGTATTTTCTTCAATTTATCACTCACCGCTTTCATTTCATTTTGCGTTAATGCTAAACCGCTGGGAATATAAATACCTTGCCTTGCTAAATGTTCGGCAACGGGATAGCGCTCGTCTTTGAACAAGCCCATTTTAAGTAACACTGGCTGCTGATGCATAGGATAGAAAAAGGCGCGGGTCCCAATCCCCTCTTGATGCAGCTGTTGCATCAGTTCCTTACCACTCATTACTTTATCATCTAACACAATACCATAAACCCAATAGATGTTTTGTGCGTAAGCCGTTTTAGCAAGTGGCCGCGTGAGTTCTTTGATGTCGGCTAAGCATTCATCATAATAGCGACCCATCAAGCGTTTTCGTTCAATAAATTCGCCAATACGCTCAAGTTGTGCAACACCAACCGCCGCTTGTAAATTGCTCATCCGGAAATTCCAGCCTAGCTCCTCGTGCAGATAACGCTGCTTAGGTTCAAAAGCCAAGTTACGCAATAATTGGCACTTATCTCGAATAGACTCATCGTCCATGAGCACCATGCCACCTTCGCCGGTCGTCACTAGTTTATTAGGATAAAAACTAAACGTACTGATTTCACCAAAACTACCGCAAGGCTTGCCATAATAGGTTTGCCCGTGCATTTCAGCAGCATCTTCAATGATTTTGAGATCGTATTTTTGTGCTAAAGCGATAATCGGGTTCATATCAACCGGTAAACCGTAAGTATGTACCACCATAATCGCTTTGGTTTTGTCAGTGATTTTCGCCTCAATTTGGGCGATATCCATGTTCCAGGTGATGGGATCACTATCCACTAAAACTGGCTTAGCCCCCAAGCGTATTGCTGCCAAGGCGCAGGAAATAATGGTAAAGGTGGGCATAATAACTTCATCACCAGGGCCAATGCCAATTGCCTTCAAAGCCAATTCCAAAGCAACAGTGCCATTGCAAACCGCGACACCATGTTCACGCCCCATTATGCGTGAAAAATTATCTTCCAACTTTTTAACAAAAGGGCCTTCAGAGGAGATCCATCCCGTATCAATACATTCATTCAAATATTTTTTTTCGTTACCGTTAAGTAAAGGCGTATTGACTGCAATAAAATTGTCCATATTAACCTTCTATCAATACCTGTTCTTTAGCAATGGCAGTAAAACGAGTTTTGTCTTGTTCGCCCGCATAAGGACCTTGTTTCACTTCAAACATTTCAACCGCCTCAATGACCTCAAAACCATGTCCACCTTTGGCTAATAAGATAACATCATGAGCTTGCAACAACCGGCTACTCAAATAGTTTTTATTATCATCATAAAAATCAACCCGCAACTTGCCAGATTTTATAAATAACACTTCTTGGGTATAGCTCACCTGCCTGGGTACAGGATTATGCACATGGGGTTGGATCATTTTTCCTTTGGGATGACTCATATAAGCTAACTGCTGAGAAAAATCATC
>JBFWUT010000014.1:0-68514 GCA_050247135.1 Candidatus Berkiella sp.
GCACCATTAATTCCAGGGAATTTTGATAACAAACGACGCTTACCCGTGGCAACCTCAATCAGATAAATTTCAGCACGATTTTTTTCGAAAGACACAAAGGCAATTTGTCTGGCATCGGGAGACCAAGACGGCGACATCAAGGGTTCTTTGGATTTAACCAGAGTGACAGGATTGTAACCATCAGCATCCGCCACTTCTAAACTGTAATGAGTGCCATCAAAAGAGCGCACTACCATCACGTAAGCGATTCGGGTTGAAAAAGCACCACGGATACCTGTTAACTTTTCATAAATGTCATCACTGATCCGGTGAGCTAACGCACGAAAATCTTTACGACGCGCACCATGATACACTTTACTTAATAGCTCGGTATTTTCCTTACGAGTTAGCTCGCCATTTTTGAGCTCTGAACCTGATTGAGCTTTATAGACATCCATCAATTTAAAACTGACCGCATAGCTGTCGCCACCTTCTGGTTTCACGACACCTAGGACAACGTTTTCTACTCCTGCAGTCTGCCATAAATTGGCATCTCGCTCTTGCGAAATAGTATTGACGCGCGGCAATTGCTCAGGAAGCAAAGGATCAAAACGTCCGCACATCCTTAAATCATTGCGCACAACGGTTGCTAGCTCTTCAAAAGAGCCCCCTATCGTAGTACGTCTTTGCGCAGTTTCTTCAGCACTGTTGGTGACCGCAATGGGCACTCCCGCCACGGTACCTTGCGTAATTTCAATATTTAAACGCGCATGAACACCAGATGATAATCCCAAGAGTAAAGCGGCTAAGACAAAATGTTTCACGCGGCCTCCGGACGGAAAATGAAATCAAATTCTCGAAATTGACTTGCTAGTGCAGGATCAGGCGGCATTGGCAAGGGTGAAGCTTTTTCAACTGCCAATACGGCTGAGCGATCAAACTCCACACTACCACTGGATTCGGCAATTCTGACACTCAGCACTTCGCCAGTTGGCAATAATGACACCGCAATCTTGCAAGAGTACTTTGAAAAATCGACCCCTAAAGGTTGTCGCCAATGTTGATGCAGCCTGTTACGCAGCAGCATTTTATATTGATCAAGCTGGGCTCGGTTAACACTCGCAGCTTTAGCTTGCTGATCGGCCAGTTCTTGCGCTTTTTGCTTCGCCAATTCTTGTTGCTTGGCCAATTCAGCCGCCTTTTGCTCAACAATCGCTTTATTCTTTGCAGCTTGCAACTCATCTTTTTGTTTTTGCAGCTTTTTAATTTGTTCTTGCTCTGCTTTGACTTTATCTTTTAACTCTTGTTCTTGCTGCTCTTTCACCAAGCGTTGCAATTCAGCTTCTTTTTTCAGCTGTTCGTTCTTTCTTTTAAGCTCTAATAAAAGCTGCTCTTCTTTTTCGCGCTTTTGCTTAGCTTCAGTTTCTTTACGAATGAGTTCCTGCTTTTTGGCTTGCTCTTGTTGTTTTTTCTTAGCCTCAATCATGGCCAAGCGATCGACTTCATCTTGTAAGCTTTTCTTGTTGATAACAACAGCTTCAATAATTTCTTTATTTTCGTCAGGCGTGGCCATCGGCGGTAAATGGAGGGTGTGATCAAAACTAATAACCAGCAAAATACCCAGCGCAATATGTAAACATACCGCCAACCCTAAAGAGATTTTTTGCGAAGGCCCTTTTTGCACAACAACTACCTTTTTTGCTTCATGGCGGTTTGCACAGGAACATCATCTTGCGTAACAAGTCCCACGCTGGGTGCACCAGCCTTTTGCAACAACACCATCGCACCAATCACTTTGCCATAATCAACTTGCTTATCGGCTTTGACGAGCACTTTTCGCTTAGGATGGCGTTCAAGATCAGCCATCACTCGCAAGGTTAAGGCTTGGCTATCAATGACCGCGGCAGGACTGTCGGAAATATTGAGATATAAACGACCCTCTTTATCAACACTCACGACAATGGGTTCTTTTTCATTGGAGGGTAAAGCCTTAGCGCTGGCCTGCGGTAAATCAACAGATACCCCTTGTTGAAGCAAGGGCGCCGTCACAATAAAAATAACCAACAATACCAACATCACGTCGATGTAAGGTACCACGTTGATTTCTGCGACTAGTTTTTTCCGAGAATACTGCTTTCTCAGCATATTCCACCCTATCTATTTGACCAATTCATCTTTGAGGGCTTCACCTTCTGGCTCTTGCCAAGATTGTGAATTCAATCGACGATATAAAGCACCTGAAAATTCTTCAGCTAGATTGTCATAGCCACGTATGATCTTTTGCGAACTGGCGCTAAAACGGTTGTATGCAAATACCGCAGGGATCGCTGCGAATAATCCTAATGCCGTCGCAACCAGAGCTTCGGAAATACCGGGAGCCACCATTGCTAAAGTGGCCTGCTGCATGCTACCTAAGGCACGAAAGGCCGTCATAATTCCCCACACCGTACCAAATAAGCCAATGTAAACACTAATTGAGCCCACTGTGGCTAAAAAGGGTAAATGTTGTTCCAGCGATTCTTCTTGTCTTGCTAACGCAACTCGCATCGCGCGCTCGGTACCATTCATCACGGACTCTTGAGGAATGTCTTGCTTATAGAGCCTGACAAATTCGCGAAAGCCTGCACGAAAAACTTGTTCAACACCGTTTCCATTAAAACGACGTGATGCCAGATAATCATACAGACGATTCAAGTCAGTGCTGCTTTGAAAACGCTGAGCAAAGGCATCAAATAGTTTTTGTGCTTGATAAAGGGCATAGCCGCGCTGAAAAATCAGCGACCATGAGACAACAGAAAGCCCTAATAAAATGAGCATTACAATCTGCACCAACGCACTGGCGTCGGTAAATAAACTCAGCAATGATAAGTCAGTACTCACGCTTTTAACTCCCTCAACATCGCCCTCGGGGCTTTTTCACCTGAAGATAGCATAGTTCTCTTGATCAAAACTTCAAAGTAATTCAATCATTAGAAGGTATCAATTAAAGCTACCAAACTCAAACATTTTTAAAAAATAGGTAATTAAATTAACTCATTTGATGGTGCTGGCAACCCAAAATGCGCATAGGTTTGGGCGGTAATCACTCTGCCTCTTGGGGTACGCATCATAAAACCTTGTTGGATTAAAAATGGTTCTATTAAGTCTTCAATTGTATCTTTAGCTTCCCCAATTGCTGCCGCTAAACTATCGATGCCAACAGGTCCCCCTTGAAATTTTTCAATAGCGACTTGCAGTAATTTTCTGTCTAGTACATCAAATCCTTTGGCATCCACATCTAAGAGATCTAACGCTTTCTTAGCTAAGACTTGCGTGATTTCGCCAAAGCCTTCTACTTGAGCAACATCTCTGACACGCCGCAAGAGTCGATTGGCAATACGAGGCGTACCTCTGGAGCGACAGGCAATCTCGGCTGCCCCATCATCGGTAATAGCAATTTTAAGAACACCGCTGGCACGCTGTACAATCTTTTTGAGATCCTTTGGATGATAAAACTCTAAGCGTTGCACAATGCCGAATCTATCCCGCAAAGGCGAGGTTAACATCCCTGCGCGAGTCGTTGCGCCAATCAAGGTAAATGGCGGTATATCCAGCTTAATCGAGCGCGCTGCCGGCCCTTCCCCTATCATGATATCAATTTGAAAATCTTCCATTGCAGGATAAAGCACTTCTTCAATTAGGGGACTCAAGCGATGAATTTCATCAATAAACAAGACATCTTTGGGCTGCAAGTTGGTTAAAATAGCGGCCAAGTCACCTGGGCGCTCAATCACAGGTCCTGAAGTTTGCTTAATATTGACACCTAATTCGTTGGCGACAATATTCGCCAGCGTCGTTTTTCCAAGCCCAGGGGGACCAAAAATCAACAAATGATCCAATGCTTCATTACGTCGTCTAGTGGCTTCGATAAAAATAGAGAGTTGATCACGAACCGGATCTTGCCCCGTATAATCTGCCAACGTTTTTGGCCGTATTGTCGCCTCTTGATGCAAATCGATGGTCTGCGCAGATACTGAAACAATGCGATCGGTTATTTCACTGTTCATACTTTTGCCAATCCTTGTAATGCTTCTTTTAACATCGCTTCGCAGCTTAATGAATCATTTTTTACTTTAGCGAGGGCTTTCGTGGCTTCTTGTGGCTTATAGCCCAGCGCCATCAATGCGGCAATCGCTTCTTCTCTTGGCGTTTGTTCTTGAGTTAATGAAGACACCCGGGTTTTTTGCGGTGAAGACAGGAGCATTTTACTTAATCTATCTTTCATTTCCACAATAATCCGTAAAGCAGTTTTCGCGCCAATGCCTGGCAATCTTTGTAAACGGCTCACTTCTTCTGTTGCCACGATTTCCATGAGCTCTTGGGGCGACAATCCCGACAAAATAGCCAAAGCAATCTTAGGTCCAACGCCATTAGTTTTAATTAATTCTTGAAATAGATAACATTCATCATGAGTGGCAAAGCCATAAAGCAGTTGCGCATCCTCACGCACCACCATGTGCGTACGTAACACAACGTCTTGCCCCACCTCAGGCAATACAAAAAAAGTCGATAAAGGGGTTTGCACAATATAACCCACCCCATGCACATCAATCAGCAAAAATGGAGGGTTTTTTTCAATGAGCTTACCGCGAAGTTGTCCTATCATATGATTTCCATACCGCTGTTCGTTTATAACGACGTTTTCCCTGGGGACTAACGTTTGACACTGCCATGTCTGTATGTAAATGACACAATGCCACGGCCAGAGCATCTGCGGCATCGGCTTGGGGTTTAACGGGTAAACCGAGTAATGCTTGTACCATGTGCTGAACTTGCGCTTTATCAGCACTGCCATTCCCGGTAATGGCTTTCTTAATTAATCTTGGCGCGTATTCAAATACCGTGAGATCAGCCTGCATGATAGCCGCAATAGCGACCCCTCTTGCCTGCCCTAGCTTCAACGCTGAACGAACATTCTTGTGAACAAAGACTTGTTCGATCGCTAATTCCGTCGGTTGGTAAGTCTCTACTATTTGCTGAATTTCCACAAACAACGCCCCCAGGCGCGCAGCTTCTGAGGTCGCTGTTAAACGAATACAACCACCAAACAAACAAATAGGTGTGCCCGTTTTTGCTTTTTCGATAACAGCCACACCTGTTATCCGTGAACCTGGATCAATGCCAAGTATTCTTCGGGGCATTAGGCTATCCTTATGCCAGTTGTAACCCTATTTCTTCTGGAATATCAGCGTTGGAGTACACTTCTTGAACATCATCGAGATCTTCCAGCATCTCGACCAATTTCATAAATCGCTCAGCATCTTCCAAATTCAAGGTCACTGTCATCGAAGGCACCATGGTGAGCTCGGCTTGCTCACAAGTAAAACCAGCTGCTTTCATCGCTTCACAGACCGCAACAAATTGCTCAGGAGACGTATTGACCGTAAAACTACCATCTTCCTGTTTCACCACATCGTCAGCTCCGGCTTCAATGGCCGCTTCCATGAGCTTATCTTCATCGGTGCTTTTTGCAAACGCAATCTGTCCCATTTTGGTAAAAAGATAGGCAACTGAGCCATCTGTACCGAGGTTTCCCCCCATTTTAGTGAATGCATGACGCACTTCAGAAACGGTTCGGTTACGATTATCGGTTAAGCAATCCACCATAATGGCAACCCCATTCGGTCCATAGCCCTCATAACGGATCTCTGCCAAATCTTGATTATCATCGCCCCCAGCACCGCGCTTGATAGCACGATCGATGGTATCGCGCGTCATATTGTTAGACAACGCCTTATCAATTGCGATACGCAACCTTGGATTTGAATTCAGATCTGCACTTATTTTAGCAGAAACTGTAATTTCTCGGATCAATTTTGTGAATAATTTCCCGCGCTTTGCATCTTGGGCATTTTTACGGTGTTTGATATTAGCCCATTTACTGTGACCTGCCATAATCTCTCCTTACAAATGTCTTAATCGCTGTCTGATTACTGCTTGATGAGGCAACTTTCAAGGCTTCTTCTTTTGCAAGCCAACGATAAGCAAGATGCTCATGACTTAAAGTAATCGGTATTTCTTGTGGGATCACAAAGCTAAATACATGCTCTAAATTCTGAGTCACATTCGCCCCATAGCGGTGCCGCCATTGCGGATAAATCTCAAACCAATTAGCCAAATGACAATCGAAAAGGACGCCACTTGCCTCACTTAAACCCGTCTCTTCATACAATTCCCGCAGCGCTGCATCCCCTTTGCTTTCGTCGATTTCCAAACTTCCTGTCACTGACTGCCAAAAATCAGGGTGATCTCTTCTTTGTAATAACAAAACAGCTTCACTGGCCGTATACACCACGACCAAAACAGATTCAGGACGTTTGGTCATGAATGTGACGTATGATCACAAGCCGCTTTTTGGCACGATGACCCCTTGCTGGCTTGGCTTGGCTCTTCATTGCTGGAACTTGCAATATAACGCTGGTTCGCCTTTGCCTTCTCATCCGTTTCGTAATAGCCCTGTCCTTTTAAACGAAAGCGAGGCGCAGTCACACATTTTTCCAGAGTATGTGAGTGGCACTGACCGCAAGCGCTTTTTGGATGCTCATCCACCTTCAGCAGCAACTCTTCTATGTGGCCACACTGTTGACAACGAAATTCATAAATCGGCATGCCTACCTCAAAAGTAAGTTATTTAAATAATTAATGTTTCAGTTGAAGGCCTTTTCACCCTATACTAGCCCACGGGCTAGAGGCGGCTATTGTGCCATCTCCTTACCTAAAAGGGGATACCAAGCCATGGTCATGAACACAGTTGAACAACTCATTATTCGCTCTTGAGGTCTTTATATCATGCTCGTTCGCCTATTATTAATATTGCTTATCCTCGCTTTGATTTCTTGGGTAGCACTATGGTTTGTTAAACGTAGCCTGGTTAAATGGCTAAGGGGATTTCAGGTTCAAGCAACCCAAACACAAAATGCCAATGAAGTATTGGTTCAATGTGTTTCTTGCCAGACCTTTCTTCCCAAAAATCGTGCCATTGTGGCTAAAGATAACTATTATTGTTGCGAGGAACATGCTTCTCTTTCACAATAGATGAAAGTTGTCCATAGGCTCAAGCTGGTAAAGGAATATAGGGCAGAACCCATTTAGGCTAGGCAACAAAAAGCACATTGGAAAGAGCTTAGGAAAGGAGCCACGCTTGTCAAAATCCGTAGCGTTTCACAAATCTGACCTTCAGGAATACTTGTGGCAATCGTTACAGCTCTTTAACCTCTATCGGGTCTTGCTTGTCGTTGGCTTTGTGGGTTTGACTAAATTCAATCTTGATGCGCAGTTTTTTGGTGTGGTTAATAAGCCACTGTACCAGCAAACTTGCATGTTCTACTCCTGTTTCAGTTTGTTTTTTTTAGTCTGCTCCGTTTTTGTTAAACGCGCCTATTCCCTACAAGCCAATATTCCCATTTTCGTTGATGTCGTCGCCTTAGTCATTTTAATGCATGCAACCGGTGGCATTATCTCTGGAGTGGGCATTTTACTGATTATCATCGTGGCCGCACACAGCTTACTGTTTCCTGGCAAGTATTCCCTATTAAGCGCCGCGGTTGCAGCTATTTTGCTGATTTTCGAACAAAGTTATAGCTTTCTATCTCAAAAAGTCGCCTTTAACTTATACACGCAAGTCGGGTTACTGGGCTGTGCCATTTTTATTACTTCTTTAGTGACGAATATGTTGTCTTTGCGCGTCAGACGCAGTCAATTAATCGTTGAAAGCCAGGCACAACAGTTAGCTACTTCCCAACAATTGAATGCGCATATTATTTCCGCTATGCATGCTGGGGTATTGGTTTTTGATCAACAATATAACATCCGTTTAATTAATGTTGCTGCCAGAACGCTGCTTGATTTTGAAACAACCCTGCAACACAATACGTTGTTTGAACTCCCTGAAAATTTCCAGCAATGCTTTGCGACATGGCAAAGAGAAGGAAAAAATATCCTCATATTACCCAATACGCCCAATGGTCAAAATCTACGACTCAGTTTTCATCCCTTAGGTAAAGACTTGCCCTCTGGAACACTGGTATTTCTTTACGATCTTGAATCTGAAACCCGCCAAGCCCAAGATTTAAAACTCGCCTCGTTGGGACATTTAACCGCCAATATTGCTCACGAATTACGCAATCCCTTGGGAACAGCATCTCATGCTGCGCAATTGTTAGCAGAATCACAAACTCTGTCGATTGAAGATCAGCATTTAGTCAAAATGATTAAGCAACATTGCGACAGAATGAATACGGTGATCCAAAACGTGCTATCACTGTCAGGCCGTAAAGCAGCCAGAACTCAAGCGATTGAGTTGATCTCTTGGCTTGAACAATTTATTAAAGATCTCACCGTACAAAATATTGGCATCCCGAAAGTGACCTTGGAATATGACAAAAGAGATTTAATTATTAATATGGATCCTAGCCAATTAACACAAATTCTCATTAACTTATGTGAGAATGGTCTTCGCTATAGTTACCGTAAAAATGGCCATGCCTCTCTCACCTTACGAGTGCAAACAACCGACTCACCCCCCACGATACTGTTAGATATTATCGATAATGGCGAAGGGATCACTACAGAAATTGCTAAACACATTTTTGAACCTTTTTTCTCTACCGAAAATAACGGCTCAGGACTTGGTTTATATATCGCAAAGGAATTAAGCCAAATGAATGGCACTCGCCTTGATTATGTGCCTTCAACGCAGATTGGAACACAATTTAGACTGACTATCCCTAAAGGAGAGGCCAACGCATGACGCCCCCACTTGCATTAGTGATTGATGATGAGCCTGATATTTGCCAGCTATTAGAAATCACACTCAAGAGAATGTCGATTGATGCGCTATCAGTGAACAGTATCAAAGAAGCAAAAAAAGTGCTTGCTCATAAAAATTTCGATATCTGTCTCACTGACATGCGCTTAGGTGATGGTGATGGGCTAGATTTGGTCTCTTATGTGCAAAATAACTATCCTCAACTACCCATCGCTGTGATCACAGCACACGGCAACATGGAAACCGCTGTCAAAGCACTTAAGTTGGGAGCCTTTGATTTTATTTCTAAGCCGATTGATTTAACTCAATTGCGTGACATCGTACTTGGCGCACTGAAAATCCATGAAGCTTCTTTGAACTTTCCTAATGATGAATTAATTGGCCAATCAGCTGTATTTCACACTTTGCGAGAACAAATTGCTAAACTGGCCCGTTCACAAGCGCCTATTTATATCAGTGGCCCTTCTGGTTGTGGCAAAGAACTGGTTGCCAGAATCATTCATCAAAGTGGCCCACGTTCCGATGGTCCCTTTATTCCAGTTAATTGTGGAGCTATCCCTCAAGAATTAATGGAGAGTGAATTTTTTGGTTTTCTCAAAGGAAGCTTTACTGGAGCCAACACTGATAAAATCGGATTTTTTCAAGCTGCGCATAAAGGTACTCTCTTTCTTGATGAAGTTGCTGATTTGCCCTTGGCAATGCAGGTTAAATTACTACGCGCTATTCAAGAAAAAGCCATTCGCCCCTTGGGAAGCAATAAGGAAATCTCATTGGACGTGCGCATCTTATGTGCCACTCATAAAAATTTGCAGCAATTAGTACAACAAAATCAGTTTAGACAAGATTTATTCTATCGACTCAATGTCATTGAGTTAAAAGTACCGAGCCTGCAAGAGCGCAAAGAAGATATTCCTTTGCTCACTCAGCATATTTTAAGCAAAATTGCCGTCAATGCTGGCACCCAAACTCCAGGTATTGATAACGAAGCGCTGTCTTTGTTGAATCAATATGATTTCCCAGGAAATATTCGCGAATTAGAAAATATCCTTGAACGGGCTTATACCTTAAGTGATGGTAAACATATCCATTTTAAAGATTTGCATTTACCACACCAAGCAAAGCCAAAAATGACCAAACAAGAACTCCCTCTAGATGATTATTTAATATCCATGGAACGGCAAGTCATCATTGATGCTTTAGAAAAATCCCATGGTAACAAAACAGCGGCGGCTAAGTTATTAGGCTTAAGTTTTAGGACTCTGCGTTACCGGTTAAAGAAATTGGGTCTAGAGTGATCTCCCGAATACGCGGCACAACCTTACTTGAACTACTAGTGACTTTATTGATTGCTAGTGTCTTACTCTTATTTTGTTGTCATTATCATTCATTTACAGCCTCACTCAGCAATGAGGCCGATGCACATCGCTTTTTTCGTACTCTGGCTTTTGCCCGTTCAAAAGCCATTCATGACAACCAAATGGTATCTGTTTGTCCAACCTTAGATCAGGTTGAGTGTTCACATGATTGGTCACAGGGATACATGGTTTTTTATCACTCTCAAAAAACACGACAAGTTAAACTATTGCGTTTTGAACAAAATAGTCCTTTAACTCATATTCAGAGCAAAAATGTGCCCTTATTACAATTTTCCAGCGATGGCCGGTGCTTAAATCGGGCTACTTTTACTATTCAAGCAAGACAAACTTTCAGACTGGTTGTTTACGATAGCGGACGAATTCGCTTATCTACCTCTTGATAGCTCGGCTAAGATGCACTATTTACTGAAGTATGAAGACAATTAAATTAAAGCGTGGCTTTACGCTCATTGAGTTGTTGATAACCATTCTCGTTTTGGTTATTGTGATGGCTATTGCTATTCCCTCATTCAATGCTGTAATTCAAAATAATCTCACGGTTGCCACCAGCAACGATATGATTATCTCTTTGAATTATGCCCGTTCAGAAGCCATAAAACGCGCAGCCAATGTCTCGCTCTGCCCTGCTGCTGATCAAAATTTTAACAGCTGTGGCAATGATTGGAATCAAGGATGGATTATTTTTCTCAACCCCAATGTAAACTCGAATTACTCATCTGGTAATTCATCTCAACTTTTACTTCGTACGCATAGCATTTCTGGCTCTAACCCTGGTATTACCACAACACCCAGCACTTCTTTAGCCAATTACAATAGTGCAGGTTTTGCTGGCACTAATACCAGTAATTTAACATTTACGATTAGCGCAACCGGCTGTTCTGGCCCCTATAAACGAACTCTCGATATTTCTATGACTGGTCGAGTCACTGTCACCAAAAGCAATTGCCCATAAGTATTTGATGATAGGTTTTGTTCTTTCCATTTTGGCTTTATGCTTTGTTGCCTGCGCCATCTCACATCAGTCATGTATTTACATACACTCCTTCGTTCGATGTCTTAGCGCCTTGCCTAAAACCAAACGGGTTCGAGCACCTTTTATCGGCTGTTTAATTGACCCCATCTTGAATTGTGCATAAGGGATCCTTTCTTTTATAAACTATTATTAAGCTACCCTGTGAAATGGAATAAAGCGATGCACAGAGATCAATCAGGCTTTACCTTACTAGAAGTGCTCATTGCCGTGGTCGTTTTTTCAATAGGACTACTTGGCTTAGCTAGCTTACAAGTAATGGGGCTGCGATTAAATCACGATTCGCTCCTGAGAACGGTCGCAACCATTCAAGCGAACGATATGGCCGATAGAATGCGCACCAATGTCGCTGCAACCTCGCAAGGCGCCACCAGTCCTTATAATAATCCCTCAAAAGCAGCGACCGGCAATCCCAATTGTCTAGGTAAAGATTCCTCTGGTAATACCGCTGACGTCTCATGCGACGCAAACCAAATGGCTCGTCACGATTTTTACGAATGGTATGCCAACATTTCGGGTGCTGGCGCAACTAGCTGGGCGCCTGCCACGGTCGCAGCGCTGCCATCTGGCACTGGCGTTGTGTGCATTGACAGTACACCCAATGATGGGACACCCAGTAACCCCGCTTGTGACAATGTCATTACCACTGCGGGTAAGCCGATTTTTGCGATCAAAGTATGGTGGGTTGAAAGAATTGATGCCACAAGTCCCGGCGCAACTCGCCGCTATGTGATGAGTTTTTCATTATGAGAACGAACATGATGCAACAACAGCACTGCCAAGGTTTTTCACTGATTGAAGCAATGATAGCGATTGTTCTTAGCTTGATTTTGCTTGCTGGTGTTTTGCAAATATTTTTGAATAACAAAAATATCTACAATTTGGGAACTGGCTTTTCACAACTGCAAGAAAATGGTCGCTTTACGAGTGCTTATATGGCACGCACCATCCGTTTTGCAGGATACCGCTCAACCCCTGCTACCGGCAATTTTCCATCCATGACCACTACCTATCCAACATCGGCTTCCTACATCACAGGAACAAGCAATAATGGCCAAAACGGCAGCGATACGTTTACCATTCGCTATCAAGGTAGTGGTGATGGCGCAGGGAATCCTGATGGTACTGTTAGGGATTGCCTGAATAGGCCGATTGATGCCAACGTTATCGCCACCAATACCTTTTCATTGACTGCCAATAATGAACTGCAATGCCAAGCTGTTAACGCCAGCGCCTCACCCTCCAACAGCACCCAAGTGCTGATTAATGGTGTTGAAAATATGCATGTGCTTTATGGTGAAGATCTGAATAATGATAATACCGCCGATCGGTACGTTGGCATTAATTTCCCTGGCCTCAATTTGAGCAAAATCGTTAGTATGCGTTTAAGCTTGCTGCTCAAATCCGATGAAGCGATTAAGCCAACAGCCACCAGTATTACCTACAACCTATTAGGCACCACTTATACCCCTACAGCTGATCAATTTTTGCGCCAACAAGTAACTTTTACTGTTTTACTCAGAAATCAGGTGTCAAAACCGTTTTAGGAGGGTAACAAAATGAAAGCCAATCTATCTATTGCTTCACAAAAAGGCATGGTGCTTGTGGTTGGACTCATTTTCTTGATGATCCTAACTCTGATCGGTGTTTCTGCCATGAACTCAACCGCTTTAAGCGAAAAATTAACACAAAATCTTCGCGATACCACCGCTGCCTTTGAAGCCGCCGAAGCTTCTATGACCGATGGAGAAGCCTGGTTGCAAGTACAAACAGCAGCCCCCACGGCAGTGGTCACCTGCACGAGCAGTCCTTGTAAGGTTTGGGCAGCAAATACTCTAGGTACCGTTTATCAACAACCGAGCAGTTGGTGGCAATCCAATGCCACTAATTTCTCCAGCACACTGTATGGCGTGGCTGCTCAACCTCAATACATTATTGAGTTTCACTCTTTCGTTCCCTATGAATTATCACCACAAACACTTGGCAAAGGGCAAGGGTACTATTTTTACCGCGTTAATGCTCGAGGTACAGGTGCGACCTCAAATGCACAAGTGAATTTACAATCCATCTATGTAACGCAGTTTAATTAGGTGATTATCATGAACATAACAACAAGAATTGTTCTCGGCGGCTTACTCAGCATAATGGGAACGCAATCTTACGGTGCTCTTTTGAATTTGAGTCAAACGCCTCTGTTCACAGCGACCTATGTTGCCCCGAATATATTTTTTGAACTTGATGACTCAGGCTCTATGGACTGGGAAGTCACCGTGAAGCCTTATTGGAATTTTTGTTCTTACGATCCCAATGCTACCGGTAATTACTCCTTTTCACAATGCGGCGGCATCGTGGCGAATGATGGACTCATTCGCAGTTACGGCAATGGTGATTATCGCTATTTCACTTATATTTTTAATACCAGTGACAATTTATATCGAGATGATTGTAATAATTCTGATTACAACTCAATACAATCATGCTCTAGTGCGGGCGATAAAGAATGGCGAGTTTATTCTTCTGATTTGAATTCAATTTATTATAACCCCAGCACCAATTACACCCCCTGGGTAGGCGCGTGTACCAATGCTGGTGCTAGTTGTGCAAATGCCAGCTTTAGTGCGGCCCGTAGTAATCCTCGTGAAAGCACTACGGGTTATACTCAGACTCGCGATCTCTCGGGCACCTATTATGAGGTGTGGATTGATGACCGTGGCTATGACCCTGCTGATGGCCGGCCACTTCGCGCCTTTTCCCTGAATGCTACCAGTACCCCCAATGGTGAAATTGATTTGTGGGATAGCCATGTCAAAATTCAATTTAACTCCAGTAATGTCAAAGTGTACCGTTCAACCTATATACCCACGGTTTTTAACATCGGCGAAACTGAAACTCTTCAAGCCACGCTCTCTGGGAGTAGCTGTTATAACGTGCTGGGCAGTGCTGATTTAGTACGACAAGTGGCCAGTGGGGTTTTAGCTTACACCAGCACTGGCGCAGCGGGTTGCCGCACTATTGCCGATGCTAAAACTAACATGGCAAACTGGTATCAATACGGCCGTCGCCGCTCTTTTGCCGCTAAAAATGCCATCGGTAATATCGTTTCTCGCTTTCCCAATTACCGCTACGGTATTAATGTCATCAATAACACGGATAACTTTTTTATCGAAGTCCCTGCCAGCACAGTCACTGATTATACTAGTTTTAATGCGAATTTGCTGACTTCGCTTTATAAGTTTGACTGGGATGCGCTTGGCACCCCTTTGCGTGCGGGTTTAGCCAGAGCAGGGGAATATTACAAAAATGCCCTGACAGGCAAAGCCAATCCCATTGTTTATCCTTGCCAACAAAACTATACCATTCTGTTTACGGATGGTTATTGGAATGATAATAACAACGTCATTCCGCAAATTGGTGATAATGACTACGACGGGATAGCAAAAACGCTTGCGGATGTGGCGCGTTATTACTATTTAACTGATCTTAGCCCTTTGGCGAATCAGGTCATACCCAATGCCTATGACCCAGCAACTTACCAACACATGGTGACTTTTACGGTTGGCTTCGGGGTAGCAGGTTTACTGCAAGATACCGATGGTGATGGCTGGCCCAACCCACCTTTGGCCACCAATGGCAATTGGGGCAACCCTTATAATAGTGATGCTGAAAAAGTCGACGATTTATGGCATGCCGCTTTTGACAGCAAAGGAGCCTATTTAAGTGCACAAGATGCCAGCAGCATTACCGATTCGCTCACCAAAGTTTTATCCAATATAGCCGATCGTAGTGCCTCAGCAGCACCTGTGGCGCAAAATTCCACCGTCTTAAATAGTAGCTCACAAGTGTATCAAGCGATTTTTAATACCAATAGTTGGACAGGTGATCTGCTCGCTTTCCCGATTGGTGTCGACAACCAACTGGCCACAACTGCCGCCTGGAGTGCTGCTTGTGTCTTGACGGGAGGCAATTGTGCGCAAACTTCAACTACCTACCCTGGGATCTTGGCAACGAACCGCGTTATTATTACTCGAAATTACAGCGGCGCCAATAACGGGATTGCCTTTCGTTGGCCCAGCAACTATACCACCTACAAAGTGAGTGGCTCCTTACCCACTAATTTAGCGGAAATTTTAGGCAACGCTCCTTATTCTCCTAATACCACAGTCACTGCTGAAGTGAGTGCCAATCAAGCCTATGGCCAACAATTGGTCAATTATCTGCGTGGCGATCGCTCTCAAGAAGCCATTAAAAAAGCGACTTATAGCTTCAGAGATCGCAACAGTATTTTAGGCGACATCGTCAACTCTTCGCCCATGTATGTGGGGCCGCCTGCTCGCATATTTCCAGACAATCTCGAATCAAGCCCTTATAGCACCTTTAAAACAACATATAGTAACCGTGCTCCGATTATCTATGTCGGTGCAAATGACGGCATGTTACATGGCTTCTCTGCCATCGATGGCGCCGAAAAGATAGCTTATGTTCCAGGTGCCAGACAAGTTTACGACAAATTACCTTCTCTGAGCGTCTCTCCTTACTCACATGTGTATTTCAGTGACGGCTCGCCAATTGAAAGTGATGTGTTTTACAGTGGCGCATGGCATACGATGCTTGCATCAGGTTTAGGTAACGGTGGGCAAAGCTTATTTGCCCTGGATATTACCAACCCTACGCAATTCACTGAAAGCAATGCAGCTAATCTCTACCTGTTTGAATTTAGTGATTTAAATGATCCTGATTTTGGTTATATCCAAGGACAACCCATTATTGCCAAAGTACGCACCAGTGCTACCACCAGCAAATGGGCGATTATTGTCAACAACGGTTATAACAGTACTCAAGCCGATGGTAGTGCCAGCACTACCGGTAAAGCCTGCTTATTTATTTTATTTATTGAACAAGGCATCAATGGGACTTGGGTTGCAGACAACAATTACATTAAAATTCCGGTGGGTTCATCCAGCTTAAGCAATCCAAATGGTCTCAGCACCCCTTATGCGGTTGACATTGATCAAGATTATATCGTTGATTATGTTTATGCTGGGGACATTAAAGGCAATATGTGGAAATTTGACCTTAGAGATAAAACCCCCACAAACTGGAAAAACAAAACCAGTTTATTGTTTGCCGCGTCTAATACCACTGCGGGTGATCAACCTATTACTGCTCCACCTGTGGTTGGGCCCCATCCTAACGGACTCAGTTACGGTGTCATGGTGTATTTTGGTACCGGTAAATATCTGGAATTAACCGACAATACCACTTCCGGCCAAGTAACCCAAAGCTTTTATGGGATCTGGGATAAAATGGCAGGCGCAACCGTATCTAAGACCGCTTTAGTGCAACAAAGTATTACCGACGAAGCAACCGTAAATAATAACACTTTCCGCGCGGTATCAAGTAATACTGTCAACTGGACTAACAAATTAGGCTGGTATATGGACTTCGTGGTTAATGGCTCCAATAATGGCGAACGTCAAATCAGTCAACCTATTTTGCGCAACCTTAATGTGATTTACACAACCATGACGCCTTCTGCGAGTGTCTGTGACTTTGGTGGTAACAGCTGGATCATGGAAGTGGATGCTGCAACCGGCGGTGCACCCCAAATGTCACCGTTTGATACCAATAACGATGGTATCTTCACTGCAGATGATTCTCTTACCATTACCGTAAATGGCAACTCCGTCACGAGAAAAGTAGGCGGCATGAAATCGTCAGCGGGTATTACGGGAACGCCTGCGGTCATGCTTAGCGCTGACAAATCAAAAGAAGTGAAAGTCACTAGCGGTAGCCAAGGTTTATCCGCAATAATTGAAAATCCGGGTTCTAACCCAGGAAGGCAAAATTGGCGACAACTTTATTAGAGGGACATAGCATGAAAATCACAGTCTTTTTATTAGGAATGAGCCTGTGCGTCGGGTTAATACCATTAACTAGCATTGCCAATGTTCAAGAGTCTGGAAAGCAAGGCACTATTTTGCAATTTAATATTGAAGGTCGTTCAATGTTAATAAACGACAAGGAATATACCTTAAGTGACAGATTACAAGTGGTTACTAAATCCAATATTGCAGGTGGTGATATGCTACTGAAAAATGGGCAAGCCATTGAATTTTGGTTAGACACCGACACCCAAAAAGAAAGGCATGTAGAAAAGGGCAAGGAAAACCTACCCATGATCAAACGAATTCGTATTTTATCTGATGTTAAAATGAATTATTAAGTTGAATTATGAATAAAAGCCGAGTCTTTCAACGAGGTTCAAGTGGATTAAATTTACTATCCACTTTGCTCCTGTTTGCCTTGATAGGATTACTGGCAGCTGGCTTTATTCGACTATATGAACACCATCATGACTCACAAGTCGATAGCAATTTTGAATCCTTGTCTTACAACCCCTATTTCTCTTGGCTGTTTTTTAGTCATCATACTCGAGATCTAGGGTTTTCTCTTTTTACGAAGCCAATTGTTAACACCTCCTATGAGGTTGTTGCCCCGCTTTTCACTCCTCACTCGGCATTACTTAAAGTCACTCGCGGCGATATCAACGGCAGCGATTCATTCATTTTGCAATATCAAGGTAATGAACAAGGCAACATCTTTAATTGCCAAGGCACCCCCTTAACAGCGAATCAACAAACTGAAAGTTATTATTATATCAACGAGCACCAAGATCTGGTCTGTGCCACCAGAAATCAAGAAGCCTCGCTTGAAAAAGCTTATCCCGTGATGAAAAATGTTGAAGCTATGGTCATACGCTTAGGGGAAGATCTCGATAACGACGGACTGGTTAACCGTTACATTGTAGCTGGCTCCCCAGCAATCACCTATGACAAAATACTCAATATGAGAGTCAGTTTATTATTGAGAACCAATGAAATTTCGGAAAGCTTAACACCACATCAATATTATAATCTCGATGGTGAGGAAAAAGGTCCCTATCTGGATTTATATGTTAGAAAAGTGTTAACCACGACCGTTCCTCTCAAAAGAAAAACAGATCCGTAGAAGGAGAGCATTTATGATAAGATTTCGCATGAAAGGTTTTTCGCTAATGGAACTGATGGTGACTCTTGTTATCATTGGGGTATTAGCGGCGATTGCTTATCCTGCTTATACCGACCATATGAATCGGACTCGCCGCGCTGACGGTAAAGCCGCTTTATTAAATTTAGCCAATTACATGGAGCATTATTATACCGAAAATAATGGGTATACAGGTGCAACGCTTTCAACCATAGGCTATACCGGCACGACCTCACAAGAAGGTTATTATAACTTAAGTATCTCCGCGCTAACCAATACCTCTTATACGCTCACCGCGACACCGACTGGCGTGCAAGCAGGTGATACGACATGCGGAGCTTTGACGCTAACTAATACCAATATAAAGGGGCCGACGGCGGATTGTTGGCAACGCTAAAACCCCACGTTGCGCTTAACTCGCTTTGCGAGTTAATCTTACGCGGGGCTAAAATCTTCTGCCCCTCAGGGGCAGTTGATATGGCTTATTATTCTACTGTTTCTTCCAGTTTGAAATGATTGACGATTTTGACTTCGCGCAACTCGCGAGGCATGGCAAACGATACGTTTTCTTCTATGCCTTTGAGTTCTTCGGTGGCAATCACTTCTAAATTATCTTCTAAAGCTTGGATTACGGCTTTCACGAGCACATCAGGCGCTGAAGCACCCGCAGTAATGCCGATAGAAGTGATCCCCTCAAACCAATCCCAATCGATCATCTCGGGTTTGTCGAGCAAATACGCAGGCGTGCCCAGCTGCTCCGATAATTCGCGTAGCCGATTAGAATTAGAGCTATTCACAGAACCTACCACTAAGACCACATCGGCTTGCTCTGCTAATAATTTAACCGCATCCTGACGATTTTGCGTGGCATAACAAATATCATCACGGCGAGGACCTTGGATCTTGGGAAATTTCTCTTTAAGAGCTTCAATGATTTGTTGGGTATCTTCTACTGATAGTGTCGTTTGGGTCACATAGCAAAGCTCATCGGAATTTTTAACGACGAGAGCCTCTACATCTTCAAGATCTTCAACTAAATAGATAGCTCCCTCTGGATTTTTATATTGGCCCAGTGTACCTTCCACTTCAGCGTGTCCTGCATGGCCAATCAGAATACATTCATGTCCCTTTTTGCTTTGGCGTACGACTTCCATGTGTACTTTAGTCACGAGAGGACAAGTCGCATCCAGCACCATATTAAAACCACGATTTTGCGCGTCTATTCGCACCTGTTGTGATACACCATGGGCACTAAAAATAACTGTGCTGCCATCAGGGATAGCATCCAATTCATCAACGAAAATTGCACCCCGTGCTTTTAAACTATCGACCACGAAACGATTATGGACCACTTCATGTCTGACATAAATTGGGGCGCCAAATTTTTCAAGCGCTGCCTCAACTATATCAATTGCACGCTCAACGCCCGCACAAAAGCCTCGTGGATTAGCCAGATAAATTGTAATAGGTTCTTGATTAAGCAACATATGACTACTCTTCTGTTTCTTTGGAAAAAATGAGGGATTTAATCGTCATTAAAGCCCCCAGCGTAATAAAGCAATCGGCCAAATTAAAGGTATACCAATGCCAACTCTTATAATAAAAATCGATAAAATCAACGACATGACCATAGACAAGGCGGTCACATAAATTGCCCAGAGCGCCACCTAAAATTAACGTCAAGGCCGCTCTATTCCATTTGTCTGTCGCTGGTGTTTTCGCTAACCAGACCGCAATGATCACACTAATCACACCTACAAAGGCTAACAGCAACACTTTGCCTAACATAGCCTGTTGGCTAAAGAGACTAAAAGCAATCCCGGTATTGTATGTGAGCGTTAAAGCAAGTGAGGGCATCATATTAACAAATTCACCTACACTAATATGATTAACCACCCACCACTTGCTCAATTGATCAAGCAAAAATAACACACCGCTGCAAGCGAACCACGGGTAGACCGATGATGTAGCTCCGGTATTCATTGCGTCACTCTTAAGCATATAGCCTCGTTTCTCCTTGACTTTGCTCGTCTATATTCTCAACACATCGCCCACAAATATCAGGATATTTTGGCGATTGGTTAACATCTTCCCGATGGTGCCAACAACGAGCACATTTCTCAAAGGTGCTCGTTTTGACCCATACACTTAAATCGTCGATTTCGGTCGATGCGGCATCAGCGGGTTTTTCATCAAACGGCTTAACAACAGCTCCGGAGGTTATTAACACAAAACGTAACTCATCTTTTAGAGATTGTAGATCTTTTAAGAGTTCGCCTTTGGCGTACAACACCACTTCTGCATCTAAAGGCGCACCAATCTTACCGGCATTTCTTTGCGCTTCTAATGCTTTATTGACCTGATTCCTGACCTGCATGATTCGCTGCCAATATTCATTATTCATGGCATTGCCAGCAGATAGACGTGGCAAGTCCTTGCGCCAAGTGCTGAGAAAAATCGAATCCTCATCTTTATCAGGTAAAATGCCCCACACTTCTTCTGCAGTAAAACTTAAAATCGGCGCCAACCAGCGCGTTAGAGCATGCACGATATAGTACATCGCCGTTTGCGCCGAACGTCTAGCCAAGCCTTCTTTTTTAGTCGTGTATTGGCGGTCTTTAATCACATCAAGATAGAAACTACCTAGTTCAACCACACAAAAATTATGGATTTTTTGATAAATCAAATGAAATTGGAAACTATCATAAGCCTCTAGAATTTCAGCTTGCAATTTCGCTGCCACCTCGATGATCCAAGCATCTAACGCCACGAGCTTATCTGGCGAGACCTGATGTTTATCAGGCACAAAACCATCAATATTCGCTAATAAAAAGCGCATGGTGTTACGAATACGCCGATAAGCATCAGCGGTGCGATTTAAAATTTCATCGGAAACGTGAATTTCGCCTTTATAGTCAGTGGCGCTCACCCACAAACGTAGGATATCAGCACCTAAGGTTTTTAATACCTTGTCTGGTGCTACCACGTTACCTAAGGACTTGGACATTTTTCTGCCCTGCGCATCTACCGTAAAGCCATGGGTTAGCACGGTTTTATACGGCGCTTGATTCACCATAGCCACACTACTTAACAATGAAGACTGAAACCATCCACGATGTTGATCAGAGCCTTCCAAGTAAAGATCAGCAGGAAATTGTAATTCAGGACGTTTCTTTAACACGGCAGTATGGCTTACACCTGAATCAAACCAGACATCTAAGGTATCTTGTGATTTTTCATAATTCATCATATCTGCAAACGGTAGCTTGCTGATATCTAAATCATGCCAAGCCTCGATACCTTCTTTTTCAATTTTTTGCGCAACCACCTCAATGATTTCATGGATTTGTGGGTGGATATCGCCAGTATACTTATGTAGCACAAGCGGCAACGGTGTGCCCCAAGTCCGTTGACGAGAAATGCACCAATCAGGACGTTCTTGTACCATCAATTGAATACGAGAAGCTCCCCACTCGGGAACCCATTTCACTTTCTTGATCTCATTTAGCGCAGTCTTACGTAAACTTCTTGCTTCCATACTGATAAACCACTGCGCAGTGGCTCTAAAAATCAATGGTGTTTTATGGCGCCAACAATGAGGATAACTGTGGTTTAATGAGCTTGCATGGAGCAAATTGCTTTTTTCTCTTAGGATTTCAATAATCTTGTCGTTAGCTTTCAAAACATGCATACCGCCAACTAAGGGCACTTCTTTGAAAAAACAACCTTTGCTGTCCACTTCCGTTTCTACTTTCAAGCCATATTGGTTGCCTATCAGGAAGTCTTCCATACCATGCGCAGGTGCAGTATGGACCGCACCGGTACCTGCATCTGTCGTGACATGCTCACCCAAAATCACTGGCACCAATCGATCATAAAAAGGATGCGCTAGTAATAATTTTTCGAGCACCTTTCCTTTAAAAGTCGCTAATATCTGATAGTCCTGACATTCATAGCGTGCCATGCAAGTTTCAAGCAGATCGCTTAAAATACAAATCGCCTCAACATCATTGGCAAATTGACCCTTTACCAACACGTAGTCTAAATCAGGATGCAACGTCACCGCCTGGTTTGCAGGCAGTGTCCAAGGAGTTGTGGTCCAAATTACCAATGCGGCGTTTTGGATTGGTAATTGAGTTTTTAAGGCTTCATTGAGGGCATTCATATTGTAAAAGCGAAAACAAACATCAACCGCAGGTGATGTTTTATTTTGATACTCTACTTCTGCTTCAGCTAATGCTGAACCGCACTGCGCGCACCAATGTACCGGCTTAGCGCCACGAATCAGGTGGTTATTTTGTAGAATCTCTCCCAGCGAGCGCACAATGTCTGCTTCGTAAGTAAAATCCATAGTCTTATAAGGGTTCTGCCAATCCGCTAGAATACCCAAACGGATAAAGGATGCTTTTTGGAGCTCGATTTGCGATTGTGCATACTCGCGACATTTTTCGCGAAATACTTTAGGCGTAACATCAATATTGGCAAGACCAATCTTTTTTTCTACGTTAACTTCAATGGGTAAACCATGGCAATCCCAACCCGGTACTAATGGCGCATCATATCCTGAAAGCATTTTTGATTTGACAATGATATCTTTCAAGATGGTGGTAACCGCATGGCCAATATGGATATCTCCATTTGCGTAGGGTGGCCCTAAATGGAGAATGTATTTTTGCTTACCTTTGCCTTTTTCACGCGCTAGCTTATACCAATCCATATTTTGCCATTTTGCCAACTGCTCAGGTTCTTTTTGCGGCAAATTGGCTTTCATGGGGAAAGCTGTGGTCGGTAAATTTAAGGTATGTTTATAATCTGTTTTCATATTTTCCTACTCAATTCTTGAGCCAAAATAGGCTTTGGCTGAAATAACATCTTTGGCAATTTGTTCTTTTAAAGCATGAATATCAGCAAAACGAACTTCATCACGCAATTTCTGTAAAAAGTCGACAGTGATTCGCTTGCCATACAGATCTTGCGAAAAATCCAAAATGTGCGCTTCTAAGAAATAGTTTTTTCCATCCAGCGTAGGCCGTGTTCCCAGATTAGTGACTGCATTATAGCGTTTACCATCGACAAACACGTGCGTCACAAAAACACCTTTAAATGCCAAATCACTAGGCTTTAATCGCAAATTGGCGGTTGGATAGCCTAATGTTCTGGCTAATCGTGAGCCTGACACGACTCGTTGACTCACTTGATAGTTACGCCCCAGTTGTTCTCTCACGCCGACAAGATCACCTTGGCGCAAACATTCTCGCACACGTGTACTACTAATTTTTTGTGCCTGGCTCTGATTCATCTCAACAACTTGTACAACGAAATCTTTCTCACTGCTCATTTGCTGCAGGAGCTGCACATCGCCTTGTTGTTGTCGGCCAAAGCGAAAATCTTCTCCCACCATCAAGTGTTTCACCTGCAGATTACTGATCAGCACTTCTTCAACAAAGTCCTTTGGAGAAATAGCAGCAAATGCTTTACTAAAACGAAGACAAACGACTTGGGAGACACCCCATTCTTTTAGCAGCAAGAACTTCTGTCGGAAGCTCATTAAGCGCAACAAACTCATTTGAGGACGTAAGCACTGTTGTGGCATTGGCTCAAAGGTGATTACGGTGGCTAATAGATCATGGCGCTTGGCATGTTGCACTAAGCGCTGAATCAGCATTTGATGACCTTGATGCAAGCCATCAAAATTGCCAATGGTTGCGACACTGGGATGCTTGGCACAAAATCGTTGACTACGAATTAAATTGACTGTCATATCACACACTTTGTAACTTCAGGTGCGAAATACGCAGCCCGGTTAAAAATAAACTACCAAAATAAGCAAGCACTGCAGCGGCCATCAGCACCATTAAGTTAAGTGCCCTTGTCTTGCCTGACCAATCTAACCATTCAACCATGTCAGGTAGGGCCCACCATAATACTGCTACCATGACAGTATTCGCTAATAACAAACGTAAGGCAAAACTCGACCAGCCACGTAGGGGAATGTAAATTTTTTGCCGCAACAACACCAAGAGCAGCACCGCTACGTTTAATAACGAAGAAAGACTCGATGCCAGTGCTAATCCGGCATGCGCTAGAGGTCCTATCAGAAAAAAGCTGAACACAACATTAGCGAGCATCGCGACAATCGCTACCTTGACGGGGAACTTGGTATTTTGGCGGGCATAAAATGCTGACACCAAAATTTTAACTGCCAAAAAGCAAACCAGCCCTAATGAGAGCGCCACCAGACTACGCGAGGCCATCATAGCATCATGAGCACTAAAACGACCATATTGGAACAGGGTAGCCAACATTGGCCCTGCCATCATCGTTAATCCCACGGTTGCGGGAACCCCAATGAGTAAAATCCAACGCAGAGCCCAATCCATACTGGCAGAGAAGCCACTATGGCTCTTGCGGGCATACTCTTCTGACAAATGGGGTAAAACGACAGTTGCTAACGCTACGCCAAAAATACCAATTGGGAACTCTAACAGTCTGTCAGAGTAATAAAGCCAGGTTAAACTCCCTACCGGTAAAAATGATGCAAAAATCGTGTCCACTAATAGATTGATTTGCATCACAGAGGCACCAATTAGTGCTGGCACCATCAAATGTAAAATTCGCTTAACGCCAGGGTCTTGCCAATCCCACTTGGGCTTTGGCAACAAGGCTAATTTTGCTAAGAACGGAATTTGAAAACACAACTGTGAAACGCCTGCTAGTAAGACACCCCACGCTAAGGCTTCTACTGGCTCTTTAAAATACGGGCTCAGATACAGTGCCGCTAAAATTAAACTGAGATTCAATAAGACGGGCGTGAATGCTGGCATCGCAAACTGTCGATAGGTATTTTGAATGCCTGCAGCAAAAGCGGTTAGTGAGATCAACAAAATATAGGGAAAGGTTAATTGCAGTAAATGGCAAGCCAAGCCAAAACGAATATCGGTGGCATCAAACCCCGGAGCAAACAATCGCACAACCCATGGCGCCCCAACAACGCCCAAAAACGAAACGATCAGCAAAACAATGCTAAGGGCACCAAAAACTTTTTCAATTAATAATTTAACCGCCTCATGATTCTCTCGGGCGCGATATTCACTGAGTACGGGAACAAAGGCTTGTGAGAAAGCGCCTTCGGCAAATAAACGACGCATAAAGTTGGGGATTTTAAAAGCCAATAAAAAAGCATCAATGCCTGCGCCTGCGCCAAAAAGCTGTGCTAAAACCATATCACGAATGAACCCAACGATCCGCGATAAGAAAGTCATAAAACTTACCAATGTTGTTGATTTGAGCAGTTGATTTGCCATGACACCTTTTTGATCAATCATTGACATCCCGGACTAAAATAGGGATTATTGCAAATTTTACTTCGTCTGTAACGAAAAGTAGGAGCATTTCCTTTGGCAAATACAAAACAAGCTGCAAAACGTGCCCGCCAAGCTGAAAAACATCGCATGAGCAATAAATGGCAGGTTTCAAGAATGAATACGCATATTAAGCGTGTGAGTACCGCTGTCGAGCAAAAGAACAAGGCGGAAGCACAAGACCTATACAAAGAGGCCGCTTCAACTATTGATCGCATGGTAAATAAAGGGTTGGTCCACAAAAATAAAGCCGCCCGTCTTAAAAGCCGTTTAAATAAACGTCTTGTCGCTATTGCTTAATCAGCATTTAAAGCCTGGAGTGCCATGCACGCCCAGGCTCGCGATCTAAATCTCGGTATTCTCAGCTAATACTTCCATTTCTTCGAAATGTTCAACTTCTTGCGCTAACTCAGACGGATTCTCTAGCAAGAACTGCATGACTTGTTCACATAATTTATTGACGCCTGTGCCATCTAAAGCCGAAACAGCAAAAATAGGTGTGCTGATGGCTATTTTCTGACAGATCTCTTGAATACGCTTATCAGCCTCTTCTTTTTGGAAACAATCGACTTTATTAAACACTAACCAACGCGGTTTTTGAGCCAATTCATCACTAAAAGCAGCTAATTCTTTCTCAATGGCCAAAATATTCTGCGCAGGACAAGAGTCATCGACAGGTAATATATCAACCAGATGCAACAAGATAGTGGTACGTGAAAGATGTTTTAAAAATTGGATCCCAAGACCCTTACCTTCGGATGCCCCCGGCACTAACCCTGGAATATCGGCAATCACGAAACGTCTATTTGACGATAAAGAAACAATCCCTAACTGTGGGTATAAGGTAGTAAAGGGATAGTCCGCCACTTTGGGTCTTGCCAAGGAAACGGCCCGAATAAAAGTAGATTTGCCTGCATTTGGCAAACCTAACAGCCCCACTTGCGCCAGCAATTTTAACTCTAAATGAAGCTCGCGGCTGTCCCCAGGTTTACCGGGCGTTGTATAGCGCGGCGCCCGGTTGGTAGGACTCTTAAAATTCACATTCCCCAGGCCACGGCTGCCCCCTTTAGCAACCAACATGCGCTTACCATGCGTCACTAAATCACCGAGTATTTCTTGGGTATTGGCTTCTCTAACGATAGTGCCCACTGGTACTTTAATGACACAGTCTTCACCATCCTTACCCCGGCACTGCCTTTTCGCGCCATTTTTGCCATGCTCGGCTTGAAATTGTGTTCTATAGCGAAAATCGACTAACGTATTCAAGCCTCTGTCGGCTTCAAGGTAAACACTTCCCCCTTTACCACCATCGCCCCCATCTGGGCCACCAAAGGCAGCACAGCGCTCACGACGAAAACTAGCAGAGCCATCCCCGCCGTTACCTGCTTTGATTTTGATGAATGCTTCGTCGATGAACTTCACAATGAATAACCTTACAATCTCAAAAACAAAAAACCCCAACATAGCAAAAGCTCTGTAGGGGTTTCTTTTCTTATTTTTTTCGTAATTTGCCTATTGGGCGGCAGCTTCACGTTCAGCAACGATGTTAACAACGTGATGCTTCATTTTGCCTTTAGTCGCAAATTGTACGAACCCAGCAACTTTCGCATATAACGTATCGTCTTTGCCTATACCAACGAAAACGCCCGGATGAAATTTGGTACCACGCTGGCGCACAATGATGCTACCTGCGTTAACCCATTCACCACCGTAAGCTTTAATTCCTAAATATTGCGGGTTGGAATCACGACCATTTCGTGTACTACCACCCGCTTTCTTATGTGCCATACGTCACCTTTAAATTTGAGTAATTTCGACTTCTGTAAAATGCTGGCGATGGCCTTGCGTACGACGATAAGTCTTACGACGACGCATTTTAAAAATGCGGATCTTATCACCACGACCATGCTGAATAATTTTTGCAATCACTTTACTGTTAGCAAGATAGGGCGCACCCAGTTGAATCTTATCGCCATCGGCTTTGAGGAGAACATTGCTCAACTCAACTGACTCACCTGGTTCACCTTGCATCAATTCTAATTTGCAACGTTGACCAACTTTAACGCGATGCTGCTTGCCTCCGGCAGCGATAATCGCGTAGGCACTCTGTGTATTCACACTTCTGCTCCCCGCATAAACTCTTGGAACTATTTGGCATTCGCCCATTACACATAGGCAAGGGCAGCAATTTTACGTTAGATCAGGACTGAGATGCAAGCAACCCAGCCCTAGAACCCGATATATGTCTGTATTTTAGTTGTGCCCTAAGGCCTTTCCATCGTATAGTCGCCCTACTTTAATTAGTATCTTGATAGCACAAAAGCATGCCACTACAGGCCATTACACAACTGGTGACAGCTGACTTATTGGCAGTCAATGACACCATTTTGCAATCGTTAGAATCCCAAGTTGAGGTCATCAAGCAAATTGGTCATTACCTCATTAGAAGTGGTGGCAAACGCATTCGTCCGTTAGTTGTATTACTTTGCTCTAGAGCCTGCCAGGCAACCGGACAAGCCCCCATTTCAATGGCGGCTATTATCGAGTTTATTCATACCGCCACACTGTTGCATGATGATGTCGTTGATGGCTCAAAGCTGCGTCGTGGTCAACCCACGGCGAATCACGTTTGGGATAATTCAACTGCCGTGTTAGTGGGCGATTTTCTATATTCCCGCTCCTTTCAAATGATGGTTGCACTTAACAACATGGCATCCATGCGTATTCTGGCTGATGCAACCAATGTGATCGCTGAAGGCGAAGTCTTACAGCTGGCACATCGCCACCAACCGAATGTGAGCGAAGAACAATACCTAAGAGTGATCCATTATAAAACCGCAACTTTATTCGAAGCAGCAGCCTCGTTAGGTGCTGTTATGGGTAATCAATCAACCGATGTAATTCAAAGCCTGGCACAATACGGCTTACAGCTTGGTATGGCTTTTCAATTAGCAGACGATGTGTTGGATTATCAAGCCACCAATAGCGCTTGGGGCAAAAATATCGGTAACGATTTAGCCGAAGGTAAAGCAACTTTACCGCTGATTTATGCTATGAAACATGCACCTTCACAACAAGCACAAATTATTCGAAGCGCGATAGAAAAAGGCAGCATTGAGGATATAGGACTCGTTCAAGAAGCTATCGTGAGTTCCGGTGCGATTGATTATACCTTTAAGGTTGCCAAAGAAGCAGTGCAAAAGGCACAAGATGCGCTTTTGTGTTTGCCTGCTTCGCCTTATCGAGAAGCACTAGCAGAGCTTGCCGCCTTTGCTATAATACGGGGCAACTAATTATGTCGGGGTATAGCTCAGCCTGGTAGAGCACTGCGTTCGGGACGCAGGGGTCGTAGGTTCAAATCCTGTTACCCCGACCATTTTTTCGAAAAGTTCAAATCCTGTTACCCCGACCATTTTTCGCCTTGTTGCCACAAGGCTTCGAATGGCAAGCCACCTGCCATGTCTTACTTAAAAGCATCCTGCTCAACTTTTTCATTCATTGTCGACCTGTAGGGGCTATCATTTTAGGCGCTTAGGATGTACCATTCACGGTTGATTTCTAGCAAGCTAACCAAAGCGGCTTTATAACTCAGGTTACCTAGAAATAATGGTGCCATTTGGCAAGAATATGAACTCTTTTGGGGGGAGATCACCATGCCCTTAGTCATACTGTTGTTCGCCTTGTTTGCGAGCTTATTTACCCTAAGCAAAACGGCATTAGAATTTTCTGAGCCATTCTTTTTAATTGGTTCACGGATGACACTGGCAGGCGTGCTCTTACTGGCACATCAATATTTCTTTAACCGAGCAAATTTTAAAATTAAGCTAGAACATGTATTACCCTTAGTCATGTTAGGCTTAGTGAGCATTTATATTACGAATATCGCTGAGATCTGGGGCATCCAATACATGAGCTCCGCCAAAGCCTGCTTAATATATAGTCTCTCACCTTTTATTGCTGCCTTATTTGCCTACTGGATGCTGCATGAAAGATTATCCTGGAAAAAGTGGCTAGGTTTATGTGTGGGTTTTGTTGGCTTAACCCCTATTTTATTTACTCATACTTCCTCAAGCGAACTTGCCAAAGATTTACTGTTTATTTCTTGGGCAGAAGTAGCTCTGATTGTCGCCGTCTTTGCCAGTGTTTACGGTTGGATCCTCTTAAAGAAAATCATTAATGAATACCGCTTTACCCCCATTATGGCTAATGGTGTAAGCATGCTAATTGGTGGCACCTTAGCTCTTGCGCACTCTTATCTGAGCGGCGAAAACTGGACCCCTATTCCGGTGATGGAAGGGAAATATGCGCCCTTTTTCGAGTGTGCTCTATGGATGACGCTAATTTCAAACGTGGTTTGTTACAACCTCTATGGTTTCTTACTTAAGCGGTTTTCAGCCACCTTCATGTCATTGGCAGGCTTAATCACGCCGTTGTTTGCTTCCCTCTTTGGTTGGTATTTTTTAAATGAAGTTATTACTTGGCATTTCTTTGCTTCGATGATCTTGTTCTCTATCGGTTTGGCACTGTTTTACCAAGAGGAGCTCGCGAATAACCTTGCCAACAGTATCGACAATCCAAAATCCGTTGATGCTAGCTCCTAGCAAAGCTGATTGCCATTGCCATACTGTATTTTCAGATGGCACTCTTTCGCCAGAAGCATTGCTGCTTTTGGCGAAAGAAAAACAATTGACGGGATTAAGCATTACAGACCATGACACCACTGATGCTTATCCCATCGCATTGCCTTTAGCCAAACAACTTGGCATTACTTTAGTTCCAGGTATTGAAATCTCAGCGCACTATCAAAACACCAGCATTCATGTGCTGGGCTATGCCTTTGATCTATCCAATCTTGCCCTGCAACGTTTTTGCCAACAACTGCAATCAGAACGCACTATTCGCAACAATAAAATCTTAGCAAAATTAGCCAATATTGACTTGCCTATCACCATGGATGAGATCACCGAGCGTTTTCCTCTTGGTACTGTCGGTCGACCGCATATTGCAAAATTGATGGTTGAAAAGGGTTATGTCAAAAACATGCAAAAAGCCTTTGAACGGTTCTTGGGTGAAAAAAAGCGCTGCTATGTAGGAGACTTGACCGTCACGGTTCCCGAAGCAATTGATGTTATCCATCAAGCCGGTGGGTTTGCAGTCCTTGCTCATCCGCACGGTTTACGAGCCAAGGTCTTAAACGCGCTTTGTGAAATGCCTTTTGATGGTATCGAAGTCTATTACGGACAACTCTCGTTAAAGCAAGAAAGTCCCATCCTGTCTATCGCGGTTCGTAAAAATTGGCTGGTCACCGGAGGGTCTGATTTTCATGGCGATAAAAAATCCTACCAAGGCTTAGGTTGCTCATTTACGCCACAGGAAACATTTGAGCAATTTGTTTTAAGAAGCCAATCACATGGGTTTGCTACCGTGCGTGCTGATTGATGCTGTTTCTAAATCGCTATAATGAATGATCATCAGCGCAGGATAAAATGAACTCAGCACCAAGGTTGTAATTCCTTTGATATAAGGGATATTCAGTTCTGCTAATAGCAGTGAAGCGAATGCTGCAATGATCCCAAATAAGACAATAATCAAAAGAGTATCCATCCAATATTGTTTAACCAGCTGAACACTTCTCTTCAAAGCAACCAAAACGTGTTGTTTAAAGATCACAATCAACACACCTGCCATAAAAAATAGGACAGCTAATGCTAACGACATTACCGCCGCTAACAAGATAATGACATGCTGCATTGATAATAGGGTCATTACCCAGTGCAGCGGCAACAGCTTGCCAAAATAGAGTAAGCCGCTAAAAGCTAGCAACACTAACAATAAGGGTAACGTCACTATCGCATAAGCCAGATACGTGGGCAAAAAGCGTTTAAACCCTATTTTAAATGATCCCATAAAATCAAAAGGTATCGCTTGGTATCGCTGATAGAGCCCATTGATAATCACGCCAAAAAACAAAGCCGTGATGGCCATATCACTGAAGAGCAAAGCAAAAAACGGCATGGATATTTGATCTTGAAGAGGGAAAAAATACTCCAACAGTATTTGACAGAGCATCCACAACAACAAAAATGGCAACAAATCGACAAAAGTTTTCGCCCATAAGGTTGTTGCCCGTTGATAGGTGCTAAATAGAGAAGGAAAGGATGTTCTCATGTAATGGCTCTCTGGTTTTTTAGCCATTATACCATTTTGAAAGCTAACTTTATATTGAATAAAAAGCCAGTTTTATGCCGTCGTCAGCTTGAGTGCACTACTCACATGCCACGTTAAATGTTCTGCCGTTAATTCGTCTTCTAGGCTGTTATAAAGGGCTTCTAGGGTATCTTGAAGCGTCCGCCAATGAGTGAATAAAGACGGATTATTAGCGAGCATTTGCATCATTTTTAACGTGTGATCTGCAATTTCTTGCGAAGATAAGTGCTGACTATTTTCGATCAGATGAGTAAAGCTCGAAATAAGATTATGAGACTCTGACATGATTTCCCCTACTAGGTTATTTCTTCAAGGGGGATATTGGCAAATCTTGGCTAAATGATCATGTGAATTACGACAAGTTGTTGGTAACGGTCGATAAAGCGTTTCTCACTTTTTACGCATATAGCCCCAAGGCGTGGCAAAATGCCAATCAAGCTCATTGGAGACATGCGCTAAGATTTGCTGAGCACGAACACTGCCACCCTTTTCATTGAGCCTTGGACTACAAACGGCTACACCGCCCCGTCCTGTTGCTAAAGCGACAATAACACCTGAAACACCACTTTTTGCGGGCATCCCTGTTTTAACTAAATTCATTCCCGATTCATCATACATGCCACATGTCGCCATTATTGCAACAACCGTGTTGCAAGTTCGCTCTGAAATAACACGTGTGCCATCGGGTGCCAGTCCCCCGTTGGCCAATAACATCGGTAAATAGGCGCTAGCATTCACATCATTTTCATAGGAACACAAATAGAAATATGTTTCTAACGTTTCTTCAACCGAAAGTGCTAATTCGCGATTACTCTTCAACAAATAGGCAATCGAACGATTTCGGTCGCCAGTTGCACGCTCTGAAGCAAACACTTTGCCATTGACGCTCAATGTTTTGCCAAATAATTTAGCGGCCCAATGATCTAACCATTGCGCCCGCTGTTGCGTATTCCCGGGGATCCGACTACAAAGTGAAATAGCTCCCGCATTCACCATGGGATTGACTGGAGTGGGGCCATATCTATCGACTTGTGAAACAGAAGAAAAAGACTGTCCCGATGGCTCAACATGGATCCATGAGAACATTTTTTCTTCGCCATATTCTTCCATTAATCCAATCAGTGAGATCAATTTTGCCACGCTCTGCAAAGTAAATAAGTGATGCATGTGATCGCCACTGGAAAGCAATGTGCCATCCACTAATCGGATTGCCGCCGATACTTGATCAGGATCGACATTGGCTAATTCTGGAATGTAATTGGCAGGGACACCCTCGGTATTTAACCGAGCCAAAGACATCGCATCATCGAGTGTCTTTTGAATGTATTCAAGAAATTCTGCTCGCTCCATGGTAATGGAACACCTTTTAGGTCATTAATTCCTATAAAGGTTAGTCTATATCTATAGGTAACACCTAATAGCACTGGATGCTTATCCTGCATGTTGGAAAAGAGTGAAACGAATTTCAAGTAAGACGTGATCCCTGAATATTGTAAAACAAAATTTCTGGGATCCCGGGTTTTATTATTCCGTTATGACTAACTCTGCTTTTTTCGGCAACGACCAATCGATTGGTGTTTGTCCAGTTTTAACGAGAAAGTCATTGATTTTAGAAAAAGGGCGGCTACCGAAAAAGCCCCGATAAGACGATAGTGGCGAAGGGTGAACAGACTTAATCACGAAATGTTTTCGCTCATCAATCACTTGCCCTTTGCGTTGCGCATAGCTTCCCCACAGTACAAACACAATTGGACGTTCTCCGGCATTTAACACCTTTATCACTTGATCAGTAAAGGTTTCCCAACCCTTACCTTGGTGAGAAGCCGCTTTGGCTTGTTCAACTGTCAACACCGCATTGAGTAATAAAACGCCTTGTTTTGCCCAAGGGATCAAGCAACCATGATCAGGGATAGGCAATTTCAGATCCGTATTCAATTCTTGGTAAATATTCACAAGCGATGGAGGAACAGCCACATTCGGCTTTACTGAAAAACACAAACCATGCGCTTGCCCATGGCCATGATAGGGATCTTGTCCCAAAATCACCACCTTCACTTTATCAAGCGGGGTATAGTTAAAAGCATTGAACACTTCTTTGCTCGGCGGAAAAATGATTTTTTTGGCGTCTTTTTCTTTGCGCAAAAAGCCTCTGAGAGATTGCATGTAAGGCTCTTGAAATTCCTTTTCTAAAGCATGGTGCCAAGAAGCTTCTATGCAAGGTGAGTTAGTCATAAAAAAAACGCCCATCCAATAAAAGACGAGCGCCATTATACCCGCAGCACTTCAAGATGCGAAGCATCGCAGCGATAATTCTTTGTTTAGCACTACTCTTATCTGCGCATTCGCAGAGTGCTTATAGGGCTAACTACCGGTTTGACAGGCATATTATTCTGATGACGCAAGGCCTCAAAAGAGGGCAATAAGACTGACGATTTTGTCAACTCAGGCTTATTTTTAACCAGATGCCGTGCAAAACGTCTCACACCAATTTTGCCAGCTTCATCTAATTCTTCCTGCTCTTTTGCACTAGCATTAAAATTAAGTGGATTGTGATTCACCGTCAACGCTACTGTGCGCTCTTTCTGATTAGCTGGTAAGCAGAGTGGATCTTTAGAGAACAACAATACAATCAACCCTCGTAAATAATGCCAAAATGAAGCAAGCGTATTTTCATTCGGCTGGCTTCGACCATAATTATTGATAATGATAAAACCGAGTTGTTCGTGTAATGGCACCGAAGGGGAACTTCCCACACCCCATGGATAATTATTAGCTAAACCACCATCGGTATAAGCCTCAAGTTCGCCTTTCTCATTTTTTACCCAATGAGGTGGGAAAACAAAAGGGATGCTGCATGCTAAACCTACTGCTTTTGCCACTTTTTCATGCGGTGTTTTAAGATAAGAGAATATAGCTGCTCTTTGCTTGGAAACATTGGCGGTAATGACTCGGAATTCTTTACGATAACCCGCTTTGTACAGCTCAAGAAAAGTCGGATCCTCTAAACCAGTTTCATCTCTGATCATTTTTTTAAAATAGTTAGGCATGGTTTCGCCTTGGCACCATCCCCAATGCGTAAAAAAATTAACGAAGGAATACCAATTCCAATCCTGAAAGGTATCGGTGGGCATGTCATTTAAAACTTTACCCATGCGATTAGCTGGCATACCAATCGCAATGCCTAATCCAACAATAGCACCTACCGACGAAGCACAAACTACTTTCAACTTTTTAAGATCTAAACCAAATTCCGTTGCTTCATTAATGGCACTTGGCAAAGCGCGGCCAGCCCCTCCGCCTCCAGCAATAAAAACTTCCGTGACATCTTTTAACAGTGAGCGAAGCTGCCCCGTAGGCTTTGGCAACGCACTTTTTTTGCACTCATCTTGATATTCCCACTCGTGACTTAAATACCGCTTTTCTTGCTCAGATAGTGCATAACGATGCGGATCATTTGCTTGGGCTTTTGCTATCAATATTTGTGCAGATTCGTTGAGACTGGGATCTATGGGATACTGTTTGGCGCGAGCAATGAGTAATGGTATGGGGGTTACATTATTTGCCATGAAAACCTCTCTATTTTCTTGACAACCTTACTGCAAGTTGCATGATGATAAATCACCGAACAAACTGGCGATGTCCCTACATTAAGTATAATCTCTCTTCTACAAAGAGATAGCAGTAAAGGATGATTAATGAAAATTTTGCCCCCACGGTCTGTCAATGAGTTAATGGATCGCGCTGTCGCTTTAGCTGGCAAAACACTGCATGACCTTTCAGTTGAGTGGAACCAGACTTTGCCAGATTCACTCATCCGTGCCAAGGGGTGGATTGGTCAATTACTCGAAAAAGCTTTGGGAGCACAAGCCGGTAATTTAGATCAACCTGATTTTATTAATTTAGGAATTGAACTTAAAACTTTACCGGTCAGCTCTACTGGTCAACCTGCTGAATCAACTTTTGTGTGCACAGCAGCTATTCCGAGTACTGAAAAAGATTGGTTAGGATCTCGCGTATGGCGCAAACTCTCACAGGTATTGTGGATCCCGATCGAAGTGCATCCTGCCACTCCTTTAGCCTTGCGCAAAGTGGGTATGCCCATTCTTTGGTCGCCTTGTGAAGCTATCGCAAAAGTTCTCCAACAAGATTGGGAAGAACTCACAGAAATGATGGCACTAGGCTATTTTGAAGAACTTGCGGCACATAAAGGGCAATATCTACAAATCCGCCCTAAAGCCGCCAATTCTAAAACCTTGATCAAGGTTGTCTCTCATACAGGAGAGACACTCTCTATTGTGCCTAAAGGATTTTATCTACGGGCAGAGTTAACGAAACGTATTATCCGCGACCATTACGTTCTTGCGCACTCTGGCGCTCTTTAAGAGCCCCCCTACAATAACTATCATGCTAATGGCACACATGAGCATTAAATAGTAGGCTACTGCATTCACACCACCAGCATTTTCAATTAACCACATGCTGATAATCGGCGCCACTCCACCAAATGCCACGGCGGTAAAGTTCCAACAAAATGCCACACTGGTGGCTCGGATGTTAGTTGGGAATGAGCCTGCAACGAGCGGATTTAAAGTGCCTTCTGTGAGACCAATCAGAGCGCCTAACAATAGCGACATCCTCAATATCAATGAAGGATCGCCGGCTTTAAGGGCATTGATAAATGGCAACGCAGAACAGAAGATCCCAAGGGTACCCAATAAAATGAGCAATCGCTTATCCATTTTATCTGATAAATAACCAAAGATAACAGTTGCTATGGTATAACTCAGCACCGTCATCAGAATAAACTTACCTGCATCAGAGCTTGAAAAGTTTAAAAAGTCCATCATCATGGTTTTTCCGTAAATAAAAACCACAAAGAAAGATACTTGTGTTGTTAAGAAAATGGCAAATAAACTCAATAAGATCGATTTATAGTTACGAAACATCTCTTTTAATGGATTGGCTACCAAATGATTGGCTTTCTTAGCAAGCATAAAATCTTCAGTTTCCAGTAGAGTTTTTCTCATGTAAAACGCTACCATACTTCCTGCAACACTAATGAAAAAAGGCAAACGCCAAGCATAGGCATAAACCGTTTCTTGCGAAACAAATGACTCCACCAAAAGGATGGTGCAAGAACTCAACACCAAGCCAAGACCCACACCTGTTAATGCTATTGACCCAAAAAAACCACGTTTATTCTCTGGCACAGATTCAAATAGATAAACACAGGAAGCACCAAACTCTCCACCTAACGCAACACCTTGCATTATCCGCAACAATATCAACAAAACGGGGGCAGCTATCCCAATTTGCGCATAGGTGGGTAAGCAACCGATACACATCGTTGGAATAGACATCATTAACATGGTAATCATCAAAGTTTGCTTACGGCTGTATTTATCTCCCATGTAACCAAAAATGATGCCACCAATCGGGCGCGCAGCAAGACCTATCGCAAACGTTGAAAAAGTTAGCAACATTGCTACAAAGTGATCTTCTAAGGGGAAAAATAATTTACTGATCACCGTCGCGAAGTAGGCATAAAGCGTATATTCATACCACTCTAGAATATTGCCAATAGAGGACGACAGGATGGATTTGGTAATATTTTGAGCCATAGGATGACCTAAGGTAACTTTATTTTATCTTAGTCTAGCTGACTTTGACCCTAAAGTAATCGCGGTTATCGTAAAAAGTGGCATCCCTATTGTCCACATGCCAGTTAGGCCAACCCAACAGCGGAAAAGGATGCAAGGACTTGGGCTCGCTTGGGAAATTCTCACTTAATATCCACGTTGAT
This sequence comes from Candidatus Berkiella sp., assembly GCA_050247135.1. Classification (GTDB taxonomy): domain Bacteria; phylum Pseudomonadota; class Gammaproteobacteria; order Berkiellales; family Berkiellaceae; genus Berkiella. The sequence continues at coordinate 37,589 of JBFWUT010000014.1, forward strand.
AATTTTTCATCAACTAACGCTAAGCGTGCGTTGATAGGCAAAGTAAAAAAATCTGAATTTACTGGTAAAAAAACCGCTTTGCCTGTCATGCCGATATAAGGTCTAATTGCTTTTTCTAATAACCCATGTCCAAATAGTAATGGCCATGCATGCGATGTTAAATGCTGTGTTTCAAAAAAGAATTTTTTCCATGAAAAGGCCTTAATATCCTCAAATAGTTCCGGCCTGTCACTGCACAACACGACTGCGCACTCATCAAAATGAGCTAGCAAGTTCTGTCTTTTTGAACGAACCTTAAGTGAGGGTTTGTTGACATTTTCTTCATAACTTTTTTGAATAATCGCCCACTTGGTCTTGGGATATAAAATCCAAGTCACATTGTTAAAAAAATCATGCCAATTCTGCAAACGAGTGGAAATCAAGCTTTGATGATAAACATCTTGCTCATAGCGCGTATCAGCTGTTTGCGGTGCGAATAACACATGATATTGATCATGTAATTGACTAGACAATGCTTTTTGCCTAAACCAGGCATTGTAGTCCTCTATCACAGGCCAATCGCGCTGAAACTGCATCTCATAGGGTTGCCAGAATGGCACCAGACTTTCAAAACCTAAAAAGTCTTTATAAAAGGATGGATTCCAAATATCTTTTTTGTCGATTGGCGCGTTGTACGTTGGGATCATAAGTGACTGCATACTGCTCAAGATGGTGAATGTACTCAGAGGGTAATTGATGCTCTCTGGCACCCGTTAATATCATCTCTTTGTACCATTGATAAGGGACTAAATCTTCGTAAATGTTATCTTTGTGCGCAATATAGGTAAATGCAAAAACACCTGGGCCTATTGTAGATGAGCTGGGAAAAACCTTTAAGGTGATGCTTTGTGTACCGCACCCTAAGCTTTGATCTTTATCCAGAAGATGACGCTCATTGTCATTGATTTCATAGATCACACCGTAGACTTCGCATTCAGGATCTTTTACCGGAATAATATTACATTTACCTGAAGGGTCATCCTGACCACGGCTATGGAAGTACAATTTGTACCCCATGATTTTGGCTACCCCCAAGCAAGTCGCTTGAGGCACCACTTTATGCAATCTTGCAGAAAACATCATTTCGCCATAAGCAAAATACTTCATTTGGCACCTTCCTTGGAACCATCATGGATGCTTTTCATAAGTGTATACCTAAGTTCGTGCTACCCGCAAAATACAGCCAAATTTAATTTTGTCGCCTAGATAAATTTCAATCATCCATCGCTTTGGGGCGACAAAACGTCTCTTTAATGAATGGCAGCATCACAAAAGCAAGAACGAGGCAAACCGGCAAAAATAACAGCGCTTCATTGTACATCTGCAAACTATAAACAGGCGCACCGTCGTTAAGCACTTGTCCATTCCATTGTTGATCAAGCAATTTACCCACCACCGGCTGTGCAAGCGCACCACTGGCGTTGTTAAGCGTATTGATGAATCCAATTGCCGTCCCCGTCAGAATAGGCATGTTAATTTCACGCACCACTGAAAAGGCTAAAATAAAACCACTCGAAAAAGCACCGAGTAAAAACATGAGAACTTTCATTTGAGGAATTGTCACGGGAGCATAGAGGATCGCCGACATCACAATTAAAGTCGAGATGGCAGCAAATGCCATTGGTGATTTACGACGTGAAATCCAATCAGAAATGACCCCGTATAAAGGTCCACCTATAGCCCAACCATAAAAAATCATCGATACCATACCACCGGCAACATCTTTTTCGATGGAATAGCGCTCGACAAAATAAGGAACTCCCCATAATTGGCCAAAACCCGTGGTGGGCACAAACATCAGGCCAGCATACAAAGAGGCTACCCACACTTGCGGCACTTTCATCACTTGTATCAAGCCTTTTAGCACTGACAGCTTATTTGCTTCTGAGTGATGTCGTCCAAAGGACTGCGTTTTAAATGGTTGATCAGAAACAATCATCCAAATAACAATACAAAGAATGCCACCCAAAATAGCACCATACAAAATGGTATGACGCCAACCTACCAGCAAAACTAATTTAACCAAGTGTTCTTGACCAAATACGCCACCCATCATTCCGACCGCCACCATGATACCGGTCAACAAAGCAAAGCGATTTACAGGGAACCATAAAGAAGCCAGCTTTAAGCAGCCCACCACGGCAAATGAACCGCCAATCCCCATCACAAACCGCCCGACAGCTGCTACTTCCATTACCTCGGCATAAGCAAATATCAAGCAACCCACGGTGCAAAAAGCGCAAGCGATGGTTAGCAAAATACGAGGCCCAAAGCGGTCCATTAACAGGCCCACTGGGATCTGCATTAAAGCGTAAGCGTAATAATAAAAGGCAGATAAATTCCCAAGCTGCTCAGCAGAGGTCTTAAAGGTTAATGTCAGATCATCTGTCATCACACTGGGAGAAACGAGCAGCATTAATTCATAAAAATAGAAGATTGCTGCCAATCCCCAAACCAATACAGCACGAATAGCGGAACGTTGGGAAAAATCAACTTCGCTGATATACCCCATAGGTATTGTACTCATTGAATGAAAGCCCTTGTTAACCAATTTGCCCATCTTATTTTGGCTTTATGCTGTGTTGACCGCCCATAGGGCTTGTCACCTTGCCTAAATCCAAACTAATTTGAGCAGCGCTCTTACGAGCTAATCAATACTGCCCTTCCTTGGATTAACCTACGAACTCACATTCCTTTTTTTATTCGTTATTACTTTAATTGACTTCATTTTCAATTAATTCATTGTTTGCATAGCGCGTAAAATCATGGGACAACGCCAAAGCACGCTTCTTCTCTTTAGACGTGGTGTGCCATAACATTTGCGCTAAAACAGTTTCCATTTGCTCAAAGCGGTGATCTGCTGAAATACCGAACCATGCATAAGATTGCGGAATATCGATCTTAGTGCCTACACCTTCGGCATACATTTCACCTAATAAATACTGTGCATACTCTGCTCTACCTTTGGCAGCTCTTTTGAACCAATGTAATGCGGTATGTTTGTTCATCGACACGCCATCGCCGTTATAGTACATCATGCCAATGTTATATTCCGCCAACGGATAGTGTCTTGCTGCAGCTTGGCGGAAATACTTCATGGCTAAACGAAGATTAGGAGGGACTTCTTTGCTGCGATAATAAATTTCACCTAACTCATTTTGCGCAACAGGATAACCTTGCTTAGCGGATTCTTCATACCAGCGAACAGCCTCAATAATATCTTTATCCAAGCCAATGCCTAGCTGATACAACCGACCCACCTCATATTTGGCGATCGCATTGCCGCTAGTTTTACTTGCTTGATCGTGCCAATAAATAGATTGCTCCAAGGAATAAGGCGTGCCAATACCACGTAAATAAAGAACACTTAACATGTACTTCGCGTAAGGATCGCTATGCTTTGCCGCTTCACAATAGTGAATATATGCCATTTGCGGTGTACGGTAGTATCCTCTGCCCATCAGATAGTGATCAGCCAAACGTACATGCGCATGGGTCACGCCATTATCAGCGGCAATTTGATACCAATAATTGGCAATCACATAATCGATATTAACGCCCGTGCCTGTGGAGTAAAATTCACCCAAACGGTACGCCGCAAAAGGATAATCAAGATCAGCAGCAACGCGATACCAGTAAAAAGCTTTGGGATAATCTTTCTCTACACAATCACCAATCTCATACATAACACCTAAGTTGAAAGCACCCAGTGCCGAACCACTGTCTGCTGCTTTTTGGAACATTTGCAAGGCAATTGTTTTATCTTGTCTGACACCGCGACCGGTCAAGTAAAGTTCGCCGATCTCAGCCATCGCATCGCTATATCCAGCCTCAGCTGCTTCTTGGTAGAGTTGTAGCGCTTTACGATAATTTCGTCCAACTGCATCGGATGTGGCATACAAATGCGCCATATAAAACTTACCTGCTGGAGCACCTTTTTGCGCTGCTCTTCTATATGCATTCATTGCTTGCAATATCGAGGCACGGCTACCATTGCGGGTTTCATAGAGTTGGCCTAAACGAATCATGGCATCGGTATTACCTTGATCGGCAGCGCGTATATACCAACGTTCTGCACATTCAATACTCTTTTGTACGCCTCTGCCATAACGATGAAGATCACCCATCATTAACTGCGAACCGGCATCTCCCTGATCAGCGGCCATCCGAAACCAGGCAGCGGAAATTTCATCATTCTGTGGAACACCGTTGCCGTAGTAATACATTTCTCCCAAACGTGCTTGGGCCATTTTATTATTTTGCTTGGCTGCGCGTTCGAAAATCTTAGCCGCTTTAGCAAAGGCTTCTGGCGTACCTTCTTTATAGTATTCTTCGCCTTTAACGTATAAGCCCTCGCTGCCAGGTGGCAAATAAAACTCTTTACCCCACCACCATTTCCTGCGCCACAAGCTGCCACGATCTTCACTGGGCTTTTGCCAAAACCATATTTTCTGTTGGGGCGGCGCAGCGCTGGCAACTTGCGCATTCTCACTGTTGGCTTGCCTTTGTTGTCCTGGAAAAAGTTGGCACCCAGCAACCGTCAATGTCAGAAGACTTATGGCTATGGTGGGTATTCTGCCTTTTAGCATGATGCTGTTCCTTAGCCTCATTAAACTTGATAGGTCAAGCCGACCCATAATCCCTGCGATGTTAATTCATTTGATTGGAATTGAAATCCTTGAACAGGACCATATTTGGTTTTACCCCAAGAGATAAAACGATAGGTTAAATCAAATAAAATACAGGGGGTAATTTGATAACGCGCACCAATGCCTAACATCCCTGCTACTGGCGTTTGACGTGCAGAAGCACTTTCAGTGGGGGCACCTGTTGCGTCATACCCGGTCGAGTTAGTGTTATTTAAAGCAGCGCCAGCTCCTGCATCTAAGTGGATCTGCAAACGGCGGGGATATAACGAAATCCAATGCGGAATAATATATTGCACATTAAATAAGAGTGCATAGGAAGTAAGATCGGCAGAGGCTCCGACATCTTCACCTAAAAACATGGGATTAGCGTAATATTTGAGCCTTTTAGAAAGCAACGCTTCTATTTCCATTCCCCAATTTTCCCAAATTTTGCCGCCGGCAAAACCAATTTGGTACAAGTTATCGGTGAAATTGGGTTGTGCTATTTGTAATGCATCAAGAGGGTAAGAGGAATTATTATTAATTTTATTGAGCTTAACTCGAGGGTGCCCCACCAGAACTCGCATGTACCATCGCTCAGTGATGCGCGTTTGCTGAACGCTCTGTAAGAAGGCGGCATCTTCTGCACTTAAGGTTTCGGTACCTTCGGTGGCATTTCGAAAGGGACGAGTGACCCCGTTGCCATAATAGCCCCCTTCAATATCATCATCCATGACATCAAAGGTAGCAAAACAAGGCGTGGTGTGCCCACAAAGGAAGGCTAACGCCAATGCGAATGCCGTAGTGAGGGAGCCTTTAAGTTTGTTATTAAACATACCTTTTCCTAATCCCAATACATAAATCCATGTTGTTGAGCCTCATCAGATAACTTATCGGCTTATGCAAGCAACTGTCAAACCTTAATGCATGGTGGCTTGCACTATTTAATCCGGGGGCGTTAAGGCCGCTTCATTCACTCTCTCACGCAGTTCCTTTCCTGGCTTGAAATGGGGCGCATATTTGCCCTCTGTGACCACATATTCACCGGTCTTTGGGTTACGAGCTGTGCGAGGAGGCCGATAACGTAAAGCAAAGCTGCCAAAACCTCGGATCTCAATTCTGATGCCGTTATCCAAGGCGGTAGCCATTTGCTCAAATATTTCTTTGACACCTTGCTCAATTAAACGCACAGGAATATGAGGTTGTTTAGTCGCCAGAATGTCAATTAATTCCGCTCTTGTCATTTTTCTAACCTTTCACATTAAGCCAAATAAGAGGGAGTGAGCGAATTTCATTGTAACATCGTTAACCCCATCCTATTCAACTGCCAGCCTCTTTTACAGTTTTAGCAACAGAGCAAAGACCCGTTCTCAATAGTTGATTGATTTTTATCATAAAAAAAAACTCGGCATTCAAAATGCATAGTAATCGTTAGCAACGAGAATGGAGAGACGATGATGAAATATACTTGGAACGGCCCAATTGATTTTGCCTATGAAGAAACTGAAGAAAAAAGTAATCCAACAGACCAAGATCTCGCTGAAGATATCCCTGATGTGGAAGCTAGCACTGTAGAAGATTTGATTGTCGAAGAAGAAAGCGAAACCGTCACTCAATCCGAGGTCGATCCTACCCAAATTTACTTACGCGAAATTGGTGCCTCACCTTTGCTGAGCGCACAAGAAGAAATTCACTATGCCAGATTAGCCCAATTGAATGATCTCAAGGCCAGAAACCATATGATCAAGTGCAATTTGCGCTTAGTGGTTAAAATTGCCAGACGTTATCTAAACCGTGGCTTATCTTTGCTCGATTTGATTGAAGAAGGCAATTTAGGTCTCATTCGTGCGGTAGAAAAATTTGATCCTGAAAGAGGTTTTCGTTTTTCAACCTATGCAACCTGGTGGATAAGACAAAATATTGAACGTGCACTGATGAATCAGACTCGCACCATCCGCCTACCTATTCATGTGATTAAAGAACTTAATTCATACTTACGAAAGGCTCGCGAGATCTCTCAAACGCTTGAAAATGAACCTACTTATGAAGACATTGCCAGAGCTTTGAATATCTCACCTGATGATGTGAATAAGCTCATGCGCCTGAATGAAAAAACGCTCTCTTTGGATACGCCGATGGGCGAAGAATCGGAAAAGCCTCTTTTAGAGGCCTTAGCTGATGTCAGCTCAGAAGAACCTGCGCAAGAATTAGAAGATGCTAACCTCTATCATCGACTCAACGCTTGCCTGCAAAGCCTGAACGAAAAGCAACGTTCCATTTTAGCGCAACGCTTTGGACTTTATGGCCATGAAGAAGCCACCTTAGAAGAAGTCGGCCAAAAAGTGGGTTTAACGCGAGAACGGGTTCGTCAAATACAAGTCGAAGCCTTGAAACAATTAAGACAAGTACTTGAAGTGCAAGGTGTGGGATCTGAAATCCTGTTCAACTAACTCAAGACACAGTAGGGCCGGCAACCCGGCCCTACTAATGCCCTGCACTGGCCAGCACTAAGCGCACCACACCGTATACCACAAGCACAAACACCGTGGTCGCAATAATCCCAATCACAATAAAATGCCACGGATTGCCTGTCGTAAAATCCCGCTTTCGCACTTTGGAACTTTGCACACCAAAAAAAGCGGCTAACACGCTTTTGGTGACTTGCCATAGCGTCGGTTTTTCTTCTGGCTTTGACATCTTTGGATCCCTTAATTTACCTTGCGCCCATGTACGAAGGTCTTTAGAATTACCCCATCTTAATAAAAATGTCATGGAGATCCTATATGACAACTGATCTTTTACAAAAATTAGAACAAAAAGTGGCTCACGCGGTAGAAGTTATCGAACTTTTGCGTATGCAAATTGAAGAGCTGGAAATGGAAAATACCACCTTGAAAGCAGAACATGAAAAATGGCGCAAAGATTTGGTGTCTTTGATTTCGCGTTTTGATCAGATCGAAGAAAAAGCCCCTCGTGCAATGAACATGACTCATGAAGAAGAATTCATGACTGTTTAGCAAGTGCAAAGCTCACTAAGTATTTTTTTGCTACACACTCTGCAAATAACTGGGGAATGTCTAATGAAGGATATTCCTCAGCACATTTCTGGCAAACCGCTTCGAACGACATCTTAGCGGAAAAATAAGTTAGCATTTTAAATTCTTCAATGCTTAATGGCGATAAGCAAAGCATCCTATCACGAACATGCACCAACAAACGGCTTTCGCCTTCGTCAAGAGAAATGCTATCTTCACCATCATTCACTTGATGACTTTCCCAAATTCGTAAAATAGGAAAGGCCGACTCCAGCAACGTACTATGTTCATACAAAGAAAAGATAAGACCTGCGTGTTTCTCTTGTGGCACATTCTTTAGGGCAATCATATCTAACACTGGAACTCAAGGTCCTTGTAAAGCATGATGACAAGCCCACTCTAATGCAGCCACATCGGCTAAATAACAGAGCTGATGCATGGGTTGCGCATCATGAACGAATTGAGGAAAATTTTCTCCGTAACTTGAGATATCAGGGTTTGAATGAACGGCTTGGCGAATAAACCCTTTTGCCATCTGTCTAAAGAAAGCGGTTCCAACCAATTTACAGCATACCGGATAAGTGGTCGCTAAAATGCTCTGCAACGTCCCCAAAAGGCTGCCATGATAAATGGACATGCCTGTTTCTGGTGCAGGATCTTCCAAGTTGCTGATGAATTTATGCTGTAATGTTTTGAGATTGATAATAACACCCTGCTATTTGTGATTCAGATAAAAGCGTCGTAAAGGGTGGAATGTGTGTGTCCCATTCAATCAGAACTGGCTTAGGTCCCACTATTTCTATTGCTAATGCAAAGGCATCCCACACCGCTTTGCTAACAACCCGATCATGGGTGTCTAGTAAGTGCCTAGTTTCTTTTTGATGTCCTGCTACATGAAATTGCTTCACCCGCGCAGACGGTAATGATCGTAAATAGTTTTCCAAGCAAAATTGATGGTTAAAGGCATTGATATAAAGATTATTGATATCTAACAAAATATCGCAATCTGCTCTCTTGGCAACTTCACTTAAAAATTCCCATTCCGTCATCCTCGATTCGCTGAATTCAAGGTAGCGAGAAACATTTTCAAGTAAGATACGTTGCCCAAGAAAGTCCTGAACCTTCATGATGCGATCCACCACATGAGCAATCACTCTTTCATGATGAGGCAACGGAAATAGATCCGGAAAATAACGTCCATCGACGGAAGTCCAGCAGAGATGATCCGATACCATGGCTGGCTCAACATGCTGTATTAATTGTTTTAACTGTTTAAGATACTCAAGGTTTAAGGGATCGGCCGAACCAATCGATAAACTCACCCCATGCAAAGTCAGAGGATAGTGTTCTCGAATAGCCAGTAAGTAAGACAAAGCAATGGCTTTATCACCTAAATAATTTTCAGAAATTGCTTCAAACCAAGGCACTTCTGGCAACTGTTCTAAAATATATTGATAATGAGGAGCACGCAGGCCAATACCGGCGCCTTGAATAGTTTCTTGCTTAAAACGCACTACCTGGTTTTTCCACCGACAATCTTCTCACAAGTTCCCTTAGGAAGATAAATCCAATCATTGGGATCACCATCCTTAGCAGATTGGCTTGCGCAAGCATGAATTTCCGCGCCGCAATCGTTTAATCCCGATTTAACAACCCCATAACATTTCTCTAAGCCTTCTTTATTTACTTTAGGCGCCGCGTTCGCCCCATTCACTGTTGTGACGCCAAGGGCTAATGCAGCCAGCAAGGCTGATTGAACAATAACTTTAGGATCCATGTACCTTTCTCCTAGCAGACTCGCTATAATCGCTTATATCCTTAACAAAAAGTCATGATATGCGCCACTATTCCTTCACGGACACATTCTTAAGCAATATTCTTCAGTGTATACGCACTGCCACGCAAAAACCAGCAACTAGCATGCGTGAAAGCCCGGCGGCAAGGCTCCCTGAACCTCAGCTTGATCTGAAAGATATCCAATATAGTGCAGCCTTAATGCGAGTCAATCATACCGGAGAGGTTTGCGCCCAAGCCCTCTATCTTGGTCAAGGTTTGACTACCCGAAACCCAACTTTGCAAAAACTTTTTAAGGAAGCGGCTCATGAAGAGGCCGATCATTTAGCCTGGTGCCAAACTCGACTCACTGAACTGAATAGTCATACGAGCTACCTCAATCCTTTGTGGTTCACCGGGTCCTTGTTAATCGGAACTTGCGCGGGACTGCTAGGTAATCGATTTAGCTTAGGCTTTTTAGCCGAAACAGAAAACCAGGTCTATCGTCACTTGGGTTCTCATCTTGAAAAACTGCCTATACAAGACACCAAAAGCCGAGCGATTGTCCAAACCATGCAAGCCGAAGAAGCTCTTCATGCAAACAATGCGATGCACCATGGTGGCAGTGAATTGCCTTTACCTGTCAAAGAAGGCATGCGATGGCTAGCCAAAATCATGACCAGCATAGCCGCTATCCTGTAATAACAAACAGACTGCCAATTTACACTGTTTAGATAGCAACGCTTTTAACGATAACGTTTGTATCGCTCTATCTAAAGTGGTTGAATCGTTATGTTGCGAACACATCAGATTATTTTCTTTGTTGTTGCTTTTGGCTTCAATATTGCCCCTTCACAAGCAATGAGACCGATGAGCAATGATGAAGTTCGTCAAGAGATCATTAAAGGTGCGTTGAAAAATTATGAAGGCGGTGCGTGTCCTGAAGAGTTTGTAATGAAACCAGAAAGCCCCGTACAAATTTCTCAATCCAGTGGTCAAAGCTCTCAAAGTAGTACGCAAAGCACGTCTAAAAGTGGCTCAACCACCAGCTCCGGTGTAACCTCTTGGTTTAATCAAGGCCCTGCTTGGAGCATCGGCGGCGCGGTTGGACAAAGCACAGAACAAAGCAGTAGCCATTCTCGGGGTGGCCAGCAATCAGAATCCAAAAGCTACACTGATTACCCAGGCACCTGTACCTGCCCTTGCCCTTACAGCAAGGATCTCAAAGGGAAAGAATGTGGTGATGCTAGCGTCTATTTTCGTTATCCCGATGGCGACCCTAACAAAATCCCTTGTTATCCTGTTGATATTCAAGATTGGCAAATTACTGAGTATCGCCAGTATTACGACATTCCGGAACCCGAACAAACCGGCGCCAGTCCTAACACTCCTAAGAAATAACTTAGCAAAAAAAACCCCGCAACTGCGGGGTTTTTTATTTAGGCTAAGTGAAACAAGCGTTACATCATGCCGCCCATGCCACCCATTCCGCCCATACCACCCATGTCAGGAGCGCCACCCGAAGAATCATTTTCTTTGGGAATATCAGCGATCATGCAATCGGTTGTAATCATCAAACCAGCAACAGATGCCGCATTTTGTAATGCGCTACGGGAAACTTTGGTTGGATCCAAAATACCCATTTGAATCATGTCACCATATTCACTGGTTGCAGCGTTGTAACCGAAGTTACCAGTTTTTTCCATCACATGATTTAATACCACGGAAGGTTCACCGCCCGCATTGGAAACGATCTGACGTAAGGGCGCTTCTAAAGCACGAGCAATAATGCTGACGCCTAAAGCTTGGTCACTATTGTCGGCTTTGACTTTCTTAACTGCTGCAATGATGCGAACCATTGCCACACCGCCACCTGGAACCACGCCTTCTTCAACAGCTGCACGGGTTGCATGCAGAGCATCTTCAACACGCGCTTTCTTTTCTTTCATTTCAACTTCGGTTGCAGCGCCAACTTTAATGACAGCAACGCCACCAGATAGTTTCGCGACACGCTCTTGAAGTTTTTCACGATCATAATCAGAAGTTGTGTCTTCGATCTGTTTGCGAATTGAATCCACACGTGCTTTGATGTCACTGCTTGCGCCTGCGCCATCGATAATAATGGTATTTTCTTTGCTAACCACCACGCGCTTAGCAGTACCTAAATCAGTGATAGTGCATTTTTCTAAGGTTAAACCGATTTCTTCTGAAATCACATTAGCCTTGGTCAAAATGGCAACGTCTTGCAACATAGCTTTGCGACGGTCACCAAAGCCTGGCGCTTTAACCGCACAAACTTTAACAACACCACGAATTGTGTTAACCACTAACGTTGCTAATGCTTCGCCTTCAACATCTTCAGCGATAATCAACAATTGACGGCCAGACTTAGCAACACTTTCCAGAACAGGAAGCATGTCACGAATGGTTGAAATCTTCTTATCAACGATCAAGATAAAAGGATTATCTAATTCGCAAGTCATATTCTGTTGATTGTTAATGAAGTAAGGTGATAAGTAACCACGATCAAACTGCATACCTTCAACCACATCTAATTGGTCTTCTAAGCCATTGCCGTCTTCAACCGTGATAACGCCTTCTTTACCTACTTTGTTCATGGCTTCTGCAATGATGTTACCGATAGTCTCATCAGAATTCGCAGAAATAGTGCCCACTTGCGCAATCGCTTTGGTATCAGCACAAGGAACCGATAATTTTTTGAGTTCCTCAACAGCGACTTTAACAGCCTTATCAATACCGCGTTTTAAATCCATCGGATTAATACCCGCTGCCAATGCTTTAATACCTTCAGCAAAAATAGCATGGGTTAATACTGTTGCGGTGGTGGTACCATCACCTGCGTCATCCGCTGTTTTGGAAGCAACGTCTTTAACCAATTCCGCAGCAATATTTTCCAGCGGATTAGAAAGTTCAACGTTCTTCGCAACGGTCGCACCATCTTTGGTGATTAAAGGTGCACCAAAGGATTTCTGAATTACCACATTACGTCCTTTAGGACCCAATGTTACGCGCACTGCGCGCGCTAATTTTTCAACGCCATCTAGGCTCGCTTTACGTGCATCGACGTCGTACAAAAATTGTTTTGCTGCCATGATAAATCCTTAACTGAAAAATGTATAAAATGTTAGTCTTCAACAACGGCCATAATGTCTTCTTCACGCATGAAAAGAAGCTCATCTGAACCCATTTTAACTTTGGTTCCGGAATATTTTCCGAAGATAACCTTATCGCCTTCTTTAACGGTTAACTTATGAACTTCGCCACTTTCTAGCAATTTACCTGGGCCAGTTCGAACAACAGTGCCCCATTGGGGAGCTTCTTTGGCGGTTTCAGGAAGGAAAATCCCGCCTGCTGTCTTTTGTGGCTCATCGTCTTGCTTAACCAGTACTCGATCTCCGAGCGGTGTGATTTTGATATTACTACCACGCATTCCTGCAATCTCCTCAACGTAAAAGGTAATCAGTCTTAATTCATCTGTCTAATTTAACAGGGGTTAGCACTCCCCTCTAGCGAGTGCTCATCATATGAGCCAAGGCCCGCCAGGTCAAGCTTAAAAGTGCCTATACTTATAAGTGGGGCACAAAGAGGGATATTCAACCCCGCTAGATAAAAAAATATTCAAAAAACTAGCATTTCAGGGGAAATTTATTGTTCGAGAGAGGCAATGATTAGATCAACGATAGAGCCCCAATTAGCTAAAGAACTACTCAAGGCAGTTATACAGCTAAAAAACGATCTGGAACATGATACCGATCTCCAATGGCAAAAAGCACTCCTCCACCTGGAAAATGCCGCCAAAGCTTTCCAAGAACCTCCGATTTTAGTCTTAGTCGAAAAAATTAAAGGCCTATTAGCATCCTATACAGACGCTAAGGATGACGAAGTCCCCCATAATACCCTCTTACACTGCCAAGCCTATATCCAAAAACTCGAAGAAGTCATTGCCATCCATGTTATGGATACCCATACTTACGTCCAAGAAGAAACCATTCAAACCAAACCATATTTGTTAATCGGCCTTAAAGATAAGCAATTAACAGAAGAAATCATTCATCAAGTCAATTATTTCGGCTACCCCTCTCTAGCCTTTGATTCACTTGAAAAAATTGTTAACTATGTGGACACAGGAAAAACTGAAGAAGCATGCGGCGCTATTTTGCTAGACACGCAATACTGCCAAGCCACAGATCTGGGTACGCTTCAAGTCTTGTCAGAAAAAATACCCATTATTTTTATCTCTCATCATCAAGATGTAGCCACTCGACTTTTCGCCGTTAAAGCCGGAGGACGAGGATTTTTGGTACGTCCACTAGAGTTTACCAATTTAATTGAAAAAATTGATCAACTGACGACCCCCATTAGCGAAAAGATCCCTTATCGGATCCTCATGGTTGAAGACTCTCGCACTCAAGCAAGTATGATTAACCAGCATTTAGAGAATGCGGGGATGATCACAGAAATATTAATTGATCCCCTTAAAATCAATGATGCCATTATCGAGTTTCAACCTGATCTCATTTTACTTGACCTGTATATGCCAACTTGCTCAGGTATCGATTTAGCTAAAGTGATCCGTCAACAAGATATGTTCGTTGGGATCCCCATCGTTTACCTTTCTGCAGAAGAAGATCCGAATAAACAACTTACCGCTATTCGAGGCGGTGGGGATGATTTCCTTACTAAACCTATTGCACCACAGTATCTAATCGATGCCGTTGCAGCAAAGGCTATGCGCTCGCGCACCTTACGCGCTGAAATGATTATGGACAGCTTAACAGAAACGCTCAATCATACGCGTATTTTAGAACAACTCGAATTAGAAATTGCTAGAGCAAAGCGAAATAAAACACCTCTGTGTTTCGCGATGATTGATATCGATCATTTTAAAACGATTAATGATAGTCATGGTCACCCTGTCGGTGATAGGGTCATTAAAGGTTTGGCAAGACTACTCAAACAAAGACTGCGCAAATCCGATAGTATTGGTCGTTATGGTGGCGAAGAATTTGCTATTATTTTGCCACAAACTGAACCAGAGGCTTTTTATCCTAAGCTCGATGAAATAAGACGCGCTTTTTCTAAACTACTACATCGAAGCTCTGATCCATTAATTGAATTTTCTGCAACTTTCAGCGCAGGCCTTGCCAGACTTGATAATGATATTAATACCGTAGATGAGATCGTACAAGCCGCGGATAAAGCACTTTATGAAGCTAAAGCAAAGGGTCGAAATGGCATCGCTATCTATGCAACGGCATTAAACCAATAACCCCTTAGTCTTCTTCCCTAAAGGGGCCCCCCATCACCCCATCCATCCAAGTGAGATACTTACGTTCACCTGCACTAATTGGCATCACCAAAAACTCTGGCGTTTGATAGGGATGAATGGCTAAGATAGCTTGCTCTAAGTCAGCTAGCTTATCTTTTCGGGTTTTTATGAACATCAGCGCCTCTGATCCCTCCATTAATTTACCTTCCCAGGAATAAATTGAGGTAATATCAGGTATGATGTTAGTACAGGCCGCAAGTCCTGCAGTTGTTAATTCTTGCGCAATTTGCACCGCTGTGGCTTGATTAGGACAGGTACATAAAACGATACGGTAGAGAGTATCCATTTATTTGCCTCGAATGTTTAAACGTGCGCATCAATAGGTGAAGAATAATGCTGGATAAGAGAAAGTACAACTTTATCATTATCGTGCTAATGTTATTAATTTCATCGCCAAACATCCATGCACAGATAAACCAATCACCCACCCTGCCATTCCCTAAAGTGTTGACTAGCGATCAAGCCTTTATGCTGAATGTGACATACCAGAATAGTTTAGTTAAATTTCAATGGCAAATAGCACCGGGGTGCTATCTTTACAAAGATCGCTTACATATTTTTGTCGTGCAAAAAGACCTCAACAAAGTTTCTCTGATGCCTCATGCGAAATTACCAGAAGCCACCCGCATTGAAGATCCTTCCTTTGGCCCCGAATTCATTTATAAAAATCAACTGGCCATTCCGGTTTCACTAACCGACTTTGATCGCAATAATGCTGAACTGCAATTGCAAGTTCAGTACCAGGGATGCGCTGAATCCGGATTTTGTTATCCTCCTGTCACTAAATGGTTTGAAGTGACCATAGCTAATCAACAAATACAGGCCATCGTCCCTCTGACAGGAGCTCCTCAGCTGACCAAAGCAGCAGCCCCCAAAGTAGAACCCCCTACTACGGCATCCGGCGGTTTGTTGTCCATGGAAGGTAAAGGCGCTTTCTCTATCATTGCCAGCTTTTATTTACTAGGGATTCTGCTGACATTTACACCTTGTGTGTTACCCATGATCCCCATCTTGTTCGGTGTGATCGTGGGCGAGAGCCACCTGAATACGCGCAAAGCCTTTCGCTTATCACTGGTTTATGTCTTAAGCATGTCGTTTACCTATGCACTTTTAGGCATCGTTTTTGCGACCTTAGGTAAAAATTTACAGGCTCTTTTTCAAAAACCGGTTGCCGTGTTTTCATTTTCTGCCCTCTTTTTCTATCTGGCTTTAGTGCAATTGGGTGTCACTCGCTTTCATTTTCCTCAACGCTTCCAAGACACATTAACCAGGCTACACCACCAACAAGTCAGTGGTTCTTATGTCGGCGCCGCTATCATGGGCATTTTAGCAACATTAATTGCATCTCCTTGCGTTAGCGCGCCCTTGTTGGGAGCATTAAGTTATATCTCTCAAAGTGGCAACACGCTATTAGGAGGCAGTTCTCTATTCGCCATGGGTTTGGGGATGGGTACGCTGTTGCTCATTATGGGCACCCTAGAAGGTAAATTGCTACCAAAGAAAGGGCCCTGGATGCATGCCGTCAATCAAATTTTTGCCATAATGATGTTTGGTATTGGTATTTGGCTGTTAGATAGGATTATCCCTCATTCATTAACCTTAGCCTTGTGGGGCATATTGCTGGTATTTAGCGCCTACTGTATGGGCAGCTTTCGTAAGCACTCCGGTTATGCTGGACGGGCAGGCTTTGCTCTTGTTGTTTATGCCTTTATTCTCTTTTGGGGAGCTTGGCATGGTGAAGAAGATCCTTTAAAGCCGCTGGTAACAGGCTTTTGGGGTGACAAGCGTTCTGAACAGCCATCATTATTTGCCACTATAGATTCCGAACAAGCGCTGACGCCCTTTTTAGAAGCCGCCAAACAACAGCAACGCCCACTCATGTTAGTTTTTTCAGCAGAGTGGTGCACAGCCTGCAAGCACCTTGAGCACAAGGTCTTTACCGATGCATCCGTTCAGAAATCACTTAGTCAAATAACCCTTATAAAGGCAGATATGTCTCCCTATAGCGAACCTAATCAAATTCTGTTACAAAAATTTGCTTTAATAGGGCCACCCGCCATATTATTCTTTGATAAAAATGGTAGGGAACTAACAAGCTATAGAATTGTTGGAGAAGTAACGCCTAAAGAATTTTTAACCCACCTAGATCAGGTTAAAAAAGACTCCCATTAAAAGTATGCTAAAATCTGGGAACTAGCGGCTATTTGCTGCTAATTTCCCAGATCATGCTGACAACGTGCAAATTCATCTTGAGCTGTTACCATCTCTAGTTTAAGCTCCTCGAAAAAACGTGAAAATCGGCGATCATGCTGGTTTTAGTAAAGATCTTGTCGATATTTGTTGCTATCTTTCACGATCTTGCCTGTAACTCATGGACAAATAGCCTAGCTTCTGCCACTATAACCCCAGTTATTACTCAGGCAATTCAAATGGCTAAATTATTAGTTATACATGGACCCAATCTTAATCTGCTAGGCAAGAGAGAGCCAACGCTTTATGGCGACCTCACCTTGGATGAAATCAATAAGCTCATCATTAAGCAGGCTAAAAAGCAAAAGGTTGAATGCTTTCAATCCAATGCCGAGCACGAGATTATCGAAAAAATTCAATCTCACAAAGCCGATTTTCTGATCATTAACCCAGGTGCCTTCACCCATACCAGTATCGCTATTCGAGATGCGCTACTTGCCGTTAAAACCCCATTTATTGAAGTTCACTTGTCTAATATTTATGCCCGAGAAAGCTTCAGACATTTAAGCTACCTCTCAGATATTGCCACAGGCGTGGTCAGTGGTCTTGGGCATTTTGGTTACCTGGCTGCCGTGGATGCAGCCCTTTCACAACTTTCTTAACTTTTGCCGACGTCAATTTATAGAGTGATTTTGTATGGACATTCGTAAAATTAAAAAACTGATCGAGCTCTTAGAAGAGTCTGGGATCAATGAAATAGAGATCCGCGAGGGTGAAGAATCCGTTCGTATCAGCAGAAAATCTGAAAGTGCGGCACCACCTCAATATGTGGTAGCGCATTCCCCGACACACTCCATGAACGCTATGCCTGCTCAGGGCCAACAGAGTGCACCGAGTGCGGCTCAAGAGACCAATACAGATAATGAATCAAGTTTGCCTGAAGGCCATGTCATGACCTCACCAATGGTTGGCACTATGTATCGTGCGCCTTCTCCCACTCAGCCTCCCTTTGTTGAGATTGGCTCACAAGTGAAAGCAGGTGACACATTGTGTATTGTTGAAGCCATGAAGATGCTTAATCAAATTGAAGCTGATGCCTCAGGTACGATTGTTGCAATTTTAGTTGAAAATGGTCAGCCAGTAGAATTTGGCCAACCTTTATTTGTGATTAAATAAGAGATCCCATGTTAGATAAGGTTGTTATTGCTAATCGCGGAGAAATTGCCTTACGCATTCTGCGAGCTTGCCACGAATTAGGGATCAAGACCGTTGCATTATATTCCACTGTCGATAGAGATCTGCTACCGGTCAGGTTATCCGATGAAGCCATTTGTATAGGTCCAGCACCATCAAATGAGAGTTATTTAAATATTCCCGCGATTATCAGCGCAGCAGAAATTACCGATTCAGTTGCCATCCATCCCGGCTATGGTTTTTTAGCAGAAAACGCTGACTTTGCGGAACGTGTTGAACAAAGCGGCTTCATTTTCATTGGTCCTCGCCCTGAAACTATTCGCTTAATGGGCAATAAAGTGTCTGCTATTAAGGCGATGAAGGAAGCGGGTGTCCCCTGTGTACCAGGATCCGATGGTCCACTGGATGATGATGATAAACGTAATTTAAATATTGCCCGTGAAATCGGCTACCCCGTTATTATTAAAGCGGCAGGCGGCGGTGGTGGTCGTGGAATGCGCGTTGTGCACAGTGAAGCAGCTTTATTGGGTGCCATTTCTCTTACCCAAACAGAAGCCGCTAATGCGTTTGGTAACGCTAGCGTCTATATGGAAAAATATCTAGAAAAGCCAAGACATATCGAAATTCAAGTGTTAGCCGATGGCCAAGGCAATGCCATTCACCTTGGCGAACGCGACTGCTCCATGCAACGTCGCCATCAAAAGGTCTTAGAAGAAGCGCCTGCTCCCTTTCTAACTGAAAAACAACGGCAAGATATCGGTAAACGCTGTGTTGATGCCTGTATTAGAATTGGTTATCGCGGTGCCGGCACTTTCGAATTTTTGTTTCAAGACGGTGAATTCTATTTCATTGAAATGAACACCCGTGTGCAGGTAGAGCACCCTGTCACGGAAATGATCACTGGCGTTGATATTGTTAAAGAGCAATTAAAAATTGCAGCTGGTGAACAATTATCTATTAAACAAGAAGATGTGCGTATTCAAGGTCATGCGATAGAATGTCGGATTAATGCCGAAGATCCTAAAACCTTTATCCCCTGCCCTGGTAAAATCACCTGGTTTCATGCCCCAGGGGGTCCTGGTATACGCATTGATTCGCATGTGTATAGTTCCTATAGCGTGCCACCAAATTATGATTCCTTAATTGCCAAATTGATCTCTTACGGCAAAGACAGACATGAAGCTATTAGGCGCATGCGCAATGCCTTGAGTGAAATTGTTGTAGATGGGATCAAAACCAATATTCCCCTGCATCAAGACTTGATGCGGGATCCACACTTTATGAATGGCGGCACAACAATTCATTATCTTGAAAATAAAATGAAGGATGTAACTTAGTGTCCTTTGTAGAAGTTTCTTTTGAAGTTCCTGAAAAAACGACCGATGCTTGTAGTGAACTCTTAGAAAAACTAGGCGCTTTAGCGGTTTCTTATTTTGATGGGGCCAATGAACCGTTACTCGAGCCCCTGCCTGGCACCACGCCTTTATGGAATAAAGTGAAAGTGGTGGGATTATTTGAAGCAGGGGCCGATCTTAGCCATTTGCGAAAAACCTTATTCGATTTCTTACCCGATTTATCACTACAAGTATCGACTTTAGCGGATCAAGAATGGTCTAGGGTATGGCTTGAACATTTTAAACCGATGCGTTTTGGTGACAATTTCTGGGTTGCGCCTCATGAACATCCTGAAGTTACCGCCTTAGAAAAGGAGGCGATTGTTCTAAAGCTTGATCCGGGCCTTGCTTTTGGCACGGGGACTCACCCCACTACCGCACTTTGTTTAGAGTGGTTAAGCAACCATGCTCCTAAAGGACAATATGTGATTGATTATGGGTGTGGCTCTGGCATTTTAGGGATTGGCGCATTGTTACTTGGCGCAAAACACGTCGATGCCATCGACTACGATCCACAAGCGCTTATCAGCACCCAAGACAACGCCCAACGAAATAACCTAATTAGCGAACAAATCGCAGTCTATCGGCCTGAAGATTTCAAAGCAGAGCAGCCTGCTAAAACCGTTTTAGCCAATATTTTGGCAGAACCATTGATTGAATTAGCACCTCGTTTACGTTTGTTAACCGAAATCGGGGGACATCTTGTACTTTCTGGTTTGCTAACTAACCAGGCAGAGATGGTTAAAGCTGCCTATCGCGACTGGTTTTCATTTGAACCGGTAAAAAGCGTCGATGATTGGGCCTTGTTAGTCGGTGTGAGGATCGCTTAAACACTGTTTTATACTCAGCAAATCGGTATAATTCTCGCTCATTCGCAAAAGAGTAAGCCCATGTCATTGTCATCAAAGGAAGTTAAAAAGCTCAACCCCGTCAAAATTGGGCCCCATCAAATTGAGAACCCCATTGTTCTGGCTCCCATGGCCGGCGTAACGGATAGACCTTTTCGGCAACTCTGCAAAAATCTAGGCGCAGGCCTCGCTGTTTCGGAAATGGTCGGAGCCAATTCCTTATTGCATGGGAGTGAAAAAACCAAGCGCCGTGCTAACCACGAAGGTGAAACACGACCTTGTTCCGTACAAATCGTCGGCGCTGATCCTAATATGATGGCTGAAGCCGCACGCTTCAACGAGGCGCAAGGCGCAGAGATCATCGATATCAACATGGGATGCCCTGCCAAAAAGGTTTGCAACACCCTCTCAGGATCCGCTCTTTTAAAAGACGAACCCTTAGTGGCCAAAATTCTGAATGCGGTTGTCAGTGCGGTGAATATTCCAGTGACTTTAAAGATCCGCACTGGCTGGGACAAATCATGTCGCAATGGTGTTACAGTTGCTAAAATGGCTGAGGACTGTGGTATTCAAGCCTTAGCGGTTCATGGCCGCACGCGCTCTTGTATGTTTACAGGTGATGCCGAGTACGACACCATCGCCGAAATTAAACAAAACATCAATATCCCCCTCTTTGCTAATGGCGATATTAGCACCCCTGAAAAAGCTCAATATGTTTTAGAAAAAACCGGAGCAGATGGTTTAATGATAGGAAGGGCTGCTCAAGGTCGCCCTTGGATCTTCAATGAAATTATTTATTACTTACAACATAACGAAATCCTAGAGCCACCATCGATTACTACCGTCCATGAATTAATGATCAATCACATGAAAAATTTATATGCATTTTATGGTGATAAACGCGGGGTGCTGGTGGCACGCAAACACGTTTCTTGGTATAGCAAAGGCCAACGTAATGGCAGCACCTTCCGACATACTTTTAACCAACTTGAAACAGCACAACAACAACTTGAAGCCGCTGAGGTTTTCTTTCAAAGTTTGATGGGATCTTGACTATGCAAAACAATAACCCTTTGCGGGAAATCGTTGCCAAGTTAATGGAAGAATATTTTTGCACCCTTGACGGACAACCTGCAAATAAACTTTATGACTTGGTCATTAAAGAGGTTGAATTGGGTTTATTTAAAACTGTGCTGATGCATGCTGGCGGCAACCAAAGCAAGGCTGCCGAATGGTTAGGTCTTGCAAGGGGCACACTGCGCAAGCGGTTGGCAGAATATGGGCTAGAATAATAGAGGAATTAACATGCACGAGTCGACTATCATCCAACGCGCACTCTTAACGGTCTATGACAAAACCCATATTGTTGAATTGGCTGAGGCCTTACATTTGCGTGGTGTTGAATTAATTTCAACCGGTAATACGGCTGCATTACTGCAGCAACACGGGATCCCTGTAACACCGGTTGGCGAGTATACAGGCTTTCCTGAGATGATGGATGGACGCGTTAAAACTCTACATCCTAAAATCCACGGCGGGATCTTAGGGCGCCGCGACATTGATGCTGACATCATGATTTCTCATGGTATTCCAGATATCGATTTGGTCGTAGTCAATCTATATCCTTTCGAAAAGGTTATCCAAAAGGAACAGGTCACCTCCCGTGACGCAATCGAAAATATTGATATTGGTGGTCCAACGCTGATCCGAGGAGCCGCTAAAAACCACGAATGGTGCACGGTATTAGTCGATCCGAATGATTACAATGACTTTATTGAAGATCTTAAAGCCAATGAAGGTGCGGTTAGCGAAAAAACGCGAATTCATTTTGCTGCTAAAGCTTTCGCACACACTGCAAGCTATGAAGCGCATATTGCTGATTATTTTAATAAACAGCTCGATAAAACGGCTGTCCAATTTGGCTCAACGTTTATTATGCCCCATCATCTAAAAGAAACCTTACGTTATGGTGAAAATCCTCATCAGCATGCGGCATTTTATCAATCCTTTAATGCTCCAAAAGACAGTATTGCTAAAGCCATTTCGCATCAAGGCAAGACACTGTCTTTTAACAACATTGCTGATGCTAATACGGCTCTTGAATGCGTTAAATCCTTTGACGGTATGGCCTGCGTCATTGTCAAACACGCTAACCCCTGTGGAGTGGCAAAAGCCAACACAGCTCTTGAGGCCTATAACATGGCTTATGCTTGTGATCCTCAATCCGCCTTTGGTGGCATTATTGCCTTCAATACCGAAGTAGATGATAAACTGATGGCTCACATTTTGAATAAACAATTTGTCGAAGTCATCATCGCACCCGGTTATAGCGAAAAGGCATTAGAGAACGCCAAAAATAAACCTGATTGCCGAATTTTATCCTATCAAAAACCCACTACAAAAGAGCCTTCTCATGAGTGGGATGTTCATAGTGTCTGTGGTGGGTTGTTAGTTCAAACCTGTGATACTTTAGATAACCCCGTGTCTTATGAAATCGTTACGGAGCAAAAGCCAACCCCTTCCCAAATAGCTGACCTACTCTTTAGCTGGCAAGTCGTTAAATTTGTTAAATCCAATGCCATTGTTTTTGCTAAAAACGGTCAAACATTGGGGATTGGCGCCGGCCAAATGTCTAGAATCATGAGCACTCAAATTGCTGCGATCCGCGCTAAAGAACAAAATCTCTCTTTAGATAATGCCGTGATGGCTTCAGATGCATTTTTCCCTTTTACCGACAATATTGAAAAAGCGTATGAATATGGTATCCGTGCAGTGATCCAACCCGGCGGCTCTAAAAAAGATCCCGAAGTGATTGCAAAAGCGAATGCACTTGGCATGGTCATGCTCTTAACCGGTAAACGACACTTCAGACATTAACATTATGATTATCTATACTCAAACCAGTTTACATTTGGGCGACACCCCCAGCGAGCCAATCCTTTGGGTGCACGCAAATAGCATGACTGGGGTGAGAGAGCGTAGTAACAAAGCATAAATTCAAAATGGAAAGCGTATAATGATGAAATTATTGGTGATTGGTAGTGGCGGCAGAGAGCATGCTTTGGCTTGGAAATTAGCTCAATCATCCAATGTCCAAAAAGTCTATGTTGCACCAGGTAATGCCGGTACTCATCGAGAACCCAAGGTAGAAAATGTCGATATCGATCCCTTGGATTTTGCCGCATTGGCCGATTTTGTCAAACATCAGCACATTCATTTTACGGTTGTTGGGCCCGAGTTACCTTTAGTGTCAGGGATTGTCGATTATTTTAATGAGCGTGAGTTACTATGTTTAGGCCCAACCAAAGCTTGTGCCCAATTAGAGGGCTCTAAAGCATTCGCAAAAGCTTTTATGCAACGCCACAACATACCCACTGCCCAAGCAAAAACCTTTACCGACATCCATGAAGCGAATGCTTACTTAGCAACTTGTCATTTTCCCCAGGTAATCAAAGCCGATGGGTTGGCCGCAGGCAAAGGCGTTGTGATTGCCAAAGACCACCCAAGTGCAGCCGAAACCATTGATGCCATGTTAGGACAGCATCGCTTTGGTGCCGCTGGTCATCAAGTCATTATTGAGGAATTTATCCAAGGCGAGGAAGTCAGTTTTATTGTGCTCAGTGATGGAGAGAATTGCGTTCCTTTCGCCTCTTCTCAAGATCACAAAACCAGAGATGATGGAGATCAAGGTCCAAACACGGGTGGGATGGGCGCCTATTCTCCGGCTCCGATTGTCACACCTTCCTTACATCAAAAAATTATGGAACAAGTCATTGAGCCTACCTTACAAGGCATGACTAAAGAAGGACACCCCTTTAAAGGATTCTTGTATGCCGGTCTTATGATTACCCCATCAGGTGATATCAAGGTGTTAGAGTTTAATACCCGTTTTGGCGATCCAGAAACCCAACCCGTGCTGATGCGCCTGCAATCTGATTTTGCGCAGCTGTGTTTGAATGCCTTAGAAGGACATTTAGGGGGTTATATTGCCTCATGGGATCAAAGACCCGCTCTTGGCGTGGTGCTCGCTGCCAATGGTTATCCCGATCACTATCATAAAGGAGAGGTGATCCCTACCCTAAATGATATCGCCCCAAGTGATACCTATAAAATATTTCACGCAGGCACCTTGTTACAAGAGGGCAATATTGTAACCAATGGAGGACGGGTATTGTGTATCACCTCTTTGGGTGAAAGTTATCAAGACGCGCAAGATAAAGCCTATCATATTGTGAAAAAAGCGACGTTCGATGGCCTTTTTTATCGCAATGATATCGGCCATCGAGCGGTTAAATAATGCCCGAGCTGCCAGAGGTAGAAACCACTGTGCGGGGCATTCGTCCCCATTTACTGCAGCACAAAATTAAAGGGGTGGTTGTGCGCCAAAAGCAACTACGTTGGCCCATCCCTTCTCTGACCTTAGAGCGAGTGCTGCCACAACAAACTATTCTCGAAGTAAGCCGTAGAGCAAAATATATTCTCATTGAAACCACTGCTGGCACGCTGGTGATCCATTTAGGCATGTCTGGCACGTTGCGACTCTGTGATGCCAAAACCCCTCTTAAAAAGCATGATCACTTTGATTGCCAGCTTCAAGCGCAAAAGGTCCTTCGTTATAACGATCCCCGACGCTTTGGTGCCATTTTATGGGCCGGCCATGATCTTTCTTCTTTAGACGTACTGAACCATCTGGGACCTGAGCCTTTAAGCAAAGCTTTTAATGCCCATTATTTGTTAGCCATAGCAGCAAAACGCAGCGTGAGCATTAAACAATTCATTATGGATGCCAAAATCGTGGTCGGCGTTGGCAACATCTATGCTAGCGAAAGTTTGTTTTTGGCAAAAATCCATCCCCTCATGAAAGCCTCTCACCTGACGCCATCCCAAGCTGAGGCGCTGTGCCTTGCTATTCGAACGGTTCTAAAAGCGGCTATTAAAAAAGGGGGCACAACCCTAAAGGACTTTTATAACAGTGAGGGAAAGCCAGGGTATTTTCGCCACCAATTAACGGTTTATGATCGTGACGGTCTTGACTGCATTGACTGCAAAACCCCTATCGAACATATTCAGTTGGGGCAACGTGCCACCTATTATTGCCCACAGTGCCAGATTTTATAGCCTTTTATCGGAAAAAGATTATTCAAGTCAAATTTTTTCTGCTACTATTTTAGTGATTTTTCCCTTATACACGCTCGAACCAGTTTGATTTTAGGCTAGGCGACGAGCCCTCGAACAATAGGAGTGTACTTCCTAGTACATGACTGTTGAGAGATGGGCGAAGTCAACAACGCATAAAAGCAAAATGGAAAGAGCCATAAAAGAGTTACTTTGCTATGCGCTCGCTTTCGACGGGTTACCTTGCACTCACCTTTGCCCAAGTTGGTATTAGTCTCAATGTTGTCACCAGCAAATATCTGATCTCCAGTATGCCGATGTTCATGTTATTAGCCACTCGTTTTGGCTTGTCTGCTATTATTTTAGGTTTCGTTCTGTGGTTGACTGGCACATCGATTATTGATCCTCATCATCCCCAAGGGAAGCTCAGCACCCATGATAAATTTCTCGCTGTTTTGCTAGGTTTGTTTGGTGCCTTTTTCTTTAATCTCTTTTTTGTTTGGGGATTACAATATACCACCGCAACCGCCGCTGGGATCATTGGCAGCACCTTGCCAGCCTTGATCGCTATATTTTCTGTGTGGCTGCTTAAAGAAAGAATTAACTCCTCAAAAATCATAGCCTTAGTGTTAGCCATGCTCGGCATTTTGATTATCAATTTAGATCATTTTGAAAGCGGCTCCAACCTAGAGCACTCCTATTTTGGTGATTTATTAGTGTTTGTGGCCATGTTTCCTGAGTCTTTGTTTTCGATTGTGAGTCGAAAATTGGCGGGTCGCATTACACCCCTTGGCGGTGCTTTGATGGCCAACATTGTGGGCTTTGTCACCTTATTGCCCTGCGCTCTTTATACCGGATCTTTTGACTTTACAAGTTACGGCGTCTTCGAATTCGCCCTGATTGGTGTAGCGGGTTTGGGCAGTTTAGTTTTCTTTTGGGCCTGGGCTTATGGTCTGAGCTTTATTCCGGCAACCACCGCTGCGGTCTTTGGTGGCGTGATGCCAGTCGCTACGACCTTGCTCGCCATTTTGTTTTTGGGTGAAAAGTTGGCCTGGTATGACTCTCTTGGCATGCTGCTGGTGTTGGCATCCATTGTGATTGGGGCGGGTTGGAAGTTGCGGGCAAAGAGAGCTGCCGTCACCTAGTCGCCTTAAGAATGTCTGCATATTTTTTCGCTCCATGGGCATCCCTGCCCCCGTCGTACACATCCCTGTACGACGAGTCGCTGCAAAATAGACAGACATTCTTTCGCAAAGGCAAAGCGCGATAAGTGGGAAAGGGAAATAACGATTAAGAAGCTATGATGTAGGGTTTGCAGTCCAGCACTTGTTGCTTCGATGTTCCGTCCAACAATTCTTGTGCCGTCACTTCTGCTTGATTAATTCGTTTGGCCATGGCCACGTTCAGCGCATCAATATCTGAAATATCATCTACTGTTATCGGCTCATCAAAATACAGCACCGCTCTTGAGAAAGGCAGGGGCAGTTGATATTTATCCCACGATTTAAATTTATAAGGCTTGGAATAAGCGACGCCTATGGGAACTAATTGAAGTTTGGCTTTGTTGGCTAAAAATGACATGCCGGCTTTAGCGATAAACTCGGGGCCTCGCGGACCATCGGCGGCAATGCCCATGGAGTAACCTTCTTTGGCGGCGGCTATTAATTTCACCATACTGCTGATGGCTTTGCGGCTTGAAGAGCCTCGCACCACGTGATAACCCAGTTTATGTAACCATGCCGAGAGCATATCCCCATCACGCGAAGCGCTCACTAACCCCACATGTTTAGCTGGACCCCATTTAGGTAAAAACATAATCGGCGCAAATTGTTTGCCATGCCAGAAGCCATAAACATATTGGCGAGTGGGATCGACGCTAGGGTGCATAGAAACTTGCACACGCAGCGACTTCAGCAGCAGCTGGGTTGCAAAATGGGCAAACTTTCCAATAAATGTTGGTGTTATAACTGACATTTTTACAAAGAAAGAAAATCAACTTATTAAAAATAAAATTATACGTGGTTCTTGCGATATTTTAAAGCCGTCACAGCTTATAGACGGCAACCTTGTTGATGCTCTAACACGGCAGCGGGTGATGTTGCCTGGGCCTTCATGGTGACGACGTCATGAAAACGCGCCCAGATCTCTTTACCCGTACTCGAAGAAGCTGACGCAGAACTCACGGTATTTTTAAATAGGAAAAGTTGCGGGGAAAATTGATGCTTCGCTAAGCGTCTTTGCAAATCATGGGTTTCCTCTAGCAACCCCTTCCAGTAGTCTGGTTCCTCTTCATTTTTTCCGTTCAGTGCGTCATCGATCCTAGCCAATTCTTCACAAACAAATTGGCGCGTTTGTTGTCCATCTACTTCCGGGAATGATTTCAAACGTGACGGCAACGTGAGTCTGAAATGATGGTACGCTTTAAACTCTTCCTCTAAAAACAGGCGCTCAATTAAATCACCCGCTAATAAGTGATTGATAGCGGTGAGAACATGATTACGCTTTAGCGTAGAGGGAAATAAATCCAACATGGTTTTGGGGTCTTGAGTTGGGGATCCTTTTGCATCTCTATCAGGATCTCTTTTATCGCTGGCACCCTTTTTACCCTTAGCCCCTTTTCCTGCATCAGCAGCAGCTACTGCTAGTTGTGCGCCATCTTCTCTGGAAGGTCCATATGCAGCGCGTTGTGCGGCTTCTCTTGCCATGCTCTCTTGACAACGCTTCTGGTGCTGTTCATTGAAATAGATAAATAACTTCTCGAATGCCTGCTCACAAGCCATTATCGTGACTTCCGTACGACCAGGACCGTTCAAATTCACTTCATAGCTTTTGCCAAAAAACGGTACCTTACCTTCCAGTTTGCCATTTTCTATCGCAATGCTGGCTAATCCTTGGGCTTCTTGCGCACTGGTCTTCATTTTTTGGACACATTCTTCATCGACAGAGCGCTCAACAAGTGGCCTAAATCCCTTAGCTTGCCATTCCTGTTCACGGCGGTTTAATTCTATCTCACCATTGATACAAATATCACGGAGTTGTCGTTTGAAGCGGGCTAACACCAGCAGTTTGTTAAAGGTGATAGATTTTTCTTTTAACGAATTTTTAATGACATCAGCAAATTGCGAATAAGGCAATTCCATTAATTCTTTCCACGTCTTCCCAAAATGTAATGGCGTATCATCTAACTTAACCGGCGCTAGTTGTAACTTTGCCATACCTTGAACTGCTTGATTAAATGCAGCACTGAATTGTGGCTGAGCGACTTGAGTGGACAGTAACTTAAGGTGGTTAGCAAGGGCATCTTCCGGAGTGGTTTTGACTTCAATTTTAAGATCTTCTGTTAGGTGTTTAAGAATGCGTTCATCTACCCGATGAATTAAAAAATTGAGTCCGTTCATCGATAGCATACTTACTCCCGTCTTTCTAGCGTAATAAAACTATAATCGTAGGCATGTTGCTTATCTTGAAAGTATTCTTCGTGTTCAGTTTCAACCCATGCTTGGTGATCGAGTTTAACAAAAGTCGTTTCACCTTGCATCTTGGTATGCACAATGGTTTGATAAATGCGATCTGCATTTTTAATAAACAAACGGTAAATTTCCCCTCCCCCAATCACCATCACCTCAGGCGCATCTTGTGTTGCACTTAACGCCTCATTAACAGAATGCACCACATCGCAGCCAGGTATTTCGACCTCTTGATGAGTGAGAATTATATTTTGTCGATTAGGTAAAGGCCTGCCAATCGACTCATAGGTTTTACGCCCCATGATAATCGGCTTGCCGAGAGTCACGTTTTTAAAATGCTTTAAGTCATTGGGTAAATGCCACAGCAGTTTGTTATCGTGTCCAATCACGCCGTTTTCTGACATGGCCACTATTAAGCTGATTTTTTTCACGTTGCGATCTCTATACGGCAATGGGTGCTTTAATTGCAGGATGACACTCGTAATCACTTAACACAAAATCTTCAAACCGGAAATCATCGATATTCTTAATGTCCGGATTCAGTAACATTTTAGGCAAAGCAAATGGGGTACGTGCTAATTGGGTTTGGGCTTGATCAATATGGTTCGTATATAAATGCACATCACCAAAGGTATGCACGAAGTCGCCTAGTTTTAAACCGGTTACTTGCGCAATCATCATGGTTAATAATGAATAAGAGGCAATATTAAAAGGCACACCTAAAAAGATATCGGCACTGCGTTGATAAAGCTGACACGATAAGCGGCCATCTGCAACATAAAATTGAAATAAGCAATGGCAAGGGGCCAACGCCATGCGTGGGATGTCGGTCACATTCCAGGCACTGATAATTAAGCGACGCGAATCAGGATTATGCCGAATATCGTCTATCAATTTGGATAATTGATCTATCGATTCACCGTTAGGGGCAGGCCACGAGCGCCATTGTTTGCCATAAACGGGACCTAAATCCCCATTGCTATCAGCCCAATCATCCCAAATTTTGACCCCATTTTCTTTTAAATAGCCGATATTGGTGTCGCCTTTAATAAACCACAGTAATTCATGAATAATCGATTTTAAATGGCATTTTTTAGTCGTGACCAGGGGAAAGCCTTGATTGAGATCAAAACGCATTTGGTAACCAAAGCGGCTTAAGGTACCCACTCCGGTACGATCCCCTTTTGGTGTTCCTGTTTCTAAAACCCATTTTAAGAGCGATAAATACTGTTGCATGTTATGACACTTTACAAAATTGATAAGGTTGATTGGCTGGTCTGAACATGAAATACAGACCAAATAAAATCATGGGCACACAGAGAATTTGTCCCATGGTTAACCAGCCAAAGGCTAAGTAACCATATTGCGGATCAGGCTGCCTAAAGAATTCTTCAAAGATGCGAATAGCGCCATAGCCTGCTAAAAACAGGCCTGATACTGCCCCGACTGGGCGTTGCTTGCGCGAATAAATCCATAAAATGGTAAACAATAACAAGCCTTCTAATAAAACAGCATAGATTTGTGAAGGGTGTCTTGGTAGAAAGCCAGCTTGAGGGAATACCATCGCCCAGGGCACATCGGTGACTTTGCCCCATAATTCACCATTAATAAAGTTGCCAATACGACCTGTGGCAATGGCCAAAGGTACACAAGGCGCAATGATGTCGCCTACGACCCAAAAGGGATACCCATAATGCCTTGCATACAATGCCGTTGAAACGACCACACCGAGCAAACCACCATGAAAGGACATGCCACCTTGCCAAATTTTAAAGAGCTGTAAGGGAGAGTCTAACCAGTCAGCCAAACCATAAAACAACATGTAGCCAATACGCCCACCCAGTACCACGCCCATCGCCGTATAAAACAGCAAATCATTAATTCTTTCGGTGG
>JBFWUT010000015.1:0-67486 GCA_050247135.1 Candidatus Berkiella sp.
TTAAACATATCTGACAACTCCGTCAAATCTAAACGAGCAGTATCATATACTATGCCATGGCTATTTTGATGCTCAACTATCGTATAAACAAAACCAGGATGTTTCATAGCGTGCTTTATTAGCGCTAATTGTCGATAATTAAGTTTGCCTTTTAATTTTGAAGTGGATGCAAACAATGCTTCGGCAGATTCAATTTCCTTTGTCTTCTCATCGATATAAACATATAAATCATTAATAGCTTGTTTTATCACCATTAATTGATGTTCAATAAAATAGGTTATATCGTTTTCATCTGTCTCAGTATATAGATAAGCTTTGCCATATTTTATCGGTGCTTTTTTTATGATTTTTGAAATGGAAATATATTCCATTAACCAATAGTTTTGTTGCGCCATACTCCAATAAAATAGTGCTCTAGCAGTTCGACCATTTCCATCCACAAAGGGATGTTCATAAGCAAGAAAAAAATGTAAAACTATCGCTTTGATGATGGGATGCACAAAAATATCTTTTGCAACTTCATTTGCAAAGTTACACAAATCATTAATTCTTTGTGGGAGTAATTCGGCAGAAGGTGGAACGTGTAAAATTTCTCCACGATGATCCACAACTTTCACATCTTCGTGTGCTGTTCTAAAACAACCCGAATGATTTTTATCTTCTAGGGTATTTTCTGTTAAAATCTTTTGTAACTCCAAAAGCATTTCTGGAGTAAGTTTTTCTTGTTTAATTTCACCAATAAACTGCATTGCAACGTAATTATTATATATCATTTGTTCGTCTTTATCTGAAGGCTTTCTTTTTTGCCTTAACATTTCTTTTGCAACTACCCAAGTGGTTGACGCTCCTTCTAATTGACTTGAATTGATAGCTTCCTCTATTAATGACCTTATCAAATAAGTATTTTTCATTTGGGAATTTAATATAGGTTGGCTTGTGCCAACCATTCCAGAGGCATTTTGGTCCAACCAATGAAGATCACCCATTATTTTATCACTGTATGAAAAAACAAATGGTTTTCCCTTTGGGTCGCTTATATTTATATTTTTATATATTTGTCGACGTGCATATTTTATGCCTGCCCACCATTGCTCTGAAGTAAGCTCTTCTGGTGGTGGTAAAAATCTAAGCTTATCCCAATGTAAATAACGCCCTTTTTCATCAGTTATGTTGAATTTTCTTTGAGTTAATAAGCCTCCTTTCTCTAATAGAGTGTTTATTAAAGGATCAATATATGGGACAACGGGCACTTTCAAAGCTTTTACCTCTATTAAGTGTATTTACTCTAGCTTGCTACCGATTTGTTACCGATTTTTCAAAATCGGTAACAACAACTATAGAACACTTAAAACCGATTTGCTACCGATTTTTTGAAATCGGTAGCAAACATATTGTTTAAACTTGCACAATCTCACCCCAAGGTTGTTAGTTAAGTTACATCCAGGGTGATGATTTTTAAAAATTGTCCCTCAACTGCCCCACAAAAGCTGGGTAAAATAAATAATTGAAATAAATCAATATGATAAGAAACTTAGTAATGTGATTATCTATCCTATGTTGTAGTCTATTGCAGATTGTTGTACATTACCGCTTCTCTTTTCACAGGTTGCAGGTAGTATGGCAAACATTGAAAAACGTATCGGCAAAGATGGCAGTATTAGCTATCGCGTCAAAGTAAGGCTTAAGGGTTTCCCTCCGCAACACGCCACTTTTGAAAGGCTAACAGACGCGCGTAGATGGGCTCAGCAAACTGAAGCTGCAATTCGTGAAGGACGCCATTTTAAAACAACCGAAGCTAAACGCCGCACACTCGGTGAGATGATTGACCGTTACATACAGGAAGTCATCCCTCACAAACCAAAAAATCAGCGAAATAGAATACTGCAGTTAAATTGGTGGAAAAGTGAGCTAGGCAAATACTCACTTGCAGATGTGTCACCAGCCCTCATAGCTGAAAATAGAGATAAACTCGCTCGCGGCGCCACTTCACGAGGCGATTCTCGTTCCCCATCAACCGTAGTCCGCTATATGGCGGCGTTATCGCACGCTTACAGCATGGCGGTTAAAGAATGGGGCTGGCTTGACGATTCGCCAATGCGCAAAGTGACTAAGCCCAAGGAGCCAAGGGGCAGAGTTCGATTTCTATCAGACGAAGAACGCAGCCGCCTTTTAACTGCATGTAAGGAAAGCAGTAGTCCCTATTTGTACCCCATTACTGTCTTAGCTTTGTCGACTGGTGGCCGCCGCATGGAAGTTATTGGCTTGCGATGGTGCGACATAAATTTTGAACGCAGCATCATTACCCTTCACGAAACCAAGAACGGTGAACGTCACATACTGCCTTTGGCAGGCCACGCTTTGGATCTCATTCAAGTCCTCGCTCAAGACAAAACAGATTGCGAGTTTGTATTCCCAGGAAAGAACACAAAAGCCCCTGTTGATATCAGAACGCCTTGGGAGAACGCCCTAAAGCGTGCTGGCATAAATGATTTCAAATTTCACGATCTTAGACATTCATGTGCCTCTTATCTAGCTATGAACGGAGCAAGTCTTGCTGAAATTGCGGAAATTCTTGGACATAAAACTCTACAAATGGTCAAACGATATGCCCATTTGTCTGATTCCCACACAAGTAAAGTAGTTGCGAGCATGAACGAAAAAATCTTTGGAATGCAGTAAAGGACCTATTGAAATGATTGTTACAGAAAAGGAATATCATCACGTAATTAGCAGATTCACAAGAAAAATTTACCGTATGACTTTGAATGAGATGAAAAGCTATGCTGTATCTGGTGAATTTGTATTACAAAAGCATGACAAGATGTATGAAAAATTATTAGAAAAAGGGATGACTTGGCATTCAAAGCAAGCAATTCATTTGCTGGTACGAGAAGATCCTGACGATCACTATTGGGCACCTTCTTCAGTTTATCCTTTATCCCGTGAATTTAAAAAAATGGAAGACGCTATGATTACTGATCATAGAAACGGAAAGCTTTGTTTAAAAGAACACACTGACTTGAATGGGAATAAGACATTTATTGCTGAAAATATCGTATTCATTAGATGGGCACTCGAACGCGGATTTAATGTACCTGAGCTCTTTTCAGATTATTACATGGCAAATATAGAGTCATTCACCTTACAACCGAATGATATTAATTTAGAAATAAAAGGTAGTGAGGGTACAGATGATCAAAAGTTAACCCGACGAGCCATACAAGAATATTACCAGGGATTTAATTGGAGAAAGCTATTCGAGAAAGAAAAGGTCAATGGCTTAGTTGAAGCAAAGCTTACTGAGAAACGAGGAAATAAGGCGCTGTATTCAGAAAAACTTCTTCATAAATGGTTAACCGAACAAGGTAAACTAAACAAACATCAGTTGCAGCGATTTTTTATAAAATAACCTCTGCTCTCCTAATTCCATGGAGAGCCTTATCTCAAGTTAACAGGTACTAAATATTACTTACCCAGAACCGCCCCCAAAACTATCCCAAAACACCCCCTGATTTCACCCCAAATTAGTTTCCTGATTTCATTGGCATAAGTGACAACTAGTAACCGTCATCTATAACCCAATGTCTAAGGAAGCAACCGATGATCAGTATCACCAATAAGAGATTAGCGACAGTAAAGAAAATCCCACAACTCTACCCAGACATTTTTACAGAATCATCAATCCGCTGGCTCATTTTCAACGAAAAGCAAAACGGCTTCTCTCAGTGCATACGCCGAATCGGCAAAAAAGTGCTTATCGATCTAGATTCGTTCGAGGCTTGGATTGATGAGCAAGGAGGCAGCCATGCTTAAGGATCCTATCTATAGCTCCGAGATTGTGGTTACAGACCCTCACCTCAAGTACTTATTAAAAAGGGTGGTTTTGGCCCATGAGGGTTTTCTGGTCAGCCAATCCTATGCACAAGCACAAATAGAAACTCGTCTTCGTTATGAGGGCATCTCGCAGCAACGGTTCTATGCTGGAGCATTTCACGATGCCATCAATGAATTGTACCTACTATCAGAAGATATGGCTTACTCAACCCAATGGGAGGCCCAATAGTATGCGTTATCGTTCTATTGATGTGAGGATTTGGGGTGACGAAAAGTTTCGTGCCTTGAGCCCACTACAACCTAATGCACAGGGACTATTTTTATACCTACTGACAAATCCCAATACAACTTCAATCCCTGGTTTGTACCGTGCTGGCCCCGCTGCAATGGCTGAAGAGTTGGGTTGGCCCATCGAAGGCTTTAAGGGAGCCTTTGATGAGCTTATCCAGCAAGGTTTAGTTAAAGCAGATCTAGTCGCTAGAGTTATTTATATACCCAACGCGATCAAATATAACAAACCCCAGTCTCCTAATGTAGTGAAAAGCTGGGCATCACATTGGGATGAAATTCCAGAATGTGAATTGAAAAAATTAGCATACCAGCAGCTTAAATCATTTGTTAAAGATATAGGTACTGCCTTTGCACAAGCCTTTGTTGAAAGCTTTGGTGAAGTCTTTGATAAAGCTATCGATAAACCTTTGATAAAGACTATACCGAATCAGGATCAGGAACAGGATCATGAACAAAAAAAAGGTATTGGTGAAAAGGCTACTGATCTCCAATCGCCCCAAGTAAACGAGGTCTTTGCACATTGGCAGGTTGTAATGAGCCACCCACATGCAAAACTTGATGTAAAACGACAAAAGAAAATCCAAGCGGCATTAAATCTAGGATATAACGCAGATCAGTTAAAACTAGCAATTGATGGTTGCGCTCATACTCCCTTCAATATGGGGCAAAATGACAAACATCGAAAATTTAATGGCATCGATCTTATTATGAGGGACGCAGATCATATAGAGGGATTTATTGAAAGCGCATCAAATCTTTCCATGAATAGTTTAAGCACGAAGGTCAGTCAAATAGATCAAATTTCAGAAGGAGCCATATAAATGCAAATGTATTCCGCTAAAAACATTGTTTGCCTCCTTGTCCAGAACATTGATCGAGTAGTACGTCATTTGCTTCCAAATGGTAAACGCATTGGCAATGAGTGGTGTGTTGGGTCTGTTGACGGAGAACCTGGTAAATCACTTAACGTTTGTATACATGGTGACAAGATAGGGGTTTGGTGTGACTTTGCTACAGGACAAAGCGGTGACCTCTTAAACCTCTGGTGCCAATGCCGCAACCAAACGATCTCAGACGCGATTTTAGATATAAGGCTATGGTTAGGCATACCCTCTCCTTCTTTCGACCCACAGCGGCGCACACAGTTCGTTCTACCATCATTCAAAGATGAGATGCCTGTTCAAGCAAACTCCCGCGTGGGCAAATACTTAATCAACGAGCGAAAGCTAACATCTGAGACTCTGCAACAGTTTCAGGTTAAAGAAGCAACAAACGAAATCGTCTTTCCATACTACGTAGCTGACAAACTAACTTTACTAAAGTTCCTCCATGTTGATCGGGTCAATGGAAAAAAGAATATTCGTGTCACACCAAACTCAGAGCCGTGCTTATTTGGTTGGCAAGCAGCTCTTCAAGAATCACGCAGCATTGCTTTAGTCGAGGGTGAAATTGACGC
The DNA here is from genome assembly GCA_050247135.1 of Candidatus Berkiella sp. Lineage (GTDB taxonomy): Bacteria > Pseudomonadota > Gammaproteobacteria > Berkiellales > Berkiellaceae > Berkiella. Next base: position 5,582 of record JBFWUT010000015.1, read on the forward strand.
AATGAGCCTTTATCAATATGGATTAGGCATGACAGTTCTTTCAGTGCCATTCGGTGGGGGAAAAGGTGGCAAGCAACAGTGGATTGAATACGAGTACGATAGGCTAGCAGTCTTCGACGAAATTTTCTTGTGCTTAGATAATGACAGCGAAGGCCAAGCTGCTACATCCGAATTAATAGAAAGGCTAGGCAGACATCGTTGTCGAGTTGTTCAATTACCGAATAAAGATGCAAACGAGTGCTTGCAAGCAGGTTTGGGAGCAATAGAGATCCGCAAGTGCTTTGAAAATGCGCGCAGCCTAGATCCTGACGAATTAAAACCGGCAAGTTCTTATGTTGGACAAGTCATTGAAGAATTTTACCCCCAAAATGACCTACCGATTGGATATTCCCTACCATGGACAAAGGCTAAGAACAAAATCATTTTTCGACCAAGTGAGCTTACACTTTGGACCGGCTATAATGGCCATGGTAAAAGCCAACTTCTAGGGCATGCCATCCTTCACTGCATACAGCAAGGTGCTAAGGTATGCATCGCAAGCCTTGAGTTAAAGCCCAGGCGACTATTGTTGAGGTTAACTCGTCAGGCATCAGGGCTACGTAACCCAACGCCAGAATACATTCAAGCAATTCATGGTTGGTATGACGATCATTTATGGATTTTCGATATTGTAGGCACGACAAAAACTGCTAGGTTATTAGAAGTGTTTCACTATGCTAGGCAACGATACGGCATTGATGTCTTTGTCATAGATTCTTTGATGAAGTGCGGCATGGCCGAGGACGATTACAATGCGCAAAAGCTGTTTGTTGATCAGCTCTGCGACTTTAAAAACGCACATGATTGCCATATCCACCTTGTCGCTCATCCCAGGAAGGGGTTTGACGAAACAAAGCCCCCAGGCAAGCTAGATATGAAAGGAAGTGGCGCCATTACTGATTTAGCCGACAATTGCTTCAGTGTCTTTCGAAATAAGTTAAAAGAAGAAGAAATTAGTAAGCTTTGTCGGGTACAGCCACCTGAAAGTATCTTAGATAAATTTGACTGCTTGTTAGCTTGCTCAAAGCAGCGCAACGGTGAATGGGAAGGCAAACTAACGCTCTGGTTTAACGCCGACTCATTCCAATATCTAGAAAACAGGCACAATAGACCCATCCAAATGGTGGAGTATTCCAATCCATTTCAATCAAGCAGGAGTGGCCATGCCAAATAAATCTAAACCAGTTCAAAATGCAAATAGCGAAAAAAATGAGGATACACTTTTAAATGTATATCTAAAAAACGCTGGCTTATCACACTACCTTGGGGTATTCACACAGCAATTATATACGGAAGAACTTGGTAAGCTTGATTTTGTAAGCGCGATTAAAGTGCTTATCGAAGAAGGAAAGCGAATTAATGCTGGTAATTTGGTTCATGTTGAAAGGATGCTCCTGATCCAAGCACAAACTTTAGATGCAATGTTTAACAATTTGGCATGCAGAGCGACACTGACTGATTTTGCCGAACCACTAGAAGCTTTGCTCCGAGTGGCGCTGAGAGCCCAATCACAATGTAGAGCAACACTCGAGACGTTAGCAAATATTAAGAACCCGCCCCAGGTTGCTTTTGTAAAGCAGGCCAATATAGGCCATAACCAGCAGGTAAATAACCACGCCAATCCAGAGTACGCGCGCGCGGAAGAAACTAAAAATCAGCAAAACCAACTATTGGAGAAATGTGATGGCAAACGGTTGGACATTGGAACGCAAGACAAGACAATCGAAACTGATAAGAAACTGGCAACCGTGGAAAAAATCCACAGGACCCAAAACCAAAGAGGGTAAAAATCGCTCTGCTATGAGAGGTTACAAAGGAGCAATCCGACAAGAATTGCGAGTTCTGCGTCAGGTTATGCGGGATTTCAAAAATTCTTTGATTTAGTGGGGCATGCCACCCATGTATTTCAACGTACTTCAGTTATCCTTTTCAGGGCTGAGGTTCCGCTGGGATACCTACACCTGACATGAGGGCTTATCTGACCTCCGTTCAAAGAGTAAATACGGAGGCGGTGTTGCTCTAAAGAACTCCGTTCGCCCAACTCCCCATTTTACGATGCATAATGCAGTTACTTCAGATTACTCTTTGGACTCTTAATCTGAAACATGGGGTGCATTCAACCAAAAAAGTTTGCAAAGTTTTTCCCCTTTAACAAGCCATTTGGAATTTTTAGCATGGCATTTGTTTGAGCAATGTGTCAATCACGCTTTAGAGTGTAGGTGCCCATTATTACCATGTGCAAACTTTGAAGAGCCGCAACTATTGCGCACAGGCAGGAATACTTGAGCAAAACTGTTCAGCTAATTTATTTGCGGAGTTTAATTTATTTGCTCGAGATAAGATATTTTTCAACTCCTCAAACACAAGTAATATTGATTCTTCCTTGTTGTTAAGGGTAATGGCCGTTTTGTTGCCCATAGCCATGGAAACTTTTCGCCATGCATAACTACGCATCAGATTATAGTAATACGAATCCATTTTCTCTTGATTTAAGATATCAAAAGATCTAAACGCTTTTTTGCCATAGATTACGCTTAAATTATAAGCACTTATTGAATTTCCAGATTTGACTGATTTAAGAAAGTGATTAATTGCTTTTTCATCATCTTGCAAAACTCCAAGACCATCAAGATATAAATTGCCTAAATGAAAATCGCAATCTAAATAAGAACCTGAACATTTTGAAAAATAATTAAACGATAATTTATATTCTTCCTTTTGGTAGTAATAATCACCTAGCGCATATTGCAAGGTAGTCGCTGCTTTATTATCTCCATTTGCTCCATCTTTCATTTTATTTATTATCTTTTTATCAAAAAGTTCAAATTTCCCATGAGCAATAACATCAACTTCATCATCAGTAAAATACAAATTTTTCTGATCAGACTGAATCGAATTTGCTTGAGATGAGGATGAGCTTATCAAAAATAATAAGATAAAGAGCTTCGGAAAAAAATTAAATTTATGTTGGCAAATTTTGATGGACATAAAATCTCTAATCTGTGTAACAACACGGGATAGCGTGTTGATATAAAAGCCCGAGATGCTAAAAAGGCTGTTAACATTTGTCAAGAGCGGATGATTTAAGCTTACTTTTTAAGAATTGCTAACAAGCCACATAAAAGACGAAGTTAGTCCAATATTTTAGCATGAAAAATATCTCCTATTTTCGATTGCTCATAGATTTGAGGCTACTTTTTCAATTGTATAAGCACTTTTTAGGAGGATTATTGGTGTTATAGTGCACCAAACTTTTAAACACGAATCAAAAAATTGAGTGAAATACTGTGTTCAGATTCCTTTTTCAAATACTTTTAATCTTTATTATTAGCTCTTATGCAATTGCCTACGATCCGTGCAATTGTAAAGGTTACGCTGGTCCAGGCGGACCTTGCTATGCTGGACCTGGTGGTGGTGCATACGCTGGACCAGGCGGACCTGCTTATAAGGGCCCAGGCGGACCTTGTTATACTGGCCCCGGTGGTAATGCTTACGCTGGACCAGGTGGTCCAAGATACTCTGGCCCTGGTGGTTTAAGATATAACGGCCCAGGTGGTCCTGCACATGATGGTCCAGGTGGAGCAGCATATTCTGGCCCTGGTGGACCATGTTATGCCGGACCTGGAGGCCCATGTTATTCCGGTCCAGGAGGTGGGCAAAATTGCCCTAGTGCTTGCAAGTAATGTAAGCAGCTAAAGCACAAGTGAATACTTTACTTGGGGCAGTGATGGGGCAATTGTTGACAACAAATCCTACATTTTGACAATAAGCTACAAATATGAATTTTTTGTATCCTATTGAATTGTTTATCATTTATTATTGCCCTTTATTGTAAATTCTTGTTCGGATATATCTGTTAATCATTGGGTCACAGGTTCGAGTCCTGTTCGGGGAGCCATCTAAATTAAGCTAACTTACAGCCCATTCTGTTTTTCGCTTCCCAACCGCACATTCTCATTCTTGTCTAAGGTTATCAACTCAAGCTTTAAAGCTGTTTCTTTGAAGTGAGAGTTTTAGTACTCATTAGGATGATTCTGGCTGTAAGGAGTTTTGGCCAATTTCTAATCGTTTCAAGAATCTCAATCTGATAAGTTTAAGCTGAAAGGGATCTATCAGGAAGATCCCTTTGCTTCAAAACTAGTAAGGAACACATTTCAATTTGTCTTCTTGCTTTTTACAAGAGCCAGTGAATTTTGTATCGTCCTTTAAAAACATGCAGTTATCGCCTTCTTTACTTTCTTTACAAGCATCTATTGCATCATGAACCATATTCTCCTCAGATGTCTTAGGAGTAGTGGCTGATTCAGCAAAAACACCGCTTGCGCATAAAGAACCTAAAGCAAACGTTAGACCAATCAAAGATTTTTTTAACATGAGTAGCTCCTTATAATTTAACAAACACCAAACATAAAATTTATTAAAGCTTGTCCACCAAACGATAGCTAGTACTACGGCCACTAGTCTTTGTCATCTCAAGTAGAATTAGGTCAAGATATATGATTGTATATCCACATATTAATCACCGCATTCTCTGCAGTGATTATAGCCCTGATTCGCCGCTAAAGAAGATTATTAGCCGCATATTATGCAGTGATATTGAGTATTTTTTGCTGCATTAGCATATACAGACAAGATTATAATCCGAAAAATACCCGCCCCATTAGAAACGCCTGCTAGATAGAGGACTAGGATTTTATACATTTCATCGCTTCTTAAGACAGCCTGTCTGTAAAGCTTTGCAAAGAATACAGCGTTGATTAAGATGAACGTTGCAATACGAATTGTCGCGAATATCCATGCCAAAACGCTATTTTATTCAAATACCAGGAACTGTCTTTCCCATAGGATCAGCCATCGTCAAACCTTTGGTGGGAACCTTGCTTTATTCAAACATGGTGACGCCTTGGTCAACAGCAAAACTGATCCCTATGAGTGCTCCTCCTCGCCATTGGTATGGAATATCCACAGACACAGCTCCTTTGAGTTGTCATTTTTTTGAAGATTTATATGAACATATTCCAGAAGAGCAACGCTTTTATTTTCAATGGTCAGGAGATCTTGGTGAAGCGGTCTGGGATAAAAATGCCAATTTATTAAATGAAGAATTGCGCTCAGAATTTTCTCATGAAGACGAAGAAATTGAAATCGTTTTATTGGCTCACAGTCATGGCGGACAAATTGCCAGAAAATTGGCAGAACTACTAGAAGATGTACCTCAAGTAACTTTTAAAATTATCACTGTCGGCACGCCGCTCAATAGTAAGATTACAATGCCTGCAAATGTTGCAGTATGGCAACATTTTTATCACCAGGACGATAATATTCAATCACTCGGTTCATTTTTCATGCAATCATGGAGCAGCTTGATCCAACCATGGTCTTTTAGTTTACAAAGAGAAATGAAATCTAAAAATCCATTATATCAAAATCACACGGTTAGCATTGAATTTGACGACCCGCACAACGACATGATTCAAGATCCGCGCGCAGCACAATTCATTTGTGAAAAAGCAAAACCCGCCATTGTGGGAACTTTACTCAGTGTTGCTAATGATAGTAAACCCATAAAAATATGCTAATTGAAATCGCGCCCTATAAAAATAGATTAGATCAATTAGTCATCGTTCCATTTGCCCCTAAAGTAGGTGATACTCCCTGAAGCTGCATCGTTGGCACTGCTAGTTTAACGTCTAATTGATGAATGATATCTAAACACTTCAACAATATTTCTTCTCGAATTTCTTGATAAGGAATAAGCTCAACAGTATTCGTAAAGCAGGTAATTTCAATGGTGATAAAATGGGAAATACTGGCTAATTTTACCCAACAATTACGAGCTTGATTGATCTGGGGATGCGTTTTAAGCATTTGTGTGATTTCTTGCAGAATGTCTTTAATTTTACCAGCATCTTCCACGCCTAGGCTAATGTTTTCTTTAATACGACGGCAAGTCATGCGAGAAGGGTTTTCAACACAAATTGAGGCGAATACGGAATTAGGTATAAAAATTAATTTATAATCAAAAGTCCTCACACTGGTTAAACGCCAACCAATCTGTTCGACAATTCCTTCAATATTGCGGTCTGGCGAGCTGATCCATTCGCCAATCGCAAACGGGCGATCTAAATAAATCATCATGCTACCAAAATAATTTGAAAGCAGATCTTTTGCCGCCCAACCTAATATAAAAGAACCGATACCCCCAATGGCCCATAAACCGGTGAGCTGCAAATTGAACAAATATTTGACAATCACAAGGGCAGCAAGACACCACAAGGCTACTCGTACACAGTGCACAATGCCTTGAAAAGTAGTGATATCTAGAGAAGGTCCAAATTCATTAAAGTGTAATCGTGTCCTTTTTTCAAGACCCTTTACAAATCGAAATAAAAACCAAATGAACGTTAAAATACAACCCGATTGCCGAATTTTGTGCACCCAGAAAACTGCTTCTGAAGTATGAGAGACAAACGCTTGTAAAATGAGGGTCCCCCCCCATAACCATATCAGTGCATGAAGTGGAAAATGCGCGGCTCTTAAAAGAGAGTCATCCCATAGCTTTGGGCTCGCTTCTAAAGTTTGAATATGACGAACATAAAACCAGTTCACGACAAACGAAGATAGCGCACAGCAACCCAAAATAAATAAACAGGTTACGGAATACAGCGCAATCTGTTGATAAGACATAAGCAAGGCTCCCTTTAAACATCCTGTTTAACTCCTGCTTTAAATATCGGCTGCATCCAAAATATCTTGCATGATTATAAAACCAGGGCCTCCGATATGCGTTCTTTATATAGTCAGTCATTTAACGTTCGCTTAAAGTGCCTGACAACCCACTTATGTGGCAAGAAGCCCGTTTGCTGTGTATTTCGCCTATCTGCCTGTATAATTAAAACGCTTAGGATCGCCAAACAAAGGAATTGTGCACTTGAAACCTCAAAATAACATCGAAGCACGCGCTCTTAAATTTGATTTTCGTCCCTTCAAAAAAAAATATTGGTATGACAACGATCCCATCAGGACGCTTTTTGCCAATAGTATTTGTGCTTCAATCCCGCATGGTGAACGCTTTGTGATTTTATGTGTCATGCCTTTTATCAAAGAACTTAAAAATAGAACCCTTAAGAAACAAGTTGTGAGCTTTATCAGGCAAGAATCCAATCATGCCAATGAGCACTATCGCTTTTTTCGCCATATGATAAAACCCTATTATCCCGAGCTTGCTATTAACAAGGGATTATTTTTTAAAATTACCCAAATAGGGGCATTTTTACTGGGCAAGAAAATACGACTTGCCATGGTTGCCGCGGTTGAACATCTCACAGCCATTACGGGTGAATTATTTCTCAAAGAACCCTCACTATCAAAAGGGATCAACGAAGAATTATTACTGCTGTGGCAATGGCATTTTGTTGAAGAAATTGAACATAAAGCCGTTGCTTTTGATGTGTTAAAAGAAACCGGTAGCAATTATCTGACCCGAATGATTGGTTTTATTTTTGTTTCACTGTTTATGTTCGCCGGTTTTATTAAGCCATTTTCGCATATGGTCATAAAAGACAAGCTCTATCAAAAAAAGGCATTTTACATTCAGGTATTTCATTTCTTTTGGGGGCAACTTGGTGTGTTCAGAAAGCTATTTGTGCCTTATCTAAAATATACAATCCCTTATTTTCATCCCAATAAAAACGACAATAAAGCGTTGTTGAGCGAATGGAATGAATACTTTGTGACAATTGAAAAACGGATTGCCGAAAAATCTAACGCTTAAGCGCTTTGATCATGATATACGAAACCGGCATTTTTCTTCGAAAGGCGAACAGCAATATCGTTAATGCAAAAGGTGTTTTAATTTGCTTATCTTTTAACTTATGCGCCAAATATAACATAAACCCTTTCAATACTTTTTTACTGACATCTTTGACTTCAATTGAATAAAACCCTGCAGCCTGTAATTTCTGTTGATAGGCTGCTAATGTATGCTGGTTAGCAACAGGAACCTTTGCGACACGCGTTGCTAGTTTAAGTAAGCATTTTTGAGTCCAATTTAACTTCTCGTGCGACAATATCACATCGGCCAAGGCAATAACGCCATTGGGTTTTAAGACTCGATTGGCCTCCTTAAAAAAGTCTTCACGATTTTCAAAATGTAAAGCGGATTCAAGTGCTAATATGCTGTTAATAGAGTTTGATTGAAACGGTAATATAGTAGCGTTTGCCTGGCAAAACTGAATGCCATCATTTTGATAACGTTGTTGTGCTTCTTTTAATTGCGGGGCGAAGCTATTGATACCGATACTTTGCCCAAGCTGGAAATGGTTATGCCAAATATGAACGTCATCACCAAAGCCACAGCCCACAGACAATATTACTTGATCTTTTTTCAGATCGGCAAAATGTCCTAATTGCATCGCCAAATTGACTGAAGCTTCATCATAGGACATCTGCCCCGACCAATAGCCTAAATTCATAAATCGGTAATGCGTACCAAAGAGTTGTTCTTTCTCTAATAGTTGATATAAATGTCTGGAACCATTGGCAAACAGATAGTAGGGGTTAATCGGCATTATTTCTCTTTAGTACCATCGTTATAATACTCAGTATATGGCAGATTGAACCTATTCCTCTAGAGTGTCAAAACGACCGACTTAAGAAACAAAATATAGTTTGTCAACATACATGACTGATATGCGTTTTAAATTTGCCAGCACCATAGCAATAGTTCAAAATTCACTGGCCTATTTAAACATGAGGTATGGCTTGTTCACATGAGCGATGATAGTTACATTGAAAAAAATGTCCCCCTGTTTGAAGCCATTTACGGCAAAGGGTTAATCTCACTGGGTGGTTATCAAGCTATCGATAATATGTTTCAAAATATTGATATCAAGGATAAAACCATCCTTGATATCGGTTCTGGCATAGGCGGCATGGCCTACCATCTTGCAGGTCAATATCACTGCCATGTGATTGGCCTTGAAATACATCAATGGATGGCAGATTATGCCATGAACAATGTGCCGCCTCTTTTAAAAGGTGCTCTAAAGTTTATCTCCTATGCACCAGATGGTCCTCTTCCAGTAAGTGATCACAGTATTGATATTTGTTGTAGCAAAGGGGTTTTAACCAATGTTGAAAAAAAACTCGAATTATTTAAGGAATTACATAGGATCTTAAAATCAAACGGACAAGTTGTTTTTATCGATTGGCTAGTTCCTGAGGCAGCTGGGTCCAAATATGAGCGATTACGATTAGGCGATATGTCGTTTAAAGAAACACCCTCTCGCTATTCACAGATCCTTGAAAAAGCTGGTTTTAACCATACTCAGTTTATCGATAAAAGCCAAGAATATTTAGAATATGTAAACCAGCTTGATGTGATGTACCATTCAATAGAACACAAAAAATCCTATGCGAATATCATCAGTGATACCCTGCGACACGAACTTATTCAAGCCAATAATGACTTGAAGCAATCTATTGAATCAGGGCAGCAGCTTTCTATGCTTATTTTGGCAATTAAACAACCCTAGAAGCTGTTTATCTTGAACCTGACTCATCCTCTTTAGCTAATATGAGATAATTGAATCCCAATAAAATGATAAATGGCAAGGCAGCATTTTTGGCATTCCATAAAGATGATTGCCAGCTTGCAAACCACTGAGAAGCTATCGTAAAGAAAATAAATGAGTACAAAATAAGAGCCAATAATAACCCCAGCAAACTCCAAGATTTCGCTGATTGAAAATCAGATGGGCTAGCGTGGATTTTTTTAATTAAATGATATGCTCCCATCCAAAGCAATACACTGCTGCCCCCTTCAAAAAAGATAATTAAAATAAAACAAGCATGGTATATAAAGGGATTATGAACAGCTCGCCAATGCAGCATGGGATGTTTCAAAGTCGTATCCATTGACATTATATGTTGAATATATTCAAAGTTAATATCGTAGGCTAAGATATTATCAGCAAATACAATAGATAATAAAACCGCACTACTGATAAGAAGCATGATTTTCGCGCAGCGATTAGCAATAGTTAATTTTTTCATCATGATTTACGTTTGCTGATGATAATCTTTGAATAATTTATCTATTTCAGCAGAAAGCACATTCCCTATTATTTCAGGCTTATAAAAATTAGATAATCAAATTATCACCTTGTCAACACTTTAGGAAAAATACAACTGGAGAGATCATCTAGGTAATGAATTCCATCACATAATTGATTAAATCAACACCGCGAACATTCACTGTTTGTTGTTTCACAACCTTAAACCCTTGGTGTTCAAAGAAAGGTTTTGCCGTAATGCTCACCTCTGCCCAAATACGTTGAATATTATTTTCTTTTGCTATTTTTTTGACCTGATCCATCAACGCTTTGCCAATACCCTTGCCTTGATAGTCATGATGACAATAAAAGCAATCGATGTGTCCACTCTCTTCAAACTCAACAAAACCGACTCTCTTATTATCAAGTAGAGCAACCCAAGGGAGCAACTTCTCCCATTTTTTTGCCCAGCCTTCAGCTTGCTTTGTCGCGATAGGCGCCCAAGCATTCACCTGAGTTTCGTTATAATCTTTTATATTAATGGTGTGGATGGTGTTGTAATAGATATTCGCTAAATCTTCACAATCTAATGGTTGATATTGACGGATGTATACTTCAGTCATGGTGGTACGTCTCTCCTCATTACAGCGACAGTTTAACGCAACTTATGCACCGATACATGCTGCGCAATACACAGAAAGTCAGCTTACACCTACTTGAAAGGCAAGACCTGCTTGCCTCGTAATTAAAACTGCGGTAAATTGATTATCGTTTCAAATATCAAAGGTTTGCTATGCGCTATCGATTTTACCGCGTCCATAAATATGTTTGCTTCGAACTCGCAGAGTTCGATCGCGCCGCCCTAAAAACGGATTATTCAGATTTAGCTGCATGCCAGGCATTAAAAGAGAAATTAATCACGTTAACCGGACTATTAATACACCATGGCGAATATGAAGATGCGCATATTCATGAGCTATTACGACAAAAGAAGTGTGATTTACACTTAGCTATTGAAAACGAACATCATGATCATGAACAAGAGCTTAATGATCTCATGAATCAACTGCTTCACATTATGACAATTGAAGATCAAGCAGAAAAAACATTCAAGGGTAATGAATTTTGTTTATCTTATCGTTTATTTTATAGCGAAATGTTAAAACATTTGTATGATGAAGAAACAATATTGCTGCCCCAATTGCAAGCTCTATACTCCGATGATGAATTGGCAAAGCTGCAAGCTAAAACCTATCAAAAAATGACTCCCGAACAAATGCTTGGCATGTTAGCCGTCCTGTTTCCCCATGCCAATCCAGAAGATATGCGGTTTTTCGCTAATGAAATGAAGGTGGCCGAGCCCGAAAAATTCAAGGTGGTCTGGCAGGGTCTTGCTGAAGAATATAAGCAATTGATTGGCTTGTGAGTTCATCTGTGATAATACACGAGAACCTCTTCTCGCACTCGGTCTTATCTATATAGCCATTTAGGCTATTTTACATTGAAACTATAGGGGATCCCCTAATATCATGTGGCGTCTGACTGAAAAGGTGCCCTATGATTTCAAGCACAATCCAACTATTTAACAACTATGCACAAAGCAAAAGAGAAAAGGCGTATGATCAATTTTTAGCGTTATTTGATCAGAAAGAAATCAAGACTAAAGACATTATTCAGTTGGGTGCGAAATTAATGAAACAAGCCAGACTGCATCCCCATTTTTTTGGTAACAATACCGTTGAAGCCATTGCCCACTATCTCACTTTTCATGTGCTTAAAACTCCAACAAATCTCGATATAGCGATTACTAAGCAACAAGCTGCAAGAATTATTGAACTATTTGAACGTAGAATTGCCGATCGCATACCCGTTGAGTACATGACCAATGAAGCATGGTATTTGGGCCGCAAATTTTACGTCAACGAAAATGTCTTAGTCCCCCGCTCAATTATGAATATGCGTTTTCAAGAATTTTTGAACGAAACACATTGGGAGAACTACCGCGTATTAGACTTGTGCACTGGTTCTGGTTGCATTGGGATCACTTTAGCATTGCTTAATCCGAATATAACGGTTGATCTTGTCGATCTCTCACCTAAAGCATTAGCTGTTGCAAGAAGAAATATTGAACTGCATCAATTGCAAGATAGAGTTAACTGCATTGAGAGTGACGTATTTAATAATGTCACTCAAAAGTACGACCTCATTATCAGTAATCCACCTTACGTTTCAACAAGAGAATACAACGCGACGCCAAAAGAATTTAAAAATGAACCAAAAATGGCTCTAGAATGTGGTAAGGATGGTTTAGATATTATCCATCGTATTCTTAAGGAAGCCAAAAGCTATTTAAATCCCCATGGTAAACTCATCGCTGAAATCGGTTACCCCGCTGCCGCTCGAGTTAAAAAACAGTACTCAAAAATTCCCTTTAAATGGTACAAATATCGCAACCCTCAAGGTAAAGAGGCCTTTTTTGGTATGCATGGTGTATTTGAGTGCAAAGCAAGTGATTTAAACTAATCGTTGCTTTCACTTTCGAGAAGCATTCGAAGAAAACCCGCTATAAACCAGTTTTGCTTTTCTTTGCTTTTATTTTGTGTTGCCAATTGTAACCGTTCAATAGCTAAAACTGAAAATAGCGGTGATAATCGTAAAATCTGTTCATAGATTATCTCAAGCGCTTGCAGATCTGCCCTATCCAACCAACATTCTAAACAATTTTTTCTGATCCCTTCCAAGAGTGGGCTGCTAATCTCTAATTGATAGCGCCGAGCTAGTGAGCGCAGATGAGAGGTAATTGTAAAAAAGGGGTGAGCGATAACACTTTCGCCCCAATCAATAAAGGCTATTTTCTCATTACTGTCAGTCATGATCATATTGCTTTCATTAAAATCGGCATTAACTAAAGTTTCTCTAACTTTTTGTTGATTAAGAAATTCGCAAATTAATTCAATCTTGGAGGTTAATTTTTTGAGCTTGTCTATTTCAGTATGTGTTACCCCCTCATTAAGCAACAGTGTCTTTTTTTCTAAGAGTTCAACATATAGATGAGGAAGACGATTCAGACGCCAATCAGGAACGCCTATCTTCTCCAAGGTAGCTTGATTGTTCTCAAATGAACGCAGGATCTTAAAATAATGCTGTAATCCAGTGATTAATAACTTGGCATCAAGTTTGCCATTAAATAGGGAACGAAGGGACTGATCACCGCAACTCTTCATGATATAACAGTGGCTACTTTCATCTTGAGCTAAAATCGTTGGTGTAGCAGAATCTGATAGATTGTTTTGAATTACCTTGATAACCTCTGGCTCAATAAATAAATCAGGCGGTGTCTTTTTTAAGTAGAAATCTCCTTTTTGGGTAACATAACGGATCACCAATGACCAAGGGGTTTCTATCACAACCTGAGTCTCTTTGATCGAATAGCCTTTTGACTGCAGATACTGTTTTCCCCATTCCAGGGTGTTTTTTTTATCACTCATAATGGCCTTCACATCATGTCTTCTTACAATCAATCATAAACTCCAACTCTTCACAACTCCTAGAGCTGTTTAAATTCTCAGATGCAGGCCGACCTACGATGAATTATGTTTATTATAAACACTCTAAAAGGATCCCCATATGATCGAATTTAACCACGCAAGACGCTTTACACTCACTGAAGTTCAAACCCTATTTCGTGCACTCCTTCCCCACATTGAATCGATCCCCAATGTTTATAGCTCAGAAGGTATTTTTAGGATCCCTGGAAGTCATCATAACATCGTGCAAATAACTGAAGATATCTTAAATGAAACAGAATTTGCACGTGAGCAATATAAAGTACATGATTACATGGGCGCATTGAAACATGGTCTCATGAATTGTGAATTCAACAAAGATGATAAGCTTTTACAAGCTTTAAAATTTGCTATTGAACATGGCGATCAGACTGCTGACATTGAGGCTATAAAGCATTTTATTAATGCACTAGTCAATTCGGAAGAAAAATCAAAATATGCGGCTGGCGAAGTGATCTATGATTATCTGCATTTTTTAACGAGAGCTGCAGATTTTGCAAGCAAAAATCATATGGATGACATTAATTTAGGTATGATGGCAGGTCCTCTTTTTGCTAATCTTATTGAAGAAAATCCTAAAGCTTTGTTGAATACTATCCAGCTATCAAATGTACTTTGCGCAAGAGTTATCCGTGAAAAACATTTTTTACTACCATTTCAAGAAGCTTTCCCAGAACAATTTAAACAACGCAGACGAATAGAAATAGCCGAACTTGAAGCCCAATGTGTTCAATTGCAAAAATCGATTGATGATCTTGCTGCAAAACTACCTATGATGTGCGATAAACTTAGTGAAGATCAAAGAGAACTAGTCGATCGTAAAAAAATGCCATTTCATCATCTTTCGAAAAAAACCAAACTGCTCGAACAAGTGGTTGCCAAAAAACAGCAAAGTATACAAAGCCTAATTAATGAAGATAGAGAAAACAGTATAAAATTAAAGAAGCTAGATGCAAAAATACAATCATTAAATGATGAGTTACTCAAACCCGGTAAAGTATTAAGGTTCACGAAACCTAACCTTAGCACAGACGCTGACATTGAACACGTCCCCGAAGTTAAGGTTAAACGCAAAAAAAAGACTGTGGGCCCAAAATAACTTGGGCGCCTGTTCTTAACACACCTTTTGCGATTCAAGCTCTCGTTGTAGTTGCGCTATTTCATCATCAATAGAGGCGATCTTAAGAGATTCTTCTATCGTGGCCTGCGCTTTAGCGTATTCTCCTGCTGCCTGGTAAGCGAGGGTCAGGTTAAAATAGGTATCCCGGTCTTTTCCATAAAAAGCCAATGAATGTAGATAAAACTCAATAGCCTCTTCATTAAAGCCCATATTGTAATAAACAGAGCCTATGGCAAAAGGGAGATCTTGCGATTTTTCTAGTTTAAAGAAATAACGCCATGCACGTTTTAGCCCATTTAAAATGCTCTGTTGGACATTCTCGGTGATATCGTCTTTTTCTAGTTTCTCAATAATTTGCTCATGGTAATCGTAAAAAATGCTGGGATCCCACTCGGCAAGATTAAGATAATTAACAATCGCCTCTAACGTTTTAAAGGTCACTACCTCATCGTCGATATAACAGATATCAAAGAGATCTTGTGGACTAAAACAAGATAAACTGTTCGAGAAGGCATAGCTTGTTTGCGGAATGGGGTAATCTGCTTGGAAAATAAAACTGGTTACCTGAAAATCTGCCCCTTTATCACCCATGAGCATGCTTTTTCCACCACATAGTTCGGTATAACGTTTTAACGCATCAAAATTAACCATCATTGATACAGAACCATGAAAAGAAATATCGGGATCTTCATTTTCTTCAAATAATACTTTATCTGTTATGCCTTTATCTGAAGCTAAGAATATGACTGGGCCATTAGTAAATTGCTTTAAATTTTCGATGCATTTAATGGAGCCTATTGGGATTAAAAAGGCTGCATTCTCACATTCTGATTCGTAGCTTTTTAATATTTTGTTTAAATGTTGATTGTCACTATAATAGTCTGAGCTTATGGGATGCCTTTTATATTCGTATTTGGCATCTTTAAAGAAATCAACCAGTTTGCCTTTATCAAGTTGTGCTTGGTTTTTAATGACCAGTTCAACCTCATTCAAGCGATGATTAATAACTTCAAATGCATCATGAGCCAATGTATCAAAAATATAATTAGAAATAACAAATAAAGGTTTATCTATAGAATGCGTTTTAAGATGCTTTCCTGAAAGGGCCAAGTTGAGTTCAGTATCTTCGCTTGCATTAAATACGGCTATATCTAACCATCCCTCATCCATAAAGGGTTTTAAAGCATGATGCGTTTGCCAAGTTTCGAGACTCTTTAAGCTGATATCCGTCATGATGAACTTTAGCCATTTTTGCGGCCAATTGAACACCTTAAAGGCTTGACGTAAATTTTCCAATAAATAGAATGAAAGACGACCATGACCTGCGCCAATTTCAAGCACATAAAACGGAGAATCATCATGAGGATTACCATGGGCTAACAGGTAATCTTGTATTTGCGCAACAATGAGTTTCGCATAGATATTGGCAAGATACGTGTTGTTGGTAATTTGCTGCGGCACAACCTCCTCTTCCCAAACCTCGGTACCCAGTTGTGCGTAATATTGGTGCATGCGCTCCCATAGAATGGACTTTGAAAGAGATCTCATGTGTTATGGCTTCATAGTGATTGAACAAGTGCACTTAGTATCACAACACGGTGTATTAATCAAGCAAAGTCAGTCAATTATCGAAATTCTGGTCTTATAGAACTTACCCCGCCATCGATCAGTAAATCTATCCCAACCATATAGGCATTACCCGCTAAGAAAAGAGCTGCATCAGCAATCTCTTCTGGGGTAGCAAATCGTTTAAGGGGAACAAGCTCTGAAGTCTTAGGGATAGTACTTCTATCCTTAAAAATCGGGGTATCTGTAAAGCCAGGCGATATAGAATTCACTCGGATCCCTCTGTTGATAAGATCGGCTGAGAAGCTTTGAGCTAATACGCTAATAGCAGCTTTAGCTGCGGAGTAGACGCTTAACCCTTTCCATCCGCCATGACAAGCCATTGAGGAAATGAGGACAATTGAAGCATTTTTATTCAATAAGGGGACCGCCTTTTGCACCGTAAAATAGGCACCTTTGAGATTAGTATTCATGATTTCATCAAAATGCTGTTCACTGACTTCTTCAATGATCTCTCCACCGGCAATTCCAGCATTCACCACAAGGCAGTCTATGCTGCCATGGATTGACTTCACTTGTTGATACAGATTGTCTAGATCTGACAGCTTAGAAACATCCGCTTGTAAAGCCGTTATTTTCCCAGAGAACTCAGTGACCACAGCTTCTAATTTTGCACTATCTCTTCCTACGATAACTACCTTAGCACCCTTCTGATAAAACAATTCTGCGATCGATTTTCCAATCCCACTATTACCACCTGTGATAACGACCACTTTATCTTGAAATGATTTCATCGATTAACCTTTTTAATGGCTGATTCTTTAGCACTGAATAATTACCTAGTTTACGTAAACTTATCAAAAATACAGCAACAGAGGCAAAATTATACCTAACACCCCCCTTAATTAAGCGCATCTTCTAACATAGTCTATTCTTATAAAGACATGATCCACTTATTGTTGGGTCAAACACGTGATGGACTGAATAAACTAACAGGGAGCTCTGTCCCTTTGAGAGCGCTGAGCATCATAAAACAGCCTTTAATGCTTGTGATTTTGTTAATCATCATCACGCAGTGTTTTTTTGTCTTTAAGTATTTTGGAACCTATGTCGGAGGTCTGCTCTCATTATTTGTTTTGCTCAATCTGATGCTTGGCTTTTTTGTTCCAAAGGGTAACAGTCAAGCTGGTTCAAGCGAAGTCGAAGAGCAGCTTAAAGCCGCTCAAAATCAATTGATCAAACAGGATAAATTAGCATCTGTTGGTGTACTCACCGCGGGGATTGCTCACGAAATAAAGAATCCGCTGAATTTTATTAACAATTTCTCAGATATGACAGTTGAACTGGTTGATGAGCTGAAAGATGAAGTCGAAAAAGTGCAAAATCTGGAGACTTCGCAAAAGGAATCAATCATTGGGATCGCAGAAGATATTGGCACTAATTGTCGCAAAATCAATGAACATGGCAAACGAGCCGAATCTATTATAAAAAACATGCTGATTCAAACCCGAGCGTCCGATGTAGGTAAAGAACCTGTCGATCTGAATAAGTTATTAGATGAATATATGAACTTAGCTTACCATGGCTTACGGGCTCAAAATAACAAATTCAATGCAAAGTTGGAAAAAAACTTAGATCCCAATTTGCCAAAGGTAACAGCTTCTTCGCAGAGTATGGGACGAGTCTTTTTAAATATTATTAATAATGGTCTTTATGCAGCGAACGAAAAGTCTGAACAATATACTGCTAAATTACTCAATACTATATTTATGCCGACGATAACTATTGCGTCAACTCAAAATGACGACTATGTCATTATCAAAATCAAAGATAACGGTAATGGTATGCCCGATTCTATTAGGGCTAAAATTTTCGAGCCGTTTTTTACGACCAAGCCTGCTGGCCAAGGAACCGGTTTAGGCTTACCTATTTGCTATGATATTGTCACTAAAGAGCATGGCGGCAAATTAGAAGTCGTATCGAAAGAGGGTGAATTTTCCGAGTTTATCATTATGTTACCAAAAGATAAGGCTTGAGTGTGATGGGTTCTGATATGGAAAATAATGATGTTACTTCAAAAATATTAATCGTTGATGATGAGCCAGATGTTGAGGTTCTGATGAAGCAACGATTCCGTCGTCAAATCCGTGAAAACAAATTCGAATTGTTTTTTGCCCAAAATGGCATTCAAGCTCTTGAAGTATTACAAAAGGATACAGAAATTCGTTTAGTCATTTCTGATATCAATATGCCTGAAATGGATGGATTAACACTGTTACGCAACATCAATGAAAAATTTCCAGCTGTTATCCCCATTATCGTTTCCGCTTATGGAGATATGAATAACATTCGTGCTGCTATGAATCTCGGTGCATTTGACTTTGTCACTAAGCCTATTAATTTTGATGATTTAAATGTCACGATCGATAAAACGCTTACCCATATCCAAAGGCTTTTACAAGCACAAAAAACCCGATCACGCTTGGATGGCATTTTACACGAACTCAACGTTGCTAGTGAAATCCAACAATCGATATTACCGCGCAATTTTATCAATGATAACAATATAGAAATGTTTGCTAAAATGACTGCAGCAAAAGAAATCGGTGGTGACTTCTATGATTTCTTTTGGTTAGATGATGAAAAGAGTAAACTTGCTATTGTGATTGCCGATGTGTCAGGCAAAGGGGTGCCAGCCGCATTGTTTATGACGGTTTCTCGCACGTTAATTCGCGCGCATGCGCCAAATGATATTGATTCACCGGGTGCTTGTTTAACTAAAGTGAACGCTGCTTTACAAAAAGACAACACTAATGTGATGTTTGTTACCACCTTCTATGCCATACTGGATGTCAAAACAGGTGTCTTAAAATACACCAATGCCGGACACAATCCTCCGCATCTGATTCGAAAAGACGCTCCGCTTGAAAGCTTGGTAAAAATTCATGGTATGGCGTTGGCTGTTATGGAAGATTTGGTTTATAAAGAAGATCAGATAACTATTAATCCTGGTGATACGCTCTTTTTATATACAGATGGCGTTACTGAGGCTGAAAATGGGCAAGGTGCTATGCTCGGTAATGACAAATTAGTCTCAAGCCTTGATCAATATCGAAATTTGGCAGCCAGCGAATTAATCAATACAATTAGATCAGATATTGTGAATTTTGCAAATGGTCATCCACAGAGTGATGATATCACAATGCTTGCGATACGGTATTTAGCTGGTAAGTAAACTTAGGGAATGGAAGGCAACACATGACAAGCCCACACCTAACCTTGCATTTTGCAAACAGTGCGGAAGAAGCTCCCCGCATTGCCCGAAGGATTGAATATTTTCTGCATGAAAAGAAAATCAGCGATTCTATCATCAATAAGATACTGCTGTGCGTTGATGAATTAATTACTAACATCATTGCGCATGCTTACACAGACAAACAAGAGCATGCTGTTTTATTAGACTGCAAAATTCAAGACGGTCGAATCGAATTAGAGTTGCGAGATGATGGTGTGCAATTTGACCCCACAACACAAACGCGACCTAATGTGAAACTTTCGTTAGAAAATCGTGACATTGGCGGTTTAGGGATCCACTTGGTCATGACTTTAATGGATAAAGTCGAATACCAACGTGAAGGCGACTTTAATGTTTTAAAAGCAAGCATTTCAACAAATAGCTAAGGATAAACTTATGGAAATCACCGAAGATAAAATTGATGGCCAGGTAGTGATCTCCTTAAGTGGCAGGATCGACAGTACTGCTGCCGTGGAGTTTGAAGAAAAAATAATTGAAATCATCGATAAAGGTAATAATACGATGATTATTGATTTCCTGCGGATCCAATTTATCAGTAGCGCAGGTCTTCGAGTATTGCTGTTAGCAGCCAAAAAAGTGAAACCCTATGGCGGAAAAATTGTGCTCTGTGATATGTCAAAAGACGTGCGAGAAGTGTTTGATATTAGTGGTTTCTCTTCTATTTTTGATATTCAAGAGAACGTTCAATCTGCAATTGATTCCATCAAAAAATCTTAGAAAATTTTACAATAAATAAAAAAAGCGCATCAATGCGCTTTTTTTTATGGGTTACACCTATTTCCTACCTTTGGGTGAGTTTACTTTGTCTTTCACCTTTTGCTCCAACTCCCTCCAAAATGACAATTTTTCCTTCATTGTATTTTGCATGTGTGTTCTTTCTTCTTCCGTGATTTTACCTGGCGTAATGCTGGCTGGGCGTGCAGGCCGTGGTGGTGGGGTTCTGGGCTGCTCTTGTACTGCTGCTGACACACGTACTTGTGCCTCGCTTTCTCTTCTAGCTTGCTCTTCTCTTTGACGTTGAGCATCAAGTGCTTGTCTTGCTTGCTCTTCCTTTCTAGCTTTTTCTGCCTGTTCTTTTGCTGCTGTTAGCTCAGGGTGAACAGCCATTTTATCCCCAACTGGCGTAAGCTCTTTTGCTTTAGAACCGGTAATGCGACCTGTAATACGACCCAACCAGCTTGGGAGCTTTTTAGTAATGAATTGAGTCACTGCAGGAATTGCGGTATTGCGGGTCCAATCAATAGCTTTTCTGACAAAACTGGGTATTTTGAATGACCTTTTTTTACTGTCAGATTTGATACTTTCTGGCACTTGTCCTTTGTCGATAACAACAGAAGCCCTTTTAGAAATTTCTTGATGTGCTCTTTCTACTTTTAGAGCGACCTCTTTATGAGCATTATCAAAGGTGCGGCCATAGCGTTCTTTGGTGACACCCATTGGATCTTCAGATTGTGCGGTTGACACAGCATTCATGGCCATTTTTATGTCAAGACCATTTTCTGCGTCCCCGTTTGCCATCCTTGCAAGCCAAGGTCCCATCACTACAAACAAATTAGCTGGTGTCATTTTATTCTGTTTACTTTTGAGTGCAGTTAAGTGCCCTATATGCAAAATATTGTGTAACATTTTTGCTTCTTCAAGATGGTTGTTGTCAATAAGCTGTTGAACTACTATGTCTAAATCAAATTGTTCCTGGAGAAGTTCGTTCTGAATAATAGCAACAGCTCCTGGTGACCATTGGCCATCTGTTAATGCGTAGCGTTTTAATACACCAACCACATTATGGGGCTCTAAAGTGAAATCCTTGTGATTCTCAAAATCAAATTGAGCAGGATCTTCATTCGCTATTTTGTATATCTCATCAACTTTACCAGTATTACCCGACTGTCTGATTATGCCCTCTTCGACTAAAAATTCGGGATGAGCAGTTGCATACTCTATGAACTTTTCAATGATCGCATTGGATTTCTCAAGAGGTGTGCCTTTTGCTAACGAAATTTTTTCTCCGATCATAACTACCTCTCTTGACTACTGACATAATAAGCGTGTACTTAAACGCTTTTTCAAGCTTTCTTACCAGTAAGAGCGGCTTTAGACAGAATTAGTTCCGTTAAGCTCGCAAACCCTTGTCATGGCTGGCCTCAAGCTCTTTTTTCTCTCTTTCTTTGAGCTGCTTTTTAAAGTCGGTGACGGCATCTGTGAAATCGGTATGCGTGGTGACGTTCTTTTTAAGACCGACCAGTTTACTCTGATAATTAAGCAAGATGCGATCGGCTAAGGTATTTAATGCCGCGTATCGCTCAGGAATAGTCGGTAAAGAACCTTTAATATTGATTTGCTCAATAAGATAATCTAAGACACGCTCATTAACATGGGTAACGTTATCATCCTCAATGGTGTTTTCTTTGATCACCTTTTCAAGCCGCTCTCTTAAATCCATCACTTCTTGCCAATACTTCGGCTCTAAGTGAAATTCCTTCTGCGCTTGCGGCTCACTTTGTTTGGGTTTAAATAAGTTGCGGAAAAAATCGAGGACTCTGTTCGTAGCCATCTTCGCCCCCCGTGAAGTTACACGCTCACACTATTATATATAGCTAACTTTCTTATAATACCAAGCGGGGTTCCATAGCACAATTGGATAAATAACCATGGATATTCTAAATGGATTAAACGAGACAGGGCTTTTCTTTAACGATGTTATTAAGAAAAGCTTTAAAATCGGCTCCCAATTCCGGGTGCTTTAATCCAAGCGTGATCATGGCCTGCATGTAGCCAAGCTTGCTACCACAGTCATAACGCACACCTTCAAACTCTAAAGCCATCACGGTTTGCTCTTTCAATAACCTAGCAATCGCATCGGTCAGCTGAATTTCGCCCCCTCTGCCTGGCGGAATATTGGCTAAGTGGTTAAAGATCTCTGGCATCAATAGATAACGCCCAACCACCCCATAATTCGAAGGCGCATCACTGGGCTTTGGTTTTTCAACAATTGCATTAATTTTGACTTCAACAGATCCATTTTTTTCAACATCCACCACACCATATTTTTCAGAATCTTCAGCCGGAATTTTCTGAACCGCAATGACACTGGCATTGGTTTCATGATAAGTACGCATCATCTGTTCAAGGCATGAGCGTGGTGCATCAATTAAATCATCTGCGAGTAACACGGCAAATGGATGATCACCGATCACTTGTCTTGCACACAATACAGCATGACCAAGCCCTAAAGCCTGCGGTTGACGCACATAGATGCAATCAACACCTTTGGGCACGATATTCTGCACCATTTCTAACAAGTCAGATTTACCTTGCTGAAGGAGACGCTGTTCCAGCTCGTAGTTGGTATCAAAGTGATCTTCAATGGCTCTTTTAGAACTGCTGGTCACAAAGACCAATTCGGTGATCCCAGCCCTTACTGCTTCTTCAACCACATATTGAATCAACGGTTTGTCAACAATCGGTAACATTTCCTTTGGGCTGGCTTTGGTTGCAGGTAAAAATCTCGTACCTAATCCCGCTACGGGAAATATCGCTTTTGTGACGGGGCGTGATGTCATGCTCATTCCTTTTAGACCAGGGTTTCCGTTGGCTCGTTAGCCGCTTTTGCCTTGGCGTTTTTCACTTGACGTGTTTGACGTAATTCTGGCACCAGTTCTTTAATGATACGGGAAATTTCTTGTACTTGGCATTCATTCACTGCCACTTGCAACGCTAACAAGCTCTTTTCAAATTTCTTATCAAGAACACGAGGATGTGCTTTTAAAATCTTATTATGAGAAGTGGCCGCTAATTGCTCGCGTTTATGAAATAGCTCTTCGAAGAGTTTTTCACCAGGTCTTAGCCCAACATATTCTATGCGGATGTCTTCGTCTTTGCGTTTACCCGCCAAGCGGATCATTTGTTCTGCCATGTAGCGAATTTTAATTGGCTCACCCATGTCTAATACAAACAATTCACCCCCTTCTCCAATGGTCAGCGCTTGTAAAATCAACTGGCTTGCTTCTTGCACAGTCATAAAATAGCGCATCACTTCAGGATGCGTCACGGTGAGTGGGCCGCCATTTTCTAGCTGTTGCTGAAAAGTCTCAACGACCGATCCCCTTGAGCCTAAAACATTACCAAAGCGAACCGTTATAAAACGAGTCGGAAAGCGCTCATTAAAATACTGACAAACCAACTCTGCTATACGCTTCGTCGCCCCCATCACATTGGTGGGATTAACGGCTTTGTCAGTTGAAACTAATACAAACTTCTCAACTGATTCTAAGGCGGCCGCTTGGGCAAGGTGGTAAGTCCCTAATATATTATTTTTGACTGCCGCTCGAATTTGTGGCTCCAAAAGCGGAACATGTTTATAAGCAGCTGCATGGAAAATAATTTGAACTTTATACTCGCTGAGCACCCTTGCAACAGCGAACATGTCGCATAAGTCAATTAACAGAAAATGGATTTGCGTTTTACTATGGTCAATTTTTTTAAGCAATTCTTGCTGAACGCAAAATAAATTATATTCGCTATTATCAACTATAATGAGATGGCTGGGCTCAAGCTTCACAACTTGCCGACAAAGCTCTGAGCCAATCGAACCACCGCCCCCACTCACTAAAACCACTTTGCCAAAGAGGCTATTACTAATCGCCTGCCAGTCTAGTGTCACGGGATCTCTTCCTAAGAGATCTTCTAACGAGATCTCTCTTAGGTTTTTAACAGAAACAAGACCGGATACTAAATCGTTCATACCCGGCAAAGTCCGTACTGGTTTTTGTGTCGACTCACAAATGGCTGCAATACGACGCATTTCAGAAGCGTTGGCCGATGGTAATGCAATCAGAATCGTATCAATACCATATCGCTTAACGATTAATGGAATATCATCGCAAGTGCCCACTACACGAATGCCGTGCAATTCTCTGCCCTGTTTTTGATGCTTATCATCAACAAAGGCAACGGGCAAATAGCTTCTTGTGACATCGCGCAGTAAATCGCGCACTAAGCTCTCACCAGCGACACCCGCTCCCACGATAAGTACTCGCGCCCCGTGGTTACCAAAATAGCGCTTATCTTTGGACCAGCGATAAAAGAAGCGTGAGCCTCCCAAAATCAGCAGGAGTAACATGCTATAAAGTGGAATGACTGAACGAGGAATATTCTGTAAGCGTGTTGACAGAAATATCGCGAGCAAAGTTATTAAACTACCCATGGCAATAGCTTTGACAATACGGGTCAAGTCAGGAAGTGAAGCAAATCGCCATACCCCTCGATATAAACCAAATATCCAAAAGCCAACGGCTTGAAAAATCATCACCCAAGGCAACATGTGCGTCGCCTGCGTCAATATCTCCGTTGGAATTTCATCCAAATTGAAACGAAGCCAATAGGCTCCAAACCACGCAGCGGGAATACTGAGAAAATCATGCACAAACGCAGCCCAGCGACTACGCCATTGCAACCATACTGCTTTCATTATTTTTTTGACCTCGTTATGAGCAAGATGGCGGCTAGATAGTTCGACAAATTATAGCGAGTTTGGTGCATTGAATCTAATGGGATAATTTAGTTATAAACGCGGCATTCTAAATCCCCCGCTCACTGCGTTCTTGATATGCGAAAATTTGGGTGTCCTGTGGAGACTTGAGGGCAAGTTTAAAGCTGGTGAGCGAAGCGAACAAATCGCCCACTTTTGTAAAGGGGGCCGCGAGCCTTGCTCGCGGGGGATTTATTAAGTTTGATAGAAGGGTTTAAACATAGGCTTCATTGCCTCCACCATCAGGTAAAGACAAGTTAGGAGGATAAACGCTCCTGCGAAGGCAAACGCTTGAAGCCTGGGATCAAATACACAGATGAAGGCTAGACTCGATAAGACAACATTCACCAACATGGCACTTAGCAAAACTTTGCGATGGCTCCAACCATGCTGCAACATCCTTTGATAGGCATGGCTGCGGTGAGCTTGATACCATTTTTCTCCAGCTAACATTCGGCGTATGAGCGTGATGGTGGCATCAAACCAAAACAAACTGGTTAAAATAATCCACGCCGTTAATGGGATCTGGAAATACTGGTAGCTTATCAAGGCAAATACGGAGACTAAAAAGCCCAGGAAATAACTACCACAGTCGCCCATAAACACTTGCGCCACAGGCCAATTCCAAATAAGAAACCCTCCTAGTAAAGCCACAAGCCCCCAGGAAACAATGGCTAGTTCATACCCATGGGCAAGAAAGAAAAATAGCCCGCCCATGGTAAAAATAAACATCCCTTGCTGTGCGGCCATCCCATCGGAGCCATCCATAAAGTTATAAAGGTTTACCATCCATACCATGATGAAAATCAGCCCTGCAAAAGCCGCTTCGATGGGCAAAGGATAAGGCAACCATTCTTGCAACAATAATCCAAAACCTAAAATATCTCCGCCTTCACTCAGCAAATGTAAACTCGCTGCAGCACAAAGACATTGGATCGCAAATCGCGCTTTTGCAGATAACCCTTTATGGTCTTCCCAAAAACCCGCTAATCCAACAACCACAGCAGGCGAAAACAGTAACAAATAGTGCGGATTAAGCATGCCATAATGATGAAGCAACGCTAGCAATAGCAACCAGCCAAAGAAAAAGATCACCCCGCCGCCACGAGGCGTAGGCGCAATGTGCGATGATCTCGGACCGGGTTCATCAAGCATCCCTTTGTCGACGGCATAAGCGCGAAACAAGCCTACGCCAATACAGCTCAGTCCCAATAATAAAGCTAAATAGGCAAACCAACTCATATTGCTGCAATACTCTCATGTATTTGATTTAATACCGACGTCGGTGTTTTAGCATGCGTAATAGAGCGGCCAATGACTAAGTAATCGCTGCCCGCCTTAATCGCATTTTCAGGTGTCATAACGCGTTGTTGATCTTGTTTATCATCTTCAGCTAAACGAATACCAGGAGTGACACATAAAAAGTCAGGGCCAAAGATTTTTTTCAACTGCACCGCTTCATTCGCTGAGCAAACCACCCCATCTAATCCAGCATCAAAGCATAATTTCGCCAAGCGCATGACGCATTCTTCACTGGTGCCTGAAAAGCCAATTTGGTGAGCATCTTGCTCAGTTAAACTGGTTAATAACGTCACGCCTATCAATAACGTTCTCTTGCCCGTTTCTTTAGCCGCTTTATCTACGCCGGCTTTGGCTGCTTTTAACATGGCCATGCCACCTGAGGCATGCACATTCGTCATCCATACGCCCATTTTAGCGGCAGCGTAACAAGCGCCTCCTACTTGTTGAGGAATATCGTGGAATTTCAAATCAAGGAATACTTCAAAACCTTGCGCTTGTAATTTTGCCACCCATTGTGGCCCATACTGAGTAAATAACGTTTTGCCTACTTTCAAACGGCATTGCTTAGGATTCAGTTTGGCGAGCAGATCATTAAGGGGGGCTTCATCTTCAAAATCGAGGGCAATAATAATTTTGTTGGAAACTGCTGACATGGTGACTCCTGTGACAAAACCGTTGTGATTATAAGTTAATTGACTTGTGTATTCAATTATTCGCACCGAATAAAGCTAGTTGACTTAGTTTATTCGCCTTCAATGCCTTGTATGGGCTTTACACCAGCCCACTGACGACAACTCGGACACTGCCAATGCAAAGAACGACTGGCAAACCCACAGCCACCACAACGGTAAACCGGCTTCTTCTCGATTAATTGCTCAACAAGTGATTTAAGCATTAATAACTCATTACGCACTTCGCCCATCACCCGCGATAAATGAAATTCAATTAAATGCTTTAAACCGCGCATAGAAGGATATTTATGCATGTGGCGTGTTAGAAACGCAGCAGCATGCTCTTTACCCTGCTTATCCTTAACCTGTTCAGCATTGGCTAAGACAATGGTGATACTAGGGCAATTTTGCATCAAATACTCAAGATAGTCGGATAAGGCTTCTTGTTCACCTAAACGCTCATAGCATTCTTGAATCATCACTAAAGCTTCAGGTAAAAACGCCACATCTTGATATTCAATTCGCTGATAAGCGTGCAAAGCTTGTTTGTATTTATCAATTTTTTTATAAAAATTGCCTTCAATTAAACTTGCTCTAGCACAATGCTTATCAAAACGCAGTGCCTGCTTTAAGAGATTAAACGCTATGCGAATTTTACCCTTAGACCAAACAGACTCGGCCAACTCGCAATAGTATTGAGCGATCTCTTTACCACAGGATTGACCGCAGGAGGCTTCAAGACGCTTAGCTACGGCAATCGCTTTTTCCCATTCTTTCTCTCTCTCATAGATATCCATGAGATGACGCAAACTATGATCTAAGTCCTCTGTAAAGGAATTGGTAATTTCCAGCAGCAAGGCTTCAGCCCGATCGAGCACCCCTGCGCGCAAATAATTACTGGCTAATTCAAACAGGGTTCGAGAACGTTGTTTTGAAGTCAGGCTAGATTTACTTAACAGACTTTGATGGATCCGAATTGCTCTATCCACCTCGCCCCGACGGCGAAAAAAGTTACCCAAAGCAATCATGGTCTCGACGCTATCTGGCGATTCGTCGAGCATTCGAATGAAGGCATCTACAGCTTTGTCAGTTTGCTCGTTTAATAGAAAATTCAACCCAGCATAGTAATCCGGGCTCAAAGGCTTTCCATCTGACGATGCGTTATCCGTTTCAGAACGTCTACCTATGTACCACCCTGAAACGGCAGCGATGGGCAACAGCAAACAGATAAGTTCAAGCATCTACTCTTTCCATTTTAGCTTTCACTTCAAGCCTCTTGGGCATGTTTTAATTTACTTTCTAGCCATTTGTTCTTGGCTTTTAACTTAACGAGACTGACCCCTAACAACAGCATGGTGATCACAATCCCAACACAGAACGAGATGAGCAACAACAATGCCAATCGCATCTCAGATGTTCCAATTAGATAGTTAATCTCAACGGGTTTTGCATTGAGTGCTGCAAAAGCGATCCCTACTATTATGAGTATGAGGGTTAACAAGATGCTGACTATCCGCATATTTTCCCTGCCATTCCTTTAATAAACTATCCTAAGGATTCTAAACAAAAAAAAACGGTGTGAACATGTGTTCGACACCGTTTCTTTAAATTGAAGTTATTTAACTTCAATTATTCATCATCTTTATCGCCACGCATATGTTCTTTCAGCAAGTCGCCCAAAGTAGTTGCGTTACCACCTTGTTCGCCACCTTTAGAATAAGCGCTCAGAGCATCGGCTTCTTCTTGTGACTCTTTTGCTTTAACCGACAACAAAATAGTGCGGTTTTTGCGATCAACGCCTACAAATTTCGCTTCGATGTCTTCACCAACGGTGAGAACCGAGCGCGCATCTTCAACGCGATCACGAGCCAGTTCAGAAGAGCGTAAGTAACCTTCCACGCCATCGGCTAAAAGGATCTTCGCACCTTTAGCGTCCACTTCCGTTACTTTGCCGGTGAGCATGGTGCCTTTTGCATGTTCAGCTAAGTAGTTGGAATAAGGATCGGCTAATAATTGTTTGATACCGAGTGAAATACGTTCACGCTCAGGATCAACCGACAACACGATGGCTTCAACTTCATCGCCTTTCTTGTAACTTTGTACGGCTTCTTCACCGGGGGTGTTCCAAGAAATATCGGATAAGTGAACAAGACCATCAATGCCGCCATCTAAACCAATGAAGATACCAAAATCGGTGATGGATTTAATTTTACCCACGATCTTGTCACCTTTGTTGTGGGTTGCAGCGAAGGCATCCCAAGGTGAAGCTTTGCATTGCTTGAGGCCCAAGGAAATACGACGACGTTCTTCGTCGATATCCAACACCATCACTTCCACTTCTTCACCAGGTGAAACGATCTTAGAAGGATGGATATTGCGATTGGTCCAATCCATTTCTGAAACGTGAACCAAACCTTCAATGCCTGCTTCTAATTCAACGAAGCAACCATAATCGGCGATATTGGTAATACGACCTGAGACACGTGTGCCTTCAGGATAACGACGAGCAACACCTACCCATGGATCTTCACCAAGTTGTTTGAGGCCCAGTGAAACACGCATACGTTCTCTATCGAAGCGCAGTACTTTCACTTGTAATTCTTGACCTACGGTTAACACTTCGCTTGGGTGCTTAACACGCTTCCACGCGATATCGGTGATGTGTAATAAACCATCAACGCCACCCAAATCAACGAAAGCACCGTAATCGGTGAGGTTTTTAACCACGCCGGTAATCACTTGGCCTTCTTGCAAGCCATCTAACAGTGAATCGCGTTCTTGAGTATTTTCTGATTCAACAACCGCACGTCTTGAGACAACAACGTTGTTTCTCTTTTGATCTAACTTGATCACTTTAAATTCAAGTTCTTTACCTTCCAATTGGCTCATATCGCGCACGGGGCGAACATCAACGAGCGAACCGGGTAAGAAGGCGCGGATAGAATTGATATCAACGGTGAAACCACCTTTAACTTTACCGTAGATAATACCTTTAACCACTTTGGATTCTTGGTATGCTTTGTCTAATACTTTCCAAGCTTCTTGTCGTTTTGCTTTTTGTCTTGAAAGACGTGTTTCGCCATAACCATCTTCGATGGCTTCTAAGGCAACAGGAATTCTGTCTCCGACGGCAATTTCTAATTGTCCGTCTTTATCGAGGAATTCGTCTAATCGAACATACCCTTCTGATTTAAATGGGGTATCGATAGTCACTAACCCTTTTTCATGGTTAATGTGTAAAATAAGACCGTCAAAGATAGAGCCTGGCTCCATCGCCATTTGCGATAAATTTTCTTCAAGGAGTTGGGCAAAACTTTCGGTGGCAGTTGAGGTTGCGTTCATACAGTAAGTCCTTTGATCCTTAGCATATTAGTTATTAAACTAAGCATCAAGTCAAATGGTTAATACAAACGAAAGAAACGAGCGTTTCTTTCGCGCCTTTAAGCTTCTGCCAAGTTACGTTCGTGTACGTACATCATCACTTTTTCAAATACCGCATTAATCGGCATATGTGTGGTATCGAGGACGATAGCATCGTGCGCGGGAACAAGAGGCGAAACACTGCGTTCTTTATCCCTGGCATCACGCTTCTCAATCTCGGCAAAAAGACCATCAAGGCTAACATCTATGCCTTGTTGTTTCAACTGAAGTTGGCGCCGTTTTGCCCGCTCTTGTGGAGATGCTTCTAAAAAAATTTTCAAATCTGCTTCAGGGAAAATCACTGTTCCCATATCACGACCATCGGCTACTAAACCGGGTAACTCCAAAAAAGCTCGCTGCCTTTCTAATAAGGCGGTTCGTACTGCCGGCACCGCAGCGACCTGAGATGCCCCACTACCACACTCTTCCGTTCGAATGGCCAGGGTAACATCTTGTCCTTCCAGTAATATTTGCTGTGGATTATGCTTGAAAATCACATCCAAGTGGCCCGCCAATACCGCTAAGGCATGATGGTTATCAAAAGCCACCGAATGACGAAATGCTGCTAAGGCTAACACCCGGTACAGCGCTCCACTGTCTAAAAAATGCCAACCTAGGGTTTTGGCGAGCATGTGACTCAATGTTCCTTTTCCACCACCACTAGGTCCATCAACGGTGATTACGGGTATTTTGCTATTTATCACAATTTTTCCTCTGAATGGACAGTGAGTTTTAAGCCTAAAAAATGGGCAATGTTGCAAAAGGATGGGAAAGAAGTTGCGATGTTCTTCGCATTTAAGATGGTAATGGGCTCATTGGCTTGTAAACCTGCCATGGCAAAAGCCATTGCCACCCGATGATCGCCCTCGCTGTTCACGATGCCACCCTGCATTTTGCTGCCTCGTATAATAATCCCATCGGGCAAGATGGCAAGAGGCACACCCAATTTTTGTAGCCCCTTTGCCATTGTGGCGATCCTATCCGTTTCTTTATGTCGCAACTCTGCCAAACCTGTAAAACGTGTTTCGCCTAGCGCCTTTGCCGCCACCACAAATAACACTGGAAACTCATCAATAGCGCTCACTACCCATTGTCGCGGCACCTCGATGCCATGTAAGGTAGTTCCCTTCACTTCAATATCAGCAACGGGCTCGTTACCTAAAAGACGCTCATGATGAAAAACAATATTAGCCCCCATCGCGCGCAAAATATGGATTAACCCAAGTCGCGTGGGATTAATCCCAACGCCTTTGAGCAGAATGTGTGAACCTGGGGTCATGCTGGCGCCAGCAATAAAAAAAGCGGCAGAAGACATATCGCCAGGCACGCTGATTTCTTTGGCCGATAATGCAGTGGGTCGATATAGGATGCGATTGTTAGCGCAAACGAGATCAGCCCCTAAATGTACCAACATACGCTCAGTGTGATCACGACTTGGCTCTTTTTCGACAATGACAGTTTCGTTTTTTGCATAAAGCCCTGCAATCAGTAAACAGGACTTGACCTGAGCACTGGCAACAGGCATTTCATAATGAATGCTTTGTAACGCTTGGCAGGGCAGAATGGTAAGCGGCGCCAATGTCTGTTGTTCAGTTTGACAACCCGTTATATTTGCCCCCATCGCTTGTAAAGGGCTGACAATTCTTGTCATATCGCGCTTCGAAAGAGAATAATCGCCAACGAGTGTGCTCTTAAATGCCTGTGCTGAGAGCATGCCTGCTAATAACCGCATACTGGTACCGGAATTACCACAATCCAATGGGCTGTTAGACGCATGGAAAGCATGAAGCCCTTGGCCCTCAATCACCAGTGTTTTTTCTTGTTGGATAATATTCGTGCCAAGCTGTTTTAAGATTGTTAGCGTGGCTAAACAATCTTCACTCTCTAAAAATCCCGTGATCTGTGAAGTCCCTTTGGCAAGCGCACCCAAAATGAGGGCACGATGCGAAATGGATTTATCTCCGGGGATCAAAGCTTCGCCTTGCAAGGCCCGGGAAGGTGTTACTACTAAATGCATGGATTAGCCGTGTGTTTTTTCAAAGTCACGCATAAAATCACACAACGCTTGCACCCCAGACAATGGCATAGCGTTATAGAAGCTGGCTCGACAGCCACCAACAACTTTATGGCCTTTTAATTGTTTTAATCCAGCTTTGTCCGCTTGTGCGATGAATTCACTATCTAATTTTTCGGAAGGTAAACGAAACGGAATATTAATCCGTGAACGGGCATTAGAGGCGACTGGGTTGGTATAAAAATCACTACTATCGATGAGTTTATAAAGCAGCTTGGCTTTTTGTTCGACTTCCTGCTGTAGCGTCTTTAACCCGCCTTGTTGTTTTACCCATTCCAGCACTAAACCCAGTACATACCAATTAAAGACGGGTGGGGTATTCATCAAAGAATGGTTTTCGGTACATAGCGTATAATCGAAGGTAGGCGGAGTAAAAGGATGAGCCTTCCCCAATAAGGATTTGCGAACGATCACCACGGTTATCCCTGCAATTCCTAAGTTTTTCTGTGCACTGGCATATATCAAGCCGATACGAGAAAAATCAATGGTCTTGGTGAGGATGTTAGAGGTCATATCGCTGACAAGCCATTTTTCCGTCTTGGGAAAATGGCCGAACTCAACACCCTGAATAGTTTCGTTATCCGTATAATGCACGTAGGGTGCATTTTCAGAAAAGTTCAGATCGCTATCTTGCGGAACCGTTGTGAACCCATCGCTTTGAGTAGACGCAACACAATGTACCTGACAATATTTGGCGGCATCTTTAGAGGCTAAATTTGACCAATGTCCAGTAATAATGTAATCAGCCGTGTTTGCGCCGTTTAATAAGTTCATGGGTATAACTGAAAATTGTGTTCTTGCTCCCCCTGCCATGAACAGCACCGCAAAATCATCGGGGATCGCTAGCAACGAGCGTAGATTGGCTTCAATGGTCTCAGTTAAAGCCATGAACTCCGGTAAGCGATGGCTGATTTCCATGATAGACATACCATCATGCCAATGAGGTATGTCTTCACGAATGTGATTCAGTACGGCTTCAGGTAAACAAGCAGGGCCAGCACCAAAGTTATAAATGCTGGATTGATTATTCAGTCTCGCCATCGTCAGCTTCCCTGTCTTCACTATCCTGCTGCTCGGTTTCATCCTCTTCAGATGAATCACCTTTTTTGGCTTCCACTTCTAAAATGCGTTGTAAGCCAACCAATTTTTCTTCATTACTTAATTGGATTAAGGTGACGCCTTGCGTGTTACGTCCCACGACCGAAATTTCATCAACTCGAGTACGAACCAAAGTACCACCATCGGTAATGAGCATGATCTCATCATTATCTTCGACTTGAACGGCGCCAACGACGCTACCATTACGTGATGTGGTTTGAATGGCAATCACACCTTGGCCGCCTCTTCCCTTGACCGGGAAGTCACTGACAGGCGTACGCTTGCCAAAACCATTTTCGGTTGCAACCAAAATGGTGCAATCACTTTTCACCACAATCAACGAAATGACACGTTGGTTGTCTTGCATCTTAACACCACGAACGCCTCTGGCGACTCGCCCCATACTACGAACAGTACTTTCATGGAAACGGACCGCTTTACCAGCATCGGTAAAGAGCATGATGTCACGATCGCCATCAGTGGTTTCTGCACCCACTAATTCGTCATTTTCATCTAAATCGACGGCAATAATTCCTGAACTTCTAGGACGTGAGAATTCTGAAATATTTACTTTCTTAATCACGCCTTTAGAGGTTGCCATCACGACAGAATGGGTATCGGTAAATTCTCGTAGTGGCAATATCGCGCTGATTCTTTCGCCCGGCTCTAAATAAGGGATCAAATTGACGATCGGTTTACCGCGCGAACTACGTGAGCCCACGGGTAACTGGTACACTTTGAGCCAATAGACTTTACCCTTGCTAGAGAAGCATAGAATTGTATCATGGGTATTGGCGACCAATAGCTGATCAATATAGTCTTCATCTTTGACTTGTGTCGCCGCTTTGCCTCTACCACCACGATGTTGTGCCGCATAGGCATCAAGTGGTTGGGTTTTTACATACCCTTGATGGGACAAGGTCACCACGCGTACTTCTTCAGTGATTAAATCCTCGTTCGATAAATCTTGCATAGTAGCAATGATTTCCGTGCGACGTTCATCACCAAATTGATCACGTGATTCGGTTAATTCTTGACGTATGACTTCCATTAAACGATGAGGATTCACTAGAATCTCTATTAATGCGGCGATATCTTTTAAGATATCTTCATATTCTTTGAAAATTTTATCTTGTTCTAAGCCGGTTAAGCGTTGTAATTTTAAGTCTAAAATCGCTTGAGCCTGTGTATCGGACAAACGATAACCTTCATCACTCAAGCCAAGCTCTTTAGGCGCATCTTCTGGTTTGGAAGCATCGGCTCCGGCTTGAGCCAACATGGCTTTCACGGTTCCTGGCGGCCATACTTTGGCAATTAATTGATCTTTGGCTTCATGCGGTGTTTTTGACGCTTTAATCAGTTGAATGATCTCGTCAACATTCGCCAGCGCTACGCTCCAACCTTCTAAAATATGCGCTCTTTCTCTGGCTTTGCGCAATTCGTAGGTGGTACGTCGATTGACAACGACGCGACGATGACGAATAAAGCATTCGATAATTTGCTTTAAATTTAAGGTCCGAGGCTGGTTATCTACCAAGGCAACCATGTTGATACCAAAGACGCTTTGCATTGGCGTTTGCGCATAAAGATTATTCAAAATCACTTCTGCGACTTCGTTGCGCTTTAATTCAATCACAACGCGCATGCCGTCTTTATCGGACTCATCGCGTAGATTGGAGATCCCTTCAATTTTCTTTTCTTTGACTAATTCAGCAATTTTTTCGACCAGCTTGGCTTTGTTCACCTGATAAGGCAATTCGGTGATGATAATCGATTGACGGTTATCATTTTCTTCGATTTCTGTTCTGGCTCTCACATAAATTCGGCCACGCCCCGTGCGGTACGCATCGACAATCCCTGAACGGCCATTAATGATGGCGCGGGTTGGGAAATCGGGTCCTGGGATATGGTGCAACAATTCATCAATGGTGATATCGGGGTTATCGATTAAAGCAAGACACCCTGAAATCACTTCTTTCAAATTATGCGGCGGAATATTGGTTGCCATACCCACAGCAATACCAGAGGTTCCGTTAACCAGTAAGTTAGGCACGCGTGTCGGCAAGACAGAAGGAGCGAATTCGGTTTCATCGTAGTTTGGAACAAAATCAACCGTTTCTTTATCAAGATCTTTAAGGAGTTCATGAGCAAAACGTGACATGCGGACTTCGGTATATCGCATAGCAGCAGCGGAGTCGCCGTCAACGGAACCAAAGTTACCTTGACCATCGACTAACAGATAACGCATGGAGAATGGCTGCGCCATACGAACAATCGTGTCATATACTGCGGTATCACCATGAGGGTGATATTTACCGATAACATCGCCCACGACACGAGCCGATTTTTTATAGGGTTTATTCCATTCATTGCCAAGTTCTGACATGGCAAAGAGCACGCGTCGGTGCACGGGTTTCAAACCATCTCGAACATCAGGCAAGGCACGCCCGACAATAACGCTCATCGCATAATCGAGGTACGACTGTTTGAGTTCATCTTCAATATTGACCGGATGGACTTCTTTTGCGAGCTCTGTCACGGACAATGGCTCCTTTGTTAGCTGAAAAACTTTAACTTAAAATCGTGCTAAGTTGATGCATTAATTAAGACAGAAGAGTGTACCATACAGCGACCTCAAACTCACTGATTCTCCGACCAAAACCCCCCTTTTGAGGACCTGAAATGATATACTCAAGCCGCAAAGCGGTGAAGCCTCGCCAAAGTGCGAAGGCGGGTGTAAAACTGATAGTCAATATGTGCGGAATAGACATATGAATGTTGATAATGCAGAAGTGCAAAAGTTTGAAGACATGGCGGCCTACTGGTGGGATTTTGAAGGCCCCTGCAAGCCTTTGCATCAGCTCAACCCCGTGCGTCTTCAGTTCATCCAAGAAAGAACGCCTCTTCATCATCGCTCTATTCTCGATATTGGTTGTGGCGGGGGCATTCTAACCGAAGCATTGAGTACCTTTAGTAACAAAGTCACTGGACTCGATCAATCCGCTGGGGTCATAGCAGCTGCCAAAGCTCATGCTATCGAATCGGGGTTAACCCAGCCACCAACTTACATTGAAGCGACGGCAGAGGACTATGCACAACTTTATCCTGAACACTTTGATGTGATCACCTGCATGGAGCTGTTGGAACATGTCCCCTCTCCTGTCTCCATACTCAAAGCGTGCTTTAAGTTACTGAGACCCGGTGGCTCTCTCTTTTTATCAACCTTAAATCGCACACCTAAAGCCTTTTTGCACGCCATTATCGGGGCCGAATATGTGCTCAAAATGCTCCCTAAGGGCACCCATGACTATAGCCATTTTATTCGTCCCAGCGAACTCAATCAGTGGGCAGTGAGCGAACAATTGCAGCTACAATCAATGAAAGGGTTAAGCTATAACCTACTGACTCGAAGCTTTCACTTATCAGATGACGTATCAGTCAATTATCTGATGCACTTTCAAAAGGATGCCGAATGAGCGCACCAATCGAAGCCATTTTATTTGATCTCGACGGAACCTTGTTAGACACGGCCCCAGAATTTACCCATTGCCTTAACTTGCTATTAAACCAAGCCGGGTTGCCAACCGTTTCTGAAGCGGCTTTGCGCAGCAGTGTCTCTTATGGCGCCAAGGGAATGGTTGAGTTTGGTTTCAATATCACTGAGCTTGATGAACGCTTTCAAGCTATCAAAGAGCAGTTTTTGGCACTGTATGCCATCGGTATCGGCTCAAAGACCCATTTCTTTCCTGGGATCGTCAATCTATTGGAGCGTCTAACGATGCTTGGCCTGCCTTGGGGCATCGTTACCAATAAACCCACACGCTTTACTTTACCGTTAATAGAAAAATTTGCGCCTTTGCAACAAGCCAGTTGCGTGGTCTCGGGCGATACCCTCAAGACTCAAAAACCGGACCCTGCCCCTTTACTGCATGCTTGCCAACAATTAGCCGTCAACCCAGAGCATTGTTGGTATGTGGGCGATGCAAAAACCGATCAAGAAGCCAGCCACCAGGCAGGCATGCGCTGCGCCATTGCACACTACGGCTACATCCCACCCACTGAGAATGCCCTCGCTTGGCAGGCCGATTTCGATGCCTTTGCTCCTAATGAGATTGAAAAACTTTTAATGCCTATGTTATAGTCGTCATCCATTCTTGAATTCCTCCAATCCTCTACTATACTGCTCCTAGTTAATTTGTGATTTAGCATTAGAGAAATCTCGCACAAGCCTTTCAGTGTTCTTCTCTCTACCGATCATGCATTCATGTCTCAAAATACACACATTGAGCTTGATGGTGTTCGGTAACGAAAGTGGGCACTAGAAGGTTCAAACAAAACGGAAGTTTAGGAAGTGGTTTTTTCGCAAGGAAGCAGAGAGGTTACAATGTCTGAGCTCAGAATAAAAAAAGGCGAGCAAGGTCTATCTCTACAAATGGCCTTGTTACATTTGCGCTGGCAACAAATCCGACAAGAGTTACAACTAGAGTTGGAGCAGTACCACCAAGTAAGCCATCAGGAAGCACCCTTATCACAACCCGTTAGTTTAGAATCATCTACTGTAGTCTAACGCTCACGAACACCCAGATGAGGAAATATTTAGTTTAATAACAAATATTTCCTCTAAAGGTTCCTACAGCAGTCACTTCGTTTTATACTCCACCCCATGAACCCAGTATCTTTATCAATGAACGCCTACTCGCGGGGCCAAAGCCTTTATTATGCTTTGCTTTTTTCCTCTGAGGCCATCCAAGAGGCTTGTTACGCTTTAACCTCCTTTTTCCAAGAGATCACCTCCTTAACCGGGGGAGGGATTGAGCCCAGCATCGCCAAAGCGAAACTGTTATGGTGGCAGACTGAAATCGCCCGTACCTATCAACAGATCCCGCAACACCCAGTCAGTAAACAATTACAATCGGTTATTGAGATTTACGACTTGCCTGAGAAGCATTTTGAGCACTATTTGGCGGCAGCGCTTCAGCGGCTTGATAACCCGCACCTTGACACGTGGGAAGCAGTGCAAGCCCAATGTCGTGACATGGGAGGCCTTAAGATCCTCTTAATGGCACGTGTGATGAAAGCCACTCATCCGGATACTGATGCTTTTGCCATTGAACTGGGTAGCGCTTTAGAGCTCATCGATAGGATCCGTTATTTCGGCAAAGATCTCAGTCAAAACAATCTCACGTTTGCCAAGGCTGACTTAGATTTTTTCAACATCAATGAACAGAGATTGTTCACGCATGAAACCCCTCAAGATTTGATTGCATCACTGTTATACCGTACTGCCCATCGCGCCAGATTGATTTATCAAAAAGCACTTGAAATTTTGCCAGAGAACGATCGTTTTAAAGTAGCCAGCCTCCTTAATTTAGCAAAAATCTACTTTGCATTGCTGGATGAAGTAGAACAAGCAAACTTTGATGTTCTGAATCAACGGATCAGCTTAACTCCCCTGCGCAAATGGTGGCTTGCTTGGCGTAACCAATCTGCTGAAAAACAGCGATTTAATACCTTACAAAAATTAATTAATGAAAAGGTTACTGTTCATGGATAAGTTAAGGCTAACATTACCGACACTTTCGCCCCACTGTTTAGCCAATCAAGTGATTTTGATCTCAGGCGCAGGTAAAGGTATTGGCCGCGCATTAGCTCTTGCGGCTGCTAAACATGGCGCAACCACTATTCTATTGGGGAAATCTCTCAAAAATCTGGAAAGTGTTTACGATGAAATAACCAACAATGGCTATCCAGAACCTGCTTTACACCCAACTAATCTTTTACAATTAGATCCCAAGGGTGCTCATGAGTTATTAGAAAATATTATGCAAATGTTTGGGCGCCTAGACGGACTCGTCCATAATGCTGGGATCAGCGGCCCTTTAACCCCGCTTGAACTCATGCCTCCCCACAAATGGATTGAGGTAATACAGCTTAATCTGAATGTGCCGTTTTTATTAACCCAAGCCCTGTTGCCTTTATTAAAGAAAAGCCAGCACCCCTCCATCTTGTTTACGACGGCCCAAGAAGCCTATCATCCTAAAGCCTATTGGGGTGCCTACAGTGCGAGTAAACATGGCGTTGCAGCATTGGCCAAAACCTTACATGAAGAACTGGAAAATAATACAGATATCCGCGTTAATTGTATTCAACCCGGCAAAGTCCGCACGGCATTGCGCATCAATGCCTACCCTGCTATTGATCCAGAAACCTTCACAGCTCCTGAAGAGCTGATGCCCTATTACCTTCATCTACTAAGCCCTGCAGCAAAAGAGATCAGAGGTAAAACCATCGTTTTAGAGCCCGTCCTTGAACCTGTCGATGCTTGACTATAATTAAGACAACGCTATCACAGACAGGATGAAGCCTTATGGGTCAACAACCCCATATGATTTCGGCGCAAGACTATGAGCACGCCAATGGACATGATCTGGGTCAGGTTTTACAAACTACACTGGATGTATATGACCTATTAAAACGCTTTCATCAGGCCCTGCAAGCGAAAGTAAATTATCATAGCTTTCATTTCTCAAATCCCAGCAGTCAGCACCGTTTAAGCATCGGCTCAATTGCCTTGGTTGAAACTGTCTTTCAACTCACGTTGCATAACAACCTTCTTGGTGAAATCCGTTTGACTAAACCGGAGCCTTTTACCCAACAAGAATCTCAGCTGATAGAAAATGCGCTAAGCCAATTAGTTTATCCATTACATAATGCGATAACTTACAATACTGTGGTGATCCATTCGATAACTTGCCCACTCACGGGTTTAGGTAACCGCTCACTGTTTGATCAAACCATCCAACGAGAAATCAATCTTGCTAAACGTCATCAAAGCAGCTTCGCACTGCTATTAATTGACATCGATAACTTTAAGCAAATCAATGATCAACACGGACATTTGGCCGGAGATACTATCTTACGTGGTATGGGTAAACTGTTGCTGGAACTGAAAAGAAATACCGACTATGCCTTTCGTTACGGTGGTGAGGAATTTATTCTGATTTTAAGTCAAAGTACCATTAAGGGAGCCTCGCTCGCTGCGGAGCGAATTCGCCAACAAATTGAACACCAGCTTAAGATCACCGTGAGTATGGGTTTAACCCATTTTAAACCCCAAGATACTTTCGACACGTTATTTCAACGAGTCGATAGCGCGCTGTATTTTGCCAAGGCGAATGGTAAAAATCAGATCTGTCAAAACTAAAGACCGGATTCAGATAACAATTCAGCGACTTCGTCACTGGATAATTCAAAATACTTACCCTTACGCAGCCCATTTGGCAAAACATAAGGGCCATATTGAGTACGGATTAAACGGTTTACCTTGCAGCCTTGTGATTCCCACAAGCGTCTAACTTCGCGATACTTTCCTTCGCTCAACGTGACATGGTACCACTGATTAGCGCCGGTGCCGCCGCCAAAAGTAACGGATTGAAAACGAAATAGCTCATTATCAATTCGCACGCCACTCGTCAAATTTTCTAAGATGTCTTCAGTAACTTTTCCTAAGACACGTACCGCATATTGACGCTCTAAGGCAAAAGAGGGATGCATTAAATGATGAGCGAGTTTACCATTGTTGGTCAGCAATAATAGACCACTCGTATTAATATCCAAACGACCGACCATAACCCATTTGCTGCCTTTGATTTGCGGTAGCGATTCAAAGATTGTCGGTTTACCGTTTTCAGAGCGTGCAGCGCAGAGTTCACCTTCTGGTTTATGATAGAGCAGCACACGAGTTTCTTGTTTATCAAAGGCTTTTAAATAGAGTTTTTTACCGTCTATGATAATGGTATCGCAAGCAGAGACACTTTGCCCTAAAGTTGCTTTTGCCTTATTGACAGTGACTTTACCCGCTTTGATCCATTCTTCAATCGCACGTCTTGAGGCCACACCATTATTCGCTAAAAATTTTTGAATTCGCATCGGTTCATCTGATACTGCTGAGCGAGCTTCTTTAACTGTTCTTTTAGATTTTACGGGTATACCGCTTCGGGTACGAGCATTAATCGAACTGGGACTTCTCTTTGGCGCACGAGGTGTCGGCTTTTGACGTAGCTTCTCTGGCGGGTGCAAAGACCATTCTTCATCTTCGGATCTGGTGTGCTTTCTTTTACTCATACTACTACTTACTCACTCTCAGATTCATCATCCGCGTTTTCAAGCTCATCTAAAATTGAGGACATCGACTCTTCACCCTCTTCATTTTCTTCAATTTCGTCGTCTTCTTGCTGCATATTTTGAAGAGTATGCGTAATGATGTCGTCAACGTCTATCTCGTCTTCTTCGCTTTCTTCATCTTCTTTAAGCCAATCATCATCATCGTCTTCTTCATCTTCAAGCGCAGCTTCGGTCTTTTCTGTATTAACAGCATGCATTGCTGCTTCTATGGCGGCATTGGCAATCATGGCAGCAGAGGCTTGATCATCATCGGTTTCTATTGATGCATGAATTTCTTCACTGGCTTCTTCCATTTGCGACTCATCAATACTTAATGGCGCTTGAGTCATTAATGCCGCTGCTTCATCAGTCGATACTTCATCATTGAGATTGATGGTTTCTATGGCTTTGAGCTCTGATAAAGGTGGTAACTCTTCTAAGCTCTTTAATCCAAAATGATCGAGGAACATTTTGGTAGTAGCGTAAAGGGCTGGTTTACCTGGTACATCTTTATAACCCACCACCCGGATCCACTCTTGTTCGTCTAAGGTTTTTATAATATTCGTGCTGACAACCACGCCACGAATATCTTCAATTTCACCGCGGGTAATAGGTTGCCTGTAAGCGATTAAGGCCAATGTTTCTAATAACGCACGTGAATAACGTGCCGGTCTTTCTTCAGTTGATTTTGCAATATAAGGAGCAACATGATCTGCCACTTGAAAGCGATACCCTGAAGCAACTTCTACCAGCGTGATGCCTCGCTTCTCATAGCCTTTTTGCAACTGTTCAATGGCTTTTCGCACATCCCCGATGGCGGGTTTTTCATCTTCTTCAAACAATTTAATAATATCTTGTGGCGATAGCGGTGCGCCTGCGGCAAAGATCGCTCCTTCAACGATGCGTATCAACTCATTCATGGATTTCGTGGGTTTCTTCATGTTCAACAACCTTCACATGTATGGGTCCAAAGGGCTCTGATTGCACTATATCGATAGCACCTAAACGCAGCAGCTCTAACATGGCTAAGAAACTGACGACAACGCCGGCTCTACCTTCACTTAACGTGAAGCACTCATAAAAAGAAACAAAACGACGCGAAGTGACCAATTCTAATAACAGGCTCATTCGCTCTCTCACCGACAAGGCTTCTTT
Source organism: Candidatus Berkiella sp. (assembly GCA_050247135.1). Classification (GTDB taxonomy): domain Bacteria; phylum Pseudomonadota; class Gammaproteobacteria; order Berkiellales; family Berkiellaceae; genus Berkiella. Next base: position 48,654 of record JBFWUT010000015.1, read on the forward strand.
TTGTACGGTGTGGGTCGCTAATAACTCAGAGCGTTTTAAAATATCTAAAAATGCCCCTAACAACTCTGATAAATCAATTTCTGGAGGCTTAACAGGCAACGTTACTTTAGGCACATCCGCTTTGCCACCGAAGGTATCTCGTCCCAAACGGGGGAGCGCCTCCAGTTGTTCTGCCGCCAATTTAAAGCGTTCATATTCTTGCAAACGACGCACGAGTTCTGCACGAGGATCTTCTTCCTCAGGTGCATCTTCACTACGCGGCAATAGCATCCTTGATTTGATTTCAGCTAGCATAGCCGCCATCACCAAGTATTCTGCTGCCAGTTCTAATTTTAAATCTTTCATCAGGTCGACATATTCCATATATTGATGCGTCACCGCTGCAATGGGAATATTTAAAATATCGAAATTCTGTTTTCTGATGAGATATAACAGGAGATCCAAAGGCCCGGCAAAAGCATCAAGAAAAACCTCGAGTGCATCCGGTGGAATATACAGATCTTCCGGTAGTTTAGTTAAAGCAATACCATTAACCAATGCCACATAGGCTGATACCGGTTCAACGTCGCCCTCCGCTTCGCTAGCGGGGGTGGGCACTTCTTCTGTTTGTGTTTGTGCTACTTCTTCCAAAACCTCAGTCATTGGCTCTCACATTATCTATCACGATGAGGTAAGCCCATCACTTCTCTGACCTCTTCAAGTGTTTCTCTGGCAATATCCCGCGCGGCCTCACAGCCTTCACGAACAATCTCTTTGACCAAACGCGGATTATTTTTATATTCAGCAGCGCGATCGAGGATCGGCTTTTGTTGTTCAATTACGGCGTCGGAAAGGGCTTTCTTGCATTCGATGCAACCAATTCCAGCGGTAGTACACCCTTTTTGCACCCACTCTTTAACAGCGGTATCAGAGTATACCTTATGTAGTCCCCAAACTGGGCATTTTTCGGGGTCACCCGGGTCATTTCGTCTAACTCTGGCAGGATCAGTAGGCATCAGACGGATTTTTTTCTCAATATTCTCCGGAAGCTCACGAATAGCAATGGTATTGTGATAGGACTTCGACATCTTCTGCCCATCAAGACCTGGCAATTTCGCATGTTGCGTAAGCATAGCTTGAGGCTCAGGTAGAATAATTTTGCCTGACCCTTCCAGATAACCATAAAGTCTTTCGCGTTCACTTAAGGATAAATTCCCTTGCGCAGAGACCATTGCATGACCTCTTTCAAGCGCTTCGGTATCGCCATTTTCTTGAAACTGACGTAAGCATTCGAGGTATATTTTAGCGTTTTTCTTACCCAGTTTATTAATCGCGACTTCTATTTTTTCTTCATATCCAGGTTCTTTACCATAAAGATGATTAAAGCGTCGCGCCACTTCACGGGTCAGCTCTAAATGAGATACCTGATCTTCACCCACAGGGACATACCCCGCTTTATAAGCCAGCACATCCGCACTTTGTAATAGGGGATATCCTAAAAAGCCATAAGTAGCCAGATCAAGTTCTTTGAGTTTTTCTTGTTGATCTTTATAGGTAGGAACCCGCTCTAACCAACCCAAAGGGGTAATCATTGATAGTAAGAGGTGCAATTCAGCGTGTTCTGGGATCCGGGATTGAATGAAAATTTTGCTAGAGCCCGGATTAATACCGCAGGCCAGCCAATCGATGATAGTTTCCCACACATTTTCTTCAATGGAATAAGGATCCTCGTAATGCGTCGTCAGCGCGTGCCAGTCGGCAACAAAGAATAGGCATTCATATTCGTACTGCAACTTGACCCAATTGGTTAAGACGCCATGATAGTGACCAAGGTGCAAAGCACCAGTTGGTCGCATACCTGATATCACACGCTGAAAATCACTTGTCGAACCGCTAAGAGCCACACTAATGCCTTACTCATGTAGATGAAAATACGATTAAAGTTAGCAGATTGTGGAATTGTATGCTAATTGCGCTTCGCTGTCTCTTTGACTCATAACCCATAAATAGGTAGTATGCCAACTATTAATGGTATAGCCTTAGAACTACCAACGAAACAATGTTTTTTGCACCTGTTCAGACCCAAAGCACCCAAAGTAATGAGGCCATAGCCGCCTTAACTGTGCTCATGCTGACAGGATTTTTGGTTTTCATGTTCTTTCAAACTAAACCCACCACCCAACGTGCCTTCTTGCGACTGATGTTTCAACCGATATATGTTAGTTCACTTATATTTACATTATGGGTATGCGCAATGCTTTTTTGCTACTATCTATCCACTTTAGTATATTGTCCTTAAGGACTTATTTCGGGGCTTAAAGCATATGCATTTTTTTTACGATCTCCTGCCGATTATCATCTTCTTCGTTGCTTATAAGCTTTATGGCATTTTTACCGCTACGATGGTTGCGATTGTCGCAGTGCTCGTTCAGCTTACCGCCACCATAGTGCGTGGAAAAAAACCTGAAATGATGCAACTGGTTACCCTTGGCATGGTGATTGTGTTAGGTGGCGCGACCCTTTTGTTCAAAAATGAACTCTTCATCAAATGGAAACCCACCGCTGTCTACTGGGCATTAGGCGCCACTTTTGCAATAACCGCTTGGTTTAGTCAAAAAAATCTCGTGCAAAAAATGCTCGAAAAAAACCTCGAATTACCCGCCAAAGCCTGGTCTATGTTAAATACCAGCTGGTGTATCTTTTTCTTTGTGATGGGCATTTTAAATTTATTAGTGGTGTATAACTTTGACACCGATACGTGGGTCAATTTTAAATTATTTGGCACGCTCATTTTGACGCTGATTTTTGCTGGTGTGCAAGGTGTGATGATCTCACGCTACATCGATCACGATAATGCCTCAGAAAAAAAAACATGAGTGAAGAAGTTATGCCACAACGCGCAGCTATGCGAAAACAATGGATCGAAGAAAAACTCCAAATCTTAGAGCCCAGTGAACTAACAGTAATTGACGAAAGCCATCTACACTTAGGGCATGAAGGCGCTAAAAGTGGTGCTAGTCACTTCTATGTGATTATTGTGAGTCCCCAATTTAAGGGGCTAAATCCCGTCAAAAGACATCAGCTGGTGTATGCGCAATTGAATGAATTCATTCCTCATGAAATTCACGCCTTGAAAATCAGAGCACTGGCGCCAGAAGAAAGTACAGCCTAACTCTTTTTATCGGGTCATCTTTACCCCTTGTCATTAAATAACTTCTAACTGTTGCCCTATCAAGTGACAAAAGTATAATTCGAGCAATTAACTTATTTAAGTAGGGTGTCGCTGTGCTCAAAAAACTATCCAATGTCGTGATTGAAGGCGCCTGGTCCGCAGGTCTTGCCCTGCTTGTGACCCAAGGTGTGGTGTCTCCGCTTGCCATCGTTATCACTTGCGGGATTTTTGGCGTGCAAGCGGCGACGGGTTTTCCGCTTACTAACGGCCTTCGTTCACTCAAAGATAAACTCGTCCAGTTTTATGATAATCGTATCGATGGCGACTACCAACCGGCACAAGGCCCCATGGAAGAAGAAGAATTTTATGATGAGTATGGTCGCGTTAAGGAAAATGAAGAAAAAATTAATGACGGTATTCGCGCAGAGCTCTATGATACTCACGTAGAAACTTTTGCACCCGCTAGCGGCTTTCGCCGTATTCCCGGCATGACCTGGCTTTTTGGCGAAAAAAAGGTGACCCATTCTATCCCTCAAATGGATCCCATTGAGATCCAGAACATCAAAGACGGTGCCACACGTTCAGGCAAGATTAATTTTAGGACTGGTGAAAGAATCAAAAAGGCGAGTGAACCTAGACAATCAGTGCGAGTGGCTCCGTTTTAATCAACAGAGCCATTTCGCTTTACACTTACTTCAATGCAACTTTAACAGAAGCGGTATCTTCCACTGTAACCTTAGTAGAAGCTGACAAATCTGTCGCTAACGCTTTGATAGGAGTGCTCACTTTTTCAGCTTTAGATTTGGTTTCAAAATTGGTCACTAACGCTTTGACCGGTTTTGCCGCTTTCTCATCTGCGCTAATCGCTGTAACAGTGGGCTCTGGCTTCAAGCTAGCAGCAGCTTGCTTGTCTTCCAGTTTATTCACCATAGCAGCAACCAGTTTGCCTCTAGGTGGCGCAACTTTACCCAGCGGTTCTTCTAAGGTAGGCGTTGCAAAGTCAGTCTTCCTTTTAACCACTTTACCCAATACTTCTTCATGCCTTTTCTCTTCTACTTTTTTATGTTCGGCTGCAGCATTGGCCGCTTCCTCATTCGCTTTCGCTTTTGCGTCTAAGGCAGTTTGTGCATCCGTATGAATACTCGGTAAAATTAGATCAGCAACTTCTTTAGCTTCATCAGCTAATTTTTTGGCATCGCCATGATCAACACGATTTTTAGCTTCTGCGGCTAAGCGTTTGCGCTCTTCTTCGGCGGCTTGATCTTGATGTGCAGCTTTAGCATCCGCTAATTTTTGATCAGCAGGTAAGCTTGCACCATCTGTTTTAGCATGCGCAGCAGCAGCTTTTTCATCAGCAGCATTCTTATCTTGGGCCGCTTTATTATCAGCTTCAGCCTTAGCAGCGATGACTTGTTGCTTTCTTTCAGCAAGACTGGCCACCACTTTGCCGAGTGCTTCAAAAGGTTGCACTTCTTCTTTCTTTTCTTCTACGGGTACTTCATTATCGGCTTCAGTCTTAGCAGCGGCTTGTTGCGTTCTTTCAGCAAGACTGGTAGTTTTTTTGCCCAGTACCTCTAAAGATTGAACTTCTTCTACTGCTTCTTCTTGCTTTTCTTCTACGGGTGCTTCTTTACTAGCGCTAGCAGAAGATTCCTTACTGGCCGAAGCGCTCTGAGAAAGTTCTTCTTCCTCTTCTTCGTCCTCTTCATCTTCTTCATCACTTGCAGAAGCATGTGCAGAGGATTCTTCTCTATCTTCTTCATTTGAGGAAGCATGAGCGGAGTGCTCTTCGTTGTCTGATTCGAGTGCGGCTTCATCGTGCCCACTTTCCTCAGCTTTCACTGGCTCATGTGCGGCAACTTCCACATCGAGGGATGACGGAACTACGAAATGTCCTGAACTTTTAAGATCAGAATCATCGCCAAATAAGTCTTGGTGGGTTTCTGTAGGTGTTGGGCCAGGTATTGACATAAATAATCTCCATTTATTAATCGACCAACATGATTAAACTGCGAGCAGAGTGTATCAAACTCTTTGGTAAGTAAAAAAGAAATTATTTTGCATTGCGAATGTGAGGGGGTCACCTACCCATGGATAGGTGACCAAAATAAGAAAGCACATTAGAAAAGGTTATTTAGCCAGAACAGCTTGTACACCTTTGCCAATGTCAGCAGGAGACTTAACTGTTTTTACCCCTGCTTTTTCCAAAGCAAGGTATTTCTCTTCAGCCGTTCCCTTACCGCCAGCAATAATCGCACCTGCATGGCCCATGCGTTTGCCTTTCGGTGCGGTAACCCCTGCAATATAAGAAACCACCGGTTTAGTGACATGATCATGAATAAACTGCGCCGCTTCTTCTTCAGCAGAGCCGCCAATTTCACCCACCATCACAATCACTTCGGTTTGTGGATCTTGCTCAAATAAAGCTAACGCATCGATAAAGGTGGTGCCTGGAATAGGATCGCCCCCAATACCAATACAGGTGCTTTGACCAAAGCCTAAATCAGTGGTTTGTTTAACCGCTTCATAAGTTAAAGTGCCTGAGCGTGACACAATACCGACTTTACCCGGTAAATGAATGTCACCTGGCATAATACCGATTTTGCATTGACCGGGGGTGATAATACCCGGGCAGTTAGGACCAATTAAGCGAGTGCCCGTGCCACGCAATGTCACCATCACATCTAACATGTCTAATGCAGGGATCCCTTCGGTTATGCAAACAATGAGTTCGATACCTGCATCATAGGCTTCGATAATCGAGTCTTTGCAATAGGGCGCAGGCACATAAATCACACTCACTGTAGCGCCCGTGTCATTCACGGCATCTCTGACCGTGTTGAACACGGGCAAGTTTAAATGCTTTTGTCCACCTTTGCCTGGGGTTACCCCGCCCACCATTTTAGTGCCATAGGCAATCGCTTGCTCAGAATGGAATGTGCCTTGACGGCCAGTGAAACCTTGGCAAATGACCTTGGTATTTTTATCAATCAGTACGCTCATTTTGCCACCTTAACTGCATCTACAATTGTTTTCGCTGCTTGGGTTAAATCATTCGCCGCAATAATGTTTAAACTGCTCTTCTTAAACACTTCGCTAGCCTCTTGCGCGCGGTTACCTTCAAGACGTACGACGACAGGAATCGTGATCCCCACTTCGGCCACTGCACCCAAGATACCTTCAGCAATCAGATCACAACGAACGATACCACCAAATATGTTAACCAATACGCCTTTCACGTTCTTATCAGATAAGATAATTTTGAACGCTTCGCAAACACGCTCTTTGGTCGCACCACCACCGACGTCTAAGAAGTTGGCTGGTTCACCACCATGTAATTTAATTAAGTCCATGGTCGCCATAGCAAGCCCTGCACCATTGACCATGCAACCAATATTGCCATCTAGCGGGATATAATTGAGTTCCCACTCTCTAGCGCGAATTTCACGCTCATCTTCTTGACGAGCATCGCGCAAATCATTGAGATTGGGATGACGATATAACGCATTATCATCAATGTTAACTTTGCCATCTAAACACACTAAACGGCCATCTTTAGTGATGATCAAAGGATTGATCTCAAGCATGGTTAAATCGCATTCTTTAAACATTTTACCTACACCGGTAACGATGGTAGTAAATTGCTTGATCTGATCTAAATTTAAACCTAATGCAAACCCTAATTCACGGGCTTGATAAGGCAAAACGCCCATTAAAGGATCAACCGTAATTTTAAGGATTTTCTCCGGTGTATTGTGTGCAACTGTTTCAATGTCCACACCGCCTTCGGTTGACGCCATAATGATAACGCGTCTGGTTGCTCTATCTAACACCGCACCCAAGTAGAGTTCTTTTTGGATTTGACTGATTTCTTCAATCAACAGCTCGTTAATCGGCTGGCCTTCTTCGGTCGTTTGATACGTAACCAAATTCGTGAAAAGCATCTTTCTAGCAAAATCGGCTAGCTCATCACGGCCCTTAACTAATTTCACACCACCGGCTTTACCGCGGCCACCTGCGTGAACTTGGGCTTTGACCACCACATTTTCAGTGCCTAAGGTCGCTATGGCATTTACCGCTTCTTCGCTGGAACGCGCAACCACCCCTTTGGGGACCGGCATGCCGTAGTCAGCAAAAAGACGTTTAGCTTGATATTCATGTAAGTTCATTGTTCACCACTTTAATTTAAAAATTTGTATCTTAGATATCGAGTAACAGTCTAGCAGGATCTTCCAGTAACTCTTTAATGGTTACTAAAAATCTCACTGATTCTGCACCGTCAATCAAACGATGGTCATAGGAGAAAGCCACATACATCATCGGTCGAATCACGATTTGGTTATTTTCGACGACGGGACGTTGCTCTATCTTATGCATCCCTAAAATACCGGTTTGCGGGGGATTCAAAATAGGAGTTGATAGCAAAGAACCAAATACGCCCCCATTAGAAATGGTAAATGTACCGCCGGTTATTTCATCAATCCCCAATGTGCCATCTTTGGCTTTTGTTCCTAATTCAGTAATACCTTTCTCAATTTGCGCCAAACTCATTCCGTCAGCATCACGCAAAATGGGCACTACCAAGCCACGAGGGGAAGATACTGCAATACCAATATCGAAATAGCCGTGGTACACAATATCCTTACCATCAATTGAGGCATTGACTACAGGGAATCGTTTTAGAGCTTCAATGGTAGCTCGGGTAAAGAACGACATAAAGCCTAATTTAACGCCGTGTTTTTTCTCGAATTGATCTTTATAACGATTACGCAAGTCCATCACAGGTTGCATGTTAATTTCGTTAAACGTGGTTAAGATGGCCGCCGTTTGTTGCGCTTCGATGAGTCTTTCTGCAATACGCGTACGAAGACGGGTCATTGGCACACGCTTTTCAACACGATCGCCTGAAGGCAAAGAAACTGTCTGGGCTGACGCTGCTTTTTGCGAAGGTGCACTGACATCTTCGGAGGTAATTCGACCACCTTTGCCAGAACCTTTCACATCACTTGGATTAATATCCTGTTCAGCCATCGCTCGACGTGCCGCAGGACCCGCTGCTGCGGTGGATTGCGTAAAGGTTTGAGCTTGTTGTGATGCCTTAGCTTCCGCTTTAGCCGGTTGAGGCGCAGCTTCTGTTTTTGCCGGTTGCGTACTGGCTTTACCAGGTTTAAATACCGCAATTACCTCTTCAGCTAGTACTGTATCTCCAGTATTACGGATGATTTTTTCTAACACACCACTTTCGGGTGCGACCACTTCTAATACCACTTTGTCGGTTTCAATATCGACTAAGTTTTCATCTTGCTCTACCGGTTCACCTACTTTTTTGTGCCAGGTAGCAATCGTTGCATCCGCAACCGACTCTGGCAAAACAGGGACTTTGATTTCAATCGACATAACCCATCCTTAACTCTATCTAACAAATTATTTCAATGCATCAAGAACCAGCGCTTCTTGCTGTTCATTATGCGCTGAGGTGTAACCCACAGCAGGTGATGCTGAAGCTTCTCTCCCCGCAAATGACAAGTTTTGGGAACTTGACATGCACGCACGAAAGTGATGTTGCGTAGGGAACCAAGCACCTTGGTTTTTAGGCTCTTCCTGACACCATACAAGATCTTTTGCATGGGGATAACGATCTAGCTCGGCTTTTAATTCACCTTCAGGGAAGGGATACAATTGCTCAACTCTAAGGATGGCAATATTGCTTTTTTTAAGCTCTTCCCTTTTGGTGACTAAATCGTAGTAGACTTTACCACTGCACATGACCACTTTCGTGACTTTTTGCGGATCAAGATTTTGCACTTCAGGGATCACTGCTTGAAATTCGCCATTCATCAAATCTTTCAGATCACAGCTCGCTAATTTATGACGCAATAAACTCTTAGGCGACATCACAATTAATGGCTTACGAATTTTTCGCAGCATCTGACGTCTGAGCATATGAAAGACTTGCGCCGCATTACTTGGCACGCACACTTGAATATTATGCTGCGCGCACAATTGTAAATACCGCTCTAAACGTGCAGAGGAATGCTCTGGGCCTTGACCTTCATATCCATGCGGAAGGAGCATAACTAAGCCACACAAGCGGCCCCACTTTTGTTCACCTGAACTAATAAATTGATCGACGACTACCTGAGCACCGTTGGCAAAGTCACCAAATTGCGCTTCCCATATCACCAAGGTTTTTGGCTCTGTGGTTGAATAACCATATTCAAAACCTAATACAGCTTCTTCTGACAATAAGGAATCAATGACTGTAAAACGATCTTTTTCATTAGCGATATGCTTTAAAGGGGTATATACCTTACCGGTTTTTTGATCATGCAATACGGCATGTCGATGGAAAAATGTGCCGCGCCCACAATCTTGCCCAGAAATGCGCACGCCATAACCCTCATCAAGTAAGCCGGCGTAAGCTAACGTTTCGGCAAAACCCCAATCAACAGGGATCTGACCCTGTGACATTTTTTCTCTTTCTTCATAAATTTTGGCAACGCGTGCATGTTGAGTAAAGTCACTCGGCATTTTAAGCAATTTTTGTGACAGTGACTTAATTTTATCAGCACTTAGCGAAGTCGTTACTTTTTCACGCCAATCTTTCGAAGAAAACTGATTCCAATCAACGACTAATGAAGCTTTAGAGCTATTGATCACATTACTCGCAACACACGCACCTTTATCAAGAAGTTCGCGGTTGCGCTTGACCATATCATCAGCTTCTTGCTTGGTGATAATGCCTTCTTTGATCAGCTGGTCAGCGTAGAGCTGTCTGATGGTGGGATGGGATTTAATTTTGCTATACATCATGGGTTGGGTAGCAAAAGGATCATCTGCTTCGTTGTGACCATGTCTTCGATAACAAACTAAATCAACCACGACATCTTTGTTAAACTTCATTCGGTAATCTAGTATCCACTCTGTCACCAGCATCACCGCTTCGGGATCATCGGCGTTTACGTGGAAAATCGGCGCTAAAATCACTTTAGCCACATCGGTACAGTATAAGGTGGAGCGCGCATCGTGTGGGTTACTGGTGGTAAAGCCCACTTGGTTATTAATCACAATATGAACCGTGCCACCGATACCGTAACCCCGAGTTTGTGACATATTCAGTGTTTCCATGACCACGCCTTGACCGGCAAAAGCGGCATCACCATGAATAGCAATGGCGAGCACTTTATTCGCGTTTTCATCTTTGGCGCGCACCTGTCTTGCTTTCACCGATCCCTCAACAACCGGAGTGACGATCTCAAGGTGAGAAGGATTAAAAGCAAGTGCAAGATGGGTGTTCCCACCAGGCGTTTTGACGTCAGATGAAAAACCTTGATGGTATTTAACGTCACCAGATTCTACATGAGTGGAATGTCGACCTTCGAATTCATCGAATAATTCACGAGGATCTTTACCTAAGACGTTAATTAAGATGTTAAGGCGACCACGATGCGCCATCCCAATCACGCATTCGCGAGTGCCTTGCGAACCTGCACGCTGAATAAGCGCATCCATCATCGGAATGAAGGAGTCACCCCCTTCTAATGAGAATCGTTTCGCGCCGGGGTACTTAACACCAATATATTTTTCAAGTCCCTCAGCCGCAGTTAAGCGTTCCAAAATTTGTTTTTTGACTTCAGGAGAAAAATTTGGTGTCGCACGCGAGCCTTCGACACGTTGCTGGATCCAAGCGCGTTCTTCATTGGAAGGAATATGCATGTATTCTGTGCCAATGGATCCGCAATAGGTATCGTTTAGAGCACGGTACAATTGCCCCAGTGGCATTTTCTTAGGTCCGACAAATGTTTCAGTATCGAATTCGGTTCCCATATCGCTGACATCAAGACCATGTTCCTCTAGCGAAAGCTCAGAGGCATTTTCGTCTAACATCTCACGCATCCCTAAGGGATCGATCTGCGCATGAAGATGGCCTTGTAAACGATAAGCATTAATGAGACGGGTCACTTGAATTTGTTTTAATTCATGCTCGATACTAACGCTTTTTGCTGGATGCGCATGACGACTGTGGCCTGATTTGACGAGTTTGGTAAATTCAGCTTGGATAGCCGCGTGTGAAACATCTTTTGCGCCCGCAGTGGCTTTGGCTAGCCCATCAAAATATTGGCGCCATTGCTCTGACACACTGCTTGGGTCAGCCAGATATTGTTCGTATAAATTTTCCAGATAAGCGGAATTACCACCATCAAAAGCGGAAGATCCCCACATCGACTTCATGATATTTTCTTGCATGGCCTTCACCCTATATGTTCAAGGGAACACGTGAATTCCAACAAGGACCTTACCAGCTTGCTTATCCTTTCTACTGCGGTTCCCGATCAGTCCGTTATTAGTAATTCAGTCAACTTTTTTATTTACTCAAAAAATCAAAGAGAAATTATACAACATTCAGACTAAATAGGTGAGACAGTTGCCCGCTAAATGAGCGGACAACTGACGAGAAAGGACAAGTGGGCGTTGTTAAACGTCTTCGTTCATCATCTGTGTTCTAATTTCAGCAATCGCTTCGGTCGGGTTCAAGCCCTTGGGACAAACCTCGACGCAGTTCATGATGCTGCGACAACGGAAAACGCTATAGGCATCGTTGAGATCCTCTAGTCTTTCGCGGGTATTCGTATCGCGACTATCCACAATAAACCGGGTTGCCTGCAATAGCGCGGCTGGCCCCATAAATTTATCAGGGTTCCACCAGTATGAAGGACAAGCACTGGAGCAGCATCCACACAAAATACATTCATACAAGCCATCTAACTTTTCACGTTCTTGCGGGCTTTGTAAGCGTTCTTTTGCTGGCGGCTCTTGCTTATTAATAAGGTAAGGCGTTGCCTTTTGGTACTGATTAAAAAATTGAGTCATATCGACAATTAAATCTCGGATCACTGGCATGCCCGGAAAAGGCTTGAGCACGACAGGCTCCGATAGGGAGCGAATAGGGGTAATACAAGCCAACCCATTCTTGCCATTAATATTCATGCCGTCGGAACCACAAACCCCTTCGCCGCAGGAACGACGAAACGACAAAGTCTCATCTTGCTCTGCTTTAATGAGTTTTAATGCATCGAGCACCATCACAGCACCGGACTTTTCCAGATCGAACTCATAATCTTGCATACGAGGTGCGGTGTCTTTTTCAGGATCAAAGCGATAGATTGAAAAACGCATAGCTGCCCCTTAGTTAGTATACTCTCTCTTTAGGTTCAAACGCAGGCACGGTTAGCGGCTTCATATTCACCGCCCGATACCCAATGCTGTCATCCGCAAAATACAGCGTATGCTTTAACCAGTTCTTATCATCACGATCTGGGAAATCTTCTCGTGAATGCGCCCCACGGCTTTCTTGACGCGCACTTGCCGACACTGCTGTAGCAATGGCTACTGCCATGAGATTATCTAATTCCAAGGCTTCAACACGAGCGGTATTGAAGATTTTGCTTTTATCAGCAAGTGAAGCATAAGACAAACGCTCACGAAGCTGTTTTAACTTCACCACGCCTTCATCCATTACTTTTTGTGTTCTAAACACGCTGAAATCATTCTGCATGATTTTTTTCATTTCACTGCGGATAGCATAAACACTCTCGCCACCTTTTAATTGATCCCAACGGCGCAGACGCGCCAGGGCTTTTTCAATATCATCCGTTGTGACTCGCGCCTCTTCCATACCTTCATTCAATGCATCTTCTAAATGTAATCCTGCTGCGCGTCCAAAAACCACGAGATCGAGCAAGGAATTTCCGCCCAAACGATTAGCGCCATGCACCGATACACAGGCGCATTCACCCACCGCGTATAAGCCATGCACTGGTGTCGACTCGCCATTTTTGTTGGTCATCATCACTTGACCATGCACATTGGTGGGGATCCCGCCCATCATGTAATGGCACGTAGGCACTACAGGGATAGGATCTTTGATAGGATCCGCATTCGCAAACGTGATCGAGAGTTCCCGAATGCCAGGTAATCTAGTTTTGATCACATCTTCGCCTAAATGATCGAGCTTGAGTAAAACGTGATCGCCTTTAGGACCACAACCGCGACCTTCACGGATTTCAATCGCCATTGAGCGAGAAACCACATCGCGAGATGCTAAGTCTTTGGCATGCGGGGCATAGCGCTCCATAAAGCGTTCGCCATTTTTATTTAAGAGGTACCCGCCCTCTCCCCGGCAGCCTTCGGTGACTAACACACCCGCCCCAGCAATGCCGGTGGGATGAAATTGCCACATCTCCATATCCTGCACAGCAAATCCAGCCCGCAGTAGCATGCCCACACCATCTCCCGTGTTAATGAGTGCGTTGGTGGTGGAATTAAAAATTTGCCCCGCGCCACCTGTGGCAAATACCACGGCTTTGCTGCGCATGAATAATACTTCGCCATTTTCAATATTCATCACCACAACGCCGGCAATCACATCGTTCTGTGCTTTGACGAGATCGATGGCATACCATTCGCTAAACACGGCAACTTTAGCTTCAACATTTTTTTGATATAAGGTATGAAGCAGCGCATGACCTGTGCGATCGGCTGCAGCTGCCGTTCTGGTAGCTTGCTCGCCACCAAAATTCTTCGACTGACCACCAAAGGGCCGTTGATAAATTTTACCGTTATCCATTCGGGAAAACGGCAGCCCCATATGTTCTAGTTCATAGACCACTTCAGGACCAACACGACACATATATTCAATGCAATCTTGATCGCCTAAATAATCTGAACCCTTAACGGTATCGAACATGTGCCATTGCCAGTTATCTTCATGCTGATTGCCTAAAGATACCGTAATGCCTCCTTGAGCAGAAACCGTATGCGAACGCGTAGGGAAAACTTTAGAAACTAAAGCGACATTTTTGCCAGCCTTTGCTAATTCCAACGATGCGCGCATGCCAGCACCGCCTGCACCAATAATAATTGCGTCGAATGAACGCTCTCCAGGAACTACCATTCCTCAATTACCCCCACAGAACAAAAATGCCCCAAATCACATAACCAAATAGCGTAAATAGAATAACCCCTTCTAAGAGATAACGCAGTAGCGGGGGCTTAACATAATCTGTCAACACGGTCCAAAGGCCAACCCAAGCATGAAAGGCAATACTCACCAGCGCAAATAATGTGCTGATTTGCATCCAAGGACTGGAAAATAACATTAACCAACTTTCATAAGTCACTTGATGTTGAGCGATAACCCAGCCCAACAAAAATAACGTATAACCTGCTAAAAAAACGGCCGTGTAACGTTGAACTAACCAATCACGGAGTCCTGTTCCACCTAAACTACTCATAGGGCAACTCCCCCCACTTCGTATGCAACAAAAATGACTAGCAACAACGTGACAAGGATGACTAATCTAGCACTGAAGCGTGCGGCCACTTTCGATTCGCCCACATGCAAATCCATCAGTAGGTGGCGAAATCCCGCCAATAAATGAAAAATCAAACCCGCAGCAGACAAAATCACCAATGCTTTGCACCACGGTAATTGCGCATAATCTTTTAAAACATTAAATCCCTCGGGAGAAATCAGCGACAGCTGTAATGCCCAAAGAAAAAAGGGAATTAGTAAGAAAACTAATATGCCTGAAAGGCGATGCGTAATAGAAACTAGCGCACCAATCGGCAACTGAATGCTGAGGGGATTGATATTACGGGGTCGTTTTGTTTGCACGCTGAATCATCCTAAAGTCACTGTAAACAGCACAAAAGCCAAGTCAAAGAGTATATACCGCCAGCCTGTTAAGATGCGAGTCATCCTATTTTAGAAGGGATAGGATAAAAGATCAGTCTGTGCTTAATAACTTTGCCCCCACTAGTCTTCTCCTATTGTCTACCCTTATATATACTCCCTGTACCCAAGTAAACGATGAACTATCTAAGGAGCCGCTATGGCTGATAACTCTGCCAAACTGTCCTTACCAGGCAAAGAAAATCTAGAGCTTCCTATTCTGAAAGGAACCATTGGACCAGATGTCATCGATATCGGCGAACTGAGTAAGTTAGATGTTTTTACATATGACCCCGGATTTCGCTCAACGGCCGCTTGTGAATCCAAAATCACTTTTATCGACGGTAACAAGGGGTTATTGCTCCATCGTGGCTATCCCATCGAGCAGCTGGCCGATCATTCCGATTTCTTAGAAGTCTGCTATTTGTTGTTATTTGGTGAACTTCCTACTCAGACGCAAAAAGAGAAGTTTGTAAAAAAAGTTAAGAACCATACCCTAATTCACGAGCAACTGATCAAGTTTTATAGCGGCTTTCGCAGAGACGCACACCCCATGGCTATCATGTGCGGTGTGGTGGGCGCTTTATCTGCTTTCTACCATGACTCTTTAGATATCAAAAATGAACAACACCGAGAAGTGGCCGCTTTACGCTTAATTGCTAAAATGCCCACATTAGCGGCCATGTGTTACAAATATTCGATTGGCCAACCTTTTGTCTATCCGCTTAATCAAATGGATTATGCAGAAAATTTCTTATACATGATGTTTTCTGTCCCCACCGAACAATGGTCAGAAAATCCTTTATCGAATCCTATTTTTAGCAAAGCGATGGACAGAATTTTTATTCTCCATGCCGATCATGAGCAAAACGCCTCAACATCCACCGTGCGCTTAGCAGGCTCATCGGGAGCCAATCCTTTTGCCTGTATTGCAGCCGGTATTGCCGCATTGTGGGGGCCTGCACATGGCGGCGCGAATGAAGCCGTATTAAACATGCTAGAAGAAATTGGCGATGCATCCAACATTCCAAAATTCATCGCCAGAGCCAAAGATAAAAATGATAGCTTCCGGTTGATGGGATTTGGACATCGTGTTTATAAGAACTTTGATCCTCGCGCTAAAGTAATGCGTGAAACCTGTCATGAAGTGTTAACCTCCCTTGGTCTTAAGAATGATAAGTTATTTGCCATTGCGGTTGAATTAGAAAAAATTGCCCTGCAAGACAGCTATTTCATTGAGAAAAAATTGTATCCTAACGTCGATTTTTACTCAGGGATCATTTTGCGCGCCATTGGTATTCCCTCGAACATGTTTACCGTGATTTTCGCGCTAGCTCGCACGGTAGGTTGGATTGCACAATGGAATGAAATGATCAGCTCCCCCGATCAAAGCATTAATCGCCCCCGCCAGTTATATACCGGTTCGCCAATGCGGGATTATGTCCCCAGCGATAAGCGTCGTTGATTAAAAAACAATGACAGCAAGTAGTATATTAATCACTGGTGGTGCAGGATATGTGGGTAGTCATGTTGTTAAAGCACTTCTGGCTACACCACAACGGCGAGTCATCGTTGTTGATAACTTAAGCACGGGTCACCTTGAGAATATCCCTAGCGTTCCCTTTGTTAAAGCCAGTATTCATGATAAAGAAACGTTAACCAATATTATTCGCACAGAAAATGTGAATGCAGTCATGCACTTTGCGGCATCCACTGTCATCAGTGAATCTATAGAACATCCCCTTGATTACTATACAAACAATACCATGGGTACACTCCATCTATTAGAAGTGTGCGCAGCCAACAAAATCCAACGATTTATTTTTTCATCAACTGCTGCAGTGTATGGCCCAAGCGATAACAATATCGATGAAAATTCACCCTTAGTGCCCACCAATCCCTATGGTGAGTCAAAGGTCATGAGTGAACAAATTCTGAAAGATGTCGCTAAGACGGGAGCCCTAACATACGTCATTTTGCGTTACTTTAATGTTGCCGGTGCCGATATGACAGGCACTATTGGGCAACGCGGCGAAAATGCAACACATTTGTTAAAGGTAGCCGTCGAAACCGCTTGTGGTTTAAGAGCTTCTTTACCTATTTATGGAACTGATTATGCCACACCCGATGGCACCGCTATTCGCGATTTTATCCATGTAGATGATTTGGCAGCCGCTCACATTGACGCGCTCACCTATCTTGAAAATAAAGGTGAATCCATCACGCTGAACTGTGGTTATGGCAAAGGCTATAGTGTCAAAGAAGTGATTAGCGCTTTAGAAAAAGTGATAGGTCGCACTTTACCTTGCATCAATGAACCGCGACGCGCTGGTGATATTGCGCGCGTAGTGGCCGATAATACCCTCATTAAACAAACCCTCAATTGGCAACCCCAATACGATGACATCACCACCATGGTGAGAAGTGCTTATGAATGGGAAAAGAAGCTGTGGAGGTAAATCTCCCTGCGCTATGCGCTGCCCCTCTTTACGAAAGAGGGGGTTGATTCGCTAGCGCTCATCGTGAGCGCGCATACGCGCGAACATATAGCCCACTTTGTAAAGGGGGCGGCGAGCTTGCGAGCGGGGGATTTAAGCACCACTCATCCTCCCGACCAGCAACAGTTCCCAAACTCATTTCCCATTGCTACTATAGCGAGGATAAGTTTAATTATCGAGGAAATCATGTTACCCAGTGTAACTACATTTTACATTAATCCTGCCAAAAATGAGGTCATCAGCACCGATCTGACTCCCCCCTGCTTCGTTTAATTTTAAATATTTCTATTTGTTTTTATTTAACATTAACGAGGTTAATCATGTTGCAATTTACCAATAATGTCTTTGCAAAATTAGACTTGGAAGACACTGAATTTTTACGCTTAAAAGAGGAATCATTTCGTTTAGGCTATAGCACGACTTATCTTGAAAAATTAAATAGACTTCATGATTGCGCATGCCATATTAGAACACATTCTACTAATGTCAGAAATTCGAATGTTGCAGATAATACCAAAAATGACATGTTGGCTCGTAATGCTAATCGAGTTCAAACCATTCTAGATGGCTATAAAGTCATTTCAGATCGCTTAAAAGCAATTGCCGAACTTGATAAGCAACAAGGTCGAGCTTTTAACACCACTCCCGACGATGTTACCGCGATGAAAATGTATTCTTCAGCCAGACCAGGTTGGGTTTATGCTTCATCCGGTGATAACAGTTAATTTACTAAAACTTTACCCCGCATTTAGACAATACACCCTGGGTGTGGGATTTTTTACACGCATAGAAAGAGATTAAAACCATGAACGACAATCAATTAGAAGACTTATTAATCGCCGTAATGAAATATTGCTTAACATTTGGTGACAGACACTAATTGGCAAAAACCCAGCCCGAATTACTTTTAGTTTTTAAAACCTGTAGAGGTCTCCAATTTGCTATTCAAGATCGTGGCTATAAGGAATCTGATATTGCTGGCGGAATTCATTACTTAAACAACTTAGAATGCGATGCTATAGAAGCACTTAAAAATGCTTTACAACAAACTGGCTTTACCAACGATACTGGCGAACACAGAGATCTTTTAAGCTTAGCCGGCAGCTATGCCAAAATCCCTGAACAGCAAGTAAACGCCGCACAGCAAGAAATCACTACAGATGAACGTTTATTGTTAGCCTCACAAAATTTTTCATTTTGCGCTTGATTTGTTTATCCATCACAAAGAGATAGCTGCAAACAAAAAAATGCACATGGAAAAGGTTCTGGAAATCGTTTGGAAATATAGCATTTTTACAGATTATCTAAACAACAATGATGCCTTTTCACCTCATATGAATTTGGATCAGTTTATCAATTGTCTGAACAAATTTTGTTTGGAACATGTGAGTCACATCAGGCCCCCCATGGATGAACCACCGGCACCTGCAACGCCCCCTATGTTGACTGC
>JBFWUT010000016.1:0-57016 GCA_050247135.1 Candidatus Berkiella sp.
TTCATCCTGGTGAGCTATTATTTCATGATATTCATCGGGTGAATAAAGTGATAATAGAGAGATCTGTTCTTTGGGCAATACATATTCTTTCAGATCATCTTTCCATTCTGGGGTCAACAATAATTTTAGTCGCTCATAGCTCCCCTTGATTCCAACCATGTTTTCTTGAATTAACTCAGGCGTAATATAAAATTTTCCAGCGCCTAGGTCTAAAGGGAAACGGTTTGCAGCCGCTTCAATAATCTTTTCGGCATTTTCAATTACAGCTGCGGGAGTAAAATAAGGCGAGTTTTGCTTTTCAAGCTGCGCTTTCAAACGGTCATAATCACTGCTTTTTTGTACCATTTTCGCAAAATAACTGGCTTTGGCACTTTCCCAAGTTTGATATTGAAAATCTCTAATGGTATCTAATGCACTATGCACATCAACAACGATTTTAGCTCGTTGGGTTTCATCATATTTAGAATGTAAAATCTTCCAAAATTCTTCATGCATGCTTTTGGTGATATAACCACCCGTTTCATTCACATAGGCAAAAAATTCGGTTTCATCACGTGTAACCTGTGGGGCGGTTCCTTGAATGGTAGGGATCTCGCTCGTGTTAGCCTGAACGATGCCAACAGCAGGGAACAGAACCAGTAATGAAGCTAAAAGGTGGGCGTTGAATTTCATAAATGCCATTGTGCCATTAAAAAGTAAAGTTGAATTGCTGTCATATAATAGCGATTAATGTTTCCCCAATAAAGCCCAAACAGGGGTTTAGTACACAATATACTGTGATTTTACCTGCATCTATGTAACTACACCTGGACTTTTAAGGATTGTGTCAGTCTACTAAAAGATATTATATTAGGTGTATACCACTGTAGGAGATCATCATGGCGCATTCGGCTAAGGGCATGCAAAAGGCCCTCTCGCACTTTCGGTTCACCTCCGCTATTAACGAACACAGTAAAAAGCACATGTTTACTCATCTGATAGACCGTATTACAGCCAGGGTGGCCCAAGACCCCCTAACCGCTTTAAATCAGCTTAGTGAGACTTACAATGCTATCCTCAACAAGAAGTTGATCTTAAAAGTGGATAAAAATCCCATAGTTGCAACTCAACAAGAAAACATTGTATTACACGCTTTGCAAACAATGTATAAACAAAAGCTTGATCGCTATTTGCGAGAAATCAATGCAAAAACAGCACATGATAAAAAGGTGGCTATAGAAGAATTACAAAAAAACCACAAAAAAATTATCCATCAAAAAACCGACCCTACTGCTGCGCTTAATATCAATCAAACGATAGTAACAATGCTCCAAGCAACCAGTCCACGCGTGTCATTACCGGTTGATGTAAGACATGCACCAGCTAAAGAAGAACTAAAGTGGCAGGATGCTAACGCTAAAAAGAACACCATATTGCACTTTGCTATACAATACAGAAATATTAAGAAAAGGCATGAACAACTTTCAAGAGCATTAAAATCAAAGAATGCACATTATGCCAATGAATTTGGCATAGAAACATTAGAAGCCTCAATAAATAGTTTAAGACAGAGAATTGAACAGTTAAGAGCAGATCCTGATCAAGCTATTCGTGAATCCGCAAAAAGAGCGATGATCGATGCAGGACTTATTGGGCAAGTTCACAATAAGTTCATGCACCAATTACTTTCTGGTTTTAAAAATCCAGATACTCTTAAAAACGATGAAACACCTGAATATGATGATGAAGAGATTGTCAGATACGCCCACAGTCTATTAACCGTAATGAAACCGAGTGAAATTTTTGCACAAATTACAGAGGCCTATCAACAAACTTTATTCCCGGCTCATAAAGAAAAAATCCTTTATAATGCCATGATTTTACTGCATGAGCTAATCTTGGTAGACAATGCTCGAGAATTATTCCCAGACTTTTCTAATAACCCTCCAGCAAATGACGAAACGGTACAGCAATTTGAAGCACTGCTTGCACTTATCAAACAAGACAGCAAGGCCAATGCTGATCTTAAAGAAGTAGGAGTAGCATTTGAAAGAACCGTTCGCCAAGCATCAGAGCTTGCTCGAGACCTGCAGAAAAGCGATCAGCGACTTATCGGCACTCTCTTAGCCCCTGCAAGCGAAGGGGTAACGCGTGACGTTCAGGCCTTCATTAATAAAGAATTAAACAATCCCAACACACCAGATAAAAAAATTAGTGAAGCAGCGAAAATCGTTGCGGCCGACTTTAAAAAAATGGCAATTGCCCATCTGGTCAATATTAAATCTACTGATTTATATCGACAAGCTTGGATCAAGGAAGGAAAAAAAGAAAAAACCCATGTTCGTGACTTTATGCAATCCAGTGATAAAATAAGCCATCTCGTTAGCACTGATCTAGTGAATGCTAAATCAACTCCTCATCAAAAGCAAATTGCACTATTTTATTGTAGGGTATTAGAAGAAGCCATCCGAATTCACGATTACCATACAGCATATGCCATTTTTGGCGGATTTGAAGTGACAGCAACAAAACGACTCACGCATCTCATGGAAGTCCCTGAAATAGCAAAAACACTCGTAAATGCCGGCAAGATCCTAGACCCCACTGATTCAGAATTTGCCAAGTTACGTGATTTGCTTGCGAAGAATAAAGATAAAGTCGTTGTTCCCCACATAGGGATGATCGCTAAAGATCTCACCTTTACTGATTCGGGATCAGCAGATCATATCAATAATGATATCAATCATAAAAAACTCAATGTCTTGAACAAGATTTATCTTGATCTAGATCGGATAATCAAAAAAGCAAAACAACAGGAATACACAGGGCAAAGCTCCTCTGTTTCAGAGAGAGTTTCACAATTTAAAGTCGATGAAAAAGTAGAATTTGAACGATCTCAAGCATTTAGAGCACGGCCAATTACAACTTCTAGCAAAATATCTCTAACTGAATTATTAGCTCAATTTCCAGAACAAAAAGTGCCTTTGTTTCTAGAAATTAAATTAACAACAAAGGGAAGAGAACGAACACTCACAAATAATAAGGCATACAAAGCAATACTTAAATTGATTATTGATAAAGCACATGATGCCAATACGATTGAAAAAGCTGAAGCACATAGGCTTGTCAGTAATATATTAAGTGCTGCGCAAAAGAATAACCTGGAAACAGCTAAATTGAAAAAACTGGGACGAGCAGCGCTATTTATCACCGCCTTGGAAGCACAAACCATCATCACCTTAGACTTTGTCAAACAAGCTGCAGAGCAGTTCTACCAGATCCAAGTACTTAAAGCTGAACTCGAAGGTAGTGGTTATGCTGAGAACACGAAACCATTAGCCAACAAAGCAGATGAAATACGTGATAATCTAGCGAGCGCCACGCGCAACCCTGAACCTCAAATTGCCTCGTTAGCCAAAAAGGAACTAGCCTTAGTTGAACTCATGAACAATATTCCTTTGTGGAGCGAAAAATATAAGGTCTTAAAAGTTGCTTTGGCTAATATCGAAGAAGGACCTAATCGCTTAAAATTACTCGTCAGCACTCAAGATCAAATGGAAAAAATTGAAGACCAATTACGACAAGCCGCAAAACATGCCGACCCTCGCATTAAAATTCCCGCGCAACTTGTGTTAACACAGAATCAAATTAGTCTGAATGCAACGCCTCGATTTGACAAAGCGGTAAAGAAAGCAGGCAAACAAGAAGCAAAAGCACCCGTCATGCTGATGAGCCGTCATCGATCAGGAACTGTTGAGCAATTACCTTTACAAGCAAGTAAAACGCCTCGCGACCCTGAGGTGTTAAAAAAATTTATTAGCGATATTGCAAAAGCAAAATCAGTTTTAGAAAATTTTCATTCAATTCCTAAATACAAAAATGAAGATGATTTTTATAGTTTACAACTTATTTTAAAGCAGCAAAAAGAGGCCAAACCTAATCACACAGAAACGTTTAATATCCCTGATTTTAATATTTCTTTCTCTGACTATGCGAAATTTTTTGCTATTGCTACCTTAGATTATGTGGCACGCACTTTAAATAATAATAGTAGTGATGAGGCTATCGATCGGTTAATCCAAGAAACGCATGCCCGCTGGCCAGAAGGTGATACACTGTTAACCCACTTAAAAGCTGAGCTGAGTGCCGAAAAGCGGCTCCGTTTAGGAAAGCCTTGAACGTTTAGAATTTACTGGTGTTTCGTCTTCCTTTTTTTGATTTGCGTTCGTCATGAGTAGGAGTACTCGGGCCATCTGACGGTGGCTTAACTGAAATACCTGGCGTATAACTTTGCACTCTATCTCGTTTGGGATCTTTTCTTGATTTTGCCTCACCTTGAAGACTAGTGAAAGGTTCAGCCACTTGAGGTCTTTCGCCAACTATTCTCTCGATACTGCCTTGCGCTTGACGTACCGGTGCTGGTACTGAGGGGACTCCAAATAGGTTGCCAAAGAACTGCTTAACACGCTCTGCCAGACCATAACCTACCTTGGCTGAGTTTTTAACGATATTCGACATTTTCTTATCGGTATAATAGCTCACTGTGGGGATCTCAAAATCGGGATCTGATACCTTTAATCCAGGACAATCGTCATTAAAGGCATTGGTTTCACGGTTAGGTGCACCATTGTGAACCAACGGCATCAATTCATGATATTTAAGATGGTCGATTGTATTTTCCCATTTTGGCGGGTAACCATACTTTTCAATGAATAGGCAAAATGCTTCGATTTGTTCATTTAATAAACCCGTTCTATCTTCACCACTCTTACAAAACCACTCGATAAACTCGCCCATATAATTGGCTAGCATGGCAAAGCGTGCTTGAAAACGATAATTTGATTTATTTAAGTTATCAATTTCCTTTTGCAACGCCGCAGCTTGTTCACGCAGTTGATCTTTCTTATCCCAATCCTCTTCTTTGGCTAATTTCTTGAGAACTTTATTTCTTTCCCGGGTTTTTAATTTAACATCGATGAAACGCTGCAACCCAGGTTGAGGTTGGTTATAATATATATCAATTGCATCAACAAACATTTGCATTTTCTGAAAGTCTTTATTATTTTTGTATCTATCCCCGCCTTGTGCGCGCCCCATTACTTTGAGTTCGTTTAATATATTCTGTAAATCCTTAATACGATCTTGATAGATTTCTTCACGCGCATTTGCTAACTCTTTATATATGTTATCTAAATTCTTTTCTTCACGTTTAATTATTTTTAGTGCAGATTGTCGTTCTTTTTTAATCACCTTCTTATCAACCATAGCCCTATGTTCAGGGTCAGATAAAGCGCGATTGCAATACTCTAGTTTCTCATATGCTAAATGCAAAGCGGAACGATCATAATCATGGAGCTTGACTTTGGCTGCTTTAATTGAAGGCAGGGTCTCTAATTCATCTAATCGTTTAGCAACACGAGCTAATTGAGGATCAGTGGTCTTGACAGCATCTTTCACAAAATTATCGAAAAACTGATCGAGTCCCCGATTATTAACTCGCTGCACAAGCTCTCTTGCACCAAAGGTTCCTATGCCACGTACCGCATTTACACCAATACTCATGAAGGTTGAATTGAGTTTCACGCTAATGGTTCTTGTTGTGCCATCTTCATTAGCTACTTCTAAAGGGATAGTTCGGCCGTGTAAAGACCAATAGGCATTTCTGGAGTCATCGACTTGGCGGAACTGTTTCATGCCATCCAACAGATCGCCTTGCATAACAGGTGATAATAAACTCATCGAGCTGATATCTAATACCAAGGGATCAGGTAAGGGTTCACCGACTTTTGCTATTTTCTCTTTAGCTGCCAGTGCCATCGTTTGCTTAACATTTTGCAAGGTACGATATTGGCGATCTGCTTCATTATTGATTTTCAGCACGGAAGGGGAACCATGGCGGTGGCCCACAAATGCTGTTTGGCCATTCACGGCAATTTCAGTTCGAACCGCATTGGCCTGCCCTACTTGGCGTTTATCACGAATCGTGCTCGGGCAAGTATAGGGCCTGTCTTGTGGCGGGTCAGCTTTGTGAACATGCTTATATAATGCTTGCTGCTCTTTAGTGAGCCACCCTTCAGGGATATGTGAGCTTGTTACGGTAAGATTACTAACATGATAAGTATTGTGCTGAATCGGCCTTGCTTCTAGCGCACGCAAATCATCTGCTTTCTTGTTGATCTCTCTAAGAATTTTGCGCGGGTCTTTCTTAGGGTTCACAGCATAGGCTAGCAAACTATTAACTTGCCGTACTTTCTTTATATTGGCACTATAGGTTCTATCAAAAGCTACCATATAGGCATCTTCTGCTGCTTTGCAGTTTAATTCAAAGGTACTTTGATCAATATGTCCATCAGCAAGCCATTTCGTCGCCCGTTTAACCATCAGTTCCTTTTCTGCCTTGGCTCTGGCGAACGCTTTAAAATCATCATTCGTGAATAATCTGTCGATTTGATCTTCCAGAACATCCAGCTGCTGTGCATTACCCTTTAGCGCTCTTGCAGCTCGAAGACGCGCTTTGACGTAGTCTTGAAACATCTGTGCATTCATCACCGGATGGGCGTTTTCATCAATGAAACGGTCGATCACGGGTTGGATTGGGCCAGCTATCACAGGCAATTCTGGTACTAGGCTCTCTCTTACCTCAACTAATTCTTCGCTCAATCGCTGTTGCTCTACTCTTTCTTTTTCTTTTCTTAATTTTTCTGTTTTTTCTTGAAGTCGGCGTTCTTCAGCTTGACGCTTTTCATTAAAACGTTGCTCAATGAGAGGATTTAATTCGGCTTGTGCTTTTTCAAGTTCTTCAACACATTCGCGTAAAAAAGCTTTTTGATCTTCTGAAAAAGTAAATCTTGCGAGTTTACCCCCATTAAGATCATTCCCTAGGGTTCCCAAATTATTTTGTTTCTTTTCATACAATGGAGAGAGCTTTTCACGGTATAACTCCATCCGCTTTTGGGGATTGATTGTGTGACGAATTTCTCGCAGTGATTGGATATAGTAATCAATGATTCTTTTTATTGCATTGGTTCTCACGAAATCTCGGGACTCTTCAAAATCTGTCAGCGCAGTTTCTATGCAGGCTCGGATCTCGTCGATTAATTGATCAATCCTCTTTTCTAAATCGGTGCCTTGTAACATGTCCTCTCCCCTTGACCGTTGTATTTCCACGTGTTTTTATGAAAACCGTTTATATTAAGGACAAGAGGAGAGGTCGTTTAGTTCCTAGCTGATACAGCAGCCAGGGCGCTTATCGGGATTGGGCCCATCTGCTTCTTTTGCATCCCTTAAAGGAGCAGCCGCAGCCTTACTTGCCACGTAAGCTGTCGTTACAGCAGGTTGTTCTAGCTTTTCTTTTCTATCCAAGATAGCTTTGTACTGAATAAAATCACTTTGTTGGTTGGGGGTTAAAGTTTCAAAAAGTTGCGTATATTCTTCTGTTTGTTTTTTATTGTAAGCTCGTAAGATTTTTGAAAATAATATGCGATCGGGGGGTGAAAATTGGGCTAGTTCATCGGTGTTTTGTAGTAACATTTATTTCCTCACACAGTATAGTTAAAAGTATTTAGAAAGCTGATTATACTTAGCAATGCCTTTGCGTCAATCAGAACTTGACTCATCTGGCGACTTGTCCAAATATTGAATACATTCTGTTAAGGAAAACCTGACAAGCCAAAGTCAGAACGTCTGCTTTTTAAAAGGAACATCCAATGAAAACAAATATTTTCGTAGCCACTCTTGTACTTATTTCTGTTGCAGTATGGGCCTTTGATGAAATGGGGGGAACAGAAGAAGAATCAAACGCTGGCTTCCCTCAAATGGAGTTTAAACAACCGATTATGCCCCAAGACTATGTTGCCCAAAATACGGTTTCGCAAAACAGTATGCCTCAAGAACAAGTGATGCAAAACGTTGTTGCAGAGCCTACTATGCCTACATCGTATGATGAACAACAAAGCACCCCGGAAAATAATACATCGAACCAAACCAATATTTCAGAAAAATGCATTAAATCAATGAGCCACTTATACCGATTCTATTTTCATGAGATTTACCCCAATCCCAAAAATGAGGCATGCAAGAAGTTGTCAGAAACCATGAGCCCAAAAGAAGCTGCCGAAATGCAAGTCGTGATCAATGAGTTAAAAAATAACTGCCCAGCGCCGTTTGTGAAACAAATCCATGCGTCATTTACGGAATTGAAGAAAGAGAGGGATGCGTAAACTAGCAAATCACTCTATTTGAGTTTTTTTAGCCTATTCAAATAGAGTCCTTTTCCCCCAAAAGGCCACACAGAAAATGTGGCCTTTAACTTTCAAGTAGATAACAATACGAAAAAACCTCGTTGAATTTTACTACTGTTTTTTAACATAATAGTCATTCACGCCGTATACCCTAAACCCGCACCGTCTATAAAGGTTATAACCACTGTCAGATGATTCCAAAAAGCAGTCTTTATAGCCTAGGTTCTTAGCGACATCCATTAGTTTAATCGTTAAAGCCGAGCCATAACCTTTTTTGACGGAGTCTTTTTTAGTTGCGATATTATGAATCATGACTGATTCTTCGGTTAAGAATAGTGTTCCTGAAGAAACCACCTGATTTCCAGAATAGGCTATAAATTGTTTAAAAACACCATCTTGTTGACTGATTTTAGCGTTGAGTTTACGAAATTCTTCGCCATTATCATCTCCTGGACCAAAACCTTCGCAAATAGGCTTGATCCACTCGAGCAAATTATCACTACTGATGAGTTCTTCTACGACAATGTCGGAAGGAAGCGCTGTATTTACCATCGATAAATCACAATACATACAGGGCACTGACTCTAGCAACTCAAATTTTTCATGCTTTAAATAATCTTTTAAATTATCAGGTTGTGACAAAGGCGTCACAACAAAAGTCCAGAGGGTCTGAAAGTGGCCAAAAAATTCAGAGATGTTTTCACAAATGTCATGAACTTCATTTACATCAATTTTGTTTAGATAGGCGACATTGAGAAAGGGCGAATCTATACCTGTGACAATAGCGCTTGTGTTCTTATAAATCTTACTGTTGGAAGCTAGCATTTCAAAAAAACGCGTAGTTGCCCTCAAGCCTTTTATAACAAGTTGTGGATCTTGAATTTCGATTGGAAAGTGATGCATGATCTAACCTATTGTCTTTATTATAATTTTTTGATTTATCCAGCGCTAACTACCGCTCGTTCCATTGGTATTCAAACAGCTTTACACCTCTTAGAATATCAGATAGATTAATGAATCGATACTTGCAATTTACTCATAGGAACTAAATTCATGTCACAACTCTATTATTATGCTCGATTTAGCTTTTATCGATTTACTCGTTTAAATCGTTTTCTTTGTCACATTCAACTCGCGAATCGGAGCATATTATGGAACCACATCACAACAAGAGTACCGTTAACAACCTAATAATCCTCGCTCATAGTCTAGCCCTATTATTATCTCTTTTCATTTTCTCACCCCCTGCACTACCCATCTCTTCGCACAAAACTATTGCCATTACTGAAATTGTTGTACACCCTTCTTTATTGGAAGCCAAACGAGGTATTTTAGATGTTCTAAAGGAGCACGGCTACGAAATGGGTAGTAATCTTACTGTACTTGAAGCAACAGCACATAATAATATCGCCACTGCCGCTATGATCGCTCGCAAATGGGCAACACTTAAACCCGATGCGATTATACCTATCTCAACGCCCTCTGCCCAAACTGTGATCAAGGCTACATCAGGTACAAACATTCCGGTCATTTTCAGTTCAGTTACCGACCCGGTAGCAGCAGGGATTGTGCCACAATTAACGCGTAATGGACGCATTACAGGCGCGATAGATTCTCCACCTTTAGACCAAGAGCTATTACTCATCCAATCACTGGTTCCCAATCTAAAGAACCTTGGTGTACTTTATAATCCCAGTGAAGCTAATTCAGTAAAAGCTTTAGCTCTGTTAAAAAAAATGGCAAGTCCCCAAATTAATTTGGTCCCTGTTAGTGTGAATAGCACCAACGATATTAAAAGTGCTCTTCATTCCTTAATAGGCAAGGTAGATGCGCTCTATGTGCCCTCAGATAATACAATTTTCTCCGGTTTAGGGACTGTCATCAAAATAACACGAGAACACAAATTGCCATTATTCACTAGCGATCCCGACTCGGTTAAACAAGGAGCTTTATCCTGCGTAGGTTATACCCAATATGACGTTGGAAGAACAGCAGGAGAACAACTGGTTAAAGTGTTAGCAGGGGCTTCTGATTTGCCTGTACTTGCCCCCTCTAAAATAAGTTTGGTCGTTAATCAAACAACGGCAAGCCTCCTAGGCATTCAAATAGGAACCACATTAATTGGCATGCCCTTAATCATTGAAAAATAGGGGGATCACATGAATAGCTTGCAACTTATTGGTGCCATTGAATTAGGACTTATTTACGCTTTAGTCGCAATTGCGGTGTATATTAGTTTTCGATTAATTGATTTTCCTGATTTAACGGTGGATGGCAGTTTTACCCTAGGAGGAGCGATTGCTGCCGTTTTACTGGTCAACGGACATCCTGCTCTCATGGCTACTTTGATTGCCATCGTTGGCGGTTTAATGGCCGGATTGGTTACGGGCTTCTTACACTCGAAATTGAACATCTTAGCAATCCTTGCCAGTATTTTGGTCATGACTGGGCTCTATTCTGTTAACTTACGCATCATGTCGCAACCGAATATTGCTCTGCTTAATGAACCGACGTTATTCTCTGCTGGTTCTGTGTTGATGATCATTCTACTTATTGTGATGCTGACCTTGGGTCTATTATCATGGCTTTTTCATACGCACTTTGGTCTAGCCATACGAGCAACCAGTATGAATCCCGATATTTGTCATGCTTACGGGATCCGAACCAATACTTTAAAGGTAATCGCTTTATGTTTAAGTAATGGTATCGTCGCTTTGGCGGGGGCCTTATTTGCGCAATCTCAAGGCTTTGCTGATATTTCTATGGGAACCGGCACTATCATCATCGGCCTTGCTGCTGTGATTATAGGTGAATCGTTACTATCACCTCGCTTGATGTTCCATGCTTTATTAGCCTGCATTTTAGGTGCGATTGTGTATCGGCTTGCTATCGTCTTTGCTTTGAATGCAGGACAATTAGGGTTAGAACCCTCTGATTTAAATCTTATTACCACTTTGTTAGTCGTGACAACGCTCATATTACCGAGGTTCAGATGATTACACTCAATAATATCCATGTAGAATTTCAAGCGGGCACGACCTTGGCCAAGCATATTCTGAAGGGCATTAACTTAACGGTAAAGTGCGGCGAATTTATTACTCTTATCGGCGGCAATGGTGCAGGCAAATCAACCTTAATGAATATGTTGGCTGGCGTGATTTTTCCTTCTCAAGGCGAGATCTATTTTAACCAACAAAATGTGACAAATTGGCCCGCACATCGGCGAGCACCGCATATTGCCCGCTTGTTCCAAGATCCCATGCAGGGCACCTTTGCGCACTTAACGCTCTTGGAGAATATTGCCTTGGCCTTAAAACGTGGCCAAAAGCGTGGCTTAGGGTTGTATCTTAGTGGCATGTTGCGAAAACGTGCTAAAGAACTTCTGGCTCCTTTAGGACTCGGGCTTGAAAACAGCTTACATTCTAAGGTTAGCACTCTTTCTGGCGGACAGCGCCAGGCACTTAGTTTAGTGATGGCAACAATCTGTGAAGCTGATATTTTATTACTAGATGAACACACGGCAGCATTAGATCCCAAAACAGCACAACAAATTTTAGATATGACTTGTCAACTGGTTGACAAGCATCAATTAACTACATTGATGATTACACATAGCCTGACTCAAGCACTCAGCGTTGGTGACCGTACTTTAGTACTTAGCGAGGGAACGATTGTAGAAGACTTATCACGCTGCAAAAAAGAGATGATGCAAGCTAAGGATCTCATGCGTTATTTTATTTAATTTTTAGGTATTTGCATCGACTTAACCATTTTGTTACAGTTGTTAACCACCTATTCACTTTTGCTTAATTCACTATGATTAATTTTCGCAGACCGTTACTATTTTCAAGAAGGCTTCCTGTTGAACGTCATGCGGTAAATGAAAATGTTCTAATCGCTCAGCTACAAAGGCTAACCATCACTCCTCCTATTCAGCCCATGCGATTCTTCCACGCAACTGCGGCTGTCTTTAAAGACAAACACCATTTAGATCGCCACGGTATTATCAAGGAATTTTACTTAAAATTTCGCCGTGATTTTTTATCAAAGCATCGGTTATTACAAGATGAAGTGGTCTTTCAAGAGCACCGCATTTTTGAAAATCGTCATTTATATCGAATGGATGACATCGATATTCACGGAGAAACCAACTTGCAAAGAATGTTAAAAGGAAAGGCACCCATTACTAGAGAAGGTAAAGATTATCTCGTGATCCATCATTTTGATCAAACCCATGATGGTGACTGGATTGTTTTACCCAATTCTTTTCATGAACGTCATGACTCTGAGCTTCACAGCCAAATCAAGGTGAGAAATAGAGTCATCCGTCACGTATTTGCCAAAGAGAGAATTGCGTATTGGCAACATGTAGCCAATACGCATTTAGAGAAGCAAGCTACTTTTCGCATTCGTAAAAAATAACTTTATCTTCATTGGTTGGAACTTGAGAAATATCGTAAGCTTTATAATGCTTGATCTTTTTAAACCCTACTGATTCTAAGCAAGCATCCATTTCTTCAATGTTATAAAGACGCAATTGAAAATTCTCAATTTCTGTCTTAATTAAATTGCCTTTTTGCACAAGCTCATAGCGACAAATAATGCTTCCCACTTGATCTTTTGGTGGCAATGCACAAGTGCTTAATACAATCATGCTATCAACATCATCACCACTTTTGACTGAGCCTTCCCAAATCCCAAGACGCTCTGGAACCGCATTTAAAGTCTCAACTTCAAATACCAGTTTTCCACCCGGCAGCAAGTGATCATACATTTTCTGCAAGCTTTTCTTGGCTTCTTCCCGTGAGATAATAAGC
This sequence comes from Candidatus Berkiella sp., assembly GCA_050247135.1. Lineage (GTDB taxonomy): Bacteria > Pseudomonadota > Gammaproteobacteria > Berkiellales > Berkiellaceae > Berkiella. Next base: position 13,037 of record JBFWUT010000016.1, read on the forward strand.
CCAAAGGAGCCCCCGGGAATCAGCATTAAGTCATAAGCTGTTTTGGTATCAAGCTCATGTATAAATTGGCGCCAAACCGTAGGATTGAGATTTTTCTTGGCACATTTTTCATGCAGACGCTCAAGCATATACACTGAAGCATCCAAGCCATGGATCTCAAACCCAGCCTCTAGTACGGGGATTAAGAAACGGCCAGTTCCGCACATTGGCTCAAGAATAGGCCCTTTTGCCGCCTTAATAAACTCCATGTAAAACGCCAATTCTTGTTCAGAAACGATTGGCTTGTCCCAGTCATAATACTCTGTACACAAACTTAAGTAGGTTCGCATAGACTGTTCGTTATTATTCATCAGACTAATAGACCGTTTTACAACCACAAAAAAGCGTGAAGTATACCTTCACAAGTCACTACAAGCCAGGATTCTAAAATGGAAAATAGCAAAAACGAGCTAAAATAAGTTAACCTGATTACGCAATTTTACTTTAAGAAACTAAATTAGCTTAATTTTGGCTACCAGCTCTTTAAGACCTGGGTGCATAACTTTCTGGCATTCTTGAAGCTATAAGCTGCTTTAGGTGTCTGTACACCATCTATGGCCGTGATATAGCCTTTATCAAGCTCTACCCTATGATGACGATTGTCTTTATTGTTGACGACTGTCGTGTACTGATGAAGCAACATAGGGTTAGCCTGTGGCACAGGTTGTGTTGCTTGGAATGCCTTGTAATAGCCCATCCAAACTTCGTCTTCTCTGATTATCTTTTGAATGGCTTCGGGGGTCCTTTCGAATAAATCTAAGGCTCGACGTTGCTCTTGCTTATCTTTTATCGTGCTATTTCTTTTACCATGATGAACGATGATGATTCTTTTAACTAGCGTCGCAAAAAATTGAACTAAATGGGGATGCTTTGCATAAAACATATTTTTGACAAGCTCATCAACCTCTCTGTCTCTCACAAAGGTTGTAAACTGTTTGTATTTTCGCCGACCTTGCTCAAGGCGCGCTATTTGCCGAAGTTGTACTTGGCTCGCAAACGGACCTGCTCTTTGTAATACAATCATGGGCTCGATACTAGATTTAGGATTGGCAAAGGTACAGTTGGCATACTTTTGATGTTTAGAAAGAAATCGAACCACCGGCTTTTTGAAATTAATGATCCTATCCAGAGTTCGATGAAATTCATTTGGCGAGCGACTATCTAATAAAGTCTCGATAAACTCCGCCGTAATTTTGCTGCGATCGGATATGCTAAAAATCTTAGAACCGTATTTAGGATCTCCCCCTACACCACGATTGGTATAAACAAGATAATTTCCATGAAGCACCAGCCCCACTGAATGGCCTGGCCAGCCACAGCTAATGAAAGTCATTTCGTTTCTTTTATATTGTTCATAAATCTTTTGGCCAGCATCATCACCATAATGAGAAGTGTTAGGCACCATCAATGCCCAATTCATTTTAACGGCATGACTGATGGCACTAAATACCGCATCTTGTTGACTTTGTGAATAAGCATCCAGATACCCAGATAATATTTTTAAAGAAACTTCCCCCGGAGCGTATTCCGTTGCAAACCGGAATTGATGAGTATCAATTGTTACGCAGATATCGCCTTTTAATCCCATAACATGGCCTGCGCGATAGGCAAAATAATGCATGTCTAATAGGGGCGTTAAAGACTCTTCCCAGCGTCGGCACTTATTAAAATAATGGTAGAGTAATTTGATCTTTTCGCCGCTTAATTTTTTTAAAGTATCAATATCATTACAAAGCGCTAATAGATCTTTTTCTGAAAAACATCTTGAGGCTAACAAAAAATTATTAATCGATTCATCGCTCAGATTTTTAAGCAAATAGATCAGCTCTTTAGCTGCAAATTGATTTCTTCGCAAAAAAGTCAGAATATGCTGCTGTTTAGCATTATCAAGCTCTTGTGGGAAAAAGCCATGCTCAGCATAGGCGTGCACAAATCTATCTACCGAACCTTGCTGAATATTCTTTTTATTGACCTCAATAGTGACGGCTTCATTTTCACTCAATAATGAAATGAAGTGCAGCATTTGTTCGTTGTCTTTAAACAACATTAATGTCCATACAAGCTTTTGACTTGAAATGACAATGGGGGTTTTGATGGCATAATCTTTTGGAAGTTCACCGGCCTGTAGCTTGTATTGTATATCGGCGATAGTTAGCGTAGGCATACTTCCCTCATCAAAAGTTGTATAATCAACTTAAAAATAACAGGCAAAGATTCTACATGAGACAGAAGGCTAAAACAACTTAGCGCTTAAGAATACGCTGTGTTATATTTTCAAGACTCTTAACTGATGGTGAAGATTTAACCATGTTAAATAATGGCCCTGTTGATTCCCATATCATTTCGCTGCTACAAAAAGGGGGCGTGAAGCAGGTTGTCCCTTTCATCGAACAATTACAACCCACTCATAATATTGATGCCGTTCACGACGAAATAAATCGCTTTCTCAATCCCACATTGTGGCTGGCATTTTGCAGTAACAAAGCCATTCAAACCAGGCTTAACGAAAGTAAACTGAGGGATATGTATTTAACTGCCCTCTTAAAAGCCGCCGATCCTGACGCCCAACCCGAGTGGCAAGCGGTACTTCTGAGACTTGCGGCCTTCAAAGATCATTTTTTTGCCAACATCCAAACTCCAGAAGAACGATTTCACAAAGCAGCAGAATGGGAAGATGTGCCAACCCAATGCAAAGTATTAGCAGAACTGCCACAGGCTGATGCTGACTCAAGGATATTTAAAGCATTACTGTTATCTCCTCATACCGCACTTTGGCATGCCTTTATTAGCAATCGGATGCTCACAGCACGCTTACTGAGAACACAATATGCCCAATTAATCGAAACCCTACAAATCAACGTCAAAGGATGTCACGACGAACAGTCGCGAAAAGAATGGCTAATTGTATTGGGTATTTATGCGCTTAAACTTTACCCAGCAAATTACAGTGAAAAAATCTGCCCAGATGAAGACGCCGCTGACAAAACAGTGCGTTTTGGCATTTTACTAGACTATGCCATTACACAAATTCAGACTTTTGGCCAAGTAGACTCTCAAGATGCGAATATTGAAACCGTTAGATGGTTGCTATTTGCTTTGAAATTAGCTGAAAACCCACCTACGTTAGCGTTATGGCAAGAATACTCTTTATTCCAGCAAACACTACCCTTTAAATGGAGCATTCTGAGCCCTGCTTTTGCTATGCAATTTTTGAAAGCCTTCCCTAACTTTTTTACACCATTGCTTAAACATATTTACAACGTTAAGGCAGAATACGGCCAAAATAAATACCATCTTAAGTACCGAGAATTAGTGACCTTAGTAAGGTTGTTACAAGCCCATCCTCAATTGGGTGTCATCATCAAAGCTGATGCACAATGTTGTGAACTCTTGGGTGTGGCTCCTGTTCTAGTACCCATCCCAGCATCCATACCCGCACAAAGTAGCTCTTCTAGTGCAATGTTGACCGATGATGATAATGAGGTATTCGGCCTAGCGCCGATTATTGAGATAATTGATGATACCATGGAAAGTGAGGCGACCATGCCAAGGACTGAACAAGATATTTTTGATACGAAGGATGATGATTCACTTGAATCGGTTGAATTTAAAGAATCCGATCCGCTTTTGCCCCAAGCCAAAACGCAAAAATCCGAAGGATTTTGGCAGCGTTTATTTACCCCCTGTTTTAAGAGTTGCTTAAACAGATCTCCTAAAAATCCGACTCCAGCACATTCAGATGATCAAAGAGGCTGTCTGTATTATATGGACGCGATTGTGCGTTTTGGCCAAGCGCGGCGACCGTAGACTAAAACTCAAACTGTAGGGGACGATTACTGTGCCGTCCCCAATTAACGGCTATTTTAGTCGCAAAAAAACAACACACCATCGCTAATCACTCGCTTTTAGGCCCTATTCACTCTACCCTATGGGAAACAAGATGACAGTGGGTTAATCATGCAAAATCCAGAAGAAAGAATCGAAAGTCTACACTGTGTTTATGAAGCGATATTCACACTCAGTCTCATGCCTTTTTTATTCATAGCCATGAACCAAGTGGCTGACAATATTTTTTATGCTTATCTACTCACAGCTTTTCTCAGCATTTGGTTTTTTGCCTTCTGTTTGTTTGCTAATAAACACTTTTTTAGGCCTATTAGCAAACAAATCATCACTTATCTAGACAAGTTCTTTAAACAATAATTGATTGCGATTGAAATCTTGCCTCCCGCTACGCGGGAGGCAAGGGTGCAGTTAATTGGGTCTGTTATTACGATTCACTTGCATAGCGGCAATAGATGCCATAATTTCAGCTTGCGACATGTCTCCATTTTCTTCGGCATAGATCTCTGCTAACCATGCTTCATCACATTGTGCTGCCTCGCGGCGTTGCGCATGAATAATGGGAGCTGGCGCTGCTGCCGGTTGATGACGACGCGCTGGAGCAACTGGAGTGGGTGCGGCGGGCTGCTGGCGACGCGCTGGCGTTTGAGGTAATTCTCTTCTTCGTGGTGGTGGTGAATCCTCGAATTGAAGTTCTGCTAGTTGGTTAGCCATAATCTGGTCATGTTCATGGCGATACGTATCGGCATGACTCAGGGGTTGGCCAGGTTGGCGAACATTGCAATGTTGCCACCAGTGCTCGAAGTCTCTAAAAGCATCATGGGTTAATTGAAAAATATCATCTCTACTTAGGATGATCCCATGCGCTCTAAATAATGCCAAGGTTTGGGGATTAGAAAAAATGTCTCTTAAAATTTTTCTGGAAGGCACATGAGTTTCAGAATATTCAGCCGATTCTTTCATATATGCAAAAGAGTCTCTATCAAATTCTTCGGGATGGATCCCATCAGATGAAAATAGTCCGAAAAAGGGATTCTTAGCATTGCAGAGTTCAAAAACCAAGGTAAAAAACATATCGGCAAAATTTTGATCTTCGCTCACGATTTTAATGTTACGTGAAATGGTGCGTCGACCCTGACCATCAATGGTGCCAGTTTGGCTGATATGGCCACCTGTTGGCGATTCTTCTCTTCTCACAAAATCAATTGTAATAGAGCCTCTTTGGGTTGCCTCATCAATCAGTGCGTCTAATTCTGGAATGAAGGGGATCATCCCTTCTAGCGTTAAAAACTGTTGGTGTAATTGAGGATTGTGCTCGATATTTAAGGTTAAATTTTTGTATTTCATAATCAATCGTCCAAAGTGCTATACTGCGCTTTGCCGACTTTAGCACTTCATAAAGAATCTACTTAACAATATTCCGATGTAAGCCACTAAAAGGCCGATAAACTCGACTGAATCGATGTAGTTAAGCATAACGGCAGGCGAAAAAAAGGGCCTCTAGAGGCCCCTGTTTTTAAAAGAGTTTATATTGATTGCGAAAGCAGAACCACCAATTAGCAATCCAAAGAACAATGGTAATCAAAGCGGTTGGAAGCAAGATGTTGGTTACCACTTGCACCGTGATGATAGGGTTATAAATGAGTACGAACAGAATAAAGACTATACCCCAAATCATGTAATAGGGTGGTTTTAAGGTAAACAACAAATAAACGATATAAGCCGCGGCAAGGGAGACAACTATTTGCAACAATAGCGGGAATAATAACGCTGGCCAAGCAATGGGTATTAAGGACAATAACAGCATGATAATGGGTAATACCCACACCAGAAATGTCACGACTGCTCTATTCATGCTGATCTCCTAGGTTTTCTTTTATCCTTCATTGACTCTAGCAGAGGATACGCACAGTACAAGCTTTATTAAGGATGAACATCCAGCTCCCCAAGGAGAATTTTCAGGCGGTTAAGATTCACCAACCATTCATCAGGTTACTACTCTATTTGGTCTTTAAACGGCCCTTTCCGAGGTTTTCCTGACATGAAACGGTGTGAAGTTCTCTTTAGAATTCATTTTATTTAATTTTATATTGAGCTATACATTTGTTGTCGAGTGCATATGGGGTCTTGAAGTGAATTTACCTTTTTCAAATAATCATATTTCATACTCTGCACAAGCAAAAGTGAAAGAGATCTTATCTCCTTTGACCAAAATGGCCAATATTCACTATTTCAACTATAGCGTCACCTACCCAGATAACTCTAGCTTTACGCTACATACTAACGATACATTTTTTGAGTCTTGGTTTTTGAATGACTTCACCATGTGGGAGTTACACCTAAGTTCAGGGAACTATTTTTGGAATAGCGTTGATAAAGCTAAAACAGAGTTTGCCAATAACTTGGGCATTGGTAATGGTATTTTTATCGTTAACCGGTTATCTGATAGGACTGAAGTAGCCGCTTTTGCGACTCATCCTGATAATTCTGACATTAATACTTTTTATTTAAATCATCCCAATTTATTTAAAAGATTTATAAAGCATTTTGTTCATACTGCAACACCGCTGATTGAACTCGCCAATCAAGAACGTTTTATCCTCCCTAAAACGAATACTCTCAATTTATTTACGCAGACTATTCATCTTTGCGCAGAAGATAAATTATTATTTGATACTCCTTTTGAGTTACTCTCAAAACGAGAATTTACTTGTTATCTTTTGCTTATCAAGGGCTATTCGCTAGAGCAAATTGCAAGCCAGTTAAACCTTGCCCTACCCACCATTGCCAATTATATTGCTAGAACCAAGATTAAGCTCAATTGCAAAACCAAACATGAACTGTTTCAGCTAGGGGAATATTTTGACTTGATTGAATATGTGACGAATTGCACTTGCTTGATTTAAATTAAGATTACTTTCTACTATCAAATAGAGAACTGATGATGGGTGGATTAGACTGTCTTGCTTTGTTGACAGCAATTTCTTGTTCAAGAAAATTGATTTTTTCATACGCTCGAGCAAGCCGTAAATTTTTATCTTCTAGTTCTTTGTTAAAAAGATATAATGCTGTTTGTATTTGATAGTAGTACTTTCCGTTCTCTTGCTCAAGTCCACGAATAGTATCTAAGGTATTTTGCCTTTCAGCTCGTAATTCTTCGAGCTCTTTATTCACTTTTTTGAAGTTGTCCACCAAGATATTCAGGGCCAACTTGGCATCACAGTTATGGTTTTCTAATAGAGAACGTTCTCTTTTAAGCTCTTTGATCGTTTCAGTTTGCTTGATGAGTTCATCAGTTTGCAATTGCAGCCTCGATTTATCACGCTTTGCTTTCGCTTTCAAGTCAGTGATTTTTTTTTGTGCTGTTTTGAGTTTTTCTAAGGATGGGTCGTTTGAAGAAGTCAGTTTTGGCTTTCTTTTTTTAGGCACAGCTGAGATTCGATTTTTGCTGTTCTCTTTAGCACCATTTACCAATTCCTCTGGAATGTCTAGTGGCTCTGTAAGAATCTCGCTAGGCAAAGAAGGGAACAACTGGTAGCTATAAAAGTCACAGAGTCCTTCACTAATTGGAGAATCGTGTGCTAGCTGCAGAAAATAGGTTTGAAATTCTTCATCCGCTTGACTCGCCGACGCATTGACACCATCCTTAGACATGCTATTGCCTTAGTGATAAATGAAGTGAAAGCCATACTACCATTTTCACTTAGCAAATCAAGTTGCACTAGCACATTGCTTGATTAAACGTGATACACCCAATCTTTAGGCAAGGGAGATTTGGGTAGCTCCATCCAATGCGTCACGTTAATATGCTTTCCTGAATAAAAGGGATAGCCGTACCAATTACCATGAACGTAATCCAGAATATAGGTTTGCGAATTCGAGACAACGGCCAAATATTTTCCTTGCACTTTAGGCGGCTTATCCGCCTTAACCCACTTATTCATTGAAATTCTCCCAGCATTACTTTATCTACCCCAATGTATCGGATCGATGCAAAAATAAATAAGCAGCTATCTGTAGGGGTTGCCAACTGAGTATTTTTCCAATGGGTATTGTGATAGCCTCTTGTGCACAATCTATGCAAGGAGCTCAGCATGATCATCGTTCACCACCTCAACAACTCTCGATCACATCGGATTATTTGGTTGTTAGAAGAGTTGGGCGTTGAATATGTGATTAAAAATTATCAGCGTAACTCAAAAACCTTTGCTGCACCTGACAGTTTAAAAGCCATACATCCCCTGGGATTATCACCGGTAATTACTGACGGTGAAACGACCGTTGCCGAGTCAGGTGCCATTATTGAATACTTGTTATTCACTTATGGACAGCATCGCTTAAAGCCTTTGGAGGGTACTCCAGATTGGTTACAATTTAACTATTGGATGCATTTTGCGGAAGGAACCTTGATGCCCATGCTATTTCTGAAGCTGGTGTTCGATAATGTAGTGCATCACAGTCCTTTTTTGGTCAAACCTATCGTTCGCACTATTAACAAAAAAGTAAATAGCTACTTAATTAGTCCGCGCTTAACAAAATATGTCAGTTTGCTTGAGTCAACTTTAGCAAAACAAACTTGGCTTGCGGGCAATGAATTTAGTGCAGCAGATATTCAAATGGGGATCCCTTTATTATGGGCTGCAGAGATCCCATCGTTAGTTGCCAACCAATCTCATATCCAAGCTTTTCTTGAACGAATACAGAAGCGCCCTGCCTTTATGGAAGCCGTCGCAAAAGGAGGCAGTCTCACGCGCGTTTCACGCAATAAATAAAAGTTAAATTACTAAATAATTCATTGTGGTCCATTCGTCTGTTTTACTTTACCGATAATCGCTTTCACGATTTATTCATTGAATTCCAGGCATTGGCTTGATAACGTCAGCGCGTTATTTACATGCTCAAGGGGGGCATCATGCCAAAATTTAAAAAAGACGAAAAAGATAATTCACCCAGTGGTCCAATCGGTATTCACAAACCACCACGCAGGCATCACACGCATACTGAAACCCAGCGAGTGCAACGTTACATTGATGGCACAGTCGTGGCTGGAACAATTCCGCCTGCTCGTCAAATAGGGCACAACCGAACATTTGTCCCCGCCGCTGCACCCGCTCCCACGCCTGCTATTGTGCACACGCAAACATTTATCCCCGCAACGGCACAAACTCCCGGCTTTATACCACCCGCTCGAATAGCTGGAACACCATCACGTGGAACCGTCGTTCATCAACAAGCGTTTGTGCCAACGCCTGCAGCATTTACTCCGGCGCTGTTTTTAGCCGCCACTCAGGCACCCTTGCTAGGACAACTTGCTCAGCAAGCCCCATCTCACGCGGCAGTCACGCAAACCACAACACGTTTGCAGCCGTCTAATCGACATTAAAGCTATTGGTCTGTATGCTACAACTGTCTACGTTGTGGCATACAGGCATCATCTTTAGGATAGATCCTATGTTAATCCTCACTAAAGAACAGTTGATTCAAGAAATTAACCAAAGGTTTAGTCCTAAATACGTTTTCTTCTGGGGACATCAGCCTCCAAAAAACCAAGCTGTAAGTAAATCATGCTTTAGCCAATGGTTTGCTTCCCCATTTACAGTGGATGACGTCACCTACCCTACTGCTGAGCATTATATGATGGCGCAAAAGGCACGATTGTTTAATGACTCACAGACCCTAATCAAGATCTTACATTCCACCCATCCTGGCGAAGCCAAGCGATTAGGTCGTGAAATACTTCACTTTGATGAAGTACTATGGGGAAAAAATCGCTTCGATATTGCCTATCAAGGCAATCTGGCAAAGTTTACTCAGCATCGTGCTTTGGGTGAATTTCTCGTCAATACTCATGATCGCGTTTTAGTAGAAGCAAGTCCTGTCGATAGCATATGGGGTATTGGTTTGGATGAAGCTCACCCCAGTTGCACAAACCCGGCATTGTGGCCAGGATTAAATCTACTGGGGTTTGTTCTCATGAAAGTCAGAGCGCATCTAAAAGGTTAACTCTCTTGTTGCATGCTCTTTAATGGCCTGATCCACGGTTTAAGTTTAGCTTTTTGTAAAGAATGGGGCAGCATTTTACTTGCCTGCTTAGCTGCCGCTTTTGATTCATATTCTCCATACAACAGTACATACCATTCTTTGCCTTTACGCTGCGTGCGAACAATATACGCGCTGTTTTGCAGATCATGTTGCCGGATGAATTTTTTAACGTTTTCTTCAGAGCGTGCAGCCAATAATTGCAAGGTATATGGGTTGCTCTGGAGGCAAGGCTGCGAATGAATTTCAGGAAGGTTAGGGGCCTCAGCAACCGATGTTTGTTCGGCAATGCTGCTTGGCGCAATGGTATTGATTGGAGTACTTTGGGTCTTGCATTCATTACTAAATTGATAGATGGCTTCTAGGGCAAATGATTGCTGTGTTGCTCTTGGGGCTCCGGTGCTTTTATCAACAAATGAAGAAACGTTTGCAAAGTCTCGACGGGTCTCAGCACGGATTTCTAGATTTTTAACCGGTGAAAAGCCTAGGGTTAGGGTTAATTCTTTGATATTTTGTTCTATTCCAGTCCGATAGCCATCGGTATCATCAAAAACTTCCGCACGTCCAGCCAGTCGCCACATGTCATTGAATTTATAATTCACATAACCTGCCAGTCCTTGCCACGTCACTGTGGATATTGAGCTTGCATCGCTTGATAGCACGTTTTCTTGTGAGCCATAATCGTAATTCGCAGCAATGGTCAGTTGATCGCTCACATTATATGAAGCAATTAGATCAATTAAATTCCGCAATCCTGTTGGTCCTACTGAAGTACGAGAAACAACGCGCTCTGTACCAGAATAGCCCTGTGCCGATAACGATAAATTACTTGTTGGCGTATAAGCCATCCCTAATTCTATTGTTTTTCCTTTGCCCCAGTCACGAATACTGTCCCATCCATCATTCATGCCTACTATCAACTTCAACTTATCATTGACGGCATAAACACCTCGCACACCCGTATGCGTAGTTGGCTCGGCAAAGGTAAATAACAGTGAATGAGAAAAGTTGGCATTACCTGGTGACTCAATCACCTCGTATCCCACCAAGGTAATATATTTTCCAGCCATGATGGTAAAGGGCGATATTGCATATTGCATATAAGCTTGGAGCACATCGAAGCCGACATGCTGTTGATCAATGTCAGGATTGTAACCATAAGCGGCGGTTGCTAAGGCATCTCGCCCTAAGATCACATTACTTAACCCACCGAGCCCCTGTTCAGGTTGATAAGCCAGTGATAAGGCAGCCTGTTGTAAGGTAAAACCATTTTCTTCAATATCATAAGCGCGATCAAAAACGCCACTTGCAAACTCATTACTGGATTGCAGGTAGTTATAGGACCCATCTATATAACCCCACAGTTTGATATCGCAACACCGCTGATTAACATCTAGATCAGCATAGCTATTCCCTGGGGCAGCTACTATCATCGTGAGTATCCAATGCCTAATTTCCATATTGGAGCTAATCTACTGGTTTGCAATACAATTATTTGATTATGAGGGATAAAACGCTCTTCGTAAAATTGAACTGTGATTAAGTACAGGTTTCGTAAATAAACTATTCTATAAGTGACAAGGTCATAATACGTAGAAATAGCTGAATTGGGATGATTCAAGATGATTACGCTCGTTTCGCATTTTTCCACTTACAGTACGCTCATTTTAATTGGCTTATTTTTCGCATTGTTAGTCATACTTGAGTGCGGGAGACGCATCGCCGTAAAACGAATGGCTGACGATCCCACTGGCGCCAAGATGGGCATCACAGAGGTTGAAGGGGCGATTTTTGCTTTACTCGGCTTGATGATTGCTTTTACCTTCTATGGCGCTTCACAACGATTAGATGTTAGACGACAAATGATAGTCAGCGAAACCAATGCCATTGGTACTGCCTGGTTAAGAATTGATATTTTACCTGATGCTTCTCAACAACAAATACGAATGCTTTTCAAAGAATATACACAAGCACGCCTTGGTATTAATCAAAAACTCCCTGATGTTACCGCGGCTCAAGAACAATTAGCCATTGCAAATCGCCTTCAAGATGAAATATGGCAAGTTGCTGTTTTGGCATGTAAAGCATCACCTAGTCCCATGGTTGGGTTGCTGGTACTGCCTGCGTTGAATGACATGTTTGATAATGCAACAGCACACAATACTTCGCTGATGACCCATCCTCCTTTCATGATATTCTTCACCTTAATATTCCTCATCCTAATCAGCTCTTTCTACGTGGGCTATGCGCTTGCGGGAGCCAAACGAGCCAATTGGTTGCATGGCACGGGTTATGCTCTGGTTATGCTCGGCATTTTTTATGTGATTATTGATTTTGAATTTCCCCGTGTTGGTTTCATACACTTGGGCGCTTATGATAAGCCTCTGATTGAATTAAGTGATAAGATGGGGAAATAAATGACCATTAAAAACAAAACGTTTCAGGTCGCTGGCCAAAAAATTGAACCTGGAACACATGAAATTGTGCAACTGCCTGCCGCCGCTTTATATACTCAAACTGAAATGGCTATCCCCGCTCATGTTTTTCATGGTAAGTATGCTGGCCCGAAGCTATTTGTTACCAGCGCTATTCATGGTGATGAGTTAAACAGCATTGAGATTATTAGACGCTTACATAATCAGAAATGGCTCAAGGATTTACATGGAACTTTGATTACGATACCCGTGGTTAATTCATATGGGTTTATTATTCAATCACGCTACTTACCCGATCGCCGTGATTTAAATCGTTCCTTTCCAGGAAGAAAATCAGGATCACTCGCAGCAAGATTGGCTCATATCATTACTGAAGAAATTATATCTAAGAGCGATTATGGGATCGATCTTCATACCGGAGCATTCGGTAGAGTTAACTTGCCTCAATTACGTGTGAATTTAGAATCAACAGGTGTTAAAAAATTTGCTCAAGCCTTTGAAGCACCCGTCATTATTGACGCTAAAATCAGAGATGGCTCATTACGACAAGCAGCAAGTGAATTAGGCGTACCCATTCTGGTTTATGAAGGAGGAGAAGCGCTGCGGTTTAACGAGCTCTGCATTCGTATGGGTGTTCGCGGTATTGGCAAAGTCATGAATTACTTGAAAATGATTTCTGTACCGAGTTTAGATAAAAAGAGCACTTTTAAACCCGTTATTACTCAAACCGCTCGTTGGGTTAGAGCAACCACCAGTGGCTTTGTTCAGCCAGTTAAAGATATTTCTAAATCTTTTACTGTAAAAGAAGGCGAAATTTTAGCCTATATTCACGATCCCTTTTTAATTAACCCTTCAGAGCCCGTCGTTGCTCCTTTTGATGGCATTTTAATTGGCTTAACCAATTTACCCATTCTCAATGAGGGAGACGCCATTTACAATATTGCCAGCACCAAACGGCTAAAGCATATCGGCGCCTATATTGAAGAGCTCAAAGAAGAGCTCGATGGCTAATCAGCATTTTAAATACTATTTCACTCGTCTGCGTTATTCACACCTCAATCGGGTTTGCTGGAATTGCCAATCGTCTTCAGATAAAATCGTCGAAGATAGCAAGAAGGCAACACAACATGATCCAAACCAATGCAATAAAAGAACCCACCCTAGCCAGAGTATATAGCCTGTTCGCTGCTGTTATCTTCATTTGGGGTTTTAGCTGGCCCATCAATAAAATCGGTATTGAGTATATTCACCCTATTTGGTTTGCTACCTTTCGCCTCATTCTTGGCACCCTTTCCATGTTTGCTTTAGTGGCGTTTCTAAAAAGATTGGTTATCCCAAGCCGCAAAGATCTGCCACTGATATTAACCCTGGGCTTTTTCCAAATGGGCCTTTTTACTTTATTCATCAATATTGGTCTATTTTATGTTGATGCCGGACGCTCAGCGATTTTAACTTATACTACCCCTTTTTGGATTTTGCCTTTTGCCGTTTTATTCTTTCATGAAAAATTGTCCCCTTTAAAATTGCTCGGCTTCTTAATGGGGTTAGTCGGTGTCCTTGTCTTATTTAGTCCATGGAGTATTGATTGGTCTGATCAAAACGCCTTATTAGGCAATGGACTGTTACTACTTGCGGCCATTTCCTTTGGCATTAGTTTGCTTTGTGCACGCAACATGACATGGCATCGCCCTGCAATTGAGTTACTTCCTTGGCAGTTATTAGTCGGCATTGTACCCGTCTCTCTCTTATCGGTTCTGATGGTTCCTAACCCTGTGCTCCAATTCACCCAAACAGGTATTTTTTCTTTATTGTACACTGGCATCTTAGGCACCGGCATCGCCTATTGGTGTTCCAACATTGTTAGTAAAGAACTGCCTTCTATGACCGTCTCTATTGGTTTTTTAGGCGTACCCATTTGTGGTTTGCTTTCTTCTGCAATCATTCTACATGAACCCATCACTGCTCCTCTTAAGATTGCGATGTTTTTCATCCCCTGCGGAGTGTTATGTGTCACTTTAGGTAGCAAGTCTCGATGAAAAATACCACCTCAGAATTTCAAGGTTCCGTGTACGCCATTTTGTCAGGTGTGTTATATGGCCTAGTGGGTTATTTTGGCATAACCCTTATGCAAGATTTCTCCATTGCTAATACGCAGTTCTGGCGTTTTTTAATTTCAGCACTTTTCATCATCATCTTTTTTGCTAAACAATGCCTTCAATCCAAGGACAGCCTTAGTGCTATGTTGAAAACGTTTTGTTTTGGCGGGTTATTTTATGCCCTGGCTGCTTGTATTTATTATGTAAGCAGTGAATATATTGGTACGGGTCCGTCAATGGTGATCTTTTTCACTTATCCTGCGATAGTGATGCTTTTAAATAGCATTTTGTATAAGCAACATGTCCCCAAGATATACTATGCAGCTATATTGTTGGTGGCATTTGGAATGACTCAATTAATTGATTTGAAGGAATGTCAATTTGATCTCTTAGGTATTGGTTTGGCTGTGCTCTCATCCTTTGCCTATGCCTGCTACGTTATTGTCAGTAAAAAAATAGAGATCTCTCCTGTAATGTCAACCGTGTCTTTATCGCTAGGCGGCGCATTTGCTTGCTTATGCTATTCGCTTTGGGATCACAGCTTTATCATCCCCACTACAGGCACTCAGTGGGTGTTGATATTTAGCTTTGCGATCTTCACAACCGCCATTCCCATTCTCTTGTTTTTAGAGTCCTTAAAGAAAATTAGCTCTGAAAAGGCGTCTATTTTGTCGGTGACGGAACCTTTATTTGTGGTCATTTTTGGCATTTTATTACTCGAAGAAGCTGTGGATATCGCTAAAGTGATAGGGATAGTTGCCATCCTTGCCGGCGCTTTGATGACGCTCAGTAATAAAAATAAACTAAATTCCTCATTTTAATTTAGGCCATTCTTGGGATCTTGTTACCCACAGTAGTCTCCTAAGAGCTATCTGCGAGGCGATGGTTTTTCAGGAGCACTTGGCTCCTGATCTTTTGCTTGACTCACTATAGCTTGCTCAGCAACGACTTGTAATGCTTGCTCATAATTGTTCTTTAAATCTTGCAACAGTGAGGGATGGTCAATCAAAGCATTCAGAATGTCCTCTTGCCTCAAGTAAAGTCGATGTTGATTGTCAGGCAATGCTTCAATGTCCTCTTCTTGCAGGTTAAATTTAAGCTCAACCAACGCAGCTAGTAGAGAAATTAATTGATCGTCATTAAGATTTTCAATATCAAAAGTGGCATAATTCTCTCTACCGAAATAGGTAAACGTGACTGGATGGTTTTGTCCTAATGCTTCATTAAGATGATTTTGTAATCGACTACCAAACAGCATGTCATGCATCTCATCCAAGTCATAGTTGTATCTCTTTGGGACTTTGCTGTTTGCCTTAAAAATCTCCACCCTATAGGTTCCATCTTGATTTAACGTTATATTTGCGGCCTCTACTTTCTTTGGGCTTTCAAAGTAGGTTTGTAACTCTTTTAAGTTGCCTTCTGGCATCCATCGACCTTGATAAGGTTTGGCTTGTGGCGCAACGGGTGGATTTTCGCCAAAGCGTTTTAGTTTAACTTCTCCTTTTTCATCAGGTGTGCGCTTTGCTTGATATTTATCGCGTTCACCTTGTTTAAACTCTTTAGTACTAACACTTAACTCTCGCCCTTGCTCAAGGTGAAAAGCGGCTTCGGTATTTTTATCAAGATTAAATTGAACGTTAATACCTTTTTTTCGACTATTTTCATTTTTTAGCGCACTCTTTTTTGGCGACTCTTTTTGCAAGATAGGCTGTAGTTTTTTTTCTCTGGCTTCATTCAGTAAATCCAATATTTCGCCAAATTCCTTACGAAAAGCTTTAATTTCTTTTTGATCAGCCTCAACAACAACTTCTAGGACCACGATGAGTAATCGATCTTTGTCAGAATCAAGAAAATTAGATTGATTTATTTGCTTCAAGACATTGATCACGTTAATTTTATAGTCAGTTTGACCGGGCTGGAATTGCATGGGTATATTGCTTATTTTCTCTATGGCCAGTTCGATTAGATTATTTTGAACTCGTACCCCTTGCTTGCCCATGTAGTACCTCGCTTTGAGCCAAACATTTTATTTTAGTATATATGCGGCTAGGGTACAGAGTGAATGAACTATGCTATCAGGTCAGGGTTTCTATGCGGGTAAATGCAAGCATCATTTAACCTAACAAATGAAAACCCGCATCGATGTAAATGGTATCTCCAGTGATGTTTTTTGCATAATCAGTTGATAGATAGGTCACCATGGCACCTACATCGTAAATATCAACTAGCGTTTGCATTGGCGATTTTTGCTCTGCCCGCTGCATCAATTTATCAAAATCTTCTAAGCCGGACGCCGCACGAGTTTTGACAGGTCCCGGAGAAATAGCAGTGACCCTAATCTTTTGTGGCCCCAATTCCACTGCCATATAACGTACACAGGATTCTAAGGCAGCTTTGACTGGTCCCATTAGATTATAATTTTCAATCACTTTGACAGAACCATAAAAGCTCATTGCAAATAGTGAGCCACCGTGGCTCATCAAAGGCTTAGCCAATTTAGCTAAGCGCAAAAAAGAATGGCAGGAAATATCCATGGCTAGTAAAAACCCTTCTTTTGAGCAATCTACCACCGGACCTTGCAAATCTTTTTGGGGTGCAAAGGCAATAGAGTGAACAATAATATCCACTTTTTGCCATTTTGATGTTACCTCTTGAAAGAGGTTTTCAAGATCGCCTTCTTTTGTGACATCACAGCGAGAATATATACTAGGTGTCAGTTCATCAGTTAATTTATCTACATAAGGTTTGGCTTTATCATTGAGATAGGTTATTCCAACTTCGGCACCTGCTTTTTTTAGCATATGTGCGCAACCATAGGCAATTGAGTTTTCATTGGCTATGCCAATAATGAGTGCTTTTTTACCTGCGAGTAATTGGGCATCCATTATGTATTGCCTTTTTGATTTTTTTCATTTTCTAAAGCTTTTTTTGTGATATCTGAATACATCTGAATCACCTTAGTCATTATTTCTTGATATTCAGGATATTTATCAGATAACCGGAGAATATGTTTTGCTTCATTAAAAACCGTTTGCAAAAATACCATATCAGGCTCAGTTAAGGTCTCCCCCGCATTGACTCTTTTTTCTAAATGAAGCGCTCTTGGGTAACGCTCTTCATTAAACCGTTTTGCTAGCGCTGTTATGACTATTTCATCAGCTGGGTTTTTATCCATTTTCTCTATCCCATTTTAAGGACATTCAGAGAAACATAGCATATATGAGCAATGTGAATGAGCACGAGTTTTGGGGAAATGAGTGTGGTACCGTTGGCATAGCGATTGACTAGGGCAATGACTGAATTGATGCATGAAGTAAAACATCAGGCAAGGGGCATGTTTTCACATCCGGTTAAGCCATTGACTCAGGGAGACTTTCCCAGGATAATTCAGCCCGTTATCACGCGCCCGTAGCTCAGTTGGATAGAGTATCTGGCTTCGAACCAGAGTGTCGGGAGTTCGAGTCTCTCCGGGCGCGCCAATAAAAAAAACCACCTAAAGGTGGTTTTTTTTATTGGCTTATTGGGTTGACTTGAACTCCCGACTTACAATTAGCAGTTCGAAAAATCGGCAGGATTGCCGATTTAGACGCGCATAGCGCGGGCGAAGCCCGAGGGCCAGGGATGGCCCGAGTCAATCTCGAAGGGCGCAACCTTAAACCTTTAGGTGGTTTTTTTATTGGCTTATTGGGTTGACTTGAACTCCCTCCGGTCATTTTCTACTTTAAAGACCCCATATCAATCACAAACCGGTACTTCACATCCCCTTTAATCGTGCGCTCATAAGCCTCATTCACCTTTTGCATGGGGATCACTTCAATATCTGACACAATATTATGCTTGGCACAAAAGTCGAGCATCTCCTGAGTTTCAGGTAGGCCACCAACTAATGAGCCGGCAATAGCACGGCGCTTAAAAATCAAATTGAATGTCTGCACGCTAGGATCTTGGGTTGGCACGCCAAGTAACACCATGGTGCCATCTCGTTTTAATAATTGTAAATAAGGCCCCAAATCAATAGGAGCAGAAATGGCATTCAACAACAAATCAAAACGGTTTGCTTGCGCTTGCATCTCACCCGGATTTTTGGCAATCACCACTTCCTTTGCTCCTAAGCGCAACGCATCTTCTGCTTTCTCAGGTGATGTCGTAAATACCACCACATGCGCACCCATGGCATTCGCTAATTTAACCGCCATATGACCAAGACCACCTAAGCCCATCACTCCCACATGCGAGCCAGGCCCCACTTTCCAATGTCTCAATGGTGAATAGGTTGTGATCCCGGCACACAAAAGGGGCGCGACACCAGCAGGATCAAGTGACGGTGATACTTTTAAGACAAAAGCTTCATCAACCACTATTTGATCTGAATAACCACCCATCGTGCGCGTTTTGCCATCTTTTTCGAGACTATTATAAGTTCCCACAAAACCTTTTTCGCAGTACTGCTCCAAACCTTCAGCACAGCTACTACAAGTGCGACATGAACCCACAAAACAACCTACGCCAACAAGATCCCCTGTTTTAAATTTTTTAACATCGGATCCCACATCAGTCACTTTGCCAACAATTTCGTGACCCGGCACCATGGGATAAAGCGAGTTGCCCCATTCATTGCGCGCCTGATGAATGTCGGAATGGCAAATGCCACAATAAGCAATTTCAATTAAGACATCATGAGGGCCAACATCACGTCGCTCGAATTCAAATGGGGCTAACGGGCTCTTTGCGTCTTTTGCTGCATAACCACTGGTTTTAAGCATCATATTTCTCCCACGCTGCATGTGCACACAGGCTTCGCATCTTAAAGTGTTACGGGTGTATAATAATGAACATAACACTACCAGCTTAAATCAAAATTTAATAAATTGTGGTTCGTGTAATTAACCATAATGAATAAAAGCCAAAATAGGCAAAAATAATGCAAAAACAGTGGGATCCCCTCAAAGTTTTCATCGTGACGATTTTATCGTTATCATCATTTGGTTTGGTATTCATGACGTTAAATGCTCACGGATGGCACATCACATATCTTCAGCTCCTTATCTTTGCCACCACTTTAACGATGGTGATTTATTCTTACCAATCCAAAAAGTACTTTTACACCGTCCTTTACTTATTTCTTTTTTTTCTATACAACCCCATCATTATTTACCCCTTCACTACTGCAGCTTGGAAACTGCTCAATGTAGGTGTCATTATCCTTTTTCTTAAAAATATCTTTGAAATTGGTTATTATGACAAGATGAAAAAGACCATTCACGTCGCACAAAAATTAGATGCTTATTTACATGAAATGGAGAAGAAAATATCGCATTTAACCTTTCATGAAACCGCTACAGTTATCAATCGAGAATATAGCAAATCTTTTAAGATGTTCAATGACAGGATCTCCTGGCATGATTACGAATTGCCAGATTTTGAATTTTATGTACTATCAAGTTATTTTTCACGAGGAAAACTAAAGGGTGGATTAAGCGCAAGTGGTCAAAATGAATTTTCTAACATTGAAATTCACATCAATTTTAATTTAACCCATCATGTGAAATATGCGGTACGAGAAGAGGGTAATCCTTTAAAAACGTCCCTGTTTGGTAAGCAATTAAAATATATGCTCATAAAGAAATATGATTACGTTGACATGGCAAAGATTATTGGGATTTAATTAAGCTTACCACCTGGACCTAGTTTTTTAATAGGTTTTTCTTTTTCTAGTATTTTAGTTTGATCCTGCGCAAAAGCTTCAGCCATATCAAATCTAAATTGAGAATAGTCACATGTTCCTGTATGGTTCTTTGGCAATGCGTTATGAGTGACAATCTCTCTGGCCCAATAGCTAATGGAAACCCCACAATCTAATGCATTATCTTGTTCTGGGATATTAATGTGTTGTTGCACCTTGACCAATTCTGCCAACTTTTTCTTGGGAAAGAGCGCTTGCAAAAAGTTTGCAGCAACAGTTAAGAACTGCTTAGATTTAGTATTGAACGAATCCAGACAGGATAACGTATATTTACCATCTTTGCCTTTATCAAGAACAACAAGATACCAATGGTTATTTGCATTCATTGGCATAAAAATCCGTTTTGCAGATTTTAAACTGGCTCTGTTATAAATGTAATCAGGATCGTTTCGTACTCTTTCACAAAAATCACTTTTATCTGACAGAAGAGGACTGACCACACGCGTTTTTGGATCCTGCTTTTCTAACAACCTAAAGAATTTTTCAACCAGGGTGTCGTTTAACCATTCGTTTCTTAACAGCATCTGCGCATCTCTTAAGTCCATGTTTTCAGTTAGAGCCACTAATTGTTCCAAAGTTTTGGCCTGTTCCTGAGGGTTATATTTTGCAAAAGCGGCAGATTGTATTTGATATTTATCCTTAGCCAGCTTTTGTAAACTGGTATCAAGTTTAGCCTTTGGGGCAATACCCAGCTTTGCTGCGTATCCAAAAATTAAAACCGTTCTTTGGCGTTTTTGTGCTGCTTCTTGTTCCAACTCTTCTACTGTTGGCTCGGGCAAATACGTCAAATCAATTTCTTGAACCTGACCTCGAACTTCGATAATTTCAACATCACTTGAGGAATCTTCATAATCTGATGTTAAATCAATAACAACGCGAGATTTCTTTTGGGGAGCTTTTTTTCGACCTTCTTTTACTGTTACGCTCCTAGTGCGAGTTACAGCAGGGACCACAGCGGGAGCGGGGCTTGAACCAAAAAAAGCTTGTACAATTTCTTTTGCAAGATTTAACAACCCACCAAAAAATGAAGGACCCGAAGATGCCATAAAAAAACCTATCACAACAAATAAGAAGACTGACATTCTAAACATATTTTCAGCGTTTGTATAGAAACAGGGGGGGGCATTAAACAGCTTATTTATAGCTGATTTGAACCGAAGCTGTGCATTTACACTATTAACCCATGCCATTATTGACCGATAACCAATACAGTCCTCCAAGGGCATGAGTAACGTATGACGCACATAGTATTGGGCAGCTTATTAGTGGCTTCGCTGGTCTTTGTCTTCTATTTATTTAAGAAGGGCAAAAATTGGCTGCCATGGCTGATCGTTTTTATTTTAGTAGCCGTTGAAGTCTTTATGTATGTCACTAAACCGCAAGTGGTAACGCCGGTACAAACCTCTAAACTCACCCCTTCGAAAAAAACACAGCCAGAGATAAAGCCTCAACGCTATCAAAAAACGCCTATCGACAATCCCAAGCCTGAACCGACTCCTGTTGCTAACGAAACGGTGGAGCAACCTGAAGAAGAATATAAAAAGCCTCTGGCTTTTAAAGGATATCGAAATAATACGAATAATAACCTTGATTATGATCTGTTAGAGCCAGGAGATATTGCAACGTCTTTTAACGATCTCTTGGGATTTGAGAGTATCAAACCAAAATTAGAGCCCTTACTAAAACTTTTAGAAAATTACCCAAATCTTCTAAAAGGCAACATCGTCATTCCTCATGGGGTATTGCTTTATGGGCAAAGCCAAGAGGACATGATGAAGCTCGCCCTAGCAATGGGTAAATCGTGGGCTCAAAAAATTATCGTCGTTAATGCCTTAGATATCGGTATCGATGGCAGAGGCCGATCGCAAATACGCGAATTGTATATGGACACGCTTTCCTTTCCATCACTTGTCGTCATTGTTAAAAATATCGACCATTTATTACCGTCTTCTACGTCATCTGTCGATTATCTTGAATCGATGGATAGATTTTATAAATGGTTCAACGATCTCAATGAAAATAATCAACCCGTGCTGATTATTGGCCTAACAGACAATCTGTATAAAGTTGCACCAGATGCCTTTAAAGTCGGTCGTTTCGATGAAACAATAAAAGTTGATGATCCCAATAAACAAGAAAGAACGGAAGTTATCACGACATTATTTAAACAATCTAAGATCAATAAAGGTGATCTTAAAGAGATTGTTGCTAAGACAGAGGGATTTTCAAGAAATGAATTACAACAGTTTGTCAATCAAAGTCTGCTCGATGCCAGTACAAAGAATCAATCTGTGACTAAAGATGATATTAATAACGCACTTAATTTTGTTGCCAACAACAAACAAACATTTGAGATGTACCAAAAATCAGCGGACCTATCCAATAGTCACTTTCAGCTAATTACGCCAGATGAGATCACAACCCGCTTTAGTGATCTGGCCGGACTAAATGAAGTAAAAGAACAGCTAAACGATGCCCTGGATGGACTGCATCATCCTGAAAAATACACACGTCTTGGCGCGAGTCCACCGCGCGGCATTCTTCTTTATGGCCCCCCAGGTACAGGCAAAACCATGATGGCTCGCGCACTGGCGGGAGAAGCTAAAGTTAATTTTATCAATGTGAGTGGCGCTGCCTTTGAAGACCGCTGGGTTGGAACCGGCACCACCCGGGTGAGAAATCTCTTTAACATGGCAAGACGAAATGCGCCTTGCATTATTTTTATTGATGAATTTGATACTCTCGCATTAAAAAGAACTGAAGACACAGGAGGTGGTGCTAATAATGATCGTGCCCAAACGTTGAACCAATTGTTAGTGGAAATGGATAATCTTGATAAATCACGTAATACCAATATATTTGTGATTGGTGCCACCAATAACATTAGCGCAATTGACAAAGCGGTATTGCGCCCAGGACGTATGGATAGCAAAATATATTTTAGGCTACCCAATGATGCCGAACGAAATACGATTATTAAGCATTTGCTTGAAAGTAAACATGTAAAAGCAAAATTTGACGCCAGCAAACTAGCCAATGAAACAAGAGGCTACTCACCTGCTGAACTCAACAACCTCATCAATCAAGCGGTAATAGTCGCTGCCAAAGCAGGAAAAGAATTTATCACTGAAGAAGACATTGCCACAGTGAAAGACAAGGTGGCAGATGAAATGATGTCAATTGCTAAGCAAGGAATGGACTTAGATGTTGATATTTACCGCCCCAATCAACTTAAAGCCAGCTTTAAATCGATTGCGGGGATGGATGATGTCAAAAAAGAACTATCGCAAATGATAACCTTTCTTAAAGATCCCGAAAAAGCCAAACAAGTGGGTATCAACCTTCCTAAGGGATGGATTTTGCATGGCCCTCCTGGTACGGGCAAGACCTCATTAGCGCGCGCGGTAGCCGGTGAAAGTGGGGTCACGTTTATATCAACGACAGGATCGGCTTTTGTGCAACAATGGGTCGGCCTGGGAGCACAACGCGTTCGTGAATTATTTGAGCTAGCAAGACAATATTCACCTGCCATTATTTTTATCGACGAGATCGATGCAGTTGCCACCAAACGTGCAGGCGATTCAGGCGGTGGCTCTGAATATGCCCAAACGACCAATCAATTACTCACTGAACTGGATAACGTCAATAAAGATCGTAATGCAGGTATTGTGGTCATTGGTGCTACTAACCGTTTAGATAAGCTCGACGATGCCGTTTTACGCCCTGGCCGTCTTGGCAAACATGTTTACGTGCGACTACCCAATTTAAGTGAGCGAGAACAAATATTTAAACTCTATCTTGCAAAAGTTAAATTAGCCAGTGACGTTGACGCTAAAAAATTAGCAGGTACCACAGGCGGTTTCTCTGGTGCCGATATTGAAAATTTGGTTAGTGAAGCCACCTTGATTGCTTATGGTAATAATAAAGAGAAGACCTCCATGGCTGATTTTGAAAATGCAAAGGATATTATTTTGCTTGGCCGTGAAACTAAAGCCAACGTACAGCCAAATGAGCAAAAAAATACGGCTTATCACGAAGCGGGTCATGCACTTGTCGGTATCTTATCGAAGAGCAACCCTTATAAATTTTATAAGATCACCATTGGAGTGCGAGATGAGACGCTAGGGGTCACTTTCTTTGAAGAAGATATTGAGCATTATGCCCAAAGTCGTGAAGCATTCATGGATATATTAGCTATGAAGCTGGGCGGTAAAATCGCAGAAGAGTTGGTTTTTGGCAAAAACAATGTGACAAGCGGTCCATCAAGTGATTTAAAGCAAGCCACGCAAATTGCTCAAGATATGGTCACCAAATTTGGGATGGGTAAAGATGATACCTATATCGCTTATCAGTACCTTGACTCTCCACCTAAAGAAGTCATTAATTCTCAAACAGAGAGTTTGTTGCAAGAAGCTGCTGGTCGCGCTCATAAAATTCTAACAGAGAATCGCAATAAGCTTGATGCCTTGGCTAAAGCGTTGCTCGAGAAAGAAACGCTATCACACGATGAGGTGATGAAAATTGTTAAAGAAAATTAGTTAAAATTAGTGCTAGTGACTAACAATAACAGTGGGGTGAACCAGTTTAACAAAATCATCATAGGCTAATTTAATCACCTCAGTATGCGTGCCCGCATTAAAGACGATCTCTTTGTTATTGCCCAAGCTTTTTTCAACATACACTTCGATGTTATACAAGTTGCCAAAAGGTGGCATCGCACCTAGCTCACAATCAGAGAATAATTGTTTAAATTCCGTTTCAGAAGCTAGAGAAACATCTGTATTGTGAAATGCGCTCTTTAATTTGTTAAAATCCACAGCAAACCTTGCTGGCAAAACGACCATCGCTATTTTATCACCCACATGAACGATCACCGTTTTGGCCAATTGATTTTCACTGACATGGCAAAGATGCGAAATTTCACGTGCGCTATACGCTAAAGGATGAGCAATGGAAGTGTAATTGACATGATGTTGACTTAGATAATCACGTAATTTTTCAGATGGCATGGCACATACACCCTTATCAAGTTGCCCATATAGATTATTATAAGCCCAAACTTTTGCTTACAAAATAGTGTAGCTACAAAATGGTGATCACATGTTCATCTGCTATTGCGGGTATTAGAATGGGGGGTATTATTGTTAGCGCAGGTACAGGTGTCAGTATATAGGGATCTCCATCATGTGATTGGATCACATCATTGATATGAATTGATTCTGTGCTTCCCCCATTGTCATGCCCTTTTCTGAAAGGAAAATAATTTAAGTCATAGTCATTCTCAGCAATAAAGTTTTTTAAATTCGATGTAATCTCTGAAAGGTGCGTTTGATAATATTTTTTAAAGTCGGCACTATGAGACCCCTCTGTCAGAAAGTCTAATATGAGTTTTGTACGCTCCTTTTGCTCGGAAGAATCTAGATCCTTGTGGTAGTGAATCAATATATCGCCCAATGCAGCCACTTCTAAAAAAGGATCCGCAAGATACTCTTTTAATACTGTCGTTAAGTGATACTCATTTAATTCAGTGTACCACTTTTTAGCAAGCGATGATGCTAAAGGGATGTCGTTTGTGGATTTGACCAAATCAATAAACAAGAGACCCTGTTGAGCAATTTGTTGGCTAAACCAGGCGCAATTTCCATATTCTTGATTGGCTGACATTATGGAGTAAGTTTCGTTTACTTCTAAACCCAGATCATAGAATTTTTGGAATTCCAGCTCTATTTGCTCTTGATTGTTTAATATCTCATAAATCGTGTCTGCTGTTAATAAAAATTGCATACTAAAAGCATTTAATCCCGGCGCTAGTCCTTCAAATCGCTCACCCGCATTAGCAACCATAAATAAGTTAAGTGATTTATCGACAATGATATCTAACGCATGCCCATCCCAACCTGCAGGCAATAATAGCGTTTCACCATTCTGATAGCGCGTGTACAATTCCTGACTCACATCAATCAAACCGGCTTTAGCAACGGTGTCGGCAGCTTGTTTAAAAATAGCTCCCACATGTTGAAAACATAGCCGCTTTTCTTGGGTATAGTTATCAGCACTAATTAACATGTTGTGAGTCGATGTTGGATTTAGGCTTTTGATTGTTGCAAATTCTGCTGAATCGACATGAGCGAGCTTTTTATTTTGGAATTCGGTCAATATTTTTGCAGCTAAATCAACCGATAACACAGCATAGTATCCAGAAGCTGTGATTTTGACTTTATTGGGTCCAATTTTATAAATGTAAGTTTGATTTGATGGAAAAGCGTGTAAGAGATTTTTGGCATGGATATAGCGCTCAGAGAGTGAGTATTTATCTTGTGCACTTAGACTGTTAATGGCTTTTAGCACACGATTATAATATTGGATATCTGTGATCTCGCTAGCAAAAACCCTAAGCAGAACCTGTAATGGCCTTACTTCAGTATTGGCGTAAACCCAGAGTGCATTTTTATTTTGTGCTGCGATTTCTACCTTGTTTAACGCCAGATCAAATGCTTTATAATTGTGTTGCTCGTTACTTTTGTCAGCATTATCCAGGAGAGTATACATCAACATATCCCAGTGTTGTGGATCTGCGCCTTTGCTTAATAAATAGCTGAATGTATCTGCGTTGGGTGAATATTGTGCTGCCAAATCGAGTGGCGTCAATCCATAATCATCAATTTTATAGGTTTTCGCGTTAAGATCAGCGCCCTTTTGTATTAAATACTCTGCGACACTTTTATGACCATACATGGCAGCCATATGCAAGGGTGTGCTACCAAAAAGATCTTTTTCATTCACATTACTGCCGAGTCTTACTAATTTTTTAACGGTGATTAAATCACCAACGCGAGCAGCATGATGTAAGGTTAAAGATTTTGCTTCAGCAAACCGATCTAAAAAAAACAGGTTAACATCAAAATCCTTAAGATTTCTGTGTGTTAAAATAGCCTGTAAAATATCAAGTTCACAAAGAGCTAATGGGCTGTTCCTTGCCACGAGTAGTTCTCCTTATTTTTTGGACGTTAGGTTATGATCCAGTTATATGAAGCCACCATGAAATTGCCAACTACTTTACAAACCAACCCGCCTGCTACCGCACCTAGTGCACCCGCAGCAAGAGCACCAACGCCGCCAGCCAAATTTCCACCAAGCGCTACATATCCCCAGTAAGCGCCCGCAACACTCCCCCCTGCCATTCCAGTAACCACAGCGCCAGAACGAAAGGTTTCCTCTGAGGCAAAACTCAAAAACAGTGAAGCAGCAATCAGATCTACCATCATCACATGATGATATTCCGCTCCACTGACGATTGAAATTTCACCCATCGTTAACTGTTTCATAAACAACACCCTCAATTTCCATACTGCTCATTCATTTTACACATCACCCGCTTGTCTGATAAACCATATTATTTAGCTTTTTACATTCATTAACTGACTTATTAGTCACGAGTTACGGCAAAGTAGTTTGAGGTTAGATGGCTTCATTGATATTATGCGACCTCTTAAGCAGGAGAGATAAATTAGTTAGTTATCACTCCTGTATAAGTACTCCATGTAGTGTCATTATAGAGGTTGACTATGAGTAAATATTACGCGATTGACTACACTGTTTCCGTTAAAGATGCACAAAACGCCGATGTTTTAAAGCAAGCGCTGCACCTTGATGAAGAACTGATTGTGGTTGAAATCAAGAAAGGTAAAGAAAAAGAAGCATTAGCAGCTATTAGCAAAATTGCGACCAATAACCGCCCTGCCACTGAAGATCAACAACATCCCATTTTTGAAGTTGAATTCACCGGCAACAAAGGCCGTAAAAAATCTTCTCATAGATTAGCGAATGGTGAAACCATTGATGCTTACACCGTTACTCCGAATAACACTAATAACTTCACCGTTTTAAGCGCTGCAATGGAACATGTCGACGCAAAATACAAATCAGTTGATTTAACTGCTAAGTCCAAAGAACTTGTTGACGAAGATGCTGAAGAAGAAATCGAAGTTGAAGTTGAAGCTGATGCTGATGCTGAAAAGAAAGATGAAGTAAGCGCTGAAGACAATAAAGAAGAAGCCAAACAAGAAGAAACCAAGAAAGCAGATGAAAAGAAAGCGGTTAACAATAGCTACATTACTGCTGCAAGCATCGTTGCAGGCACAGGTGTTGTAGCTGCAGGTTTCTGGTTTAGCGGTTTGTATCCTGTTGCTATTGATTTGTTAGCAAAAGTGGGTCTTGCTCTTCCTGCTGCAACACTTGGCGTTCAAATTGGCGTTTCTTTAGCGGTTGGTGCAGCTGTTGTTGGTTTAGCAAGCTTAGCGTACTACGGCTTCAACAAGCTATTCGCTACCACTGCTAAAACTGATACTCGTACAGCCGATCAGAAATATCATGACGAACTGAAAGCAACCGAAGACAATGTTAAGTCACTTTCAGATAAGTTAACTGCTAAAGAAGACAAAGACTTCTTAGCACAGTTAAACACCATTCTTGATGTAGACCATACTGCTGAAAGAAAATTCAAGAAAGATGGTGATTTAATGAAAAACCAACCTGCTGCAAACGATAAATTAATCGTTTTAAATTACGAAGCTAAGAAATTAGCTGAAGTCGTTGCCGCAGAAGGTAAAGATCGTGCTGCCATCGAAGCAAAAGCTTTGGAAGCGGCTAAAACTGACGCTGCTAAGAAATTCGCTATCTAAGCGACTCTTCTTTAGCGTTACCAGCCAAAACCCGCTGGATGAACATCCTGCGGGTTTTTTTTATCTAATAAATTCTGACTTTTCATCCAGCAAACCCCAAAAGTACTGCTTAAAACTGCCGAAATTAGCTTTAGGAAAAAAGATTTCACGGATGGTGGATTTTAAGCTTAAGCTAACAGGAGTTTAATATGAAAAGATTAGTCGTCAGCCTTGCGGCTGCATTAATAACCGTAACCTCAGTGAATGTTGCTCAAGCTGCATGCTGTGAGATCGGTAAATGCAAATATACATGGAATAAATGCGTACCAGATGCTTACCAATGCCGCGAACATCGCAACGGCTATTTTTTCAAGCGTTGTGGTAAATGCCGCTATCCAGATTATCAATACGGCAGAGTAGGTCATTTAGCGCCATGCCAATATGGATTGAGCCACAAGAAGGCACACTACCGTGGCTTCTACCGTGTTTACAATCATGAAGGCTTATCCTACGAAATCTATACCCGCTAATACAGTTTGAATGCCCCATTTTATACTCAATGGGGCATTCAATCCTGTACGTTAGGGAACTTTTTGCGCTTTTCACCTGTCAAAATAAATAGAAATGTTCATATGACAGGAGACTGCTATGAAAGCGCTCATCTTGTTTATACTGCTAGCAATGCTATCGCCTAGCGCAATGGCACGTCACCATCATCACGGTGGAGTCAGTTTTTACTATGGACAACCTGCCTATTATGGTTATGGGTATCGGAGCTATCCCTATTACTACCAAAGTTACCCTAGATATTATCGCCACCACTCCTACCGCTACTATTACCCAAGAACGTATTACGGATATCCTTACCCGTACTACGGTTACCCACAAAGCGGCGTGACGTTATACTTTAGGTTTTAAACAAAAAAACCCGGTTATAGTGCATATAACCGGGTTTTTTAAAAGAAGTTTAGTCGGTCATGATTTCGCCGGTTTGCGGATTTACTTTTAAGCTGGTT
This sequence comes from Candidatus Berkiella sp., assembly GCA_050247135.1. GTDB lineage: Bacteria > Pseudomonadota > Gammaproteobacteria > Berkiellales > Berkiellaceae > Berkiella. The sequence goes on from JBFWUT010000016.1 coordinate 42,908, forward strand.
TCTTTGCCTTCTTTGTTTGTCGCTTTTACTTCATACATCTTATCATCAACATCAATCTTAGAAATGTTACGATAACCTGCATCTTCTACCTTTTTAGCAACATCCAGAGCGCTCATGGAAACGAGTCCATCCTTTGGCTTTTCGATTTCACCCGTTTTAGCATTCATTTTTACTTTAACTTCTTTACCCATGGCATTCATTGTTTTGGCTTCGTACATGCCGTCATCAAACTCAATTTTCTTGACCACATCGAAACCTTTTGTTTTTAAGTTATTGAGTGCTTTTGACATAGGCATCATATCAGTCATATTATCTTTAGCTGTTGCCAAAGGTGAGCCGATTGCCATCATAGTGCCCATACATACCGCAATTAACGTAGATTTATTCATGGTTTTACTCCTAGAGCTTGAAACAGTCTATAAAAGATCACGAGTTAAAGTTGATTACCCATCTGATATATAGACCTTTTTTAGCAACAATGCCATTTCTTGATTTTCTCTTTCAAGTAGCGTAGTTTTGGCGCTTTTGAGTTTTTAGGATCTTGACTAATGATTGGCACCCCTATCTCCTTTTCCCAAAATGAAATGACCTTGCATAGGCGCATGTGCACACTTTTAAAGCAGTGTTTTGGAAAACTACCAGTCACTAAGCCAATCGTTCTAAGCGGGATAAAACTTCAAGGAAAACCTCTGTCAACGATATTGGCGATGCTAGAAAAAGAGTTCGACAACATTGCCTCAGTCACGTCACAGCAACTAGAGTACTCTGCCGACTTACCAGCCCTAATGGCAGACCTAAATATTACTGACACTCAAACTAAGAAAGCGGCCAAATCAACAAGCCGTAAGCAACCCGCTACCACAACTCACAATAAAAAAGAAGCTTATGAAAGTTTTCATCGTCGTTTATCTTTTTGCACAACTACCAGCACACTTCTTTTTCAAGAACTTTATTTTCACAAGGATCTAGCGTCAATACAAACCGAACAACCATTTCATCATGTTTGCAGTTATTTTATGTTGCTTGCTGCTATTTGTAACTTAAACATGGCCATTTATCAAACACATCCCGTTCATGAAACACTCAACAGAGAAAGAATATCCGCTTTATTTAAATCAAGTCACAATTGGATAATGTTACTTGAAAGTTATCATTTAAATTATGGACAGGGTGAAGATTATACAAATTTGCGAAAACTGTTTGTAACAAGAACGATCGATTTTCAAAATCAATTTTACCAAAATCCAGATTGGGTAGACCTATTCCCTGAAGAAATGAAATTGCCTTTGTCACCAGAAGAACTTGAATATCATGTCGCGCAAAAAAATCAGCGTGCCAAGCTTTTGGGTTTACCTTTTGATGGTCACGTCATCATGCCTCAAGCAGATACCCTTTATGTCCCTTCTAACGCTAACCTGACGCAGCTATATGAAGCCATGAGAAGCATTTGTTTAAATGAATCAATGCTGGGAAGGCGTGCTCAATTTCTTTTTTATTATAATGCTCCTTATGGTAACGTCGATATTGTGGATGTTCGCTTGAATCCAGACACCCAAACGCTGGAGATCATTAATATTCATACCGGCAATAGTTGCGCACACCATGAATTTTTGTTGCAACTTTACGGTAAGTTAGCAAGTGCAAAGCTTCCTTTTCAATTACTTGCCTGTCAAGCTGACCTTGGACAACGCACGCAAAATACCGCAGCATATGCCCTCAAGATCAGTTCATTGCTTTCTAAGATACCCTTCGGTGAACTTTTGGCCAAAGCAGCAAAGCGTCAGCCCACTTTCTCTGATGAAGCACATGCTTCGCCTCAAACACTTTATCATATACCAGAGATAGGTTGGTTCCCCGTTTCAGCCCTGGGTGATAAAGCAATGTTGTTAGATGAAAAAGCAGCAACTTTGCCTGCTTTACAAGCTAAAATGCCTGAATATACCGCAAAATATGCTTTATCTGACATGATCGGAGATGATCCTGACACAGCCTCTCACTATGTCGATTATTACCGCAGACGATTAGCGCATCGCCACTTTTCCCAAAATGCATTTGCTACCTTGACTTACGATGAACTTAAGAAAAAATTGCAGCCTAAAGATGATGCCCATATGTTAAGACTTGCGGCGACTGAACGCGCCAGCACTCGAGAGTTTCAATTTTTAGTTGAACATTTTAAAAAGAATCACCAAGAACAATGCTTGCATGAGAGGGCCGCAGAATCCGGTTTTACACCTTTGTTATGGACATTGAAAAAGAACTCTCCTAAAAAAGCAGCCATTTTACTCAATGCAACCTCTTTTGAAGCAGCAGAGCTTACTAGCAAAGACAATAAAGACAAGAAAAGCCCTCAAGATTACTTTGCTGGGGCGAAAGAAAGGGCGGTTAGGAAGAATCCGGTTTTGAGAAAGTTTTTGAAGCCTTCATGATTGCTCATGCCAGCATAGCTAGCTTTAATTCCCGGCCCCGGAAGGGGCCGAAGAATTTAGCCCACCGTAAGGAACACAGTGACGCAACGGTGGGAGAGGCAGAGTAAAGTTCACCTTACAATCTTGGCCATGACAAGCCCCGCAAAATACCAAGCAATGATAACATCAGCGATATTCACCAGCGTCGCTGTTGTAGGAATGCCCCACCAAGTCCAATTCGACAAATTGGTTAACACCGCTCCCGCTGTGACAGCAAACGTGACAAACCATGCTCTGCCAAGCAATGACGTGGTGTTACTGAATCCTAGTAAAATGGCAGCAATGAGTGCCACTAAAAAGCTAATACCAAACTGAATGGCCAGTGCCATTTTCATGTCCCACTTAATACCATCTGGCTGAACTGACATGTAAGCGAATGGCCCTTGTTTGGCTTTTTGCTCCCATTCTTTTTTCTTTTGTTCGTCCTTGGCCTCTTTAGGATCACAATAAGGGATCATATATAAGCCCGCACCGTTGGATTGGGTTTTTAGCGCTTCAGAGACGATTTTTCCTTCATCTTTGAATGCTTTGACATCCCAGTTATGCCAAGGGAAGACCATCCATGAAAGACCAGTCCAAACAAAGACAATAATGGCACCTGCTATTGCGGCAAGAATTTTTCTCATTTAAAAGCTCCTTTTATTGATGAGTTCAACTTTTGGCACGGGCAGTTAAGTACAAATCAAAGAAATTCAAAGCAATTTTCGAAGCATGTTTCTTTTCAGCATTCGTTAAAATGATGATACCCACATCATCTTCAACGTAGCCCATAAAATTACGAAAGCCTTTTAAGTGACCTTGGTGATAGACTATTTTTTTGTTAGCGTAGGTCATTTGGTGCCATCCTAATCCATACGAAGGATTCGTCACTTTGCCTTTTTTAGCTTGCCAAACGATGACCGCTCTAGGGTTTTTCACAAAGGGGTGTGTTAATTGTTCAAGGGTCAGTTTAGAAACAATATGTGAAGGTTTTCCTAAATAGAGCTGCAAAAAGGGGACTAAATCTTTAACAGAAGCATTGATACCACCCGCCGCAGGAAAAGCATAATAGCTGGTTGAATACTTCTGAGCAGGCATATATTTACCGCGGCCATTAGGAATATGCGGATAGGCTTTATCGGTTGCCATGAGCATTTGTTCATAACCGATACATGCATGCTGCATGCCTAAAGGAGTAAATAGTTCTTGTTTGATCACCGTATCAAGACGTTTGCCACAAGCACTGCTCACCACATCTTCAACTACGCCATACATCGCATTGTGATAAACGAAAGATTTTCCAGGTTGGGCGATGGCTTTGGTCTTTTGTAGTTTTGCAACAATATTTTCCCGGGGAGTATAGCTTTCAATGCGTTCGTTAAAACCACCGTTGGGCACGCCAGTGCTGTGACTCATCAAATGACATATTTTGACGGGTTGCTTCGCATTAGTCACTTTGAAATGAGGGACGTATTGACTCACAGGATCATGAAAAGATAATTTCCCTTGATCTTGTAAAATACCCACCAATGTAGCGTGCACGGGTTTAGAGAGGGAACCTATTTGAAACAAAGTCGTGGGTGTAATTTTGTCTTGTTGTCCGATCTTTTTTACCCCAAATCCTTTTATGTAATAAATTTTGTCGCGAGAAACAATAGCCACGGCAACGCCAGGGATCCCATTGGCTTTCATGATCTGGTTAATATTTTTTTCTAGCGCTGGAATAATTTCCGAAACCGATCGATCGGTTGAGTTGTTTGCAAAAGCGGCCAGTGAAATGAGTAGTGTTCCGATGACTAAAAGTTTACTGGTTAACTTAACCACATTGTTCCCTTTAATTGTGATTTTATTCGTGCTTTGAAGAGAAGATAAGCTAAAAGCCTCAGGAAAGAAAGTATACATTTATCATCATTTTACTAAAGTACACTGCTATTGTTTAAACTATTATGCATCGTTATGAATTACTATCTGATTCATCTTCGTCTTCTTCTGCTTGACGAGTGCCCCCGCGGTAAGGCGCACTACCAGGTCTTGGACTTAAACGAGGCCCCCGTTTCACCTCTTCACCAAAACCTTTTTTACTGCCATAGCTAGGGCCTTTAGGCCTGATATGATCGGGAATGTGAGGAAGTTGCCAAGGATGCGCGTTAGCTTTAGGGACCGTTTTTTCGATAATGTCTTTTAAGTGGCTTACCTGAACGACCAAGGTATTACAGTGGGCATTAACGATGATATGCTGAGCCGTAGAACCCATAGCATGGGTATAACCTCCAACCCCATGGCTTCCTAATACTATCAGATCACATTGCTCTTGTTTGGCAACCTTTAAAATCAAGGACTGCCCTTCACCCACCATAATGAATTGATGATCTTCGCTTACGCCCACCTGCAAACATAAATCATGCAAGCTTTGCTCTGCCACTTCCTTTTTTTGCTGGATAGCTTTTTCTCTGGCAGTGAAATCAGACAACCCCGCCAGTGGAGGCTCAACCACATGTAGCGCCAGCAAGGTTCCCTGGCATAGTTGAGCCAGTGTGGCTGCCTGTTCAGCGATATAGAGACTTTGTGGGCCTAAATCCGTCGCAAAGAGGATTTTTGAATACATATAAGCAATCCTGTTATTTAGCTGAATATCTTACTTTGGGCGGAGCCCTTGAATCTGCATAAAACTATGTTAGTATACTGCCAACAGTTAACAGAGATCACCAACATGGCAAATCCAAAACAATCCTTATTTGCTCGCGGTAAAAATGCCGTCATCAATACCTTAACGTCGATTAAAGATTCGGTGCAAACGAAGTGGGAAAAATACCACATAACGAACTACACCATTGCTATCAGCACCGCAACGAGTACGCTCAAACTGAGCATTAGACTCTTGCCCATTATAGTCGAAGCTTTGACAACAGTAGCAATTCTACAACTGTTACAGTTTTTATTACCCTCCATATTATTTACCCCCTGGTTCTATATCCCTGTCATGTTAATGGTCTCGGGTTATATAGGGTATAACAAATATCATGAATTGATAGAACGCGCTAAACTCGATCATCAGATTGTTGAAAATGAGAAAAAAATTACAGCTAGTCAGGAAATCAACAAGAAACTCGGTAAAACAGTTGCCGATTTGCAAGCAGAACTGACAGCGACCAAAAAATCATTGAACACGCTAAACAAATTGTGTGATGCTAAAAAGCCATTACGCAATAACGCTAAACAAGTCAGGCCTGTTGCAATAGAGCTTCGAAGAAGTGAACGTTTACGAGCAAAAGTGTAATCATGTTTGAACCATTATTCATTTTATTACAAAAGACCTATCCTAATCCCAATACAGCTTTAACGACTCTAAAGACGTGGTTTAAAAAAAAAGCCGTTAAACCTGATGATATTCAACATTTAAATGCAACATCCACTCTAAGCACCCAGCTACTGAACGCAGCCGCGGCTTCAGGCTTTACATCTGTGTTTTCATATTTAGTGACACAAGGGTTCTCGCCATTTCGAGCATTGCTTCCCTTTGGCTTTAATGCCTTTCATCATGTCGTTAATTTGAGACATAAAGAGATGGCCGAAGTGCTCCTGAAGGCTCATCCTTCGCTTATTCATACTCAAAGCCGACAAGGTGCCACCGCCTTATTTTTAGCTTGCCAACAAGGAAACTTGCCCCTGGCAACCTGGTTGGTGCAACAAGGTGCATCCCTGAATCAAGGCGATATACATGGTTTAACACCGATGGGCGTTGCCTTTATTGGCCGACATGCTGAACTTTTAGCCTTTTTATTAAAAGCCGGCGCAAGTCCGTTATTATTCGAACATGCGCATAATCAAAACAAACTATTATGGTCTTTTAGCCAACCACCCGCACATGCTCATAAAATACGCTGTTTGAATCTGTTGCTGGCTCATGGAGGTGGATTACACTTAAGCGCCATCCCCGATGAAATAGGGGATTTTTTGCATGTGGATAGGAAAGCTCCAGCAGATTTTCTGTTGATTGGCGAAGAAAAACAAGCCGATGGTCTTTATAAAAAAAGACTGTTTACGACTTTAGCTTCGCTAGAAAAATACATCAACCATCCCAATTGGCGATTTGAAAAAGCGTCCTTAGCAAGAACATGTCAACATCCTCTTCTAAAAGAATCAGCAGTCGCGAAAGCATTGAGTGGATTATTAGCGCAAAATCCCACTGAAGTAGCAGAGCCTAACACTCCTGACGGTGTTGACGTGATGGTAGATCCTCTCAACAACCGAAAGGGATTAGCCAAAGATCAATTGCTTATTCAATTTCAACAGCAATTGCAAATAATGCAACGTTGCAACCAATCTATCCTTGAAATCCGTATCAAAAATTTACCTCACTCTCGCCTGCAAGCACTGCTTCATTGCGCTATGCAAAGCGTTCATGCGATGACCGCGCTCGCTCATCATAACGAGGCAGCCTTATTAGCCATTCAAGAACAACCGGTTTATTTTCTGGCTTTCACTGAGTTTAATGCTTTAGTGCAAGGGATCAGTCACATCCTGAATCATTCAACATCGCTTGGTGCCTCAACGTTATATACGGTCTTAGATAACTCGTTAAAAGATATCCTTAAGCAAGATGGTGAAGTCTTAAAGGATAAATACGCCAGTTTATATAACTCACTGGTCGATGCCAGAGCGCTCTTTTTAGCTAAAATGACACGTTGTTATTTGGCACAAGGCAAACATGATGTCGCGGTTAATCTTAGCTTAGAGAGCATGACCGTTAACGATCAATTACTCATTGATAATGACTCACTCAAGTTCTCTGCTGAATTGACCAAGGCGATTTGTTTAATTAGCACCTCAGAGGTTTTTATTACGCAAGGTTGGGTCAGCAAGGCATTACGTCACACGACACAAGCCATCAATTTATTAAATAACAGTTGGTATTATGATGCGCTGGTTATCAAGCAAGTACAGCAATTAGCCAATAGCTTGGCAGAACGAGATAAAGCCCCTCGCTCTATTGATTTAATTAAACAAGCTATTCGATATTTAAAATCGCTTCCCAGCTTGCACGATGCGCAAGGTTTAGAAATTCAACGATACATAAATGAACTTGAGGCACAACATCATCAATTACAAACCCGCGCTTATAACGCCCGTGTAGACATTGCCAAACAGCATTTAAGCGAAACCTGTGATATTATCGAAGATATTGAGAATTTATCTATTTATATTACACCCAAGATAGATGTCTTCTCAGCTCACCTTCAAGAGTCGTATTTTAGCTTTATTGCCAACAATGGCAGTTTTAGACTGCAAAACAACAAACAACTGGTCATCACTCAAGAATGTTTGCTCAGTAAAAAATTTCCCGAACAAATAGCCCAGCTTGCCAAAATTCTTGCTTTCAAACCTGTCACTCCGCTTGAAGTAGTCGCAGCTGAATTAGCCGATTTGCATTTAGAACCCACTGAAGAAACCTATGGTTTTAAAAAGCCTGCCGGCTTTACCCGAATTGTGCCCATTGAGTCGAGCAGTTTACCCAAAAATACACTGTTTGTAACCATGCCTGAAAGTTCAGAAGCCTTTATGCCATTTTATAAACTGTTTCGCAATCAACATACTTATTATCCCGTTGCTTCAATAGCCTCTAAAGGCCTAAATAAACAGGGCATTAAATTAGGCACCGCTCTTAGCCATGAACAGGGCAAAGCACCAGAGAACATCGCCGTCGGACGTTTAAAAATTGAAGGCACAAAGCGCGCCAAAGGGCGAGTTGAACAAACGATTCTGGCTGAAAATGGCAAACAGCGTAAGCTTTATGTATTTAGAGAAGTGGTTGATAAAAAGACCGAAGAACGCAAACGTTACTTGTATTAATTGCCCTAGTGATCAGATAACGGATTATTGCGCCTGGTTGCCTTGGTTTTGCTATGGCGCTTTTTCTTATCCAAGCGCTTCGTTTTAGCCGCTTTAGAAGGTTTGGTTTTTTTGCGCTTTTTAGGCGGCACCCGCGCTTTCTCAATCCATTCATTTAAACGTTCTAAGGCATCTTCTTTGTTTCGTTGCTGAGTACGATAACGGGTGGCTTTAATAATCAAATCGCCAGCGGCGGTAAGCTTATTACCCAGTAGTGCAATCAAACGCTCTTTAACGGCAGGCGGGATAGATGGTGATTCAAACACATTGAAGCGCATTTGCACACCGGTGGCCACTTTGTTGACATTTTGCCCGCCAGGACCTGGCGAGCGAATGTGCGACCATTTAATTTCAGTTGGGTCAATTTCAATCATATTTATAATTTTGCAACAAGCCGACTGGGTCTTGCAACCATTTCTTGGCACTGGGTTTCTTGTGTGATCTTAGCAACAATTTCTCTGGCCTGCCGCGTACCATCTGAAATAATCACTGTTTCTTGATCCTGATGAGGCTGCCCCGCTATATATAGACCAGGAATATCGCTCACTCCATTTTGCTGCGCTGGACCATATACACTCAACCCGCTTAACAGCTCATCTAATACTTTTAGCGAACGGTCAAATCCTGTCGCGAAAACAATGGCGCCATAACTCTGAACCGGTATTAGTTGCAACTTATCGTCTTTTTTAAACAATAAATCATTGTTCAAAACATTCAGTAATCTGCCTTCGTTTTTGATGTTTCTCTTTAACAAGCCGTTGAGGGTCGGCACTACATCGGTCGTTGATGCTTCATAAAGATGCTGATTACGACTCACAATGTCTTCTTGAGAATAAGCACAAGCGATATCAACGAACAAACCTTGATTGTGAATATCCATTGCTATACTTAAGGCGCTAGCCCCACTGCCGACCACCAGCACTCTGCCTGATGGAAAAACAGCGCTAGAGCGGTATTCGCTGCTATGTAAAATAAAGGGATGTCCTCTGTCTTTGAGCTTGATGGCAGCTTCTGGCCATTTAGGAGTTTGCCTAGGGCCGATACAGCTAATCACATTTTCACAATTATAAGAAAACTGATTGGTGGTCACGATAAACTTTCCGTCACCACTGTGCCTGACGTTCTCAACTTTATTTTGATAGCAAACCGGTAGCGCAAATCGATCGGCATACCATTTAAAAAAACGGATCATCTCATCGCGACTTGGGTGTTTTTTTTCGCCAAATAGTTTGCCGACATCCACACCAGGCATTTCAACCTTATCCGCTGGCATCGCGAGCTGATAATTATCCCATAAATGATGCCAATGGCTGGCAACCACATTCGATTGCTCAAGCACAACATGTTGAATACCTTGCTCTTTGAGCAGATAGCTCGCGGCCAAACCGGTGGGGCCTGCGCCAATCACCACCGTATGGATATGTCGGAGCGGTTTAAAGGAGTACAGCATCGTGGTTTTCCCAAAAAGGGAGCATGTTAGCAAAAAATACCGCGTGGGTTTTTATTTTTTGTCCCCCATTAACATATTGCGCCGCAGCAATGATAGCCCTAAAGGGGGTAATAGTGAGGTTAAGGGGGTAATATGTGGTTGATATTACCCCCTATGAGAATGTTAAAAAATATTATCCTAAAGAAACCGCTGCAAGCCAATTTATTTTGGGCAAATTAGCAAAAATAAAAAATGATGATTAGATAACTGTTTTTTTCACGCCTTTATATACTCTTAAACAATCCGCTTGGGGATCATAATTGGGAGGGCACACCCCAGTTTCACTCAACATATCCCTCATTGTTTTCATTAAATGCTTATGCATTTCAGCCCAAGCTTCTGCTAATTTAGCTTGCGGATGTTGTGCCAACACGGCCTGTGTAGCCGGATGTTTTGCCGCTAAAAGAAATGCGGTGTTTCCTTTAAAGTCAGGGACCCTAGGGTCGGCACCTTTACTCAGTAACCATTTAACAATATTCGTATGTCCCTGAGAGGCTGCGCGATGTAGCGCCGTTTGACCAGAGCTATCCCCTTGAATATTCACAATATCAGAAGACCAAAGTTGCTGTACTTTAGCGAAATCACCTTCATTGGCTGCTTTTCTGAATTGAAAATCAATAGATTCTTGATTTAGTTGAGAAAGAGAATTCAGCATAGTACCTCTTAAAAAAACCGCACAAAGGGTGGTTGTTTTTGCGCCCTTCGAGATTGGCTCGGGCCATCCTTGGCCCTCGGGCTTCGCCCGCTCAAAGCGCGCCTAAAACGGCAATCCTGCCGTTTTTTCGAACTGCTGCTTTGATGTCGGGAGTTCGAATCAACCACAAAATGCCACTAAAAAAAAACCACCCAGAGGGTGGTTATTTTTTAGTGGCGCGCCCGGAGAGATTCGAACTCCCGACCACCTGGTTCGTAGCCAGGTACTCTATCCAACTGAGCTACGGGCGCGAAGACTGGGAATTATCACGATATTACACAGTAGTGTCAATCAATTTCGGGATAGCCTCTTAAGTGCTATCCCGCAACCACCTTTTTGGGTGTCCTTTAGTCATTATCCCGCAACCACCTTTTTGGGTGTCCTTTAGTCAATTATCCCGCAACCACCTTTTTGGGTGTCCTTTAGTCATTAGTGGTATACTTTTACTATGTCATTTAATTATATTAAGTTTGTCTTCTATATTTTTATATGAAAAAAATTCTCTTCGTCTGTAGCCAAAATAAATTACGCAGCCCCACAGCAGAGGCCGTCTTTACGGATTATGAAGATTGGGAAGTGCGCTCAGCCGGCCTTAACAACGATGCCGAAATTCCCCTTGGCAAAGAAGATGTACAATGGGCAGACTACATCTTTGTCATGGAAAAAATTCATAAGTCAAAAATTCAGCAACAATTCAAATCAGTATTAAAAAACCAAAAACTGATTTGCTTAGATATACCCGATATTTATTCTTACATGGATGAGAAGCTGGTTCTGCTTTTGAAAAAATCTGTGCCAAAATATGTAAAATGAAATAGTAATGTACTTAGCCAAAACCTTGAGTATTCTTTTTTGCTGTAGGATCCCAATCAATTCGCTCTGCATGCTCCTTGGCATCAACGGCAGTCTGGCTCAGTCCATCGCTTACTACATCGTCTTGTGCATCGATAGCGGCACGCTCATGATGATGGCTCTTTACCGAATCAATGAAGCGGGTTGATTGTAAATTTTCAGCTAAACGTTCAACCTTGGTGGTTTTGGGGATCACAGCTATCCCTTTTTCCATCATCCAAGCTAAAGCCGCTTGCGCTGGGGTAGCCCCCATCTTTTTTGCTAAGGCATTAAGCTCCTCATTGGCTAACAGCAGTGACACATTCGCATAACCTAAGGGGCTATAGGCAATCACCTTAATGCCGGCTTTCTGACAATAATCCACCGTGACTTTATTTTTGCATAATATATTTAATTCAATTTCATTGGCATAAGGCTTCTCTAGCGATTCACGCTCACAAATTGCGAGCAATCTTTCTAAGTGCGGTTCATAAAAATTCGATACCCCAATTCGCTTCACTTTAGACTTATCAATGCTTGCCAATTCATGCCAACATTTTTTTAAGCTATTTTCGCTTGCAAAACCGGCCGATTGAGGATGATGGATCAGAAAGAGATCAAAGTATTTAACGCCAACCACTTTTAATAGCGCGTTAACGTTTCTCTCGGTGAAACCATCTGATTTCATAGTTAACCAAATTTCTTCTCGTTTTAGCCCAAGCCCACCTTCTGATTTAGGAAGAAAGGCTTTTTTTAAGGCAGCAGCAACTGCGGGTAAATTACCATAGTTTTCTGCTAAATCGAGGTGGCGGTAACCTTCAGCTAGAGCACAATAAATCGTATCTGTCGTGACTTTCTGGCGTGCTTCGTGGTCAGCTATCCTGTCTGCTTCGATGCCAATGAAGGTACCCAGCCCCATTAAGGGAAGATCTTTATCAGGCGTCGATGTTGGAGATTGACTAGAAAAGCTGCTCAGCATAAGAATGCTCCCTAATTGATATATTGAACATATCAAAGCTTATCGTATCGATCCATTGCAACTCATTGGGTGTAATTGCATTTATGACGTCATGTCGATTTGGAACTATTAGATGTATACCCATGTCGTATCAATAAGATTCTAGTGAGGCAGGCAACCATGGGTAACAAACCCGCCGATATTGAAACGACGACTTTGCTCGAAGCATTGGCTAGCCCCAATAGCTACCTGACTACCGCTAACCCAGGATTAACCGGCAGCTTAGAAAATGCCGAAATCTTACGCCAAGCATTGCTAAATACTTTTAAAAATGTGAACAGGATACATGCTGCATCTCAAAATCAAACGCTGCCTAATATAATTTCAAAAAAAATAGTGTCGCTTTTTAAAAATGAACCGCAAGGCTCAACCGCAAAAAATGCCCAGCAAATGCAAGAAGCCCTAGCTTTTATGCACAGGGAATTAACCAACCTGATTACAGCCTCCAAAGATCAAGGTGACCGCTTCAGAATAGAAGATGCTGAGAAAAATTTCGAAATAAAGATTAAAGACATTATCGCCAAGGGCATGAAAAGCATGCCTAAAGGAGCCTTAAAGTCGCCCCTGAGAGAACAAATGGAAGGGATAAAAGCGATCATTGAAGGATGCACAACGACACTTAAACAAAAACAAACACCCAAGCGTTAATGAGTATCCGCCATTTTACGTTTTTGCATATAAAAATAAATGGCAATTGGTGCGAAATACCAAATAATCTGTAACCAAGTTGCCAGATATTGGCAAGCCCAGTCGTAAAAAACATAAGATATCGCCCCCATGGCAACTAACACTGTGCGAAGCGGAATTCTGGCGTATTTGGCAATGGCTCTGTTGAGAAAACCTTCATTACCCTTCTGGTTATACCCCTTCATTGGCATACCCCAGTATACCAACCAAATAATGGTCAACCCTTGGCTTGCCATGATTGTTTCAAGATCGGCCCCTTTGGCACGCATAGTCTGGGCTTCTGGTAAAATGGCAATTGCGCATCCTAGCAAGAAGCTAAATAGCGCGAGCCAGAGTGCCAAGTTAATATGCTTATCTTTGGTTTGCCAAATTACGGTGAGACACCCCAGGATGCTGCTCCCCATGACAAAAAACCAACTGGCATAGTCAACCTTGCGATTAGCCATGATGTCTACAAGACCTTGGGCTAAATGATTTTGGAAAGTCGTTTTGGTCAATGCCAAATAAGCAAAGCCAAGGATCAGCACCAGGGTTAGGCTTGAGAGCCATTTGACGGCTGAACGATTGAGCCAGGTGCTAGCAACAAGCATGCCACCATAACAGGCAGCGACAAGCGTATGTGGCCAATGCCAAACCTTTTCGGACACATCGTAAATGATTGACAGTCCAACGCTGTACCAGAGGATTTGGGAAAAAATAAAAACGGCAGAGACAGGCAGCGCGTCCTCAGCTTTTGCCAAGATTCTCCCTGGCAAAACGGCAAAATTCGGTTGCTTTGTCGTTAAGGGGAAGACACTGCTTCCGCTCATGAGCTGGCCCTTATAAGATTGCTCGAACGCATCCTTTTACATCTTGATTGTAGGCATAATGAATTCAATTGCAATACTAAAGTGAGCATCCGTCTCATTTATTTTTGTCGCCCCAAAAAAGTCCTTACATGTCATGTGCTTGGCGCGAAACTTTGTTCAGAAAAAATCGAATTTTTTTATAAAAAAATGACGGTATGAGTGAAAAGTCTCACATCGATTGCCGAAGATTTTTTAAATGCATTCTA
>JBFWUT010000017.1:0-56801 GCA_050247135.1 Candidatus Berkiella sp.
TTTCCTGGTTGATAAATTGTTTGCACAACTATCTGATCATAAAATACCACGCACGTCTAGCCATCTCTTTGAATTTATTCAATATTCTAAAAAAACTTATGGGGATTCGTCAGTACTTGACCCCTTTCATTCACTTTCAAACAGCGAGGCGCCAGCGCCTGAGTCGGGTCAAATTAAGCGCCAATTCAATGTTGGCGTAGAGCAGTTCACGCCAGCGATACCGTAGGAAAAAGCAAAGGTGCATCACCACCCAACCAATGAGATCTCTGAGCCCACTTTTTGAACTATGCAATCTGTCAATTTGTCAGAATCAATAGAGATTTTATAGTTAAAAATGGTCGAATGATGGTTGCCGGCGGTGTAAATGCATTAAAAGAACTCAATCTAGAGTTGGTAGAGGCAGCCAAGGTAGGGGATGCGGCTAAAATCAGGGGATTAATCAATAACGGCGCCGAAGTTAATTTTGTGGATGACGATAAGCGTAGCGCAATATCTTATGCCTTGGAAAATGAAGATGAAGAAACGGTATTTGAGCTGCTGCAAAGTGGTGCCAGTTTGAGTATTAGAGAAGTTGGCAAAAACGTCGTCTTTTTAAATAATCATGCGGCCTTTTATAGCGACGACTTTTTACTTAAGTTAAAAGAAACATCAAACCAAATACTCAGCAATTTACGCGACCCAGGCAGAGCCCTGTTATTTAACATGCTCAACGATGGGATTGATGGCGTCATTCAAAGTCGAAAAATAAAAAAATACAGCCATATCTTAGGTTTGAGCGACCAAGAGGAATATGCTGCGTACAACAAAGGAAAACTAGAAGGAAATAATGCCTATAAGTCCCTTATTTACTTAACGGATTTAATGTCAGAGTATTACTATAGTTTAGATGACAATGCTGATGACAAAGACTATTTTGCGTTTATGCACGAATGTTTTACATTTTGCCAGTCATTAATTAACGATTACAATTTTAATTATCAAAGTGATGCGGCTGAGAAATTTTATCAGCGCTATGAAGAAGGCGACATGACATTTATCAGCACTGGGTTTGAGAAGCATGCTGTGGGCGTCACTGTATTTGGCTATAGTTTAGTGTATTGCAACCGCGGCGATGGAACGCTTGATGAACATGCAGGTACAAAAATATACAAATTAAAAAATCCCATTGATGTTGAATTTTTCAATAAATGCATTGAGTGTAAAAATCGCGAAAAAAGTACAGCGATTGATTTACATAATATACTGCAAGAAGTCGTTGATCTCGATAACCCCATTGTGAGCTTGCCTTCAAAAGCACAAGAGCATGGCAATTGTTCTTTTGCTAATCCCAAATCGAGTATTGAAGCCATGCTGCTATTGTATGAAAATGGGGAAAATGGAGATGAAAGCTTAAAAATATTGGCTGAACAAAAAAGTCGAGAATGCTACAAATCATTTACCAGATTTATTCGAGACAATATGGCTTTTGAATTGGTTGAGAAGGCAAATAATGCAAGCACTGATGCTGATATCAATCTCTATATAGGGTTGATTAAAAAAGTTTTGCAGCAGCATACAGGACAAGGTGCTCGAACAGTAGATAAAATGTTTAGTGAAATTGCTCGCGTTCAGATTTTGCTCGGTATTACCGATAAGATGAGGCATGCTGTTTTAACTGATGATGTGGTTCAATACCAATTATTTTCATTGTTTAATTATCTTAATAATATGTTAGACAATGAAGTCTTAAGTAATATGCTTCAAACTATTCAAAAAACAATCCCTCAATATCATTTACTAAAGTTTGCGATTGAGTCCGGTGATAGTGGCTTTGTTGAGAAACTATTAGCAATGAATGTGGTTGACGTGCTTGAGCAAAATCCAACGGATGGCAAAACACCTTTAGAATACGCCAAAAAATCCAACAATCCTAAAATGGTTCAAATAGTTGCTGATGCTGTCAAAGAGCAAGATCGAAAGATGTTGGCTTTAATTAGACAAGAAGGTCACTATTGGCTTGAAGGAACTGAGAGCGATGTCACTAAACATTTAAAAGATGAGCCAGTAGGCACGCGGCTGTTTCATAAAGCAGACAATAATGCTTATGCCATGAGTTTCATCAAGCCTGATGGACAGGTTAAAACGATGATTGCACATTCAACTGCAGCTGTTGAAAAAATGGCAAAATCAAAAAATTTCAAACTTCAACACATTGAGTATGAATTTACCCATTACAAGCCTGCACAACGACAGCGTAGGCCGTTACCGGTATTACCGCATCGATCATCTCATACACAAACGAGCCCGTTACCATTAAATCGGTTAGGGGCGATGACTAATGAATTAAATAAAGCGACCGCTTTGATGTGGAAACTGCAAACGGTTGATGCGATAACCTTTTTTATTGTGCATGAGCCGTATGAATCATCTACGAAAGCGAAAGTGCGTTGTCATGAGCTTAACCAAAAAGGATTAAAATCTGAAGTGATTGAGGTTAATCAAAAATTTGTGATCCGCGTCAATGAGCAGGATGCATTAACGTTCATTAAAACTCAGAAGCCAACCACCACCACAGCTATTAAGCCACCAAGAAATTTTTCAAAATGATGACATGTGGAGTGGATCAAAAACTATTAATTATCGATTCATTTTCGAGCTAAAAAAGTATGACTTTTACGCTAACTATATCGTTACGGATCGCGGTTTAGCTTTACGAGTGCTTTAATAGTTTGAACAATATTATTACTATGCACATCGTAATTATCATCTACTTTTTTGGCATTTTTCGCAATAAAACATTTATACTTTTCGAAGTGAAAAGTATAAATTGCTATTTGCATTTGCAATCTAGATGATTTCTTAAAAACATAAAAACCGTATATTCCTAGCCTCATAAAAAGGCAATAATGGTAGGGCGCATAGCCTGATTTGCTGCATGCTGATAAATAGATTATTTCTTTAACGAGATTCACTGATGACTATGTATATGCTTTTTTTTTGCTAAAGTATAAAGAACTTTTTTGTCTGAAAAGTCAACCTTCTAGTCGCCATTTCGTTGCAAGTCATGCAGCCTAGTGAATATTATAGAAAATATTACAAACATTATTCACTCTATAGGTTTACAAATGTTAAATAGTGCAAGTATTGAAAAAGTTAAAGATCATATTGCTGCAAAGTTCACCACTGATTTGGCGAGACAATTACTGAATGTGATCAAGGAAAATGTAACAACCGTACGAATATTAAACAGTTATAATCAGTACAATACAAGCTTTGGTGAAGAAATTGTATTAAGATTTGTAGAGAAAATGTCTACTCAAACATTAGTTGATCTCTTTAAAACATCTCTGACAAGAGAAGCAATTTTAATTAAATTTTATCATCTAACCTCGGCTCTAATTGATGAGCAGAAATTGCGTGAAAAAATAGAGGATTTAACTAGGGAAGAAGACTTGCCCAATGTTGATAACATGGGGATAGTTCAATTAAGAAGACAAAAGGACCAGATTAATAATAGAATTGAAACATTACAACGTGAATTTAACTTGTGCAGACATTACTATTCTTTTCTACAAATTGAACTAGGTGACAAAGATAAAGACGGGAATACTTCGACTAACTCTTGTTTTGGAAATATTGTTCATTCAAATTATTTCCTTAGACTATCTGCTGTCAAAAATGAACAAGAAAGCGGAAGAAGAGCTCAATTACGCAGCTTTCAAAAGCAGATCGAGAAGTGCTATCAAATACTCAGTATGAAGATAATGAAATATTCAAGTCTGCGTACTTTGTGCAGCAAAATGATATATGAATTAGAAACATCAAATTCCCGCTCCTATGCTTATGCTTGAGAATAAAATGCTTAGATTTATGTTTGCTGATAGAAGCAAAGGGGGCAAGTCGTGATACTTGACCCCTTGCATTCGATTTTATTTCTTTGGTTTTTTTTGCTTTCTTGAATCGGATATTTGTTTTATTCCATTTTTTATAACTTTTTCTAAAACTTTTATGTATTCTTCTTGTGATTGTGGTTTGTTGTGTTGTTTTGATTTAGATTTTTGGTCTTTTTCTGATATAGAATTGTAAGTTTGCAATGCTTTAACAAACCGCTCATATGACAGAGTTTTCCTCATTTTATCGCTTTGCATCAAAGAGACCGCATCCGTAAGATTGTCAAAGCTGGGGCGGGCGCCTAGTAATTTTTCCAATGCTTGATAAAGGAGTATGGTGTTATGTAAAATTGCAAAATCATAGTCAGGAAACGGTCCTTTTAGTTCAGCATAGCAAAAAAGAATGTAAAGAATGATGCTACCATTATATTGAAGCAATTCCTTGCAAAACGGCTTTGATTCTAAATCGGCTTGACGAGCAGGAGTTAATACTAAACGTACTGATTTAAATCGCTTCGTAAGATCTTCATTCAAAGCCGGAGGCGATATTGTTAAGCTATCACCCACAACTGCTGAATGGTTAAGATCAGCATCCTCTGATCCTTGAATGTTTTTTGGACTATCATTACCCAGACGACGAGTTTTCATTCTATGAGAAATGCAGCACCAGCTCACCGCGAAGGTAGTAGCTGCTAAAACACCACCGGCTATCACTTGATAGGTAAAATCACTCGTGTCTGGTGGAGGACTGTCTTCTAGAGTTAGTTTATTCAAGATATCCGTTAATCCATCTATCACGACAGACCTCCCATCTGCATTTTTAGCATTAAAAAGTATAAAGGTGGGTAAGATATCATTAATATTAATGAAGTCAACTAAAAACACGTATTCGGTATATTCACAGTTATCTTAATGACATTTAAGTGCTGGTAGAAGTAGAAAAGACTGGAGTTGTTTATCACAACCCCAATCTAACCCCGTTTATGGTTCTTTAACTGTTTGCTTTTGCGATGTATCGTTTAGATTTATAGATTTCATCCTCAAGCCTTGATATAAGCTCTTGTTGCTCAACTCTCGCTAACATTTGTTTGCCATACTCTCTATGAGCGTTGAGTTCGTTGTAGAGTCCATTAAGGATGGTTCTTTTATCCTGTCTTGGCTTGAAATTTAATAATTCCATTTTAAGCTGATTAATTACAGCATTTTGTTGTTCTCGAGTTTGTTGTAAACTCAAACAACCAAGCTCTGTTTTTAGCTTGTCAATTTCAGCGTTGAGGCTATCTACTATTTTTCTCATAGGATTCAATCTTTCAGATGGTTTAGCCCTTATGCTTTGGAGTTTGCGATTTATAAAGTCATTGGTAATCGGTGGTTTTTCATCTTTTGTAGGGCTCCTTTCCTTTGCGCAAGAATGCATATGGGTATTGACATTATCAGCTACTAAGCTTTGAATTTTGTTCATCTGTTCTGCGGGGATTAAAAAACTATCCACTGCATTACGTTGATATTCATCGATGATATTTTTTATGTCTATTAGTTTACCTGGTAATGATTCCTGAGCTGAAATAGCTATCGCCTTAATACGGGTCATTAGCTGCTGCATTTTAGTAACCTTTTCATATAAAGGTAGCAGGAGTTCTTCTTCTTCTGGCATGGTGTCAAACAATTTACTCATTTGATCCGTACCAACTTGATTCAGAATGCACAGGATCTGGGATAGTGTTTCATTATTACTTAGGGTCGCTATTTTCTCGGCTATTTGGTTAGTTGATGATTTTGCTAGTAATAACTGATCTAAAGTACTTCTTTCTTTAGGTTCATATTGCACTAGATTAGCTGCAAGCTCAGGTAACTTAAGATCTTTAGCAATCATCATCCCTAAAGAAAACACATCGCTGGCTTTACTGGCTTGGCCCAGTAATAATTCTGGTGCCATATAGCCAGGTGTTCCTTTAGGTACAACTGTACAAGTATCGTTGCCCTCATTAAAATGCTCAGATGTGCCCCAGTCGATGAAGTTAACATTGATACTATTTGCTGTTAAATCAACAATAATATTCTCAGGCTTAACGTCTAGATGTAGCATGCCGGCTTGATGTGCTTGGTTTAATTGACGGCAGCACTGATAAGCAATGTCTAAACGTTGCTGCTCTGTGAGATCATTGTTATCCAGTAGTTCAAGCAAATTCATACCATTATACTTTTTAGAAGCGATATAAAATCTTTTTGGTTTGTTATTTTCAGCTTCACGAACTGCTTGTGCTTTAAACTCGCCGAGCTTTATGAGTGCAAGTACTTCATTATCTATTTGCTTCTGCTCTGTTTGCAGTTCATCATTATTTTCTGATTGTGATTGAATGATTTTGACGACTAGTTGCTCTTCATTTTTTTCTTCTGTTTCGCTCAGCTTAACACGACCAAAAGCGCCGTTACCTATTACTTTTGATAGCTCAAACAGATTGTCATCCATTTTGATAAAGGAATGTGTTGTTAAGCGTTGCGCTTTAGATAACTTGAATTTATTGCGGTTTTCTTCTTTATCAAAAAATTCATGTGCAGTAGCAAAATCGTTCTGTTCAGGTTCTTCAGGTTGTTCAGTATCTTCAGAAGTCTCTGATAATTTGTTATTTTCGGTAGTAATGTAATTAGCAATGGCTTGAATTAATTCATGAACGAGTTGAGTTTTCAGATCTTGCGCATGACTTGTAGTGCAAAGCGTATTATAAACATCTCTGAGATAGTCGTCGATTTTGTCAAGGCGGTCATCAAAAATAGGAATCGATGTGTCAGCGGTAATGGCTTTGATATGGTCATTAACTTCGTCAATGAAGGGCTGATCTGAGCCACCCGCCATTTCATTGTTATCAGTATATTCTGAAATAATGTTGTCAATAATCGTTTGAATTATCGGTTCCATATTGTCACCCTAAACATATTATGTGTTTGTTTAAGATGCCCGATCATTCATTGATACTAGGAGAACCAGTCCTCAAGTCAGCCATGGTTGAGGAGACATGCTAAGTGAATACTTTCTCACTTCAGCGATCTTTGAGCAATGTCACTTATATCTTACAAGTGACATTTTGTCAGGAAATTCACCCTAAAGGCTAAGGGTGCATCCACACTACTGGGGCTTTACTGCCGGTTTGTCTCTATAGGCGCTTGAGGGGCTCGCTGCAGACGGTTCCCTGGTTTGGCGTTGTGCATATTGAGGTAAATATCGACGCTCAGGTTCTTGTGGTTTCTCTTGCAGGGATAGACCTGCAACATATTGCTGTTTGAACGCTTGGTAACGATTATAAAGACTGTTGGCACTTTGATCATGCAATGTCGCTTCTATAGCCTTTTTAAAGGCAATCATGTCAGCAGGTATTGACGAATAAAAACAGGAAACAAAACTATCGATACAATATTGAATATGTTCAGAGAAGGTGCCAACCTGACTGATTTCTTCAATCGGCAACAGCAAGAAAGCTGCCACGATATGAGCATCAAGTCTTTGTGCTTGATTAGCGAATACCAATTCGTTACGCCAGAATTGAAGCATAGCAGGATGTCTTTGTGAGAGCACCAACGAATATCGCTCTGGAAGGGTTGGGATTAAACTAGATAAAAACCCATAATTAAAAATAAAGTTAAATTGACGTAAATAATCAGGGTTGATAAATAGTTTGCGAAGTGTGTTGTAATACCCATCTAACGCTATTAAATTCGGTGTGTTCGGTTTGAATTGATGCATAAAATCGACGAGCGGTTTCGGCAAGGCTACCTGTTCTACGACTTCATAGCGATTTTTTGCCTCGTTCCACATCATTTGTTGCGCTTTTTGCATTTCTTCGTGCATGGCGATAAGTTGCGATTGAAACTGTTTTTGACATTCGACTTCTGCTTTAAAACGGAAGGTTTGTAGCTGATTGAGCAGGGATTCTCGATACGCAGCATAGGCTCTGCTTTGTTGTTCAGCAACACGTGCTTGCACGCGACTTGGAATTTTTTCTTTAGCCGATTCGAAACTTTCTTGTAGTCGCGCCATATTAGCTTCATGTGCCACTTTCATATCCGTCATTCCTGTTGATGATTCAATATTGGCACGATATTCTACTAGCCTTAGATAATTATCCTCATCTTGTTTTTTTAATTCTGCCTCTTGGGCTGATTTTAATGTGTCTAGTTGTTGTAGTTCTTCTTTTTTAAGCTCGGTACTTAATGCGAGCATTTGTGCTTTGAAATTTTCTTCTTGAGCTGCTATCGCCTTAGCATGACGTTTCGCTAGTTTGGCAACTGTTTTGGCGTGTTGTGCTTTGAGCCGTTGCATTTCTTTTTCAAGCTCTTTTTCATGCTTTTTTTGTTGTGCAGCGAGTTTTCTCTCTTGTTTTAATTTAAGCTGCTTAAACCTATCTTCCAGTTTGGCTTTTTCAGCTTCTAGCTTTAATCGATTGGCTTGCTCTTGTTCTTTGCTTTGCGATACTCTAACTTCCCGGAATTGCTCAGCTAATAATTGAATTTGATTGGTTTTTGAAATTTGAATTTGCTGCAGCTGTTCAGCTAACGGATCTAGCTCGTCATCATTAGCGTTTTGATGTACCTCTACGGGAACAGGAGGAATATCCATTGGCACCGGTGTAGGGCTTCTTGATGCTATGGGTGAGGTGTTTTGTTCAAGTTCTGGCGTAGAGCTTGTGCTCAGTTGGGGTGTAACAGCCAGTAGAGGGGTAACATCCGATTCAGGTGTTGGGCTTCGGGTCAATACCGGTGTAACATCCGAATCAGGTGTTGGGCTTCGGGTCAACACCGGTGTAACAACTTGATTCGGTTCAGCCGCTGTTGACAGAGTGTTTACCTTAGCAGATTGCTGTTGTCTTAACGACAAGAGAATAGTCTTTAATTCATCAGCAAGGGGCTGATACAAGCGACTAGGACCTTTTTTCATAATAAAAAGCACAGTAGCAAATAAGGTGGCTGTTGCGGGTTGTAATGATTCACTGGGTAAAGATTTATATACCGTGAAAATATTTTTTAGTTCTAGGATTAATGCCAAGTGCTCTGAGTTATGGTAATGTGCAGGATTAGAATTCGCATAGTTTTCATAATTCGCTTTTACATTCTCACACTGACTTTGAAATTCCGGAAGACTCGCGGTAATGTCATCAGGTTGTGATCCTGATAAGATATAATGACATCCAAGAAGCTCTTCACAAATTGGCGAATCGTCCTCAATTTCCTTTTGGCTTTCCTTCAATAAGGCTTGAATACCAGCTCTCATAAAAGATTCTTTGGGTAATTGTCTTTCAAGGCATTTATCTTGAATCGATTGCAATAGCGTGATGTATTGCTGGATGATTTCTGGCGTAAGGTCTTCTTCGTTGACAGCGCGCTGATAGTTTAACACTGTTTTAAGGCGATCAATAAACTGGACTTGCGCTTTTTGGCTTTCATCTTCTAACAGCGCTAATATTGCAGGTGCTTCGACATGAATATCAATTTTTTCATCAGGGTTTGCTGGGTTAATCGATTCTATATGATAAAATTTAAATAAACTTGCCCAAGGATTGTTTTCAAGCGTTAATAAAGTCTGGGTGTGTTCATGATTGATAGCATCTAGTCTTTGCCTCAATGCTGCGCGTTGCTTGTTGCCAGTAAGTTCTTTTGATTTGTTATAAACTAATGTATACAGTCCGCTAAACGTTTGTGTATCCTCATTTTCTTGCATGATGACGCAAAACTCATGAGCTTTAGCAAGTGCCTCTAGCAAACGTTCCGATTTTTGCACGAATTCATCGATTGATGCTCGTTCAATGAAAAGAGGAGTGGCTCTTCTGAGTGCGGGCAACAGTTCTTGAACGGTTCCATAATAATCCACGCCCACACTGCTTGAAGTGAAACAGTTGATGGCTATTGCACAAACCCCTGGTAAATGTTCAAAGAGTTCGTCAACGATCTCTTTCTCTTTTTTAGCTTTTGTGCTTCTTGATAAACTTACCTCAGGAAGCACTTCAGTTAAAATAGTGAACCATAGCTTAGCTCGATAGATCCCTTGCTTTAGCTGATTGAAATAGTCTGTTAAATCTAGTGTGGTCTTTGATTTTGCAGGATGTAAATCTAATTTGAATATGGTGGAAAATGTTTCTAATAAACGGGGGTAGTCAGCTACATAGGCTTCATTGTTATTGCTAAAGAGCTTATAAGTATTTATAAATTCATTAAATACTTCCGTTGACATAGCTTTTACGGAAGGTAAAAAAGTTTCAAGGTTCCATTCGTCTCTGGTTAAATTGATGCTACAGAGATTATAAAAATTATCAATTAACACTTTGGTTGGGTGTACCGGTGTTGTGGGTAAACCTTTGTTTGCTGGCATGATAGGCCTCGATAACGATATCAAATGTTAAAAATGATCGATAAACCCGTTTACTCGATTAAAACTTAGCGAAACCTAGGTTTGCCAGTCCTCAACTCATCCATGGTGAGAAGACTTATCTTGAATAGGTGCGGGATATTAGCACGCTAGTTATCTTACTTCAACATTTATGTCATGAAAAATATGACATTAGCATAAGTGCATATGCAGATATCTAAGTGCAAAGCTGAGGCTAAATTCAAAAATAACAATCACTTTAGTGAAGAAGATGTAATAGATTGTTCTTTATACCCTTAGAGTTCGAGTCTGCTATATATTCTGTGGGGGGGTTAATGGAGGATATGTTCTTTAATGTTTTTCAGCCCGAGAAACTAAAAAAGTATTTAATAAAATGACGGCACCGTATGTTACTCGCATTGAGAGCGGCACTGAATTCACCCGCCTACGTTTCGAGGAGGAGTCTTCGGCGACTGTGAATCCGGCTCAGGAGATGAGTCAGTGCTTGAAGGGGAGGTCTTCAATTTAGTGGAACGCTTAGGCGTTAAAGGAGGTTTGCGAGCCTCTGGTTTTAATATGGCTAGACGTTTTTCTAAGGCATCATTAACGCGGGGGTTTTTCAAGTTAGCTAAAGCCTCCTTGAGCACTAGGCACACCTCTGCATTCCCTTTTCCCGCAGCCCACTTCAAGGGTGTATCACCACACTCATCCATGGCATTCACGTCTGCGCCATTGTCAATCAGCGCTTTGCATACACCTATATTTCCCTTTCTTAAAGCCCACATCAAGGGTGTCTGGCCAAGATCATCCGTGGTATTCACGTCTGCGCCATTGTCAATCAGCACTTTAAACGCTTCTAAACGGTTATTTTTTAAAGCCCACATCAAGGGTGTGTTGCCATATTCATCCTTAATATTAATGTCTGCGCCTTTGTTAATCAGCGCTTTGCATACATCTATAAGGCCCATTTTTAAAGCTAACATCAAGGGTGTGTTGCCATATTTATCCATGGCATTCACGTCTGCCCCTTTGTTAATCAGCGTCTTGCATACATCTATATTTCTCTCTCTTAAAGCACTCATCAAGGGTGCTTCGCCGTCCTCATCCATGGCATTCACGTCTGCGCCATTGTCAATCAGCACTTTAAGCTCTTCTAAACGGCTATTTTTTAAAGCCCACATCAAGGGTGTCTCGCCAAAGATATCCTTGGTATTCATGTCTGCCCCTTTGTTAATCAGTGCCGTGCATATATCTATAAGTCCATTTTTCAAAGCGTACTTCAAGAGTGTATTGCCAAAGTTATCAATCTTGGTATTCACGTCTGCGCCATTGTTAATCAGCGTCATGCATACATCAATAAGGCCCTTTTTTAAAGCTAACATCAAGGGTGTGTGGCCATAATTATTCTGGGCATTCACGTCTGTGCCTTTTTCAATCAGTGCGTTGCACACCGCTAGTTGACCATTTTCTGCAGCCAATATTAAGGGTGTATTGCCATGAAAATCTCTGACATTGATATCTGAATCTTCAATTAGTGCAAAAAACAAGCTGACATTTCCATTGGCCACAGCTCGCATCAAGGGTATCCTGCCTTTCTTATCGATAATGTTTAATAAAGCGGGGTGTAGAATAAGTTTTTCTAAAATCGCAGTTGGTTCGGCTGTTTCGGATTCTAAATATTCCCTCATCAACTTCGCGATTTTATCGAGCTCTTGCTTTTTCTGAATATTTTTCATTCCACTTTCTATCGCTTGGAATAGCTCTGAACTTTGCAGCAATGCATAATTTAGCATCTCGATGAAAATTTTATTATCGGCCAAAGCCGCATCACTATTACCCAATTCTTCGATAAACTGATGGGTGCTTTTATTGCATAAGCTGTGCGATTCATAAAGCAAATAAGGACGATTTTTATCGTATATCACTCGTTGTTGTAACGAATCGCGGTATTCGTTGTAATCTGTAGGTTGCTCTAATCCCACACAGACTGATGTAACACCAACGCTTTGTGAAATTCCAGATCGGGCACCACAGGCGACTTTCTCAGTATGATTTTCTAAAACCAGCCTTTCTCCTAAGTGATTGTAAAAAGCAGCTACCATATCCTTTTTTTCACCAGGAGTCATCTCAATCGAATCAAATACAATAGCATTTGGGCTGCGCCAGGCCCAACATTGCCCAACCACTTTATCGGTGACATTAGGATGCTGACAATCGCCTTGGCATAATACATAGAAACCACCATTGGGACTAGTTAGACCATGTATCACACATGGCTGCCCTGCTTCACCTGATAGTGATTGACAACAACCGGTCATTTTGCCAAAGCAGGCCGCTCGAGCAGCCTCTAACTCATCCTGAACTGGGACCTTACGCAGATAATACCCTTCGTGCCCAATTGTTTTTCCATCGATAGTCGCATCCGGTATGTTTTTGCCTGCTTCTTGGCGATTTAATGTTTCAAATAGTGCATAATATTTTGGCGGAATACCATTGGCGAGGAACATTTTATATGCTTCGCTGGCGTTATTTTTATATTCTTCATAAAACGCAATTATCTCAAGCAGGGTAAGATCCTTGAGAGGTTTGCCATAACAAAGTTTGGCTAATTCTCTTTTTGCCTCACTCACTAATCCAGCAATTTTTTGGTAGCGTTTTTTATCAGCCACACTAAGAATGGCTTTTTTACGTTCTAAAGATTTATAGTCCTGAATGAGCTTTTGAAGCTCTTTACTCTTGCTTTTAATTTTTTCATCATCTGGTTTGGTATTTGTTTCTTTGGATTCATTTTCCTTTGTGCTAACCAATTGCTGAATATGCCAGCCAAAAGGAAGCAATGCTTTAAAATCACTGTTCATCATCTGCTGACTTTTGCCTTTGTTGGCTAAATCTTTCCATAAAGAAAAATTAAAGCCACTTGCTAGAACATCTTCTGGCAAGCTAAACAAAAATGCGTCATGGTAAACATTTTGTAATTCACTTTGTGTGAATTTCTGAGTGTTCTGTGCACTAATCGCGATTTTATTAAGGTAGTGCATCATGCTATCGGTATCGTTAAATATCACAGCGATTTTTGTCGCATGCTCTGCTGGTATGCCATTTTGCTCAAACAAATATACAAAATCGCTTAATGCATAGGCTTTTTGATACAATTCATCGTTAAAATAATTCCTAAAGGTTTCATTAGGGGATTTTGGTCCATAATAAGGGGCTTTCAGTAATTCAAGATTTTCTGCATCAGCAAAGGGAATGTTAAAGACCTTTAGGCAGCGCTGTAAGCTCAGAAATTGCTCTTCCGAAAGTTCGGCTTTATATTTATCCAGCAATGCCCTAGTCTTGCTCCTGGCTTCTTTAACAGCCGCGTCAATGATCGCTTTGGATTTCTTGTCGCTGTGTTGAAATTTCTCTGCTTTCTGTTGAGCTCCTATGAGTTCATAGAGCTCAATTAGAAAACCAGGAATATTCATGCTTTTCTTTGCTCCTACTTTTATTTCTTTAGTCTCGCATTATAGTTTGAGACCCGAAATAGAGGAGATAAGTTTCAGTGTATTTGCGCGATTTTAAAGGGGCGCAGGACATACAAGGAAAACGTTGCGGGACGTTGGCCTGTCGAATAAAGGAACAGATTTATCCACTAAAGATTCAAAGTATGGCAATACAGCGCTACATTGGGCAGCCAAAACAGGGGCAGCCAAAACAGGCAATCAAGTTGCCATTGCGTTCGGGCATTCAATAAGCAAAACCAAACGCCGATTCAAGGGGTTCCTGAGCATCTAAAAAAGTCGCAAGCCGCTTTTTATGCAACATTATGATTTGCGCATCAAACAACAGCAAGAAAATCAGCAAAAAATGGCAGAGCTTAGTCATGCTCTAAGTCGTTTGCATTTTCATGGTCCATCCTGAGATAAAGTCCTGAAATTATCTAGGTTTACTTGCTAAAAAGCTTCGATTGAAATCCAAAATCATTCAAGGTAGACTCATTTAAGATTATTCATGTTTTATCCATTCTAGATAAGCTATTTCATTCTAGGGAGGAGCTACATGGTCATGCAGAATAGGACACCAATTTGCCTGCTTTTTGCAGCCTTATTCAGTTGCCATGCCTATGCAAATACGCCTGATTTGCAAATAAATGTATTGAATACTCCGACTGAAATGACAACCGATCATGCTTTTTTAAGCTTTCAGGTGGTACAAGAGCCTACGAATTTGTTTCTCAATACTCAAGCAAAAAAGTACAAGGTGCGACAAAATAAATTTTTTGATTCACACGGTAAAAAAATCTCTTCTAAGATTAGGTTGGCTGAGCAACATTTTGTGAGTGGGAGTAAAGCGGAGTATTTGTTAGTCGTAAAGCGTCAT
The DNA here is from genome assembly GCA_050247135.1 of Candidatus Berkiella sp. Classification (GTDB taxonomy): domain Bacteria; phylum Pseudomonadota; class Gammaproteobacteria; order Berkiellales; family Berkiellaceae; genus Berkiella. The sequence goes on from JBFWUT010000017.1 coordinate 14,587, forward strand.
TCGCTGTTTTTAAAGTTTCAATATTCCCATTAAGCAAACATGAACATTTTTTAGAAGTCCTTTAAGTTCTGCTATAATTTTTTACAATTAATCGCGAAATAGATAGAGCGCTTTTTTATTGGTGGGTGATAAGATGAGAATGCTATTATTACGGTACCCACCATAAGCGTAATAATTACCTGGTTGTTGTACCATTTTATCGATCACTGCTTTAACATCTACTGGGATAGAAAATAGGAATGTCGAGTTTTGTTTTTCAGCAAAAAATTGGTTTAGCGTAGGGATAGGATGGAACCCAACCACCCACGTCTTTCTGATCCAGGCAGCATCCACTTTGACAGGGGTCATTTGCCAATGTTTAAAGGGTTTCCAAAGGCTTTCTTGGTTTTGATCTATCAGAGTCATTCTGGTTTGGTAATTAACAGTAGAAGGCATTTGATTGAGAAACTGTAAACCTGACGCTTTAAGCTTCACTATGGTATTTTGCGGTAGTTCGTATACTCTTATGCTATGATTGCTTCCCCCTGGGCCAAACGCCACTGAACGTTTAAATTCATACTCTGGTTTTCTCAGTTCAAGTTCTTTTGGAAGACGTGATTCAGGGCTATCACAGGCGTTCAGAATAATGACGCTCGATATAAGAAGTACCCCCAAACTGAGGTTTTTTATTTGTTCTAACATAATTTACTTTTGAGTCAACTTGTATTTCTCATTGGCTTTCTTTTTCACATTTTCCATCTCAAACTTTAAGCCATCGACCGCTTGTTTGGCATAACCTTCGCCGCAGTCAAAATAATTAATGACTACCAAATCGGGTGAGGTTGCTTTGTTCACTCGATTCACTTCAGCCAGACAAACGACGTGTAATTCTTTTTTAGATGAGCTGTTACTGAGCTTGATTTCAAGCGGAGAAGCGATAATCCAGGTGTAGATAGGCTTTTTGTCGCCTTGTAAGCCTTTGGCAATCATTTGTGGCTCTGCTTCTTTGGTTGCTGTCATCACCAATGATTTGCTGGCGATTTTTTCAGGCATTTGCACCTTCAGTACTTGCTGGAAGCCCTTTTTGGTGTAATGCGGGTTCACTTTTTTAAGCCAAGGCTCAATCTCTTGATGGTTAACATTAAAAGTGGTTTCTAAGATCGAATTAGCCTTTTTTAATACGGCTTCATCGTTGAGCACCGGTTGATCTAAAGGGGCTTCAGTCGCTTTTTTAGAAGCGATGACACCGGAGCTAGCAAAGATACCCATGGCGAATACGATAAGGATGCTCTTGTTCATTTAGTGCCTCTAATAGGTAACGTTATTCCTAAGTATAGTTATCATACCTGGTATTGAGGGGATATTCTTATCGGTATTTATCCAGCACTTTTTGCTTGTCTGGACCTATTTTAGTGTTGAAATCTCAACAAATTGAGGGCGTTTATCTTGCTTTCAAGAGTTAATCCTGTAAGATAGTTAGCCAGTAAAAGTGATTATGTTAGCTAAGTTAGCTGACTTATTTTTTAGTTCAGAGGTTACCGATGTTGAAGTTTCAGGCCATGGGCGATGGTAATTGCCTTTATAACGCAGAAGCCGTTTCGCTGATGACGGCATTTATGCAAAAAAAGCTAACTCCCTTGTTTAAAAATAAACAACGCCTGACTCAATTTCATCGTTTACTTAAAATATTCCAAAATAACGAGCTGATTGAAGTTGCTGATACTATCACTCAAAAAAGCGTCACCGATGGGTTTAACAGCTTAGTTGAAAGATTTACCGTGGGTGATGAAATCGATTGGGTAGATTTGCAAGAACAGATGGCCGTTGGACTTCGAGAATATGTTCAAGATGTCATGATTAACGATGAAGCAATGCGCCCGGCTTTAAGGGCCGAACTGACTCGCAGCCTTGACCAGTATGTGGAGATGGCTTTTAACGGCGAAGGTGGCGCAAGGGGAGAAGAAATTGATCTCACGGCGGTTGCCGGTTCCATCTTTGAAGGTATGGAAGTTATCGAAGCTAAAATTCAAGAAATTTTACAAGATGAAGAGCTTGAAAGCGCTGATGCTAAAAAGGTTGCCCTGAATGAGTGGTTCTTTGAAGGCGAAGCGACAGGCTTTAGTGAATATTTGCAAGGCGAAACAGGTATTGGTAATCCTACTATTTTTGCAGGCCCTGTTGAACTCAACGTTCTGTCAGCGAAATTAGGTATTGTTCATAAAACCTACATGCAGAACACTATCGGTCAAGATAACGAATTAACCTTAAGCTATTACAATGCCTTTAAACCACGAGAAGAGGCGCGCAGAATTGCCAAGAGCGCATTGGTGTTTTCTTTTGAAAAAACGCCTAACCACTGGAATTGTTTATTTGATAATACGCAAGCCAATAAAGCCATGATCGAAAAGCATGGTATGCATTTGCAGTCAGTTGAGCGTGAGAAGATCCTGGCTGAGCATGAATCTTATGAAGCGCACCGTGTTTCCTTGGATATAACCCAGAAAGAATATTGTGATCTTTATCATCTGACACCTAAGCAATTTAAAAATAACACCAATGTTTTAAAGAAAGCCTCTGCTAAAGATGAAGAGGATGAGGTTGAAGTCGTTGCTGTATCGGGTACGAAAGATAAATCTCATACAGCGGGTGCCAAAAAAGCCCTAACCGCAGCGAGTCAAGACACAAAAGATGTGGGTTTTTGGGGTGCAGCTGCGATTGTAGCGACCTTTTCATTAGCGGTGCTGTTCCCAATGATCAAAACCGTTTTATTTGGTGGAGCGTTCGCAGCATCGGGTGTGACCTTTTTTGCCTTAACCGCCACAGTCGCTGTTGGCTGTTTCGCGGGCTATTTACTCACGACCAATAAAATATCAGAAGCTAAAGAAATCAGTGAAGTAGCAGGTAAAAAAGCGCCTCACAAAGCCGTAAAGTCGTCATCTTCACCTAAAGTGGTTGATTTACTTGAACCCTCACCCACCTTGCTCGTGTATCAAAATACCCGTGCACAACAACGCAAACGTGACATAGCGCGAGTCGATTTAGAAAAAGCGCCTGTTCCGCCACGACAAAAAATGCACTAATTTGTAGGGCCGACCTCCGTGTTGGCCCAAAAGGGACGGCACTGAGGCCGTCCCCTACCTATACTATAAAGATATCTTTAAACGGAGTTAGGGCCTGTGCAAAATCCTAGGATTTTGGTTCTTGGTGGGTATGGTAATTTTGGTAAGCGCGTTGCCGCATTACTTCTCACTGATTTTAGCCCAGACATCATCATCGCAGGGCGTAGCTTAAGCAAAGCTCAAACCCAAGCCACCTTACTTCAAACCAAGACCAAAGCTACGGTATCTGCGTTACAGCTGGATTTGAAAGCTCCTGACTTTAAACAAAAACTTCAAGAAGCGAACCCCACTATTCTGATCCATGCGGCAGGTCCCTTTCAAAGTCAGGACTATAGCGTCGCAACGATCTGCATTGAACTCAAAATTCATTATATTGATCTTTCTGATGGGCGAGAATTTGTCACGGGTATTACCGCCTTAGATGACTTAGCCAAAATGAATGAAGTCGTGGTATTAAGTGGCGCCAGCTCTGTTCCAGCCTTGTCATCTGTGATAGTCGATAGTTTTGCACCTCGTTATAGTGAATTACGTGAAATTGATTTTGGCATAGCGCCTGGGAATAAAGCAGAACGGGGTAGTGCTACCATCGAAGCCATTTTAAGTTACACAGGCAAGCCGTTCATGCGATTAGAGCGGGGCACTTGGAAGAAAGTGTACGGTTGGCAAGATCTGCATCGTCATTATTATGGTGATAATATTGGTTTACGTTTACATGGCAATTTGGACATTCCCGATCTTGAACTATTGCCACAACGTTATCCCACTTTGAAAACCGTCACGTTTTACGCGGGACTTGAAGTACCCATGTTACACTGGTTCATGTGGCATATGTCTTGGTTATCAAGAGTAAAAATTATTCGTAACTGGTCGCGTTATATCAAACCTATCAATGCCATGAGTCATTGGTTTGATAAAATGGGCACTGACTGTGGTGGCATGTATGTGCATTTGTCCGGGGCAAACCACGAGTATCAACCGCTCGATATTACATGGACGTTGGTGGCAGACAAAGGACACGGCCCTCAGATCCCAGTGATCCCCAGCGTCATTATGGCGCGTAAAATCATTGATAATGAAGTTCCAATCGGAGCAAGGCCGTGTGTTGGTTTATTTTCGTTGGCTGATTTTGATGCACGGATTAAACAATGGGATATCTACTATACGATACAAGAAGTGGTTTCTTAGGGGGTAGAGTATGGAATATTACTTTATCTTAAAATTCGTTCATATTATCACTGCGACGTTTCTTTTTGGCACAGGTGTTGGAACCGCTTTCTTTATGTTGTCTGCTTATTTGAGCAAAGATATCGCCGCCTTAAAAAGAACAACCCGACATGTGGTCTTGGCAGATTGGTTGTTTACAGCACCCTCAGTTATATTACAACCCATTACCGGTATCTTACTGATGTGGATGCTACATTATCCGTTTAAATCATTGTGGTTTGCGATGGTACTTGGTTTATACGTCATTACGGGTTGCTGCTGGTTACCTGTCGTGTATATTCAGTATCAATTAAGAAACCAGGTGAACCAATTGTCTGAAGCCCAATCTTTACCACCTAGCTACCATCGGCTAATGCGCTGGTGGATAGCCCTAGGTATTCCTGCTTTTCTCAGTGTGATGATCTTGTATTGGTTAATGGTCAGCAAGACTGGGCTAACCGTGATGCTCTTCTCTCAATAATTGATATACACCTAATTCAATAACAAACTGGATGAATGTACCGTTTATGTGGGGGGCGACATTGACCCTCACTATGTTAGAATGAAAACATAGTAGTAGCCTATCGAGAGAGTCATGAATGATGGCCCGGAATTAACACCGACTCGCGATGAACCTATTCTGTTATCAAGCCAACAAGTAACGGTTGCCAAAGACAGTGATACTCGTTCGCAATCCATTGAAGTTGAAAAAAGCATCGAAGACTTGCCCGCAGAAGTACAAGCAAAATTACAATCTGCTTATGCAAGGGTGGTTAACAAAGAGTTAAACAAAAAGCTAAAGAAACACCTCGGACATTTTTTAAAAAAGCTGGAAGACCCTAGCCTCATTGAATTGAAGACGGCGATTTTGGAACAGCTCCCTTCAGAAGATCAAGTGCTGTATAAAACATTTATGGATCCTGATGGGCGAAAAAAGATGGATTATAATAGCGTCCGCAAACTCTATAGCGCTGTAAGAAAAAGTGTCATAACCAATGAAAATCTGCCAAGCCAAGCAGAGAATCGTGCCATTCTTAACATGGCAGCAAGCGGTTTGGACGCGATGCAGTTTTTTGTCAATAATGACATCCCAACTATCATGGATAAAACGAGAAAAATTGTCATTGTACAAGAGACTCAGTTCAAAAGAGTGCATGTTAAAAAATCATTATTTCGAAAAATATTAGAAACCATTATTCCTGGTATCAAAAAGAAACCAGACACTGTTGTTAAGACAGTTCATGAAAAAATCAGTTCCCAAGAGAAGGCCGTATTGCAATATGCCTCAGATGGGATATTAAACTACTTTAAAAAAGTCGGTGAAGGGTATTTTGATGCTTTTGATAATGCCGTTGAATATAAACAAAAAGCTGCTAAGGGTATGGCAATTAGCATTCTTCAAACAACAGAGCAAGCTAATGAACAAAGAGCCGTTAAAAGTAAACAAAAGGAACAACAAAGTAGCAAAGTTAAAAAAGCTGCCAATGTAGCGATGGATGTTGCGCAAGTTGCATACCACATTGATAAAGGCGTCAACGAATGGGTTTTAGCTAAACTAAATAATACAAAACCGGGTGCTTACTTGCAGCACATGTTAGAGCCTGATAGTGTCGTAACGCAAATGACCTTGACAGAGCATTTTCGTAATGAATTTGAAATGGCTTCTCAAAAAGAAGCTCATAATGGATTAGTGCATTTTGCACGAAACTTAGCTAACCTCTATTTGACGGCTAATCGGGTAAAGCAAGGGGGATATGCTAATATCGAACCTGCACAATTCGGCTTTAAACATTTAGATGATCCTAAATTTGCAGAATTTTTATCTGGATTCATTCGTTCCCTGGGTTTTCCTGTTGAAGGCATCAATGATGTTGAACGTTTCTTATTTGAAACAGAAGACCCAAATAGTTTAGATGTGAAGGGTTTTCCAAATCATGAGGTTTACCAAGCACATAAAGGAAAACTCATCGAACGTCAAAATGAGGCGTTCGGAAGATTTGTTAACCCCGTAACCAATAATTCAGTAGGAATGCATGCTGCTGTCACTTTGCTCAAAAAAGAGCATCAGGCGATGCTGCCAAGCAGAGGGAATGAAAACTATTTTTACTTGCTTAATTTGCAAGTGCAAGTGCTCGCTCAACTGAAATCCGAAGAAAGAATTAAAAATGCTGTTGATTTTGTTTCTCGTGAGTTTAAGTTGGAGGAAAGCTTCTATAGCCCAAATGCGAATGATCTAACCACTAAAATAACGGGGCAATTAAAAAGTCAATTGGTTCGGCGAATGCCAGAGATGGTGCAGCATTTCTTAAGCGAACCACTGCAAATGCAAGAACGGGCAAAAAATCAATTTGGTGCCATGTTGTATAATTGGTTGGAGTACATATCTGAAGTACAGCGGCAAGCCAGTGAGACTAATCAAAGTCCTGTTAAGCAAGGGTTGAGTCATGATGAGATGAAAGAGCGCTGGGAAAAAAGCGCAAGCAAATCTGCCCAAGTGGCTTTTCAGTTTGACGAGGTAAAACAAATTGTTGATGCATTTCATGCTGGTGCGATTAAAGAATGGCAACAGTCGGCAATCCCCTTGTTTAACAAGTTTGTTGATTTACAGGGGGAGGACTTTATACAAAAAATTCTACAACAGCTTCGTGCGGACGTAGCCAAACTAAAAGCACAAAATGCTCATGAAACATTTATAACATCCTTAGAAAATCAAATGAAAATTTTACAGACGCTGTTAACATCTGATGGTAATAGATTTGATAACAAAGCATTAAAAGAAGCTACCCCTGAAGTGTTAAAATTAGCCTTTGATGCTCTAAAGCAGGGCGTAGAAAGTAGGAATGCTAAAGACCCCTCCATGTCATTAGATGAAAAAGAAAATTTCTATATGATTTCGCAAGCACTCAACGCAATGAATTCATCCTATCGATATTTTGATTATGTTAATAAAATTTATACGCAAGTCTATCAAACTCACTTTGATAGGATCAGAACAATGAGTCTGAGTGAAGCGGGTAATTATATAGCCAAAAAACTAGGGGCATACTTAGAAAAAACACTAGCTGCAAATATGAATGCACCGATTATTCAGTTTAATTTTTATGCTAAGCAAAAAAAGGCGGGTCTGCATAAGCTTACGTTACCGCAAGATGAGACCAATCATGTTGCCCAAGAACAAGGTTGGTGGGATTGGGGAGTAAACCAGGTATACACGGCGGCCAGCTATTTAGCGCCCGTTGCTGTAAAGGCTGCTGAAGTAGGAGCTGTTCCGATAGTGATGGGTGCGGGTAGCGTTTATTTGGCGAGACTCTATAAAAAACAGGTTACTCCCGATGCAAAAAGCGTTAATCAAGCAGTTTGTGATAATGCTAAAAGCTTTATACGCGAACAGACCTATGATGCTCTTTCAAAAATGCTAATGCAAATGTCTATGCTCTACACGCTTGATGAGCGATTCCCAAAAAATATGAACCTTGATGCATTTTCTCAGTGCGGGTTAAGTGATCGTAAACGGTATCATCTTCTCATGGACAACCTTGCTAAGGGTTTGGGCTATGAAAGTATTCAAGAATTTGTTGGATTCAATCAGGAAGTAGCGGTAAAAATGGCTGAGGTCGATCAATTAAAGAAAGAACTCGCAGCAACTTGGTTTTACACAGCTGAACCACAAGCAAAGTTACAAAAAGCGCAAGAAGAATTGGTTTTTATAAATGCCATTCAGGAAGATAAGCGCAAGCAGTTTGCTAAACTTCCTGAAACTCAACAAGAGATGGAAAAAGATTGGTTTTCATCACTCAAAGGAGTTATTCAAGCTGAATATGAGCAATTAACAACTGATATAACAAATGGTAGACTTAAAAATGCAACGAATTATCTAGTACTGATTTCGGCAATGAATTCTATGATTCAGCAAGTCGAGTTTGTACAACAGCAAACCATCGCCGTTGAGTTATTTGCACCCGATATCGATGAACAAATTGGTTATGATTCCAACGCAAATGGGGTGATGGCACAGCTTAAATTGGCGGCCAGAGAAGATATGAAAACGTATGGAAGCTCTTTAGCAAGAAAAGGTATTTTATCTCAGCTCTCTGGTTCTATTCAAACTGCAAGTTATTTCAGTTCGCAAATGTTGCAAGCGGTTTCACATGAAATGACAGAGGCTCTCAATAACAAAGCGCAACGCCAACCTGCCGTCGCGTCAGCTTTTGCCAGAACAAGAAGTACCTCGCAAGCTTCCCAGACTCCCTCCTTGAGTAGAGAGACACTTGCCTTTGATGAGAGTAGCGCGCGTACCCGTCGAAAGGGTCCAACCGGAGGAAGAAATACTTAGCTATTTGGCTGCATGCGAGCTTCTCTCAGTAAATACTGATATTCCTTGTAGTCGACACGTGTATTTATGACAATAAATAGTTAAAATATAAACTAAACTGTTAGGATCAACATCTAGGTGACGAGGACTCATGCAATACGGCCCTATACCTCTTAAAATCATCCGCACAGAGCGGCTTATTATTCGCCCTGTCCGTATAACAGACGCAGCTTTAATGCATGGCGCTATGAAAGCAAGTTTTCAGACATTAAAGCAATGGATGCCGTGGGCGCAGTCCTTGGCCTCATTGCGCGATACAGAAGTCTATCTTGCGCATGGTGAGAAAATTTGGAGCTCACCCGCTCATGAGGGGATTGAACAGCCGTTACAGATCATGGATGTGAATGACCGAGTTTATATTGGTGCCACCGGTATTAAACCAGCCAATTTAATGATCCCCAGCTTTGAAATCGGCTATTGGGTGAATCAAGCTTATGCCAATAAAGGGTACATTACTGAAGCGATGAATGCGCTAACACGCTTTCTGTTTGATGCGCTCAAAGCTAAACGTGTTGAGATCAATTGTGAAGAAAAAAATACGAAAAGTGCCAATGTCGCTATTCGCCTAGGTTATAAAGAAGAAGGAAAGCTACATAATCATCGCTTAAATGCCAGTGGTAAAATGCTTTCCAATTCATTAATTTATGCCGCTACCGATATCGCAAAATTACCCCCTTTAACGTATCACTACGAATAAAAAGGTTACAAGTGTCCTATTTATATCTTGCCATTGCAATCATCGCGGAGGTGATTGCAACCAGTTCATTGAAAGCTTGTGCTGAGTTTACCAAACTGATCCCGAGCATTCTGGTGGTGGGGGGATATTGTGTGGCATTTTACTTTTTGATGCTAAGCTTGCGTACCATTCCTGTGGGTGTCGCTTATGCCATCTGGTCGGGCGTTGGTGTTGTGGTTGTCGCTATTATTAGTTATTTTTTGTTTCGTCAATCACTGGATATTCCCGCTATGATTGGCATTGCGATGATTATAGCAGGTGTACTCGTTATTCAAACATTATCTTCGTCGTCAGCACATTAAGATGAGCAAACATACTTTTTACTTTTTTAATTACGTGCCCGCGATCCGTTATCACATTTCTCGATGTTTAAAAGAAAGAGGATGGGTGGAGGCCAAAAATGCTGCGAGCGCCGATTTTGGAGATCGCCATTTAAGTCTACATGACGAAGCTTCAAAAAATCTAGAATACAAACATCTTTTGGCAAAACTAGTCGAGAAAATAGACCCTCCTGTGATGCCCCTGACTTATACTCTTAACGATGACAACGCAGGCCAAGTGCTGGCCAGAGTTATTTATGAAAAATATTTGGTGAATAATCAATATCAAGCAACAATTCCAGGATTGCAGTGGATTTTAAAACCCTCCATGTTGAATAATGGCGATGAAATAAAGCTGTTTAACAATATTGAAGAAGTCAAAAAACACTATGCCAGCACAAAACGCTTAGGCGGTGAGCACGTGCTGCAACAATTTATCAGCGATCCGGCTTTAATTGATGGTAGAAAATATACTTATCGATTGCATGTGGTGGCGACCAATTATGCAGGCGTGTTTATGTATGATCAAGGTTATATTAATATTAGCGCTTTACCTTATTCCAAAGAGAACAATTTTGCTTCACGTAAAATGGTTATTACCAATTATGTTTTAGATGGCGTGCTAGCGAACATTGAGCAGCGGTCAACCACCTTGTTGCCAGATTTTGCAGAAACCTATGAGCAAATGAAGGCGATTATTACGCAAGTCATGAAAGCATTACTGGCTAAACAACCCGATTACTTAAAACCGCAAGCGACGCCAATTTTTGAAATTTTTGGCTTTGATTTTACAAAAGACAGCTCCGGCAAACTGTGGTTACTTGAGATAAATCAAGGACCAGATATGCCAACCTTCGAAGACAATCCTTTAAAAGCAGGATTATGGCTGCGTTTTTGGCAAGATATTGTCGATGAATTTGTGATCCCTTGCGCGCTGGGTGTTGCCCCTAAAAGCGAATATGCACATTTTACTCAAGTATTAACCCGAGGTGAAAGTTACTCCGCTTATCGGAATTTCCTATATAAACTCTTTCACTCACCTAGAAAGACCGTATAATAAGTGCTCTTTTTCAAATTTGAGCATGATAATGTCTAGCCAAGGTCCTCAACCACCCCAAGATGATGAAGATTTTTTAGCTTATGTTGATGCGGGTCTTAATGCATTTGAAATTGATTTTGGTGCCGATATCGTTAAAGAATGTTTTCCTATTCCTAACTCTGATGAACAACCTTCAGCGCTATTATGGCTTGCCAATAAATTTTGCGAGGGCGCTGCATCCGTGATCGAATCTGTCAGTGTGTGTTATCGTCGCCCCAAAGTAGACTAATCAAAAACGCTGTGTAAATTCCCTGTAGTTTTTTCTTCAAACATCGACTAATTTTCACCTTATACACAGATATTTGGTACGAGGTCGCTGATGTTTGAATCAGGAAGTAAAGAAGATACCGCGCTGAAATGGCTTTGCGCAGCAGCAGGGGGGTATATGGTCTCTTATGCTTCAGGTCCCTTAACAGGATATCTAGCGCAGTTTCTTTATACCAAAGGCTTCTACCTGCTTTATGGCGCACCCGATCCCTGGTTATGGTGGTTAAGTCCTAACCAATGGCGCGGTTATATCAATGCCGGCCATGTCTTTCATTATGCTTATGATTATGGCAATGCAGCCCTGGGGTTAGCAGCCGCTCCTTTTTTTTACACGCTACCTGATCTCATTCGGTATTGTGTAACTAGAAAAAAACCAATCAATGCCGAAGATCAAGCTGTTTTGGAGCGGGAACTTAAACATCTGCATGAACTAGGTTACCTTCTCAGAAAAGCGCCAGAGGCAGCAGTTGATGTTGTGGAGCGGGTGACAGAGCCTGTGCTTGGTTTAGCAAGACTGGCAGCTAATGAAGATTCTGAACTCAAATCAGAACAAACACCTGCTCCTAAGCCAGTGAAAATCTTAGACACTCTTCGCAAATAATGACTAGGTCGTCGGTGCCTGGGGTGCAGGCTTTTTACTAGCAGGTTTACGTAGCGCCGATGCTGCTAAGGCTTTGGCAATTTTAATGCGTTCAGGTTGTGGTAGATGCAGCATTATCTGAAAGGTTGTCTTTTGCGACAAACTGTAATTTTTGATAGAGAGCTGGAAGGTTTGTTCAAACAGATCACCCAGCAACTTTTCATTGAGGGGCTCTTGTATTAAAACTTGAGCAATTTGTAAACGGATCTGACGGATCTGGTTTTGATTGATCCCAATTTCTTGCTGTTGCTGTCTGATATACTCGGCTAATTTCTTTTTATTTTCTTCAGGCAAAGCTTTGTACATCCCTTTCATGTCTTGCGTGATGGGGGCCGTTGGAGCCGCTTCAATAGCTGCTGGTACTTGGGGTTTTCCCATAAAATAACCCACGACAAAGATGTTCGTTGCAACAGAGGCAATCAATATCAAATAAAGCCATTTTGAGTGGTTCATGGGGGACAATTCCTTGTTAAGCTACAATGAATTATAGATCTGGTTGTTAAGATCTGCTTCTTGGCGTATATACACGCAGTGCAGACTAGATTATCGAATGGGTAGGGGTTAGCATAGGCACTTCGCGAAGCTATAGGACATCTCACAAATAATGAGTTCATCATCTAAAAATGACCTGCCAATTGGTATTTTTGACTCTGGGATCGGGGGCCTCACGGTTTTGAAAGCGCTGCGGGAAGCTCTCCCTAGCGAACATTTTCTCTATTTAGGCGATACCGCAAGACTACCTTATGGCACCAAGAGCGCCGAAACGGTCAAAAATTACACCCTTAATGCCACGGAGATCTTAGCTTCGCAGGTCAAAATGCTGGTGGTGGCTTGTAATACGGCCACAGCGGTCGCCTTGGAAGCGCTGCAGCAAAAATGTCACCCGATCCCTGTGGTGGGGGTGATAGAGCCTGGTGTCAAAGCGGCCTTATCTGAGGCGAGTGAAGGCCAAGTCGTCATTTTATCCACTGAAGGAACCGCTAAGGGACACGCTTACCGAAATGTGTTAGCGCGTCTGTCTCCCCAAACAGAGGTGCTGGAATGGGGTTGTTCACAAATACTCGTAGCATTAGCAGAAGAAGGGTGGTGTCATGGGCAATTAGTGGAAAACGTCATTGATAAATTGTTAGCACCTCTTAAACAAGCGTTAACAACGCGTAAAACTCGTTGTGTGGTACTGGGTTGCACGCACTATCCAGCTTTAAAAGAACCTATTCAAAAAGTGTTGGGTGATATTTTGGTGCTCGATCCGGCCAAGCAAGTGGCCTGTGAAGTGAAAGCGTTATTGTCAGAACAGGGGTTGCTTCGCCAAGCAGAGACAGTGCCTACCATTCATTTTATGGCAACCGATGGTCCAGAGCGTTTTGCGCGCACAGCACAGATTTTTTTAGGACATCCCATTGCACTCAATACAGTAAAATTAGTCTCAGTGCCGGCCTATGAGTTAGGGTTTCGCCATGAAATCAGCTTGCGTGCATCGACAGGACAATAAAATAGCCGCGATGGTGCTAACAGAAAACAGCCCCAAGATCCAAAGCACCACATTAAGCGAATAGTGATCTTGAAACAGTTGGAACGGATCCTGTGCGCCACTTAAATAAACCACCGATATGCCTAACAATAACATGCCAGTAGATGCCGCACGAAAGTGATTGGCATATAAACACAACGCGACAAATAACGCCGCTGCAAGCGCAATAGCCCATGTGGCAGGCAAAAAGAAAAATAGGGTATGGCCAAGCACAATAGCTCCACCAAATAACCAAGCGCAAAGTGATCCTTTCACAAACAAGCGTTTTACCACAAAGGGCTCAAGGCTTAAACACAATGGTGTTAAACATAAAATACCATTTGACTCACCGATAAAAGCCATCAGCCAAGGTAAATCAGGATAAAATAGATACTGCCATCCTGTATGCAACGCACAAAAAAACAGAGTGACTAAAACGAATTGCAAACAAACGCGGGTGGAATGCATGGGGGCGATGGAGCCAAAAAACCGTAAGCAGACAACACGAATGAGATAAAGATTTAAGGTGAACATCAAGCTATTGGCGAGGCTCACGGTCAGTGGAAAATGGTTAAATAAATAACTTGCAAATGTGCCGGTAAAAATACCCAGCACCAAGATATCGCCCCGCAAGAACAGTGCGGATAAACCGACCCCTGCTGCAGGCCATACCGGGGAGTAAAGCCCATTTTTAAGCAAAAATTCCTGGCCACCAAAAATAAGTATGGCACTGAACAACCATTCGCAGATTCTTCTGGTAAAATAAATGCGGTTATAGCGAGATTGCATAGCATGTGCGGGGACGGCAAGCTGTTTAGCTACAACGTGAGTCGCAAAAGTCTCTTGATTTTCATTAAATGATGACACAGGTAACTTAATGGACAAAGTAGCAATAGATTTACTATACCAAGGATATTTCACTAAAGTCTACCAACATACTCAGGGTTATATTGCTTATAGCAAAGATGACCTGGCCGACTTCGCTCGTAATAATATCAGTCAAACCTATGGTGAATTGCTCTATCCCAGTGTCAAAAAAATGTTAGGCGAATTTCATCCCAAAGAAACGGATGTGTTTTTAGACTTAGGATCCGGGTTGGGTAAGTGTGCCTTACAAGCCTTTATGCAAACGCCGGTGAAAAAAGTGTTAGGAATTGAAGCCTCTGATCGACTGTTCAAGCAATCTCATGTGGCCTATGAGAGACTGAAAAATGATTTCCCCTTCTTTTGGCAGGATAATCGTCAGTTACAGCTCATTCATGATAATTTTCTCACCACCGATTGGCAGGACACTTCGCTGGTTTACACGTGCTCGACGTGCTTTACCCAAAATTTGCTAGCAGAAATTGGTCGCAAGATAAACCAACATACCAGTGTCGTACAGGCGATGAGTTTAAGACCATTACCGACATTAACTAGGTTGAAGTTAATTAACGTGTTTAGTGTAGAGTGTTCTTGGGATTCCTCTTTATGTTTCCACTATGGCCTTCACAGCTGAGCTTCTGGCGTTGTTGGCTTCGTCATCTCGCAATCCTCGAGTACACCAAGAGTACACTCCGGTTGCTCGAGACTCGCCGTCTCGCCAGAAACTCATCTGTTTTGACCAGGCTTCACAGCTGAGCGGAGCGAAGCGGGGGTGTATCCAAATCCTTCCAGAGCATTTGCCATTTATTCCAGCACAATATACCAATAAAACCGATTTGCGCAGCTACCGAAATAAAGCATAAGGCAGTATTTTTGCCCCAAGTAGGGAGCAGCAAGGGGACTAAATAGCCAAGATGCATTGCCTCTAACAGCATAGGGAAGCCAATCCAGAGTAAGGCTAAATAGATAATGGCGCTTCCTTGAGCTCTACGGGGATTTTTACTCAGGAAAAAGAAATTAACGAGTAAAATATCACGTAGTAAAAATAGCAAGCTGGTCAAAATAAAAACAGAGGGTGAATATTCTTTTAAGCGATCCGTAAATGCTTGAGGCATCACTGCCGAGAGCAGTCCAACAACAATTGCAAGCAGGAAAGAGACGACCCACCAGGGGATTAGCTGTAACGCTTCAATTGGATTGTTTTCAGAATAGCGCATAAATAATTTTCGATAACGTAAACTACTTAAAGAATCTGTAAATAAAGCGAAATAGCAAAGAATAATACTGATAGTAAATGCAAAATAGTAAGGAGTCGCACTGATGATAATATTTAAATCGGGATTTTTGAAATAAGCTGTCGGCTTGTTGTCAAATAAAGAGGAAAAACCTGAAAAATGCAAAATGCAATAGAGATTGAACACCAACCATACCCAGGGAATGTTATGATATTGCAATTCTTTACTAAAACTTCGATAGAGCCCAATGATCGCCCAAGCCAGAAATCCTAACATGCTGAGTGTGTAAAATTGGGACTGATTAAAAATCATGTGGTGCCACGTGACTGTAGCATGGCTGCTAACGGCAGAAAGGCAATGTCCCGTAATAATAACGCCTGTTAAGACCGCTAAGAAAAAATAACTGAAGGTTCGATTGGATGTTTCATTACGAACAAGCGGTAATATTTGCAAACTCAGCAGTAAGGAAAGTGCTTGAGTAAGTAAAGCTCCTATGATGAGTACCGGAACTTCAGTTGATAAATGCGATCTAGGTAGATTGGCATAGATATGTATCATGACATAAAACGATAAGGCGATAACCGCGCCATACCAGGTAAACAGTGTGCTACCCACCCATTTGCCAATGGTCATTGTCCAGGGTGAAATGGCTGATTGGCGTTGAAAGTCCCAGGTATTGTGATTAACCTCATCCATGACCGTATCGGCGGAAAGTCGTGGTCCCCACAAATACATAAAAAAGCAGGCAGCATAAAAAGCAAAAGTAGCCCCCATGTTAGGACTGGCCAGATAGCAAAGGTAGGTCATTAATCCTAAAGTAATGGGGGTGAGGATTAAGCGGTGCAGCGAAAAATCTAACCAAATATTACGTCTTAATTCAGGGTTATGAATCATACTATTCCTTGGTTTTCTTCGGATCTTTATTTTGGCCTTTGGTGATACCTAAATAGACATCTTGCATACTTTGTTTTTGTACTTGCAAGCTAACAACGGGAATATTTTCCATAATAAGCGCTTTGAGTAATTGTTGTTGATCCGTTTGATTCCCTTGGAGTTCAAGCTCTGCTGTATTGATGGAATGTGATTTAACGAGCACATTCGGTTGCTTGCTGATAGTGTCAAGATGTGGCTTGACTTCACCTGAAAGGGTAAGAGTCAATTGCAATACGTTATCCTTTTGGTGGTAGTCTTTAAGGGCACATTGTTCCACGAGTTTACCGTCATGGATCACTAACATATGGGTTGAGTAGTCTTCAAGCTCAGCTAAAATATGAGATGAAACAATTAAGGTCATGCCTTCACTTTGCAAGGACAACAGCATTTTGGACAAATGAAAGCGAGCTTCCGGATCAAGCCCTGAAGCAGGTTCATCTAAAAAGAGAATTTTAGGGTTATGAATAATCGTTTGCGCAATCGCAAGACGCTGACGCAAACCACGCGATAATTTACCGGCTGTGATTTTTCGAAATTCAGAGAGTTGTAAACGCTGGATGGCCCTCTCAACCAGTTCTGCGATTTGTGAGCTTGGGCAGTTGCGGCTCCAAGCAAAGAAAGTCAAATTTTCTTCAACGGTGAGTTCATCATAAAGACCAAAAAAGTCTGAAAGATAGCTACTTATCTCATGGATTTTACGAGGAAAGCGATCAGTGTCCAGTCCATCGATGAGAATTTTGCCTCTCATTGGCGAATCCAGTGCTGACAAACAGCGTAGCAAGGTGGTTTTACCCGCACCATTAGGCCCAACCAGTGCAGTGATAGTATTGGCTGCAATAGTGCAGGAGACGTGGCTTAAAGCGCGTTTGCCAGGATAATCATAGCTAACATCATCAATTTGGATCATGAATCGCCATCTATTAATTTATCATTGGATAAAGCCACTATAGCGGAGTTCATTCATATATTCATTATTTTAAAAAATCAGAGTAAAGTTCTTAAGATAGTGTGATAAGGTTCACCGGTTCAAACGCGAATGGAGCAAGGTAAATGACAAATAAAGAAGCAATGGAAGCGCCAGCCGCTAAGCAATTGAATCAATGGGCTACGTGGTTTGCTGATGGCCTCGAAGACACTGCTAGAGCAGTGTTGCAATTTGTCCCCAACGGCTTTAATGCAATCTATAACGATATACTAAAGCGCTTGCCGTTGCTGGGGAAATTTTTTGCACAGAAAAATGTTGAGACAGGGATCAAATTTTGTACTGGCATCACCATTACCCAAGAACTTGGGAACGATGTTGCCTATTTCTTGTTTCGACCGATAGGCTTTGGTGTTGGCTATCTGTTGGGATTATTTAACACCAGTCGTTTAGCACCTCAATATCAAGGTAACATTGGCCGCTTAATTGCCAAGTTTTCAGGACAAACCGTACTGGGTGCGTTACTCGGATTATTCATCTCGTTATTTCAATCGCCTGTAAGTTATCATTTTATGGGAATGGCCTCAGGCGTGGGTGCCTTGCTCGGCTTATTTGCTAAAAGCACCTTTCTTTTTGCACTACACTCCTTTCAAGAAGCAAATGCATTAGCTATTCGCAAAAATGTGCAAAAAGCTAAAGAAATCAATTCGAGATTGAAAGTGGCGGTGCGAGAAAAAGCGAAGAGCCGTATTTTAATGCAAGCCCAAGATATTATTCAGCAAATGAATGGACCTCAGTCCCAACAAAATCTAGCAGAGTTTTTTCAAAGTGAATACGATAAGATTTCACAAACGACTCATCAAAAAATTGAGCGGCATTTTAACTATTTAGCGGATAGAGCGTGCCATGGTGATATGGAGGCTTTGAAGCGCTTACAGCAGCTGGTGCCAATTAAGGGGCAAGAAAGTGATGCTAAAAGCGCTCTGGAAACCATGTTAGATAGAATGTTTAATGCGCGGGCTATTGCGAAAATTAAAGATGAAGTCGATTCGGCCTATGATAGGTGGCAGTATCGGTTTTTGAAGAGTGCGTAAGAAATCCCCCGCTCGCAGTGCTCGCGGCCCCCTTTACAAAAGTGGGCATATGCGCTTCGCGCGTGTTCTTAAGTGAGCGAAGCGAACAATACCCCCTCTTTGTAAAGAGGGGCGTGCGCAGCACTAGGGAGATTTAGTGAATTAGACCCACCGATTCCTGGTTCCTTGGATTTGGAAAATCCTTTCATTCCTCTCTCTCTCCACCTCGCTCACCGGATACTCTCGATGCCACTTCATGTACAACTGAACTTCTGCGTCGCTAAGTCGCAACGCATAAGCATCCTTCATGTAAAGATAGGTCCTTGCTATTATGCCGCGTTTATTGGGGGGCGGATCAATCAGCTTATTTTTCTTATCGATAAAGATCTGACAGCCCGATTTTTCCTCGTGTAAAAATTCAGCAAAACGATATCGCTCGCATTGTTTTTTTAATAAGCGAGTTTCTGGAACCCAATTATGCAGGTCGTGCTCGAGTTGTTGGAAAACAGGATCCTGGCGACAGCAGACGAGACCTTGTTGCACTTTGCCTTTTTTGTTAACACATTTGTGTCGATAACAAGCAAAGTGGGTAGCCAAGCGCTTTAAAGGCACGATAGGCATCCATTGAACGGTATCAACGGTATTGATCTGGCCTTCTAGTGAAAAAGGACGATCACATAAAAAGGTGGACCGTTGATGTTGATAAAGCAGGGAACGTTGTGACTTAGAAGGCGCCGCAAAGGCGCCTTGCGTGAAAAGTATGGTTAACAGCACAATAACCAAAAACGGCATGCATTAAGCTTATTTGTTTAGTATTCCGTTTTGAACTAATGCGGTATGTAAATCTTCGCGATCAAAGCCGTCTAAACGTGTTTTGCCTACTAGAATAAGTGGTACACCTTGTCCATTTAATTCTTGAAATTTATTTTTAGCTTCATCTGAATTTTCAATGTCGTAATCCTTGAAGCTGACGCCATGTGACCTTAAGTATTCTCTAGCCTGTTTGCAATATCCGCAGGTGCTTGTTCCATAAAGAACGACGGAGGTCTCTTTTGCTACAAGAGGCGGGCTCATAATAGCCATCACAAAACTAAGCAGAATGGCTAGCCTAATAAACAGTGTGCGTGGAGTTATCATAGTGTCGATTGTTCCTATTGCTTGGATATGAGAGGATTATCTGTTGATAGCATTGAATTGAGCATCCAGTCAAATAGTAGGTAAATTGTGCCCAAAGTGAAGGCAATCATTTTATTAATAGTTGGTCTACTTTCTTTTGATGCGTTTGCTGCGGCACCCGCCATGCATGTGACGTTGGGCGAAAAATGGCTAGCCGTCTATGCTCCTGAGTATACAGACGAAGAGAAAAAGCTTTTCTTATTGGGAACCGTGTTCCCCGATATTCGCTACTTAGGGGTGATTAAGCGAGAAAAAACCCATTATAAAGGCATGACCTTAGAAAAAGTCTATGCTGAAAAATCCCCCTTCAAACGAGGGATGTTCTTTCACAGTTTTGTTGATGAGTATCGGGAACGATGTGTTAGACAAAGTGGCGTCGAAAAGACTTTAAAGGAAATACCTAGAAAACAACAAGGCACATTTTTAAAACTCGTCGAAGATCAAATATTACATGGCCAATATCGCTGGTCTGAATTTAAAAAATACCTCATTAGTATCCCCGATGATGAGAAACAGTTTGGCTTAGAGCTCTCAGCTTTAACGCAATGGCATACAGCGTTATCACTTTATTTCGCGACAACACCAGGTAATATCTTGCAGCAAGTGGGTATGTTTGAGCAAAGCATACTGACCCTTGATGCGCCAACCATCAAATCTTGGGGTATGCTTTTGCCGAAGTATGCAGAAGATCCAGAAATGACAAGGCATGTAGAATCGCTTCTACATGCCTTTGATCAGATGTTTACTTCGTTACATGCAAGTCAGCAGTGATGCTTTCCAGATGTTGTTGTAGGGCTTGCATGTCATTCCCTGGAACAGTGCCTACATTTTCGAAAATAACAGTGGTGCTGTTATGCAAGGTGACTTCAAGGTTGGCATTAGGACCATCTTGATGGAAACTTGCGACGGCATCAATAAAGCTCACTTTTCCATCATGATCGTTATCTGAAACCCCGACAAAGGACAAGACATTCTGTTTGTTCATGCCTAAGTCTTTGATGAGTATGCTTTCAGGCGGATGGGCATCGCTGACATCGATGATAAAGTCATTAATGCCTTTGCCACCTTCCATCAGTATGGCGTTGGCATTATGGTTGGCTGTGCTCATAATATCATTGGCATCAGAACCCATGAGGTTGACTAAGGAACTAGGATGTTGATAAACATTGACATCCAAGCTTGCCTGATGCAAGTTGCCAGAGATTTGGTCTTGCAAAGTATAGTTAAAGTGCTCGACAGCATCTGGCGCATTAGCACCCGCTGTGTATTCATATTCACCACCATGATTGATAGCTAAGACGCCACCTTGCGGAGTGGTGAATTGAATTTCAGCACCATCTTTAGGCAAGGGGATGTGAACGGTTTTGCCGTCACTATCTACGGTGGCATTCAAGGACTCTAGATGATTGTCATGGATGTACGCAGATGCGTTCTTAGTTTCAAAGGAAATTTCAGTGACCCTCGCGCCATTATCCGCAACCGCATCATTTTTCATGACATTAGCGGCATAAGGTGAATCATGGGTTGCAAAGGCCACATCATTATTGACGATGGAATCATGACTGTCAGCCGCATTAGGCGCTGCCAAGCTGGTGAGCGTCATTTGTAGTGATTGTGGTGCAGTGATGTGCAAATCGGCTTGAGTGCTAGTTGGGTCACCGTCGCTATCGACAGCGGTGTAAGTAAAAGAGTCAGTTTTGCCCACTTGCGCACTACCGTTAATAGTGTAAGTAAAGTCACCATCACTTTCCAGATGCAGTTTTTCACCTAATGGTGTGACAATATCGGAGTTTTGTGGAACAGGAATGGTAACAATACTGCCGTTAACAGTTTTGCCCAACAGTTCAGGGTGCGCATTAAAGTATGCGGTTGCCGCAGCATTGCTAGCAAAGCTGAACTGGATTTGAGTGACTACCAGATGTCCATCAGCACCTTGCACATCATTGGCTAAGATATTGCCATCGATATGCGCGAGATCATCAATGGTGCCAATTAACAGACCTTGTAAATTGCTTAAATCTGAATTCACATGGTAAACGTCAGGATTGTCACCTGGATTTGCCAATGGGGTGAGATATTGATCCACGCCTGACTGATTGGCAGGAGGGGCAATATTCATGATAATCGCATCAACGGTATCATTGCTAATCACGGTTTGCCAGGCTTGATATTGAGAATTATTCGGGATACCTACGTTGGGTTGACCATCTGAGATAAAGTAGGTTTTATCGATGTAATTGTTCAGACTAGCATTGTTATGATCATTATTCATCACAGTTTGAGAATTAGACATGGCAGCAACATAGTTAGTCGAGCCATTCGCGCTCAAGCCATTGATGAAATTCTTAGCAGATTGAATATCGGTAAAGGCTTGTGAGGTTTGCGCATTAGTTGCGAAAGTCACAAAAGTGATATGTAAAGCTGAGCTAGCTGCGGCATAGCTATCTAACAGTGCGCCATTGCTAGTTAAAGCCTCTTTGAGAATTTGCAAGCGAGTTTTACCGCCAGTATTAGCAATCACATCACCCATACTGCCTGAAACGTCGAGGGTGAATACTAAGTTGTACTTGGGTAAAGCAGGTTTAATGATGCTGTAATCATCAGCCATGGCGGTTGGCACATCGTCGACAATGTTAATGCTTAAAGTCGCATTAGCAGAATCGCCATCTACGTCACTTAAATGAACATTCAGATTTTCATAGAGGCTATTTTTGCCATTTCCTGCAGGATGATTTTCGTTGTCCAATAAAGTATAAGAGTAAGAAACCACCCCAGTAGCGGAATTGTAGCCGGTAATAGACAGAGTGTTGCCTAAAGCGGTGCTGAAGCTAGTCGCAGCGAACACACCATTGGTGATGACCGCATGACCATCTATAGTCAAATCACCGACACCATTAGGTGCGCTAATAGTGAAGTTACCAGCTTGGGTAGTAGATTCTTTGTTAGTGTCAGAGCCGGCAAATTCATTGGCGCCACGATTGGCAAGCAAATCATCTTCATTGACGGTAACATCGCCACCTTGTGCTTGTGGGGTAAGGTTGGTGATAGTCACACCCAGGTCAATATCAAAGCAGAGTTCAGCGCTGGATTTATCGCCATCGTTATCTTTCATGGTGTAGAAGATAGCGTCGTGATCATCATTACCTTGGATGTTGTTTGGGCTGCTGGTATAGACATAGTCACCGTCCGCTTCGATATGGATCTTGTTACCCAGCGGGGTGACAATATCCACATTAGGAATAGGAATGGTAACGGTGTTGCCACTAATGGTTCTGCCGATAAGTTCAGGATGAGCATTAAAGTAAGCAGTTGCCTCTTGAGCACTACCAAAGGTGAAGTAAACATTGACGACTGAAGCGTTATCGTCAGCGCCAACAACATCATTGGCGAGTACGTTTCCTGTGACTTCGCTTTGGTTAATGGTGTCAACGAGAACCTGTTGTAAATTACTTAAGTCAGCTGCGACAGTGAGCACTGTGCCAGGTTGGTCGTCGTCTAAGTCACGTAAATTCTCATCCAAGTTAGCATTAGTACCACCAATGTTTAACATGAAGGCTTCAACATTACCTTGGATAAGATTGTTTCGCCATGCTAATTCTTGCGAATCGCTTAAAGCGGTATTGGAAGGGTTAGGTTCACCATCTGATAACCAGTACAAGCGATCAGTGTAACCGTTTAAGTTTGCATTAGCATCGTCAGCATTTACATCTGCGGTAGCCGCGTTAGCAGCAGCTTGGTAATTGGTAGTACCACTTGCATCTAAGCCATTAATAAAGGCTTTAGCGGCTGCAGCACTGTTGAATTCAGCTGAGGTTGATGCACTACCATTGAAAGTCACAATGGTGATTCTAAGGGCTGAGCTCGCTGCTTCATAGCTATCAAGTAAAGCACCATTACTATTCATTGCCTCTTTGAGTAGCTCAAAGCGTGTTTTGCCGCCTGTATTAGGCAATACGGTATCCATACTGCCTGATATATCTAAGACAAATGTTAAGTTGTACTTAGGTTGTAAGGGGATGGGGACATCAAAGCAACCATCTTTTACGGCGGTAGGCACATCGTCAATGATATTAATAGAGAGTGTATCACTGGCGCTATCGCCATCTTTATCGGTTAGGGTCACATTAAAATCTTCAAATAAGCTATTTTGATCTTGTTGAACATTGGAAGGAGGTGCAGCATGGTTTTCATTATCCAATAGGGTGTATGAATAAGAAACGACACCGGTTGCTGCATTGTAGCCTGTAATTGCTAAGGTATTACCTAATGAAGTGGTAAAACTGGTTGCAGTGAATACATCATTGACAATCACGTTATGGCCACCAATGGATAAATTACCCACTCCGTCAGGTGCAGAGATTTTGAAATCACCCGTTGTGGTGGTAGATTCTTTGCTTGGATCAGAACCGGGTGCTTCGTTCGGGCCACGGCTTGCCAATAAATCATCCTCATCCACCACCGCATCACCACCTTGAGCTTTGGGTGTGAGGTTGGTGATAAGTACACCATCATCATCGTTTTTGATGTTAAGGGTGAGTTTGGCTGTATCGGCATCACCATCGGCATCGGTTAAGGTATAGTTGAAGTTTTCAACCCCAACACCGCCACCTTTGAGTGCCACAAAATCAGGATCATTCGGGTTCAAAGTGTAGGTATAGCTACCGTCGGCTTTGACATCGAGTTTACCGTAGGTACCTGTGGCCGTAAACGGGGTAACTGTTGCCCCATCAGCACCTTGAATGTCATTGCTTCTGACATTTCCCACCAGCACTAAGTTAGTATCAGTTGCTACACCATTGACATCATTAATCGCATCGGGAACATCATCGATGATACCAGCAGAAAGAATGGCATTTGCACTATCTCCGTCAATATCAGTGACTAATACGTTGAAATCTTCAAACAGGGTATTTTGGCCATTGGCATTTGGATGTTGCTCATTATCATTGAGTGTATATTCGTAAGAGATAAGGCCATTCGCTGGGTTATAGCTAATGATGGAGAGCGTATTACCCAAAGGTGTGGTAAAGCTAACAGGGCTAAACACGCCGTTGGTAATCACAGCATGACCACCGACCATCACATCATCCACGCCATTAGGTGCGCTGATGTTAAAGTTCCCTGCTTGCGTAGTGGATTCTTTGCTGGTATCAGAACCGGCAGACTCATTTGGTCCACGGTTTGCTAATAAGTCATCTTCATCAACCACCACATCACCACCTTGGGCTTTCGGTGTTAAGTTGGTGATAGTAACCCCTATATCGATATCAAAGCACATTTCAGCGCTGGATTTGTCGCCATCACCATCTCTCATGATATAGAACAGGGTATCATGATCCCCATTACTATTAGGCTTACTGGTGTAAACGAAATCACCATCTGCTTCCATATGCAAAGTATTGCCGATAGGGGTGGTGATGTCGGCATTGGGAATAGGTATGTAAACCCGAACACCATCAACACTGGAACCAACCAGTTCTGGGTGGGCGTTTTTGTAAGCGTTTGCTTCTGCATTACTTGCAAAGTCAAAGTACACATTAATTACAGAAGCATTATCATCTGCGCCCAGAATATCATTTGCTAGTACATTTCCTGGGACTTCTACCTCATTTATGGTATCAACCAAAATTTGTTGCAAGTTGCTTAAATCTGGAGCCACAGTGAGTACTGTACCTGGTTGATCGTCATCTAAGTCACGTAAGTTTTCATCCAAGTTAGCATTGGTACCGCCAATGTTTAACATAAAGGCTTCAACATTGCCTTGAATGAGGTTATTTCGCCATGCCAATTCCTGAGCATCCGATAATGCAGTATTGGCAGGATTAGGTTCGCCATCGGATAGCCAGTATAAACGGTCAATGTAACCGTTTAAGCTAGCGTTGGCATCATCGGCATTCACATCCGCAGTTGCCGCATTTGCCGCAGCTTGGTAATTGGTGCTCCCGTTGGCATCAAGGCTATTAATAAAGTTCTTAGCATCTGCAACGTTATCAAATTCCATAGAGGTTTGTGCAGATTCACTAAAAGTCACAATGGTAATTTTTAATGCGGTACTCGCATTTTGATAGCTATCCAGTAATGCGCCATTATTGGTGAGCGCTTCTTGGAGTAATTCAATACGGGTTTTACCACCCGTATTAGGTAATACGGTATCCATACTACCTGAAATATCTAAAACAAATGTTAAGTTGTATTTAGGTTGAACAGGGATTGGGATATCGTAACAACCGTCTTTCACCGCAGTAGGCACATCGTCAATGATATTGATCGACAAGGTGTCGTTAGCGGAATCTCCATCCGTATCGGTGAGGCTGACTGCAAAGTCTTCGAACAGACTGTTTTGATCTTGTTGCACATTCGCAGGAGGTGCGGCATGATTTTCATTATCATTTAAGGTGTAAGAATAGGAAACCACTCCGGTAGCCGCATTATAGCCTGTGATGCTTAGCGTATTACCCAAGGGTGTATTGAAGCTATCAGGGGTAAACACACCATTATTAATAATGGTGTGGCCTCCCACGGAGAGGTTTGCAACCCCATCTGGTGCATCAATTTTAAAGTCACCTGTGGTTGTGGTGGATTCTTTGGTCGGATCAGAGCCCGGTGCTTCATTTGGACCTCGGCTTGCTAATAAATCATCTTCGTCAACCACCGCGTCGCCGCCTTGTAATTTAGGCGTTAAATCGGTAATGAGGACTGTGTCATCATCATTTTTAACAGTGATGACCAGTTTAGCAATATCAGCATCGCCGTCAGCATCGGTTAAGGTGTAATTAAAGTTTTCAACACCCACACCACCGCCACCTAAGGCTTTAAAATCGGCATCGTTAGGATTTAGGGTGTAGGTATAACTACCGTCAGCGGCAATCACAACGTTACCAAATTTACCAATCAAGTTAACCGGTGTCACCAGAGCACCATCTGCACCTTGAATATCATTGGTTCTGACGTTGCCAACCAGGACTAAATTGTTTTCAGTTGCAATGCCATTAGCATCATCAAAAGCATTGGGAACGTCATCGATAATGCGAGCAGTTAAAGTTGCATCAGCAGTATCGCCGTCAATATCAGTTAAATGAACTGCAAAATCTTCAAAAAGGTTATTTTGACCATTGGCGTTTGGATGTTGCTCATTATCATTGAGCGTGTATTCATAATTAATCACACCCGTATTAGGATCATATCCAATGATACTGAGTGTATTTCCTAAAGGTGTGGTAAAGCTAATGGCTGCGAACACTCCATCGGTGATCACCGCATGACCGCCCACCGTTAAATCATCGACGCCATTGGGTGCACTAATATTGAAGTCACCTGGCTGAGTGGTTGATTCTTTGCTGGTATCAGAACCTGCGGACTCATTAGGTCCGCGATTGGCTAATAAATCATCTTCATCGACTACCACGTCACCACCTTGGGCGGCAGGTGTTAAGTTGGTGATCTTGACCCCAAGGTCGATATCAAAGCACAGTTCAGCACTGGATCGGTCGCCGTCACCATCACGCATGGTGTAGAACAAATCTTCATGATCAGGCTGGTTAGGATCATCATGAGGTTGTGTGGTGTAAGTGAAATCACCATCAGCTTCCATATGCAGAATGTTACCCAATGGGGTGGTGATATCGGCATTTGGGATAGGGATGGTCACTTTATTGCCATCGACACTTGCACCAATTAATTCTGGATGTGCAGCCAGGTATGCGTTGGCTGCTGCATTATCGGCCATAAAGAAGTAGATATTCACCACCGCAGGATTTACATCTGCGCCGATAATATCATTGGCCAATACGTTGCCTTGAACTTCACTTTGGTTAATGGTATCGATTAATAATTGTTGTAAATTACTTAAGTCTGGTGCTACGGTGATCACGGTACCAGGTTGATCATCGTCTAAGTCACGTAAATTTTCATCCAAGTTGGCATTGGTACCGCCAATGTTTAACATGAACGCTTCGACATCCCCTTGATTGAGGTTGTTACGCCATGCTAATTCTTGCGGGTCGGTTAATGCGGTGTTGGCAGGATTGGGCTCGCCATCGGATAGCCAATAGAGTCTATCAATGTAACCATTCAGATTGGCATTAGCATCATCGCTATCCACATCAACCGTTGCAGCAGCAGCTGCAGCTTGATAATTGGTAGTGCCATTGGCGTTGAGTGCGTCGATGTAAGCTTTAGCGGCAGCAATATCATGGAACTCCATGGAAGTTTGTGCACCATTACTAAAGGTCACGATAGTGATAGCTAAAGCACTGCTGGCAGCTTGGTAGCTATCGAGCAATGCACCGTTACTGGTTAAGGCTTCTTTGAGCAGTTCAATGCGGGTTTTGCCACCGGTATTGGGTAATACCGTACCCATACTGCCTGAAATATCCAACACAAAAGTTAAGTTATACTTAGGTTGGATTGGAATTGGCACATCAAAGCAACCATCTTTAATGGCTGTTGGGCCATCATCTCTGAGTTGGAAGGCTTGACCAATATTTTTGGTTGCACTATCAGTATCTGAGTCACCGTCATGCGCTGTGGCTGTTAAACTCACTAAATTCGCAGCAGACATCACGGCTGGGTTGTTCGCTTGATTTGGATCGTTAGGATCATTATGGACTACCGCACGGCTTTGATTGAGAGTGATATCACCTGTGTTAGTATCAACTGAAATGGTAAAGACGATAGGGCCACCTAAGCCTGCACGACCAACAACGACGCCACCTTCTAAGGTTAGTAACACATTTAAGCCAGTCGCTGTATCATCTAAACCACTATCAGCTCCAGGTGCTAAGATGTTCAACGAATATGTGATGGCATCAGCATCAGCAACACCATCGTGATTAACATCTTTAGGACCATCGGCGCCAAAATCAGCGCTGAACAGGTTCGCAAAAGAGGCGGTATCATCAATAAGGAAATTAGATTCATCAACGATTAAAACAGGAGCATCGGCTTGTGTTACATGAATGCTAGGACCATCATCTCTGAAGGATAACGCTTGACCTATGTTTAGGGCGGCAATGCTATGAGCACTATCGCCATCTTTATCAACAATGGTTGCATCAAGTATCAGTTTAATAAGGTTAGAAGAAGCTAAAGTGATCGCTTCATCGTTATTATTGGGGTTAGGATGTTCAACTGAACGAATACCATCCAGTGTCACGATGCCATTGGTATCAACAGACACAGTAAACACGAGATCGTTACTAATTGCAGTGCGACCTTCTACGACGCCACCATTGAGGTGGAGCAATACATCTTGTCCTGTTAAAGTATCATTTAAGCCGCTATCAGCCCCATCGCTTAAGATGACGAGTGAGTAATCTTTGGTGATACTGCCTGGACCATCAGCGCCAAAACTGCTCATGACATTAAAGTTGTCTGCAAAGTTGGCACTGGCATTGATATTGAAATTGGATTCGTCTACTTCTATTTTATCCGGTGCGACATCCACTAACGATGCATGAATGCTTGGCGCATCATCGAGGAACTTGAATGCATTACCGATATCACGTGTGGCAGAATCATGATCGCCATCACCATCGGTAATCGTTGCGATGAGCTTGATTAAGTCATTAGAGGAAAGCGAAGCTGAATCGTTAGGATCATTCGGATCGGCATGTATTACAGCTCGATTTTGATCGAGTGTCACGATGCCGGTGTTAGCATCAACGGAAATTGTGAATACAATGGGTCCACCCATTCCAGCGCGACCAACAACTTGGCCGCCTTCTAAAGTCAATAAGACATTTTGTAAGCTTAAAGTATCAACCAAACCGCTATCGGCATTAGCTGAGGCTATATCAAGCTGATAAGTGATGGCATCGGGATCGGCCACTTGATTGTGATCAGCATCTTTAGGACCATCGTTGCCAAAACTGCTACTAAAGAGACCGGCAAAGGATGCACTAGCGTTTGCAGCGAAATTACTTTCATCGACAATGAGACTGGGTGTGGGCTCTTGGTTGGCATCAATGTTGGGACCATCATCTCTGAATTGAAAAGCTTGGCCAATATTGCGGGTTGCGCTGTCGGTGTCTAAGTCACCATCATGAGCGGTAGCAGTTAAACTCACTAAATTGGCAGCGGACATAACTGCAGGGTTGTTTGCTTGGTTTGGGTCGTTAGGATCATTATGGACCACTGCACGGCTTTGATTGAGAGTGATATCGCCAGTGTTTGCATCAACTGAAATAGTGAAGACAATGGGGCCACCCATGCCAGCACGCCCTACGACCACACCACCTTCTAAGGTGAGTAATACGGCATTATTGCTAACGGTATCTACCAGGCCACTATCGGCATTAGGCGCCAGTACATTCAGTGCATAGGTGATAGCGTCGCTATCGGCTACGCCATCATGATTAACATCTTTAGGACCATCGGCACCAAAACTTGCGCTAAATAGACTTGCAAAAGAAGCGGTATCGTCGATAAGGAAGTTGGTTTCATCCACGACGAGAATGGGTGCTGGTGCTTGAGTGACATCAATACTAGGCGCGTCATCTTTAAATGTAAGTGCTTGTCCAATGTTTAGCACGGCTATGCTGTGTGCACTATCGCCATCTTTATCAACGATAGTCGCATCAAGTGTTAGCTTAACTAAATTAGCCGCTGATAGGCTGATGGCTTCATCACCGTTGTTGGGATCAGGATGTACGACTGAGCGAATACCATCTAAGGTAACAATGCCTGCTAAATCGACTGAAACAGTAAAGACTAATTCGTTCGTGATCGCGGTGCGACCTTCAACTACGCCATTATTTACGAAGAGCAGGACATCTTCGCCGGTTAAAGTATCTTTTAAGCCGCTATTGGCTCCGTCGCTTAAAATGCTGAGTGAGTAATCCTTAGTGATACTTCCTGGACCATCTGCCCCAAAATTACTGATGACATTGAAATTATCATCAAAGTTGGCGCTGGCATTGGTATTAAAATCGGACTCGTCCACTTCTAATTTGTCAGGTGAAACATCAGCTAAACTGACTTGAATGGTAGGAGCATCATCGAGGAATTGAAAAGCATTGCCGATATCGCGCGAAGCTGAATCTTGGTCACCATCAGCGTCAGTAATAACGGCATTAATTTTAATCAAATCGTTAGCTGCAAGGGACACAGCATCATTGGGATCATTAGGATCGGCGTGTACCACAGCGCGGCTTTGATCGAGTGTCACATTGGCATTGTTAGGATCGATGCTGATGCGAAAGACTTCATCATTGCCAACACGACCTACGACATCATTGCCATCCATGAACAGCAATACGTGGCTACCTGTGTCGGTATCAATAATACCGCTATCAGCCCCATCTGAGCTAATACTTAAGCTGTAAGCAATGGTGGCACCATCTGCACCAGCAATGGAGTTAAATAGATTAGCAAAGGAATCTGTGGCATCAACATTTAACGCTGATTCATCCACAATGAGTGAAGCAATAGATTCTGAAACAGTAATAGAGGGTACGTCATCGACAATATTAATAGATAAAATACCATCGGCTGTATCACCATCGGTATCACTTAAATGGACATCGAAATCTTCAAAGATACTGTTGTTACCATTAGCATTAGGATGTTGTTCATTATCTAATAAAGTATATTCATAGGTTACAACACCTGTCGCAGGATCATAACCTGTAATGGAGAGTGTGTTTCCTAATGGAGTCACAAAAGCAATTGGTGCAAAAATACCATTGGTAATAACAGGATTACCGCCCACAGTGAGATCATCCACACCATCGGGTGCGACGATTTTGAAATCACCTGGCACGGTGGTGGATTCTTTCGTTGGGTCAGAGCCTGCTGATTCATTGGGTCCACGGTTGGCTAATAAATCATCTTCATAAACGATAGCATCGCCACCTTCCAACTTAGGTGTGAGGTCAAGAATTTCAACAGGGTTATCAACTTTGGCTACTTCTTCTGATAATACGGTGGGCTCAACTTTTTGCTCAGCAGGAGGGAAAGGTGGTAGACCGAGATCGCGCGGTTGGCTATCTACACCCCCTCTGTTCATCAGTGTGATGGTTTCAGGTAAGCTGCCACCACCATCGTCTGATTCACCCGCAGCAGCCGCTTCTAATTTTTCAATGTCTTCTAACGTTAATTCTGTTTTATCAACTTGTTCGACAGCATCTTGTAGAGCATTAATCGCTTCGATATCGGCATTGATTTCTGAATTACTTTCATTGACTTCAGCAATATTCACCTGGCCGTCAGTCGCGGCTTGGCTGGCAGCTGGAACATCGGTGACAGGGATGTCTTCTGCATTACCAAAGTATTCTTTTATATTATCTAACATGGAGCTGTTTTCAGCAGAAACTTTTTTTGCTTCAGCGTCATTGCCTGACTCGTTATGATTGGCGGGTGGTTTATTATTCATTTTGCTCATGGCTTGTCACCTACTAGTGAATATTCACCTATAAATATAGCCAAAGCGGAATGCCGCCTTGGGTCATAAGTAAGAATTAATCATGAAAGCACAAGTACAAAAATTGGACTTTGGTACTACCATTCATCCGTACACATGAATATAGAGTTGTTCTATATATAATAAGTTCGGTAAAACGAAATAATTAACGAGGTGGGAAGTTTGATAATTTATCGATAAGAGTGTCTTTTTCCAGCCATATTCCTTCAATCCACTGTTTAAATTTCTTGCGATAAGCTTCGTCGTCAGTGTAATTACCTTGCAGTAAATCAGCTGGAACTTCTCTTTCAGTTAATTTAACAATTATTCGGTGTACACGCCCGCATAAAAAATCCCAAAAGGTTTGCCTACCATCTGGATAAACTATGGTGACATCCAGTACATGCGTGATTTTTTTGTCCATTGCATTAATGGCGAGGGAGAAGCCGCCTATTTTAGGCATCAGTAGATGTTGGTAGATCGATTGTTGGTGCTGGTGTTTTTTTGGTGTAAAACGTGTCCCTTCTAAGAAGTTTAAAATCGTCACTGGCATGTGCTGATATTTTTCGCAAGCCCGCTTGGTAGCTAGACGATCTTTATTTCTCAATTCCGGATTTTTAGCAATTTGTTCTTTAGAGTGACGATGCATAATGGGGAAATCTAATGCCAACCACGCTAGATTAATGGCAGGTAACCACAGCAGTTGTTTTTTGATAAAAAAGCGCAGGAAGGGAATTTTATTCAGAAAGATTTTTTGCAGAATTAGAATATCGGTCCAGGACTGATGATTGCAGATCACAAAGTACCATTGATTTTTTGATAAGTGATCAAGCGGTGGTACCTCTAAATCGATAGACATGGTTTGTTGCATCATTAAGTTGTTGGAGCGTATCCAACCAGAGCAGACTTTAATGATGCAGCGATTAATAAACGAGCGAAACGCAGTGCTATTAGTTATAATTCTAAGGAAATAAAAAAAGTATAACGGCACACACCAAAACAGAGTGTGCAGCACAATAAAAATCGTGTTTAAGGTTCCTTTAACGGGACCAGGTATCCATTGCAGCATGTATTTGTCGTTGTTTTAGAAGAAATATTTTGCCGTATCTTATTGCACCTTTGCCTGAATGGGAAGATCTGCTAGCCCTGCGCAGCGGAATCACGCCGCAGCTAAATCGCGCTTAAGCTTTAGCGAAGGCAGCTTAGCGTAGCAGGGTGAGCTAATCGACAAAAAATGAGCGTGTTAGCTCAGTTATATCCTGACTAGTACATTGAGCTATATTCAGCCGATGAATTGCTTCAATTAAAGCTGAGCCAATAATCACGCCTTGTGCGCCTGCTTGGTATGCCTGCTCGACATCTAGGGCATTTTTGATCCCAAAGCCAAATACAACCGGGGCTGCGTTTAATGTTTGTAACGTTTTGGTCATGGTGTGGGCTTGGTTTAGTTGGGAAGGTTTATCAATGCCGGTGACGCCAGGGCGAGTTACAAGATAGGTGAACCCTCTTGAATGAGTCGCGACATTTTCAAGTTCAGGGAGCTGACAAGAGGGTGTTGCCAGTAAAACAACATCAACATCGTTATCTTTAGCGGCTTGCAGGTAAGGCTTGGCCTCTAAAAAGGGGAGATCAGGAATCAGCACAGCATCCACACCACTACGTTTCGCCTGTTGGTAAAAGGTATTGATCCCAAAACGAAAAACTAAATTAGCATATACGAGTATACCAATGGGCAAGTTAGGATGATTTTCTCGAATAGTTTGTATCATCGTTAAAAAATTTTTTGTAGAGAGTTGATGCTCACACGCTCTGGCAGCAGCCTGTGCGACAATAGGACCATCTGCAATAGGATCAGAAAAAGGAATGCCCAATTCTAAAGCATCGATGCCACTTTCAATCACCGCATTAATCACCCGCAGTGATTCATGGGGAGAGGGATCGGCTAACAT
The DNA here is from genome assembly GCA_050247135.1 of Candidatus Berkiella sp. GTDB lineage: Bacteria > Pseudomonadota > Gammaproteobacteria > Berkiellales > Berkiellaceae > Berkiella. The sequence continues at coordinate 48,384 of JBFWUT010000017.1, forward strand.
CAAAAATGGGATGTAAGCGGGACGCTTGAGGTTAGCTACTGTTGCAAAGCATTGTTTAAATCGATTCATGAAAAGTCCCTCATAATTTGTTCCATATCTTTATCCCCACGGCCAGATAGATTCACAATGATGATCATCTCACTGCTTGCGTCTTCTGCGATTTTTAGCGCGTGTGCAATCGCATGAGAGGATTCGAGTGCCGGTAAGATCCCTTCTTTTGTTGCCAGTAGATGAAATGCCCCAAGAGCCTCATCATCTGTGCAGCCCACATACTGTGCACGTTGAGTGGACTGCAAGAAGGCATGTTCTGGCCCCACACCAGGGTAATCCAGCCCTGCTGCTATTGAATGGGTTTTAGCGATGTTGCCAGCTTCTGTTTGCAAGAAAATACTTTTAGTCCCATGAAAGATCCCAGCGACACCTGTTTGTAAGGTTGCGCCATGTTGTGAGGTATGAAGACCCTTACCTGCGGCTTCAACGCCAATCAGTGCTACCTGATTATCGGGAATAAAAGCACTAAACAGTCCAATTGCATTAGAGCCACCTCCCACGCAAGCCACCACTTTATCAGGAAGTCTGCCCACTTTTTCTAGTATTTGCGATCTGGCTTCAGTACCAATAACGCGTTGAAACTCACGGACGATAAGGGGAAAGGGGTGAGGACCTACCACCGATCCCAATAAGTAATGAGTATCTTGGTAAGTATGTGACCAATCACGAAGGGCGGCACTTACTGCATCTTTTAGGGTACCTTGGCCATCACTGACAGGTTCTACTTTGGCGCCAAACATCTGCATGCGTTTCACGTTGGCACTTTGTCTGGCAACATCTTTTGCACCCATATAGATATGCGTTTCTATTCCTAACAAAGCGCCTATCATGGCCGTGGCAACGCCATGCTGGCCAGCGCCTGTTTCTGCGATGAGTCTTTTCTTGTTAAGCATTTTTGCCAACAAGCCTTGTGCTAAGACTTGATTGGTTTTATGAGCGCCACCGTGCACGAGATCTTCTCGCTTTAAGAATATTCTTGCTTTTAATCCTTGCGTTAACCGCCGACATTCGTATAAAGGAGTGGGTCTGCCTGCATAATCTTTTAACAGTATTTCAAGCGATGTTTGAAAAACAGGATCAGTTTGCAGTTTTATAAAAGCGCTTTCCAGAGCTTGTAGAGCAGGGACTAAAATTTGTGGCACAAAGGTGCCCCCAAACGATCCAAAATACATGTTTATGCTCCTCTTAGATTGAGAAAAAGTTGTTTCAGCAATAATGGATCTTTAACTCCGGATCCACATTCAATACCGGAATTAATATCAAGTCCCCATAAACCAGTTTGCTTAGCACTAATAACATTGGTTGGGTTTATACCACCTGCTAATAAGCAATGTTGACGCATGCCATAATGACGTACTGTTTGCCACTCAAAAGTGTTGCCAGTTCCTCCTCGTTGGGTAGTGCTCATGTTGTCGATAACATATTTATCAATACCCTCCATGAGTGAAACGGGTAATGGGCGCTGAGGTGAAATTGCTAGCCAGATTTGACAGCACAGCGGTAATACATTTCGTAAATCTTTAATATACTCAGGTGGTTCATCACCATGTAGTTGTACCGCAAAGAGCTGAAGATTTGTTGCGAGGGTGACTATCATGTCAATGGGTTGCATGGCAAATACCCCCACATAACGAAGCTTTGCGCCCTTCATGACTTCTTGTGCTTGTAAAAGGGTGAGACAGCGTTTTGAGCTAGGCACAAAAATTAACCCACCATAAGTAGCACCTTGCTCTAAAGCTGCGAGACTATCTTCTTTTTGGGTTAGGCCGCAAATTTTGACAGGACCATAAATCAGTTCTCTTAGGGTCTGTGCGGGATCCTGACTTTTGCTTAGTATGCTACCAATGAGAAAACCATTTACAAAGGGAGCTATTCTCAAGACATCTTGGTGCGAGTTAATACCCGAGGCAGCTATCATTATCGTGTCGGTGGGGAAATGATTGGCTAAATGAATAACGCGATTTTTGTCGACAATCAACGTGTTTAGGTCTCTATGATTGACAGCAATAGCTTTAGCGTTGAGTTGTTTGGCGCGGAACAATTCTTGTTCTGTCACTACTTCTGTTAAGATCCCCATATTGAATTGTTCAGCTATTTGGCGACATTGCAAATACGTTTCATCATCGAGTACTGATAGCATGAGTAAAATGGCATCTGCTCCATAATGGCGTGCCAAAATAACTTGGTGAGATGAGACAATAATATCTTTGCACAACACGGGGACTTTGACATTGTCTCGGACTTGTTTAAGGTGAAGGAGGGAGCCATCAAAATAACGTTGATTCGTTAGCACCGAGATCACATCACAAAAGGGTTCATAAGTCTTAGCTAGTTCAACGATGGGGTATTCTTGACACAAAGTGCCTTCGCTAGGGGAGCGACGTTTGCATTCGAAGATAAAAGCGCGTCGCGATTGTCGTAACGCGCCATAAAAGTCGCGATCACTTTGCGGAATTTGATCAGTTAGTGAGTGTTTTATCATTTCATTAAGCATGACTGACCTCTATAATATGTTGTAAACATTCAAATCCCAAATCTGTTTCAAGCGCCTGTAAAGTCAAAGTAACACCTTCTGTAATTGACGAGACTTTTTCGGCTAACCACAATAAGGTCCCGGTATTGAGGGCAACAGCGCATCGATAAGCCGTTTGTCCCTTACCTTGAAGTAAATCTAAAAAGTGTTGTCGATTAAAATGCAGATCATCTCCCCTTAAACTGGTCAATTCAAAACGGGATAACCCTACCGCTTCTGGCGTTAACGTAAAGGGATAAATGGAGTCATCGACTAATAATTCGCCGGTTGTCACACCGTGTACCGCCATTTCATCTAATCCCTGACCGTGAACGACTAAAGCCCGTTGTACCCTTTGTGCTTTTAAGACATGAGCAAAACGTTGACAAAGCGATGGGTGGTAAACGCCCACTAACAAAGTATCCGGCATTACCGGATTGAGCAAAGGACCCAGTGCGTTAAATATGGTGCGGGTTTTTAATGCGGCACGAACGGCTTTAATATTTTGGGTAGCGCTGTGGTAGTGGGGGGCAAACAAAAAAGTGAATCCGGTTTCTATGAGCGTTTTTTTTGCTATGTGCGCAGACATTGTAATGTTAACGCCGACACCTTCGAGTAGATCGGCAGTGCCACATTTTGAAGATACCGCTCGGTTGCCATGTTTTGCAACCTTTAAGCCCATTGCAGCGGCCATGATGCTACTTGGTGTAGAAATATTTAAGGACTGTTGGTTATCGCCGCCAGTTCCCACGCAATCCACAATAGGATGATTTGAACGCAATTCTTTCAGACAAGGGAAGGAGAGAGCATTTTGTTGCATGGCTTGTAATGCGCCCAAGATCTCATTAATGGATTCGCCTTTGGATTTTAAAGCGATCAACAGGGCTGACATTTGAGCATCATTTAGTTTGCCGCACAGAATTTCGTTAAAATAATCAGCAGTATCTTGAATGCTTAAATCTTGTCCTTGGCAGATTGCTTCGAGTTTATTCATAAAATACCTTTATAAAAAAAAGTAAAAAAAAAGCCCACCTGAGGGTGGGCTTTTTCAGAATTGATTATTCTTTACGCAGGGTGATAAATGAAGATGCGTGATGTTGCCCACCCGGTTTGGGGGCGCCACCAAGAAGAAGCATTTGTGATAGGAGATAAATCGGTTTTCATTATTAGAACCTAACAAAATACCTTAGCAAAGGTCAATAGCTTGATATATCATCTGATAGGCGGTCAGAATAAGTAGATAGCGCTATAGTATAAGTATCAGGATGATAATCCTACATTATATTAGTTAACCTTTTAACTATTGTAAAGTGACAATATAGACTTGAATTCAGGGAATGAGGTGTTTATGGGTTGTGTGAAGCACGGGATCAAAGGAATGGTAGTATTGGCAGCAATGGTCAGCCAAGCAGCTACGGCCAAAGATTTGAGCATTAAGCTCGATGTTTTGGAAATGATCCATGCTCAAGAAAAAAGCGGTGATGAGCTCTATTTCAGCGTAACTGAGTTTCCTGAAAACAAAGCTCCCCGCCATTATCGCATACCAAGTTACCCAACACATTGGATGTCGGATCATCTTAAGAACGTCAAAAACATCGTGCTGTGGCAAAGAAGCTATCCTACTTGTGAGAAAACGGATGTGCTGATTTCACTGGTTGAGGCTGATTTACCGCCTTGGAATGTGGATGATTTATTGGGTGCGGTTGAGTTCAAAGTGACTTGTGAGCAAGGTCAGATGAAGACCGAATGGAAAGTCCCTAATAAGGAAAATACAGCCCCTATTTTAAACCACGATGGTGCTTTCTCATTTACAGGTGATCATTCTGAATATCATGCCATTTTTAAACTCGATGAATCGAAGATCACCATTAAACAAAATATTCCTGAAGAAGAGACGATTAAATCAAAACCCTCTCTCAGAAACCCTGAAGCAGGCAAAGTGCCTATATTGAACAAATAGCGGTACAAGCCGCTATTCTGTCCAGCTGTAGAAAATGCTGTTTTGTATTAACTTACAGTACTAACCCCTTGTTTTACCAATAAAATTTGCGAATTTAATGATTGGACCTACACTTAAAAAAAAGTGAATCGAGGGGTTCTTTGTGCAAATTAATTCCAAAAAATTAAAGCGTGATTGCTTTATTGCAGTGGCTGTTCCCATCTGCCTTTTTGCGTTATTCCAACTTTATGCGAAAAGTTTGCCGGCATTTGGAATATTAGTGCTGACGACCTCAGGCGCCATGATTGTGACGTGGTATCTTTATCGCTTCTTCACTGGCCTAGAAGATATGACCTGGCGTGAGCAATTAAGCTCTGTGCTCAAACGTGTTAGCACCCCTGTGTTAATTACAGATCTTGATCATAAAATCACCTATGTTAACGAAAGTTTCATGCGCTTGCCGCTTGCTAATTTATTATCCTCTCATGAACATTTTCCGGAGTTGCTGGCTTCTTTAGATGCAACAGAAGATTCTGTAGAAAAGTGTAAAAAAATCAAGCAATTTAAAGAGACCTTTGATGTCCTGACCGGGAAATTAAAAGCACATACCGAGTATCATGGATTTGCTTATGAATGGGTTTTGGTCCCATTATTCACGCCCACCAACAACCGTTGGGGAACGGTGATTGAATGCATTCATAAAGGGCCAAAAACGCAAGATGAGCGTACTAACGAGATTATTTTTGAAAATCCCACAGTTTATAAAGGATTATCCCAAACGAACCAAGCGCGGATCATTATTGATCCACACGGTAATATATTAAATGCCAATACTGCAATGCTTAATTTATTTTTAGCAACAGATGCTTTAGATAAAAGTAATGCCTGGCAAGAACGGAATTTCTTCGATTTAATTGAAGAAATCATTCCAGAGGTGATTCAGCCGATGCAAAATGCATTAAACTCACTTAAAACTGCAACTTTTATCTGTGAATTTAATGATAAAGTATACGATTGGACAATCCAGCCAATTTTTGAAGATAACCAATGGTGCGGCAATTTAATTGAAGTTGAATATCCTTCAAGACAAGAATATAAAATGTTGCAAGAATCCTGGAAGCGATCAGAGCATCATAAAGACCAAGAACCAAATGACAGAGAACATCTCAAGGAATTATCACAGATGCTGATAGAGCAGTCAGCAAGAATTCAAAGCGAAATAGCGACTTTGGTGATAGAAAGAGAGCAAGCCACCAATCCTCAGTCGCAAGAGGTCGTACATAATGCTATTAATAGCGCACAGGTTGCCTTAGCTAAAACGATGAGTTATGCCGAAACGGTGACCTTGATTTCTCAGCAGTTGCATGAGAATCAAACCTACATTCAGCAATTACAAAAATTAATGGAAAAATTCACCACCTTACCCGTAGATGTGGCTCATGGGCATTTCACTAAAGTATCAAAAGACGTTATTGAATCGCTCGCTAGCGTGAAGCAAGTGTTATCTGCTGGAAAACAACGTTTATCAGAGTTGTTGGTCAATTTTGATGATTTGCGTCAAAGCTGGCTGGGAGCGATGAGTGAACTTAGAAATGGCACAATAGAGGCTAATATCAAGCAGGTGCATTTAGCTCATGCCAAGGCAAGTGAAAAGATTGTCATCAAACTAGAAGCCTTGAAAGAAATAGCGAGTAAAATTTTTGATGAGGCAAAGAATGCTCCAATAGAATTTGCACCGGTTGCAAATAATAATCAACAACCTTTTGATCAAGTACTTATTGATAGAGATGCAAAAAAGCACACAGAAGAAGTGCTACTAGAAGATGTTAAGGGCGGCGGGCGTCTATAAGTGTGAGCTTGTTGTCTTCTTGAATGAATTTGATGTTTTTTAGGGCGCTCATGCCTAGTAAAACATCTTCATCATCCATATGCGGATTAATGGTTGCTTTGACATTGTGCAACACAATGTGCCCAAGCACTAACTCTTGGATCACGGTTTGATACACTTCGACTTCACCACCTGCGGTGAGTGCTATCGATGGCATCCCTGGTTTGAGTTGTAGTTTATCAGCCAATTTGCCAGGCACCACCACATGACTTGCGCCAGTATCAATAAGAAACATCACTTTTTGCTTGTTGATGAGACCTTCGACTTCATAATGATTGAGGTAATTTCGATCAATCACGGTTTGGGTGATGCCATCAACTTTGACGATAGCAGCCGTGGTGTTCATTTTGTATTTTTTAAACCACTGATTGAAAAAGAATGATAATAAAGCCAGTATGATTACCCAGGTAATGATCACCATAAATCGACCCAAACCACTGGTATCGTGGCTCGAAGGGTTCTCTGGCAGTTGTTCATGGGGTGTTGTCATAAGCTACTTATCGGCAAGTGGGGATAAGGCATGATAAAGTATCCCTTTCATCGAAGTGAATTCAATGCGTTATGCAAATTGATAAGCTCTCAGGACGATTAGTCGATACCAAATATAGTCATTCACCTAATTTCGATGAGCGGCCGGCGGGTTGCGCAATTGATTTATTAGTTATTCACGGTATCAGTTTGCCGCCAGGCGAATTCGGCTCAAACGATGTCGAGGCGTTGTTTACCAATCAGCTTGATGCTAACAAGCACCCATACTTCCAAGCCATTGCGGATGCGAAAGTTTCAAGCCATTTGTTTATCCGACGCGATGGAGAGATCATTCAATTTGTGCCCTTTAGTAAAAGAGCCTGGCATGCGGGTCGCTCGGTGTTTCAAGATCGGGAAAATTGTAATGATTTCTCGATTGGCATTGAATTGGAAGGCACCGACACGATGGCTTACAGCGATCCTCAATATCAGCAGTTAGCCAGAGTAACACGGGCCATTATGCGTGTTTATACTGCTATTACACCGGATAGAATCGTGGGCCATTCGGATATCGCTCCCCATCGCAAAACAGATCCAGGCCCTAGCTTTGATTGGGTAGCATACCGTCAGTTGATTACAAGTTTCTCAGCCGACCAACAAAACGACTCAAGGGCTCCTATCGCAACATAGCCATTCACATCGACCATGTTATAATTCGCCGTCAACTGAATCTGAAGAGGGATGTTGTAATGCTAAACCCCGCTGCTGCGGACATTGATCCACAAGAAACCCAAGAATGGCTTGAAGCAATGGGTTCGCTGATCAGAAATGAAGGTCTGGATCGTGCGCGCTATATGTTGGATAAACTCACCACTAAAGCATGGGAAGCGGGTTGTCGGTTAGACATGCATCGAACAACAGCCTATTGCAACACGATTCCAGTGAGTGAAGAGCCTATCATGAAAGGTGATCCAGAACTGGAGCAGCGCATTCGCAGTCTGGTGCGATGGAATGCAATGGCAATGGTGGTCAGAGCCGGTCAAGTCGATAGCTCGTTGGGTGGGCATATTGGTACCTTTGCGTCTTCTGCGACGTTATACGATGTTGGTTTTAATCACTTCTGGCGAGGGCCAGAACATCCTTGCGGTGGTGATTTACTTTATATTCAGGGACACGCCTCACCCGGGATCTATTCACGTCTGTTTTTGCAAGGTGATCTTAGCGAAGATCAATTAGTGCATTTTAGACGTGAAGTCGATAAAAAAGGACTCTCTTCTTATCCCCACCCTTGGTTGATGCCAGAAAGATGGCAATTCCCAACGGTTTCCATGGGGTTAGGACCCATGCAAGCGGTGTATCAAGCTCGTTTCATGCGCTATCTTGAAAACCGAGGACTCATCCCTAAAACCGATCGCAAGATATGGTGTTTTTGTGGCGACGGTGAGATGGATGAACCAGAATCTTTAGCTGGTTTGTCACTGGCAGGTCGTGAAAATCTCGACAACCTAATTTTTGTCATCAACTGTAACTTACAGCGTCTAGATGGCCCAGTGCGTGGCA
>JBFWUT010000018.1:0-54016 GCA_050247135.1 Candidatus Berkiella sp.
ATGCCTCAACTGTTTCACATCATGTGACGGAAACTCCTGAACAAAATGTAGTTTACTTAGGACAATTTACCGCAGGTGCTTTAGTAGCTGGGAATTTGGCTATCAATGGCATTAATATCATTTCAACGGGCGCTGATGAAGCCACATTGTTGCAGGATATTAATGCTTTATCGATACAAACAGGCGTAATGGCCTCTGGAGATGGCAGTGGCCATATTACCTTGGTGGCAGAAGATGGTCGAAATATTCAGCTGACCTCTAATGGTGCAGCAGCTGCTGCTAGTTTTACTTATTTTGACACCCAAGGTGGTGCGGCACTGGATAAGGTGACGCGTTCTAGCGTGTTACTCTTTTCGCAAGACCAATCGATTAAGATTGCCGGTGCAAACCCGGCTGGAGTGGGTTTCACCTCAGGTACTTTCCCTGAGCGTTCCTTAAGCTTAACCAATGATAATTATGAACTGAGCTACGATGGTACATTTTATACATTGCGAAATTTGACATATCTTACTGTAGTTGCTCAATCGACAACCCCTTATTTTGAAGTCGATGGTATGACTATTGAATTACAATCGGGCTCTGCAACGGTCAATGATACTTTTATCATTCAGCCAACCCGAAGCGGTGCACATGATTTTGAATTGCTGGTCAATAACCCTCATCTCATTGCACTTGGGGCGCCTGTTAGAGTAGATGGAGATCTGAATAATCGCGGTAATGCTGAGCTTGCATTTGTTGAGGTAACGAATGCTAGTGGTGTGCCTGTTCCGACGTCGACAGTACTAGGGAATGCTTTCAGGCAGGAAGGGGCCTTAACACCACCCATTCGAATTGAATTTGTCTCCTCAAATTCGTATCGTGTATTTGACGTTTCAAACGGTATTCCTGGTGTTCAGATAGGGCCGGATCAAAGCTATGATAGTAGCGATGCTAATCATTCCGTATTTCCAATTTCTGGCGTAGTAGATAACACATTGCCAGGCCCTAATCCAACCTATGTTTATGATCCAGGTTATCGAGTCATGTTGCAAGGCTCTCCTGAGGCGGGTGATGTTTTTACAATTACTTATAACAGTAATGCTTCGGGAGATAACCGTAATGGTTTAAAGCTTGCTGCATTACAACTTGAAAAAACCATGGCCAATCAATCAACCACTTTCCAAGATGCTTATGCGCAGTTAGTCGGTGATATTGGTACAAAATCTTCTCAAGCCAAGGTGAGTGCGCAATCGAGTGAAAATTTATACCATTTTATAGAATCAAGACGTAATGAAGTGTCCGGCGTTAACTTAGATGAAGAAGCAGCTAATCTATTGCGATTTGAGCAAGCGTATCAAGCATCAGCTCAAGTGATTGTGATTGCCAGAAGCATATTTGAAGCCTTAATGAGTTTACTAGGAAGATAAAATGAGAGTTTCAACAGTCGATCTTTACCGCAGAACGGTTGATAATTTAACGCTTCAACAAGCTGCCATTAATGATTTGCAATTAAAAATATCTGCGGGTAAGAAAATTATTGTTGCGGCAGATGACCCTATTGGTGCCACCAAGGCTTCTAATTTACGTTATGAAATCAGTAAATTTTCTCAATTTGTCAAAAACTCAGATTCTGCAAAGTCATTGCTAGAATTTGAGGATTCTATTCTTGATTCAGTAACTAAGTTATATCAACGTTTAAGAGAATTAACGATCAATGCGGGCAATGCAAGTCTTGGTCGAGACGATCGTGAAGCTGTCGCAACTGAATTAGAAGAGCGTCTTAATGAATTACAAGATCTTGTGAACTCAAAAGATTCAAACGGTGATTATTTATTTTCAGGGTTTAAATCGAAAACACAAGCTGTCATCAAAGCTGCTAATGGCGATTTTATTTTCCAAGGTGACGAAGGTAAGAGAACAATTTCACTGAGTGACACCACTTTCCTAACTGTGTTGGACTCGGGTAAAAATATCTTTTTTAATATCCCAACTGATAGAGTAGAGGCTACTTCCAGCCGAGGTGTTGCTACGGTAACGGGGATTGGTGGTGGTTTGGTTAATTCAGGAACATTAACACCATTGGCAGCGACTGATCTCATCATTAACAATGTCCATATCCCTGCCAGTGAAATTGATGGGATATCTACCACAGATGCAGAGAGTAGTGGTATTGCGCTTGCTAGCGCCATTAATAGCAAGTTAGCGGAAACTGGTGTTCATGCTGTAACCGATCCAACGGTTTGTGATTTAGGGATCTATACAGCAGGTACCTTAACGGGTACACAGTTTTCAATTAATGGATATGTTGTGCTTGATCCTGTAGGCACTGAGACTTCTGTGATGTCTGCTGTCAATACCTTAACTGCCCAAACCGGTGTGACTGCCTCGCAGCCAGGCGGCGCAGGTACTGCTATATTATTAACTGCTGATGATGGACGCAACATCCAATTACAAACAAGCGGCGGTGCTACGGCAAGTTTTGCCAATTTTAACTTAACCGGTGCAGCTTTAGATCAAGTTCAGCATTCTACTGTAACGCTAAGAAGCCATACGGATTTTAATATACAAGGTGCGCTTCCTTCACAGGCAGGCTTTACTGCAGGAACCTATGTTAATTCGACGAATATCGGTACTGGCGTGATTTCAACGCCCGTTATCATTGATACCATCACTGATGTAAATGAGACCTATTCTATTGTTTTTAATACCCCCCCTAGTACCTATAGCATTGTTGCTGATTCAGCTCCTACAGTGCCTTTAGCGGACTTTAAAGATATTACTTATGTGCCCAACCAAAATATCGATTTTATGGGGATCCGGGTTGTCATTACCGGAACGCCTGCAGCGGGGGATATTTTTGGTGTAGAAATGTCCATCAAACCCACACAAGACATTTTTACTACGATTAATACCCTCGTAGCGAGCATTAGACGCTATGGTAACGATGCAACTCGCCTCAGTTATGAAATTGGACAAGGGCTAAATAGTATTAATTATGCTGAATCTCGTTTAATTGAAGCACGTGCAGAAGTGGGTGTACGTATTAACATCGCGGACAGTCAGAAGGATTTTAATGATAAGCTGAATATATTAACACAGAGTATTTTAAGTGAAGTTGAAGATTTAGATTACACTGCAGCTATTACCAAGTTGTCGCAAAACTCTTTTATTCTCCAAGCAGCGCAGCAAAGTTTCGTGAAGGTACAGAGTTTAAGTATCTTTAATTACTTGCGTTAGCGCCATACCCGGCGTCGTTTCACGTAACGAGCGAAGCCGGGTGCTTTTTTTTCTCTGCACATTATCGTTTTATACCTTATCGCCTTCATTACCTCACATTAGTTATCTACTAATAAGTACACTCCTATTGATTGCGAATTTGGCCCCCTGTTCTGTATGAATAATCATCCGGCAAAACAATTCCTAAACCTCTATCCATGTTTGACGATAATGAACCTGGGTGCGGTAAATACATCATTTTGATGTATATCCGCTAATGATGAACGTAGTGATTGTGAAAGCAGTCATGAATTTAAGAGTTCTAGGAGCATAAAATGCCACAAGTAATTAATACGAATATTGCGTCTATTAACGCACAACGTAACTTAACGAAGTCGGGTGAAATGCTAGCGACCTCATTGCAGCGCTTGTCTTCAGGTTTACGCATTAACAGCGCGAAGGACGACGCTGCTGGGCTTGCGATTAGTACTCGATTTACCTCACAAATTCAAGGTCTTTCACAAGCTTCCCGTAACGCAAATGACGCTATTTCGCTTGCGCAGGTAGCAGAAGGCGCGTTGCAAGAAGTCACCAATCTGTTACAACGTTCACGTGAATTGGCGATCCAATCTGCTAACGGTACCAACAGTTCTTCTGACCGTGCGGCGATTCAGGATGAAGTAAACCAACTCAAACAAGAGTTATCACGTATTGCTACTACTACAACGTTCAACGGTTTGAACATTTTAAATGGTGAACTGCGTAACGCACTTTTCCAAGTGGGCGCTGAAGCTAACCAAACCATCGGTGTGACGATTCGTGATACCCGTGCAACGGCTATTGGTAGTAACCAAATGGGAACCAATAACGCAGATGGTTTAGAAGGTGCTACCCGTAAACAACTCTATATTGGTACGGTAGGTGGTGCAGGTGGTGCTGCGTTAGGTGCAGAAGTCGCTGTAGGTCAAGCAAACTCTGCAAATAACGGTTATTCCGTTTCTACCTTCACTGTTACCAGCGTTTCTTCAGCGGGTGTGACGACAACGCAAACAGCGGCTGTTGCGGCTAACGATGAAGCAAACACCATTGCAACTAACTTATCGGCTCTTACCGGTGTTAATGCCCGTGGTTTTAACCAAGTGACTGTTGATAACTTAGCTACTTTAGATGCTGCTACCTCTATCACGTTAAATGGCCAAGTGATTGCTGCCGGTGCTGCTGCGACAGTAAACAGCATTGCAACAGCGATTAACGCTGATGCTGTGTTACAAGCAGCAGGTATTTATGCTGTGAGCACAGGTACCGAAGTCACCATTACCGCTTTAGATGGCCGTGACTTGAACTTTGCAAATGCTGCCGGTACCGGTGTGTTTGACATGGTTGGTCTTCGTGGCGGTGCTGCAACGACCTTAGTTGCTGCGCAAACTACAACCTTTGGTGGACGTGTTGATATCGAGTTAGCAGAGCGTTATAGCATTTCTTCTGATGTTGACTCTATTATCATTAACGGTACAGCAACCACAGTTGCAGTGGGTGATGGTACCATTACGGATAAAATCAATAGCACCACAACAACGGCTAACAACCTCAACAACAACATTGGCGCGCAAAACGTCACCTTAGTGGGTAGTGCGGGTTCTGCCACCGTGGCTGTCACAGCTGGTCAATCAGCAGACAGTATCGTAACAGCAGTGAACGCAGTGTCAGGTTCAACGGGTATTACGGCTGAAGCAAGAACAACCGCTACTTTATCAGACTTGTCAGCTAACGGTAACGTCAGCTTCACAGTTTATGGTGATAATGCGATTGGTGCCAACGTTTCAGCAACGGTGACAACCTCAGACTTAAGTGCGTTAATGAACGCGATTAACAACGTTGCTGGTACAACCGGTATTACCGCTGCTTTAGGGACGGATAACTCATCGGTTATCTTGACCCATCAAACCGGTAAAAACATTGTACTACAAAACTTCACTCATAGTGCTGCTGTTGACTATGCTGCTCCTTCTGTTACCCCCGTATCAGGAACAGGTAGTTCATTAGTCGCTGCTGTTGAGCAATCCATTACTGTGACAGGTAACGCTGATACCAACACCAGTGGTACTGCTGTTAAATTGTATGATGGTGGTGCTCGCACTAACTTCGATACAACCGTAGTGGGTGGTGAAATCACGTTCCAATCCGCTGATACCTTTAACGTGGCTTCTGACATTTCAGGTTTAGCTTCAACTGGAACCTCTTTGTTCTCAGGTGGTGCTAATACGGCTAACTCTTCAACCCTGTTAGACGTTGGTCAGATTGACGTTAGTACCCAAGCTGGTGCGAATGCGGCTATCTCTATCATCGACGGCGCGTTAGACCAAATCAGCCAAGTCCGTGCTGAATTGGGTGCTGTGCAAAATCGATTTGGTAGCACCATTTCAAACTTGGCGAATAACGTTGAAAACCTTCAAGCTGCACGTTCGCGTATTCAAGATGCTGACTTCGCATTAGAAACAGCAAACATGACGAAAGCGCAAATCTTGCAACAAGCAGGTATCGCCATTTTAGCGCAAGCTAACTCGTTACCACAAAACGTTTTAGCTCTGTTAAAAGGCTAATCTCTAAGATATTGACGGTAGGGTGCCAAAGCATTTTGGCACCCCACTGATCATAAAAAACGGATATCAATTGCCTTATTTTCATTCATTTAATTGCCGCTTTTCTGCTACTAGTGAATGAGTATTTTATAACTCTTTGAATTTTGAATGAATTTTATATATTGTGATTTGGCGCGTATTTTGCCTAATCAAATAGGATTGAGTTAAAGATCAAGGAGCGTGTCAATGCCGATAACAACTTCTGGAGTTGGTTCGGGCATCAATATCAGAGAATTAGTCGATGAATTGCTGGCTGCCGAAAGTAAAGATAAAAAACTTCGCTTCGATAAAAATGAGGCTGAAGCACTCACTAAAATCACAGCCTATGGAACACTGAGCTCAAGCCTTTCCGAATTAAAAGACAAAGTAAGTTCGCTTAAAGATACTAATCCTTTTGCGCAACGATCGGTGACTACTGCTAAGAGCACTGATGGTAAAACAGCGTTAACTGCCTCTGCGTCAAATAGCGCCCAAACTGGCGACTTTCAAGTGGAAGTCACAGCGTTAGCAAAAAGCCATAAATTAGCCTCTGGAAATTTTGACAGCGCTGCAACAGTGGTTGGTACTGGCGTGATTGAATTTACCGTAGGAACAACAGTTTATTCCATTGAAATTACAGATAGCGATAATACGCTACAAGGGATCAAAGATAAAATCAACGAGAGTAGTAAAACAACGGGGATAGCAGCAAGTCTCATTACCAGTGATTCAGGCGCTGTATTAGTTTTTCAAGCTCTTGAAACAGGGTTAGATAAGGTCTTTACTGTGGCAGTAGTGGGAGACGGAGATAGTAATGATACTGACAATGCAGGACTATCAAAGTTAGCTTCGAACCATTTGACTATTAATCAACCCGGTCAGGATGCCTCGGTGAAGATTGATGGGGTAACGGTAACTAACAGCACGAATACCTTAGTAGATGCTATTGAAGGGGTGACAATAGACTTATTAAATATGAACACGCTAGATCCTGTTGAGATGACGATTAGTCTTAATAAGGATGCAGCTACCCAAGCCATAATTGATTTTGTTAATGTCTACAATTCTACCTTGGAATCTATTCAAAAACTCACTGCTTATAACAAAGAAGATCCCAAAAATGCAGGGCTACTCATTGGTGATGCGATTACGCGCAGTGCACAAAATCAAATGAGAAGAGTGTTAAACACAAGTAATTATGAATTACCCCTGGCGATATCTTCTTTAGCTCAAATGGGCATCACCTCAGACAGAACAACAGGCAAGCTCGAGGTTGACACGTATAAACTGAGTAGTGCAGTTTCTAAAAATTATGATGATGTTGGCAAACTCTTTATTGATGATGATAAAGGGATCCTTAATAATTTAGAATCAACATTAGATTCTTATATAGAGCTTAATGGTATTATTAAAACCAAAACCAAAGGGCTGAATAAAAGCATTGATTTGATAAGTGAACAACGAGTGGTACTTGAAAGACATTTAATTCAATTAGAAGAACGATTGCTGACGCAATTTATTGCGATGGATTCAATTGTAGCAAATTTACGATCAACCAGTGATTTCTTAAAAACACAATTAGACAGCTTGGCTGAACCATTATCATTTAGGAAATAATTATGAACCCAAATTATGCCTTAAAACAATATCAACATGTTTCAATTGAGACGGGTATATTAAATGCTGATCCTTATCGATTAATTCAAATATTATTAGAAAGTGCCATAGAGAAACTAACGATAGCTAGAGGGTTTATTGAAAGAAACAATATTCATGATAAAGGTATTGCTATTAGTTTTGCTATCTCTATCATTGAAACATTAGAATCAAGTCTCAATGAGCAAGAAGGTGGTGAAATTGCTAAGAATTTAAAAGATCTTTACACATATATGTTGCAAGAACTTATTCAGGTTAATTTGCATAATGATATTAATAAATTAGATGGAATTATACAGCTTATTAATACAATAAAGTCAGGTTGGGATAACATGCCACAAGCGAAAGTTGAAGATGCAGAATAACGAATATTTAACAAAGTTAAGCAAAATTGTTTTTGATCTTAATTGTGCTCTGGAAAAAAATGATCACCAACAATGTTTGCTGCTGTGTGCAGAATTAACAGAGTTCCGTAAAGAAAATGCTCACCATGATATTGTGACGAACGATGAAAAGGAAGCAGTGCTTGCGATACTACCACATATAGACACACTCATTGACAAGCTAGAAAACAATAAACAAATCCTTGCTGGAAAAATATATTCATTAAGAAAATCTATACAAATCTCAAAAAATCAAGATGAAATGTAGCCCACCTGAATAGAATTCACCTTCCAAGTTAATATTATCAGTAGTTGTTTTTGACAATAATTTGACATGCCATCAAGCTTACGACTATTAGTTAATCATACGAAAAAAAATCAACCAACTTTTTGCTTATCATTTTTAACGGAATTGAATAGACTATGCAGGGTACTGTAGAGATTAGTGGTGGTAGCCATACTATCAAGCTAATCAAAAAAATGCTAAGTCAGGCAGCCCTTACGGAAGTAAGTGTGATGATCACTGGCGAGTCTGGAACCGGCAAAGAAATTGCTGCGCGGTTTTTACATTGTCATTCTAAGCGAGCGGATAAGCCGTTTATTCCTGTTAATTGCGGTGCTATTCCGACCGACTTATTAGAAAGCGAATTATTTGGCCATGAAAAGGGAGCCTTTACGGGAGCTATCAGTACTCGCATCGGTCGCTTTGAGCTTGCCAATGGCGGTACCATTTTTTTAGACGAGATCGGCGATATGCCGCTTGCGATGCAGGTCAAATTGTTACGTGTCATTCAAGAGAAGGTCATGGAGCGAGTAGGTAGCAACAAATCAATTAAGACCGATGTGAGAATTATTGCTGCAACGCACAGAAATCTGGAAGCAGAAATCAAAAAGGGAACATTTCGAGAAGATCTCTATTATCGACTGAATGTATTTCCAATAGAAATGCCTCGCTTAAGAGATCGTTTGGAAGATATACCAAGTATTGTTGCTGATTTAACCCAAAAGCTACATGCAGAGATTGGCAGCACCGTAGATTTTACACCAGACGCACTGCAATCTTTAGCACAATGTGAGTGGCAGGGTAATATACGGGAACTGGCTAATCTCATTGAACGACTGATTGTGCTTTATCCTAACCAAACAGTTGACTACCATGAGCTGCCTGCTAAATACCAGTCAGGGCGGGATAACAAACCGGCTATACCTTCGACAAAATTCAGTGAAATGAGTGAAGTGGTTTTAGCCAATCCAAAGGCAGATCATGCCATTAATCTGAAAGAAATGCTCTATCATATTGAATTGACTTACATTAAAGAAGCCCTTGAAAAAGCGAATGGCGTAGTATCGCATGCCGCGGAAAATTTGGGCATGCGACGTACGACATTGGTAGAAAAGATGAAAAAATTTCAGCTTTCAAAATAAACTAAAAGATTGTCTTACAAGCTAGGTCGATTTGTTCGTTCAGTTGTATCGGCAGCTTCAGTAACAGGTGTTGAGCTGGTCGCTTGAACGGCTTTAGGATCCCTAAAAAGCTTGGTCTTTAAAGGTCCCTTAGTCTCGTTAAGCTTTGCACTTTCTTCTCTCACACCGCGTTGGATTGCTTCGTAACTCGTGACTAATCTATGTAAATTAAAATGCTCAACAGTATAGTCATCAAATCGCATTTATCTCTTTCCTTTCAATTACTTATAAATAAAAAATATTTTACCCGATATTAAACTAAATAACAAACTAAGATGCAGGTGGGGTAGCGTCATCATTTTGGCATAGCAAACCGACTTAATATTTTAAATCATTGATAAATATATAAAAAATGTTGGCATGGCAATTGCTTTTCTTTGTTATCGACAACTTTATGAACCATAAAGATGACAGTCATGCATGCAGCCGCCAGTAAAACAGCCAACACCATACCTCCTGTTAAGGATTGGTTAGAAAGTATTCCTGCTGGAGTCGTGTTTATTAATGCAGAAGGCGTGATTGACTCCTACAACAAACAGGCGCAAGAACTACTTGATTTACATGAGGAAAACAGAAACTGGTCAATGGTGTTAAAAGCCAATGTAAAGCAGATAGCCAATGATGGTCATTACATTGTCCTTTTAAGCGGAAAAAGTATAGTTTTTAAAACCCAGTCATTACCTAATGGCAAAGGGCAACTGGTGCTTCTCGTGGATGAAACAGATATCTATCAAAGTAATCATTTGGCTATGAAGATACAAAATCTTGATTCAATTGAAAAACTTTCTGCTTCGTTAGCACATCAATTACGTACGCCATTATCTACCGCTATTTTATATGCTTCATCAATGTCAGATGAAGCAAATCGTGAAAGAATGCTAAAGCCACTGATGCTTATCAAGCAACAAATAGATGATGTGTTGATGGTCTGCAAAGGGCAAGAAAAATTAATAGAACTTATCAATATCAAGGATGAAATTAGCAAACTTATTGAGGACTATCGACAACTGCATGTTGGCATTCATCTTCAATTTAGTTTATCCGAAAACATAATAAATACCACAATTTTAGGACATAAAGCCTCTTTGGTAGGGGCTTTGATGAACATTATTGATAACGCAATACAAGCGAATGCACACTTATCACCTATTGTCATTACTTTAGATAAGCAAGATCAGTATTTATGCATTGTAATCAAAGATTTCGGAAAAGGAATAAAGCAAGAAAATATTGAGAGAGTTAAAAAACCCTTTTACACGACCAAGCAAAATGGTACGGGTTTGGGGTTGGCGATTGCTCAATCAATAATTCAAGCTCATCAAGGGAAGCTTGAAATTGAATCTGTAGCCGATCAATTCACGGCGGTTAGTCTGTATTTGCCGGAGCATGTATGAGTACAATTTTATTAGTAGAAGATGATCAAGATTTATTAGAAGCGTTAAAAGTAACGCTTGAGGCTGCTTCATTCAAAGTAGATGCAGCTCATTCTTCAACCATGGCATTACAATTACTTAAAAACAAGCAATATGAGATCGTTCTTAGTGATATCAATTTAGATAAAATGAACGGGATCCAATTATTGCAATATATAAAGAAAAATGATCAAGCAACAGCGGTTATCCTTATGACGGCCTATGGCAAAATAGATGATGCCGTATTTGCTATGAAAAATGGTGCTATTGATTATATTACTAAACCTTTTGTTGCAAGCGAATTGATTAACAAACTTAACAAGGTGAAAGGTTCAAGCCACTCTAAAAACAAAGAACTGATTTGCAACGATGAGCAAATGAAACAACTTCTTGCTATTGCTAGCCAAGTCGCTAAAACAGATGCTTCAGTACTGTTAAGCGGAGAAAGCGGCACCGGTAAGGAAATTTTAGCAAGATATATTCATGAGCATTCATTGAGAAACAATCAGCCTTTTATTGCCATTAACTGTGCTGCTATCCCTGATAATATGTTGGAAGCACTACTTTTTGGTTATGAAAAAGGAGCCTTTACCGGAGCTTATCAAGCAACTGCTGGTAAACTAGAACAAGCTAATGGTGGCACCATTTTGCTAGATGAAATTTCAGAAATGCCCTTATCATTACAAGCCAAATTATTAAGAGTGATTCAAGAAAAAGAAGTTGAAAGACTGGGTGGCAATAAATTAATTAAACTTGATGTCCGGTTTATTTCAACCACTAACCGGATCTTAGCTAAAGATGTAGAATCAGGTTCATTTAGGAAAGACCTATATTTTCGTTTAAATGTATTTCCTTTAAACATACCAGCACTTCGGGAAAGACCAAAAGATATAATTCCACTTGCCAAATATTTTATTGAGCAGTTTTCATCAAATAACCAACTGATTCTTCAAGACGAAACTATTGAAAAATTAAAAGCATATCAATGGTTTGGTAATATTCGTGAATTACAAAATGTGATACAGCGAGGTGTTATCCTTGCTCGGAATAACATTATTACACCAGATGTAATTTTATTTGAAGAAGCAAAAGAAAGAACTGAAAATAATAATGCTCACGAATCCTTAGAAGAAAGAATGACTGACAAAGAGAATGATCTAATTTTGCAGGTGTTGAAAGAATGTAATGGTCATCGTGAACAAAGTGCCATCAAACTTGGGATCAGTTCAAGAACCTTACGATATAAACTATCTCGCATGAAGAAAATGGGGATACAAATATGAACGAAATCGATGCCAACCAATTGCTATTACAAATGAAAATTATTGCTGCTAAAGCTCGCAATAGTGATATTGACAGCAATACGACCCCAGTAGGACAGAATGAATTCGGACAATTATTAAAAAGTGCTATTAATGATGCAAATCAATTGCAAAATAATGCAACGGATTTAGCAAAACGTTTTGAAGAAGGGGATAAGGATATTCATCTAACTGATGTCATGATCGCGACACAAAAAGCCCATTTATCGTTACAAACTGTTGCGCAAGTGAGAAATCATGTGGTGAATGCCTATCAAGATATTATGAACATGCCAATATAGAAGAGTTAGCAAATGGCTGAAATGACTCAAGCTAGTAAAGGATCTTTGGCAGATGGTGTATTTGAGCTACCATTGGTGAAGCAATTAGGGTTGTTTATAGGTTTTGCTGCCAGTGTGGCTTTGGCCATCTATATTGTCATGTGGGCTAGAACTCCTGACTATGTCCCCCTTTACAGTCATATGAGTAATAAAGATTCAGGCGACGTTGTTGAAGCTCTGCAACGTCAGAACATCCCCTTCAAATTAGATGAAAATAGTGGTTTAGTATTAGTCGACGCTAATAAAGTTCACGAAGCTAGAATCCGTTTGGCAGGAGAAGGACTACCCAGTGGTGGCAGTACTGGATTCGCTTCATTATTAGATAAGGATTCTGTATTTGGAACGAGTCAATTTATTGAAAGAGCGCGTTACATTCACGCCCTAGAAGGTGAGTTAGAAAAAACCATATCATCTATTGACCATATCAAATCTGCTCGTGTTCATTTAGCAGTTCCAAAGCAAACCGCATTTATTAAAGATAAAAAGGAACCTAGCGCTTCAGTTTTTGTAGATATTTATGGTGGTTATCGTCTAGAAAGTGAGCAGGTTTCTTCCATTACGCATCTGGTTGCATCCAGTATTCAGGGTTTATCAGCTGAGCATGTTACTGTCATTGACCAAAATGGCAAATTGTTATCAACAGCTGGTAATGATGAAATCAGTATGGCAGGAAAGCAACTTGATTATGCACATAAATTAGAACGTGTTTATTCCAAACGAATTCAAGATTTACTCTCACCTGTCTTAGGTTACGATCGTATAAAAGCTGAAGTCACAGCCATTATTGATTTTACCTCGCTGGAACAAACTAGCGAAAATTATGATCCTGATAAAACAGCTTTACGATCTGAACGGATCTCAGATGTACACAAAGCCGGTTCGCAAGAAAGAGATGGCGGTGTACCTGGAACTCAGTCTAACCAACCTCAGGCACCCACGCATGGTCAACCTAGTGCTAAACCAGGCCAAACGCCAGCACCTAAAAAGCGAGATAACCCCGGTATCATTAGTGTGCAAGAAACTAAAAACTTTGAAATTGATCGTCAAATTAAGCATCAAGTCAACATGCCTGGTAAGTTAGTGCGGCTATCCGTTGGGGTGGTGGTTGATGACAAAACGGTTTATGACAATAACGGTACTGCCACCAGAGTACCATTAAAGCCTGAAGAATTACAAAAAATAGAGAGTTTAGTGAAAGATGCAATAGGTTTTGATCAAGCTCGTGGTGATCGCGTGACGGTGATTAATTCATCGTTTGCCCAAGCAGAACCTATTCAAGAGTTGCCTAAAGAATCGTTAACACAAAAACCTTGGTTTTGGATGGCTGTTAAACAAGCTTTAGCAGGATTAGGCGTTATCATCCTTGTCTTTGTGGTATTGCGACCCATCTTAAGGAATTTGACAAGTATTTCTGATTATAAACAAAACTTGCTTAAACAAATGTCCGCTGATAGTTCAGGTAGTATTCTGGATAGAAGAGGCCGAAAGTTGGACGAAAGTGAATACCAAGTGAGGATCAAAGAATTGATAAATGAAGATCCCAAAAAGGCTGCGCAAGTGATCAAGCAATGGGTAGGAATTGAGAATGAAAAAGCCAGCTAGTGACGATAAAGTTGAGCGAGCAGCAATCTTTTTAATGAGTGTAAACTCAGAAGATGCTGCAAAATTGCTCAAATATTTAGGGCCTAAAGAGGTGCATAAACTAGGCGCTTCAATGGCTACTTTAGAAAATGTTGACCTGAAAACAGTCACACAAATCTATTCAGAATTTATCATGGAAGCCGAGAACAAAACGAGCATTGGACTTAATAAAGATGAACAAATTCGGAAAGTCTTTGTCAGTGCTTTAGGTGAAGATAAAGCTAACAATGTTATTGATAAAATATTAATGGGTGCAAACACCAAAGGTCTAGATTCTTTAAAGTGGATGGATGCTAAAAGTATTGCTGAAATCATCCGTCATGAACATCCTCAGATCCAATCAATCATTTTGAGTTACTTAGATCCCGACCATGCTGCTGAAGTATTAATGTCATTAGATGAGAGAGTTCGGATTGAGTTGATTATGCGAATTTCTATGCAGGAGTCCATTCAACCGGCTGCGATTGATGAGTTAAATAAAGTAATGGAAAAACAAGTTGCTAGTACAGTGATGAGTCAAGCGAAACCAATCGGTGGCGTGAAACGTGCTGCTGATATACTCAATTTTGTTCAAGGCGATGTAGAAACATCAATTTTAGGTGGCTTAAAAGAAAAAGATGAAAGCCTTGCTAATGAGATCCAAGATTTAATGTTTATATTTGATAACATTAAGACGATTGACGACAGAGGCATACAAGTATTATTACGTGAAGTGAAAACAGATACGTTGGTTGTTGCCCTGAAGGCTGCTGATGATGAAATTAAAGATAAAATATTTAGAAATATGTCTAAACGTGCTGCTGAACTATTAAAAGATGATATGGAAGTGAAAGGCCCCGTTCGTTTAAGTGAAGTTGAAGCAGCTCAAAAAGAAATTCTAACAGTAGCTAAATCGTTAGCTGACCAAGGTAAGATCTTATTAGGTAATAGCAAAGAGGAAATGGTCTAATGTCAGATACACCGAATAAGTGGGCGTTGCCTGAGTTTGGTTTAGTGACACATGCTCATCATAATACCTATAAGAAACTCAAATCTAATCATAATGCCAGTCCCAATGCTCTTGCATCTCAAGCACAAGGATATGAAAAAGGCTATAACGATGGGATGGCTAAAGCCCTCCAAGAAATGAATTTACAAAAAAAGCG
This sequence comes from Candidatus Berkiella sp., assembly GCA_050247135.1. Classification (GTDB taxonomy): domain Bacteria; phylum Pseudomonadota; class Gammaproteobacteria; order Berkiellales; family Berkiellaceae; genus Berkiella. The sequence goes on from JBFWUT010000018.1 coordinate 15,157, forward strand.
CCTTGAAGATTTGATAGCACAGCTGCATCAAGAAGCAACTGAGCTTCAGCAGCACAAAGAGCAATCTCTTTTTGCTTTTGTAAAGAACTTGTGCGAAAAAGTGATTTATAGAGAACTTTCTCTCTCGGATGAGGTGCTCTCGAATATCATTGTACAAGCATTAAAATCAATTGATAATACTGGAAATGATATTCGAATTTATTGCCATCCTAAGCTTTATGAAAAAATTAGAAATACTCATTTTGAAAATAATACACGTATTGTGTTTGAGATGAATAACCAATTGCCTGATTTTGAATTTAAACTTGAATCTGAAAAACAAAAAATTTGCTTCAGCATTGAGACTCTGCTTAATAAACTCCTAGAAGAGATCTTAGCATGCAATTCCCAGAGATAAAGCACTTAAGTCCATTAACTTTGTATGGTAAAGTCAACAAAGTATCCGGTTACATCATCGAAGCAACGGGTTTGAAAGCAAAAGTTGGCACATTATGTCAAATCGAAAGTTCTCCCACCCCGGTATTAGCCGAAGTGGTTGGTTTTAAATCCGATGTGACATATTTGATGAGTGCCGATGAATTACGGGGCATCTTACCAGGTTCTGATGTAACTCAATTAGATACATTTGCCAAAGTGCCGATTGGTCAAGGTTTATTGGGTCGAGTAATTGATTCAAGTGGTTCCCCTTTAGATACATTAGGCCCCCTCAAAGGGGTAGACTATGCGCCATTACATTTTGAACCCATTAACCCTCTAGGCCGGGCGCAAATTCGCCATCCTATGGATGTTGGCATTAAGGCCATCAATGGTTTGCTGACACTGGGGATTGGGCAAAGAATGGGCTTATTTGCGGGAACTGGGGTTGGTAAAAGTATCCTGCTGGGAATGATAACCAAATATTGTCAGGCCGATGTCGTGGTCATTTCCTTGGTAGGAGAGCGGGGTAGAGAAGTTAAAGAGTTTATCGAGGATAATGTTGGGCCACAAGGCTTACATAAGGCAGTCATCGTTGCTGCTCCTGCTGATAGTTCACCTTTGGCACGTGTCAAAGCAGCCGAGACTGCTACTTTTATAGCAGAATATTTTAAAAATAAACGTAAACGTGTGCTTTTGTTAATGGATTCGTTAACACGATATGGTCAGGCGTTACGTGAACTAGGTTTAGCCCTAGGCGAACCACCAACCAATAAAGGGTATCCACCCTCGGTTTTTGCCCGGATCCCTAAATTAGTTGAACGCGCTGGTAATGGAGCTACAGAAGATACTTCTATCACAGGCATTTATACGGTTTTAGCTGAAGGTGATGACATCCAAGATCCTATTGTTGACTGTGCTCGAGGGATCCTAGATGGTCATATTGTCTTGGCAAGACATCTTGCAGATTCAGCACATTATCCGGCGATTGATATTGAGCAGTCTATTAGCCGCGTAATGGATAAAGTTGTTTCACCTGAACAGTTAACACTAGCACGTTCTTTTAAGCGCAGCTATTCGAAATATCAGCAAAATCGTGATTTTATTACCATTGGAGCTTATCAAAAAGGTAATGATCCTGAATTAGATCAAGTCTTAGAAAAGAAGCCTAAACTATTTGCTTTTTTACAACAAGATAAAAATGTTCATGTTAATATGCAACAAACCGCTGAGTTGCTAAAAGAGTTTGCCAACCTCTCTTTGTTACCCGTGGTAAAGTAACATGAAAGATGATCTTATTCATTTAAAAAAATATCAATTTGTTCTAGAAACTCAAGAAGAGAAAATTTTACACAAAATATCTGAAATTCAAAAAAAACAAGACGCAGAAATGCGCAAATATAATATGTTAAAGCAATGCTTAGTTGAGACTAGAAATAATTTGTTATCACAAGGGCAAGCTTTGATATCAGCTATCTCATTTCAACAATTCCAAAATTTTATCAATCAATTAGAAAAGGCACTTGCTCAGCAATCTGAAGTGATGAAGGCTATTGCAAGTAACCTAGAGAAACAAATGATAGTTTTTAAAGAAATCAAATTTAAGCGAAAAAAACTTGATGATCTAATATCAAAAAAGAATCAAGAAATCCATTTTCAGTTGGCACGTCGAGAAAATCAAGAGAATACTGAATTATTTAACCGTCTTAACCGATTTAAATAGCTCCATTCGAATTAATCCTTATGCTGCCAAGTTACGCATAAATGATCTTTTTCTCAGCATGCATATAAGATATAACTCAAGATACTCACTTGAAAACCGACTATTGATAATGAATAAGTATCCCCACGAAAATAGCTGTATATTTTAACTGGAGTGAGATATGGCGATCAAGTCAAGTATGTCGGGCGACGGCCAAGAAATGACAATCAGTGTTCAAGGACGCTTTGATTTCAGTTCATTGCAACTATTTAGAAATGCCTATGAGAATCAGGATGCCCATCCACACTCGTATGTGGTTGATTTAAAAGAATCTGATTATTTAGATAGTTCTGCACTTGGAATGCTCTTAGCATTACGTGACCATGCAGGTGGTGATACTTCACACATACGGATTATTAACTGTGCGCCTGATGTTAAGAAAATATTCGTGATCACTAAACTTGATGAATTATTTACAGTTGAATAATATGAATGAACCTTTAATTGACATGACACAAATTAATAACCTTAAAGAGTTGTTTAATGATGGGTTTGAGCCATTTTTAGTTACATTCTATGAGGATTATGAAAAGAAAGAGCAAGAATTAGCAACAGCCATTAAGGGTAAGCAAATAGATGATGTTGCTAAAATCGCCCATTCGCTCAAGGGAAGTAGCTTAAACATGGGTGCATTGGGGCTTGCTAAGCTGTGTCAAAAAATTGAAACTGCCAGTAAGAACGATGAAGAAACTGAGGTTAATCAGGCATTCGAAGAGCTTAAGGCAATGTATCCTGTAGTGAAAGCTGAGTTTAACCGGATTTCGAGTATTCATTAGTTTTTATCACCCTCCTAACAACCCAATAGACCGAGTTTATCTTTTCTCGCGCACAGAACCTGGCACAACTTTTGATTGATCTATCCTGTAACTCAATCAAAGGAAGTCTGGCAAGTGGAAATTAACAGTGCAATTGATTTAACTCAAGAACTGGTGGTAGCACAGCAATTTGCTGATTCTGAAGAGAATAATACCTTATCGCGTGATATGCAGTTTGAGCAGATCTTGGTCAAAGAGCTTGTGCCAGAACCTGAAGTGCTTAAAATACCAAGCCAGGACTTGCCGAGTAATGGCAATCAATTGCCGCTGGATCTCATACCAACCGTAAGCACTGATGAGAAATCAATTGAGGTTGTTATCCAGCCTACGTCAATTAATAACAGCGAACTACTTAACGAGGATAAAACGGACACACCAGATAATGTGGATTTGTCTTCATTCTTGATGACTCGCTTGATTATCGATAGCCCCGTTACTTTTGCACCGCTGCCTGTGATACCGACACACAAAGCTTTTCAAATGGAACCCTTACTGACAGCAGCAGATCTTTCTACGAAATCATCAGGGGATAGCTTAAATGATCCAATCATGCCCGATCAGCTAAGTATGGTGACAACGCCTATCCCATTAGCTTCTATTCCGGAGAATATCGATGATGAAGTTAAGATCCGTTTAAATGATAAGCCAGCTGGCATGGAAGAACAGCAAGCCATTAAGTTGGTTCAGGAGCACGAAGAGAAGCCACCAGTCAAAGCATCAGACTTTATGGAAGCACTACAAATTCAATTGGCTGAGAATAGCCCTAAATCGCTAGAAATGGATAGTACCATACTGGAGTTCAAACCAGAACAGAAGGACCCAGTGGCGTTGGAGCGAAGCGAAGTGCCCTTAGATCAACTTCCAATGACTAAAGAGCCTTTAAAGCAAACCATGAGTTTACCCAACACGGGCCGTTTCGATGAGCAATTTGCTGAAATATTCGAACATAGACTCATGGATAATGTGAATTGGATGGTGCGTCGTAATGAAAATGCCACACAGATCCAAATTGATCCCCCTGAACTGGGTAAAATTGAGATCTCCATTGAACAAAACGATGATAAAACCGATATTCGATTCTATGCCCAAGTAGACCAAACGAGACAACTCATTGAAAGCACTCTTGATAAATTGAAGTTCCAATTTTCTCAAAATGGTATGGAATTAGGTCAAGTGGATGTTAACGCAGGAAACCAGGGCGCTTTTTCACAAGACCCAAAATTAAAAGCACCTGTTTATCAGGCTCATCTGGATGAACCTATGATGCAGACAATGGCACAGAGCGCCACAGATCAGCTACTTGATCTCTATATCTGATAAATGTCAAAATTTTGACTCTGTCATAACTGTAACCATTTGATTTATATAATAAAAAATGTGGTACGGCTTTTGCTTTGATCACCTTATAAGGAGTGATCATGGCAACAAAAGACACAGACAAAGAAAAAGAAGAAGGCAAAAAACCCGATCGAAAAATGCTGATTATTGCGGGTGTGCTGGTCACAGTCATGCTCTGTGTAATGGGTGTATTAGTTGTTGTCCTATTAAAAGTTTCTAATCCTCCTCCTACCCAACAAACTTTTGTGGTTGACGCAAAAGGTGTCTCAACGCCAGTTGACGAAAAAACACTTGAATCAGCTAAAGAGAAGAAAAATGATGAAACCGTAGTTAAAGCTGAAAAAGAAAGTAAAAAGTCAAAAGATGAGAGGCCTTCCTATTATAAGTTTACTCCAGCATTTATTGTGAATATTCCCAGCAATGGACGTTTACGATTCCTTCAAGTTGAAGTGCAATTAATGGCTCGAAACGACGAAGATATTAAAACGATTGAGTCTTATGCACCAGTAATCCGCAATGACTTAATTACTTTGTTTAGCAGTCAAAATTACGATGATTTGCTGACCCCAGATGGTAAAGAGAATTTAAGAAAAAGTTCGCTGACACTTTCAAGAAAGATCTTGAAAGACAGCACGGGCAAACCTTGTGTTGAACAAGTATTATTTACAAACTTTGTTACACAGTAAGATGATTCAATGAATCAAATATTAAACCAAGATGAAATTGATGCTCTTTTAAATTATAAAGAGAACGATTTTAATGATAAAGATTCAGTAGATCCATCTATTCCACAAGAATTTGATATTACTAATCAAGAAAAAAGTATTCAAGGCAAAATTATTTCCTTAGGCATTATTAATGAAAAATTTAGCCGCAGTGTACGTAATAGTTTATATCAATTTTTGAAAAAACCAGTTGACATTAGTATTGCCAAAATCAAAATCACTCGATTTAATGAATACATTAAGTCATTACCTTGTCCCAGTAGCATTAATTTATTCAAAATGAATCCTTTAAAAGGGACTTCGATGTTCATATTTAATGCAAGACTGATTTATTCCTTTGTTGATAGCTATTTCGGTGGAGAAGGGCGTACACAATTCAAAAGTGACATTAAGGAATTTACACCCACTGAATTGCGGATTATTAAATTATTACTGGATAATTTTTATAAAGATCTTAAAGACGCTTGGTCATCATTTATTGATATTCAATTTGAAACGAAACATACCGAATCCGATCCTAGCATGATCAATCATTTCAACGACGACGATATTTTTATTATCTCAAAGTTTCGCGTTGAGCTAGAAGGCAGTGGTGGAGAGTTTGATATTTGTTTGCCGTATTCAATGATAGAGCCAATTACTGAATTATTCGATGTTGGTCTTGACTCTGTTAATGATAAAGCGAATGAAAAATGGGAATCACTGTTAAGAAGCCATTTACAAGAAGTAAAGATTGACATCAATTGTGTTCTAGCAAAAAAGCGAATTTTGCTGCGTGAAATCATGAAATTTAAAGATGGCGATATAATCAATATAGAAATACCTGAAGATATTACAGTTAAGGCTGGCGATAGAGCTATATTTTCAGCTTCTTTTGGAACTTATGAAACAAAATATGCCATTAAAGTAAATGAAAAAATTAAAAGGTCATAGGGGGAAACATGGATTCAACTGACCAAAATCAATCAACAACACCCGATGGCCAACCAGCAGCTCAACCGGCCTCACCCTCATCTTCAGCTACTGCTCAAGCTTCTGCTGTCCAATTTTCTGAATTTAGTAAAGATAGTAAAAAAACACCTACAAATGGTAATAAAGATCTGGATCTGATTTTAGACATTCCAGTGATGATTTCATTGGAGGTTGGTAGAACCTCGATCAGCATTAAAGACCTGTTGCAGCTTAATCAGGGATCTGTGGTTGAATTAGATCGCTATGCTGGTGAGCCTTTAGATGTTTTAGTTAATGGGACACTCATTGCTCATGCTGAAGTTGTTGTCGTAAACGAAAAATTTGGTATTCGTCTTACAGATGTAGTGAGCGCCACTGAACGCCTGGAAAATATTCAATAGGGAGATTGTAGTGGTGAATTTACCGGTAGTTGCGAATGTCGCCATCATGTTGGTACTGACGATTGTACTGGTTTTGGTATTGGGATACATGGTGAAACATTTCAAAAAAATAGTTCCACAGTTCTCCGGTATAGTGCAAGTGCTAGGTGGTGCTAATTTGGGAAACAAAAGTAAATTAGTGCTTGTTGAGGCATATGACACTCAGATATTGGTAGGGGTCAGTGATTCACAAATTCAAACATTGTACGTTTTTAAGAAGACTGCATCTGATGAACAAAAAACAATTTCTTAAAAAGATGCTGATAACCTTAGGGATATTGCTCCCTTGTGTTTGCTTTGCCAAGGATTTAAACCTAAATGCGTTTTCAGTAAGCGAAGGTAACGGCACGCAAACCTATTCAATAAATATTCAATTACTTGCAATAATGACAGTTTTGACTGTCTTGCCAGCAATTGTGTTAATGATGACTTCCTTTACCCGCATTATCATTGTGCTATCCATTTTACGCCAAGCATTAGGAATGCCACAAACTCCCAGTAATCAAATTATTATTGGGCTGTCACTATTTATGACTTTTTTTATTATGTCTCCCATTTTATCTAATGTATATTCAGAAGCTGTTAGTCCTTATATGGAAGAAAAGATCACCCAAGAAGAGGCACTAAAAAGAGGGTCACAGCCAATTAAAAAATTTATGTATGATCAAACGCGTACCGAAGATTTAATGCTATTTGCCGAGTTGTCAGGCAAGCAAATCCTAGGTGATAGTCCTGATGATGTCCCTTTTTCAATTATGATTTCAGCATTTGTGGCCTCTGAGCTAAAAACAGCTTTTCAAATTGGTTTTATCATTTTCATTCCCTTTTTAATTATCGATTTAGTTGTTGCCAGTGTTTTAATGTCGATGGGTATGATGATGCTATCGCCAGTTATTATTTCATTGCCTTTTAAGATTATGTTATTCGTTTTAGTGGATGGTTGGAACCTTATTTTAGGTACTTTGGCAGCTAGTTTTTCAATATAGGTGCATTATGACCCCTGAAATCGTAATTGATTTATTAAGACAAGGTACATCATTATTGCTGATCCTTGTTTCGCTGCTGATTTTGCCAAGCTTAATCGTGGGTTTGTTCATTAGTGTGTTTCAGGCTGCAACACAGATTAATGAACAATCATTAAGTTTTGTGCCAAGGCTTATCGTTACGTTTACAACACTAATCATTGCAGCACCTTGGTTAATTAGGGTGATTACAGACTTTACTCAAAATATCATTGAGTCAATACCACACATTATTGGTTGAATATGCTGACATTTTCAGGCGACATAATACAGTATCTCTTGATGTATCTGCTGCCTTTTGTCAGAGTATCTTCTATGATGATGGCATTGCCTATCATAGGAACTCAGCTTGTTCCTGGAAAAATAAAACTTATTTTCAGTTTGGCATTAACCTATATTGCAATTTGCTCAGGTAATTGCAACCAGATTATCAATAGCAATATTTCATTGTTTACGTTGTTTTATATTGTTGTTGCACAAATTCTCATTGGGGTACTGATGGGGCTTGTAATCCATATTATTTTTCAAACTTTCATGATTGCAGGGCAAATTATTTCTATGCAAATGGGTTTGGGATTTGCCTCATTGATGGACCCTCAAAATGGAGTTTCTGTGCCAATTGTTGGTCAACTCTATATTATGCTAGCAACTTTGTTGTATTTATCGATGAATGGTCATTTGTTCGTTATTGGTGTGTTAGTTGATAGTTTTGCACAAATACCCGTGACACAAATAGATATGTCGCATTTGCAAGCTGAAAAGTTTATAGAATTAGGTTCTTTTATGTTTTCTTATGGTTTAAAGATTGCCTTACCTGCTGTGGTGACAATTTTAATCACCAACATTTCATTCGGCATGATGACCAAGGCTGCACCGCAATTAAACATATTTACACTTGGTTTTTCAATTACATTAATAGCTGGAATTTCTCTTATTTACATTTGTCTATCATTTATTGGTACACAATTTACTGAAGTTTCTGAAAAAGCACATTCAACCTTAGTAGCTTTGATTGAGTAAGAAATGGCAGATAGAGATGACTCACAAGAACGCACAGAACAGGCGACTGCGCGTAAGAAACAACAGTCTCAAGAACAGGGTCTAGCAGCTCGTTCTAAAGATTTTAATACACTATTAGTATTACTATGTAGTGGTTTGTGCTTTATTGGCATGGGGCATTCCAGTGCTCAAAAAATTGGTGCCGTATTTCAAGCTAATTTGTCGATCGATCCTAAATTGCTGGCAAACGAAAGCGGAATGTTTTTAGCTTTAAAAAGTTCAGTATTTGCGGCTATTGGCATGTTATTACCTTTTTTAATTTTAATTATTATAGTCTGCATTATTGGCCCTCTGATTATTGGTGGCTGGTCTTTTTCATGGGGTAATGTTGGATTAAAATTTGAGAGACTTGATCCGGTCAAAGGTCTGTTGAAGATATTTTCTCTTAAAAACTTATTCGAGCTGGTTAAATCGATTTTTAAAATTGTCTTAGTTGTTTTAACGATGGCTCTTATTGTCTATCTGTTTATGAAAAAAATCATTTATTCGTCTTTTGCAGAGACTATTGTCGGGATCTATTACTCATGTGAAATCATTACTTGGGCATTTATGCTCTTGGTTGGGGCATTATTCATTATTACTTTGTTTGATGTGCCATTTCAATTATGGAATTACCAGCAAGAACTAAAAATGACAAAGCAAGAAGTAAAAGATGAACATAAAGATTCCGAAGGAAAACCAGAAGTGAAGTCACGTTTGGCCAGATTGCAACGTGAACTTTTAAAACGACGCTTTGCCATAGAAATCCCTAAAGCTGATGTGATTATAACAAACCCAACCCATTATGCGGTGGCACTAAAATATGATCAAAAGAGCATGAAAGCACCTAAGGTGCTAGCTAAAGGAGTCGATCTGATGGCACAAAGAATCATGGAAATTGCTGATGAGAATGCCATTCCTAGAGTCACTTTACCACCTTTAGCTCGTAGTATTTACTTTCATACCGAAATTGGTGATGAAATTCCATCTGAATTATACGTGGCGGTGGCGCAAGTATTAGCTTACGTCCATCAGTTGAAGCTGTATAAACGTGGTAAGTTGAAAAAGCCCAAGTTACCAGAAAATGTTGCAATTCCCTCTAGTATGGTGAGGTAATAATGAATTCTGCAAATATATTACAATTAAAACAGCTGATGCATGTGGGTGTTGGGATCCCCATATTCGTTTTGGTGATGCTGGCGATGACTATTTTGCCATTACCCCCATTTTTACTAGATCTATTATTTACTTTCAACATTACATTAGCGCTGATGGTTCTGTTAGCAGGTACATATACTGCAAGACCACTTGATTTCAGTGTTTTTCCTACCATTCTCTTACTTGCGACCTTGCTGCGATTAGCACTGAATATTGCCTCAACTCGAGTTGTGTTGCTTGATGGTCATAATGGCACAGATGCAGCAGGTAAGGTGGTGCAGTCGTTTGGTGAAGTCGTTGTTGGCGGTAACTATGCGGTAGGTTTCGTCGTATTTCTCATTTTAGTCATTATCAACTTTGTTGTAGTCACAAAAGGCGCAGGTCGTATTTCCGAAGTCAGTGCCAGATTTACCTTAGATTCCATGCCAGGCAAGCAAATGGCAATCGACGCTGATCTTAACGCTGGGGTGATTTCTCAAGAAGAAGCCAAGCAACGTCGCCAAGATATTGCCAGTGAAGCTGATTTCTATGGGGCCATGGATGGTGCTAGTAAGTTTGTCAGAGGCGACGCTATTGCGGGTATTTTAATTCTCCTTATCAATATTTTGGGTGGGTTTATTATTGGCGTGGTGCAGCATGACTTGGCGATGAGTGAAGCATTTCGTGTTTATGGTTTGCTAACCATTGGCGATGGGTTAGTGGCACAGATTCCATCATTATTACTCTCAACTGCTGCTGCGATTATGGTAACAAGGGTTTCATCATCGCATGACGTTTCACAACAAATAAAGAGTCAGATCTTTAATCAGATTAAACCCTTAGCTATTGCGAGCATTGTGTTAGGGGTATTAGGCTTAGTGCCAGGTATGCCTCATTTGGTCTTTTTAGGAATTGCGGCGCTGTTGGGTTTTGGCGCTTATTATATGCAAATGCAGCAAAACCGCCCTAAGCCCGTTGAGCAGAGCGCACCCGTTGACAGTCAACCGCAAGATGCCACTAAGCAAGAAGTGAAAGAAATCACTTGGGACGACGTACAACAACTAGATGATATTAGTTTAGAGGTGGGGTACAAATTAATTGCCTTGTTAGAACCAAAAACGGGTGGCGAGTTATTAGGAAAAATCAAAGGTGTTCGCAAGAAATTATCTCAAGAACTCGGTTTTCTTATTCCCACCGTGCACATTCGTGATGACTTAAACCTAGCTGCCACTCAGTACAAAATATCGCTGCAAGGAGTGGTCGTCGGTGAAGGGGAAATTGTCACTGATTGTTTATTAGCTATCAATTCAGGACAAGTATTTGGCAGTATCGAGGGGATCCCAACTAAAGAGCCCGCGTTTGGCCTACAAGCACTATGGATTAAACCTCTTTTGAAAGAACAGGCGCAGACGTTAGGTTATACGGTGGTTGACATTAGCACTGTGATTGCCACTCATCTAAGCCAAGTTATTAGTGATAATTGCAATCAACTCCTGGGCCATCAGGAGGCTCAAAAAATCCTAGATATGTTGGCTAAGTCGGCCCCTAAATTGGTTGAAGATTTAGTGCCAGATAAATTGCAGTTATCAGTGGTGGTGAAGGTATTCCAGAACTTACTGGAAGAACATGTACCCCTGCGTGACAGTAAAACGATTGTCGAGACCTTGTCAGAATTTGCATCCAAAAGTCAAGATCCTGTTGTTCTGACTGAAATTGTGCGCAGTGCGTTAGGTCGATTAATTGTGCAACAGCTTAATGGTTCGGCAATAGAACTGCCAGTTGTTACCCTGGAACCAAACTTGGAACAGATCTTGCTTTCCTCTGTTCAAACAGGGCCAGAACCTTCATCGATAATAGAGCCAAGACTAATGGATAAAATTCAAAAAGCCGTAGCACAATTTGCCTCTAAGCAAGAGGTCTTAGGAAAGCCTGCCATTTTGTTGGTTCACCCCCATTTACGGCGGTTACTGTCGAAGCTGTTCAAGCATATTTCCAAGAATTTAGCGGTTTTGTCCTTTAAAGAGATCCCTGACGATAAACAGATGAAGATTGTTTCGACCTTAGGCTACTAGACGAGGGTAAAAAAAGATGGCAACGAAAAAATTTGTCGCACCTAGCATGAGTGCTGCTCTTCAGAAGGTGAAGCAAGAATTAGGTCCTGAGGCGGTTATATTGTCTCATGATACTTTTAATGGTGAAGTACATATCACTGCATCTTCAGCCGAAAGCACTCTTGACATTCTATTGGCCAAAAGTAAACAACCTTTAGCTGACATTGCGTCTGTTGAACCGAGCGAGTTCAAAGAGCCAATTCAGGTTATGCCTGATAATGCTACGCTCGCGCTACAAAATGAAATGGCTGTTTTAAAGCGGATGATAACAGAATTTAAAGCACCACAGCAAAATGATGGAATGTTTTCTCATGGGCTACAATTTTTCTTTCATCAGAAATTACAAGAAATGGGGTTTCCCAATCAGTTTGCCAAAAAGCTGCTAGTTGATTTACCAGCAGATGACACCTTTGAAGAGTCGATAGAACATATTACGACCCAATTGCTTTGTAACCTACACTGTCGTGAGGTTCAACCCGTTGCAAAATATCATACCTTTATCGGGCCTAGTGGTACGGGTAAAACACAACTCATTGTGAAAATAATTCTTCATTATTTAAAGAATAAATCAATTGAGAATTTTGCTTGCATATTCGTTAATCATCAGAATGTTAGAGTATTAGAAGAATCAAAGCTATATGCTCGAATTTTTAATGTGCCATGTTTTTATGTTGAATCACAAGTTGAATTAGAATTTGCTCTCCATAAAACCAAGCATAATGATCATGTATTTATAGATTTTCCTGCGTTTGATCATAAAGAACCTGAAAACAACTATTACATTCCCTTTATTAAAGAGCATCAAGCAGAGGTGCACAATACCCTTGTTTATGCTGCAAATATTAAAAATCTTAAGAACTATGCTGCATTACATGAAGGCATTATTAATGAAATTGCGATCACCAAGATAGATGAAAATCCCCATATTGGTGAATTTATTCACTATGCGCTTGTGCATAATACGCCGATTGGCTTTATGAGTGTTGGCCAAAGTTATGTCTCGTTAGAAATGGCTTCAATAGACATGTTAGAAAACATGTTAGCAAATGATCTGTGTCCTAATCGTGAACGTCTTGTGATGGATAAGGTATTCAACGTATGAACCAAGTGATTGCTATTACCGGTGGAAAAGGTGGCATTGGTAAAACCACACTATCTGTCAATCTGGGTGTTGCGCTTGCACAAACTGGCAAGAGAACCTATTTGTTGGATGCCGATTTTGGATTGTCCAATGTTGATGTGTTATTGGGTTTAAAGCCGGAATTGACCTTAATCGATGTAATAGAAAACCGAGCAACATTACAGCAAATTATTATTTCGGGCCCTGCGGGTCTTAACATTATTCCCGGTGCCAGTGGGCTATCGCGAATGATGGATATGGATGCCAGAGATTATGGGGGGATTATTGCTTCGTTCCAAGGATTGGCTTTGCAATTAGACACCCTGTTAATTGATACGGCTGCAGGTATTTCCGATGCCGTGGTTCGGTTTGCTGTTGCCGCGAACGAGATCATTGTGGTGGTGTGTGATGAGCCCACTTCGCTAGCAGACGCTTACGCTTTAATCAAGTTGCTACACCTGCAACATGGGGTTACGCGCTTCCGTATTGTTGTGAATATGTCTAGTAGTTTGTATGAAGCTAAAAAATTATTTGCTAAGCTAACTAATGTAACGGAACAATATTTGAATGTGGTATTGCACTTTTTGGGGTGGGTACCGGAGGACGACTTGGTACGCAAGGCAATTAAGCAACAATGCGCTGTCATGGAAGCATTTCCAAGTAGTAAAGCGGCGCAGTGTTTTACTGAGCTGGCAAGCCATGTGAATAGACTACCTCTACCCAAATCCCATAGCGGTCATGTGCAATTCTTTATTGAGCAATTTATTAGTACACCGATTGTCGTTCAATAGAGGTTAATGCATGAGTGGAGCAGCAACGTATAAAGCGGTACTCAAGGAATCAGACGAGGATTTTATTAAAGAATATGCTCCTCTTGTGAAGCGAATTGCTCACCATTTGCTGGCTCGCTTGCCGGCAGTTATTCAGGCTGACGATTTGATACAAGCAGGAATGATAGGTTTAATTGAAGCTGCACGTAATTTCGATGAGAAAAAGGGCGCCACATTTATTACCTATGCCGGCATTCGTATCCGTGGCGCGATGTTAGATGAGATCCGCAAAGGGGATTGGGCTCCGCGCTCAGTGCACAAAAATTCCCGTCGTGTTGCCCAGGCTATGCGGGAAGTCGAAAACAAAACGGGCCGAGATGCTCGTGATGTGGATGTAGCGCAAAATTTAGGGGTTACCCTAGAGGAATACCATCAAATTATCCAGGATTCTAACAGTTCTAAAATCTTTGCCTTCGAAGATTTAGGTGTCAATGAAGAAGCATTGGACTGCCCGACCAATAATCCCATCACAGGGCCGCTAGAAGGCATTCAGCGCGACGATTTCAAATGCAAGCTCTCCAAAGAGATTGAAAAGCTACCCGAGCGAGAAAAGCTGGTACTGGCCCTTTATTATGACGAAGAGTTAAATCTTCGCGAAGTTGGGGAAGTGCTGGGGGTAAGTGAATCAAGGATCAGTCAAATTCATTCGCAAGCCATGCTTAGACTCAAATCACGACTAGTGAATTGGAAGTAATAAATCCCCCTGCTTGCTTCGCAAGCTGCCCCCCTTTACGAAAGTGGGGGTTGATTCGCTTCGCTCATCATAAGAAATAAGCACCGTCGCGCAGCGACATAAGCCCACTTTGCAAAGGGGGCCGCGAGCACGCGCGAGCGGGGGATTTGAACTACACTAAAAAAGATCAATCCACGGATGGAGTTTCACCATGTCACAAGCGGCATTCAACTGGCAAATGTTTATCGCATTTTGGGGTTTGTTGGCATTTTGTGTGCTCTCTTTCCTGGTTAATTGTTACCTCTTTTGGCGCAGTAAAAAATTATTTGATCAAAATAAAAATATTCTTGCTTCCCTGAATAAAACGTCAGCTGATATGGCAAATATGGTGGCCGGCGTCACTATCATGGGGCAACGGGTGCTGGCTTTAGAGTCCAATACCATCGCTGTGTTTCATCAATTTGAACGCCGGCTCAAGGAGCAGGGCGTTTCCACCTTAGCAACCCAGGTCACGAATGCCGGTGCCAAAGCCCAAACCAAGGCTGAAGCATCGTTATTACAGCCGCTCCCAGAATAACTAAGTCGAATGACTTAATTTCTTATATCTATCGGTAAATTAAGCTCGAAAATTGACATTAGTAAGATGCAAAGATTATTATCAGCCAACTTTGTTTCTAACTAAATGGTAGTTATATGGCTAACAATGGCAGAAGACGAACTAAGTCAAAAGTAGTTGCTGTGACACCTCCTGTCACAAGCGTTCCAGAGCAGAAAAAGGCAGAGCTTCCTGCAGTTACGCCTACCAGCACTCAAGCGTCCAGCATAACACGCTCGCAGTGGTTAAGAGGTCAATTTACATCGGCTGCTGTACTCAAAATGTTCCTCACGCTCGGAATATTAGGCTTTATTCCTGGTGCCTGGATGATAGGTTTGCCCATCTTGACGATATATGGTCTGATTAAACGTGAGACCGTTGCGCAAGGTATCCGCCGTTTCTTTAGTTTTCGTTCCGCGACTGCCAATAACCTTACGGCATCAACAGCTGGCGAAAAGATAGCCGATTTCTTAATCACCTATTACGCAGGGATATTGCGCTGGTTTGCCACGCTAATACTCTTTTTTACCATGCCTATTGGTTTTGGACTGTTTGCTTCTTATGGACTGCTACGTTTTACGACAAGTGAATGGTTAGAGATCTTCCAGCAACGCTGTCAGGATATTTACAATTTCGTCTTAAGTGCTGCCAATCGTGTACTCAGAGATGCCAGCACCAATATCAAATTGATCTTAGGTATTTCAACCACATTGCTGTTAGGACTGTCGGTTTTGACTTCCGGTATCGGCGTATTGTTTGCCTATAGTATCGCTTTATGCCAATTGGCCGCAGTGCTTGTGGGAGCTACAGCAGCAGCGAGAGATCTCTGGTATGCCATTCGTAACCCTGGCATTACCGCGACTCAACATTCTGGCAAAATTGCGGGAACCACTTGGGGCCATTGGCTTGCTTTCCGACTTTTCCCTGGGCAAATCTCAGGATCCATGGGACCTGCAATGGGCCAAGTGCAAAGTTATGGGCTATTTTCGGGGCTCACTTCATCCTTTTTAAACCCCAATGGTTGGTTTATTTTTAATAGTGGCGGTATTTTAGGTGTATTGTTTTCCCGCTTCATGTCATTTTTCAACAGCATCTTTACCAATGTCTTTATCAGCCAGAGCATGCAAATTCAGGGTGATTTTTACGGCGTGATTGGGCCGAGCACCTTGCAATTAATTGCGATGATGGCGGTGGGTTGTTTGGTGGGCTATGCAGTCGAAAAATTTGTAGATAGCCTCTATAACGAAATGACCGAAGATAGCAAAAAAGTGGCAGATGCATCCAAGCGTGGTGCGAGGGCGGTTAATCGAAGTTTAGCCAATGCACTCTACCGCACTCGATGGGCACTGGGCTTTATTCTGTGCTCCACACCGCTTATTGTGGGGAAAAGCGCTGCTGGGGCGACCTTAATTGCGTTAGCCGGTGGCAGCATAGTAGGGGCAAGTGCCCTAACTGTAGCAGGCCTTGCCACAGCAATCGGTTTACTATACGGGGCAGGTTATGGTCTGAAGGCATTAGGATCTAAAATCCTGGCACATCGTGAGCAAAGACAAGCCGTAACAACGCCTGCTGTGACGACGGCACAAGTTGCTAAAACCCTGCCAAAAGCGACCAAGGACGATGTGAAAGAGGCGATTAAGGCGGTGAAACCGACTGCGGCAAAAGCCAAAGTCTTTACGCCTTCTTTTAATAAGTCTAAAGCACCGCAAAAATCAGTGGTGGCAGAAAAAGCCTTACGTCGTAGTCCAAGATTGGCAGGTAAGGTTTAAGATATAAATCCCCCGCTCGCTAAGTAGGCTTATGATGAGCGAAGCGAATCAATGGCCCACTTAATAAAGGGGGCGCCGAGCGTAGCGAGGGGGGGGATTTTAAGCCACAGTTTGCATTAACTTCGCCAAGATCCTCTCTGTGATCTTTGCAAAACTCCCGGTGATTTTATCGACCAATTTGGGCTTCTCTTCATAGCCAATTTCAAATACTTGCATGTTTTTGGTCTTTTCTAAAATGTAATCGTCACTGGTAACAAGCTCATCAACCAGACGTAATTGCAGCGCATCGGTGCCATACCAATGTTCGCCAGTAGAGACTTGCCCGAGATCAACTTCAGGGCGATTTTGCGCAATAAAATTTTTAAATAAACGATGTGTTTCTTCAAGGTCCTCTTGGAATTTATGACGACCTTTATCGGTATTTTTGCCAAACATCGTCAGGGTGCGTTTATATTCGCCAGCAGTATGTTGCTCAATATCGATATTGTGCTTTTCAAGTAGGCGGTTAAAGTTGGGCACTTGGCCAATGACACCGATAGAACCCACAATAGCAAAGGGCGCAGAAATAATCTTATTAGCGACGCATGCCATTAAGTAACCACCACTGGCAGCCATTTTATCAATAGCGACTGTAAGTTTGAGATGGCGAGAGCGTAATCGTTGTAGTTGAGAAGCCGCTAAGCCATAGCCATGGACAAACCCGCCTGGACTTTCCAATATCAATAAAATTTCATCATTACTTTGAGCAATTTCCACGACAGCAGAAATCGTTTCGCGCAAAGCATGTACCTGTGAAGCGCGAATATCACCTTCAAAACGCATCACAAAGAGCCTTGAGGCGGGTTCGGCATCTTTGTTGGTTTGTTGTTTCTTTTTGGCTTTTTCTTCCTTTTTTTGGTCCTTTTTTAGCTTTTTAAGGATCTCTTTAGGGAGGGTTTCAGCTTGTAAGTTATTTCGGATGTCATTCATTTTTTCCGATAAATTTTCAATGTAAATCGAGCCGGGAGTATTTTTGCCACGCAGTGAAATAGCCACTATGCCAATGAGAGTGACCAGCACAGCGATAACTAAAGTTAGTGTTTTGGCTAAAAAAAGCCCGTATTCAGCAAGAAAATCCATCATTATTGGGGCACCTTTGGAGATAAACATCGTTAACTCATGTGATTATAAAACAAAAACCTTTTTGATGGTGGGGCATTCACCTATAATTAGCATGCGTATCAAATCATAAGTTAGATATAGAGCTATTTTAAGAATGAGTCTGGCGCTAAAGAACATTACCCATGCTAAAGGCCACAAGGTGCTGTTTCGCCATGTGAACTTAACCTTACAAGCGGGGCAACGGCTCTTGATCCAAGGCGCCAATGGCTCTGGAAAGTCCACCCTCTTAAAAATCATCGCTGGTCTATTAACTGCCGATAGAGGTGTTGTGACCTGGCAAGGCCAGAAACTGCAAGCGGATCAGACGGAGTATTTTTCGAAGATGAGCTATCTTGGCCATCAAAATGGATTAAAAAAGGCGCTCACCGTGTTAGAAAATCTCCGAGAAAGGCTTTGTTTGGCGAACGCTCAAGCGACCCCTGCGCAAATAGCCGATGTATTGGGTTCATTGGGATTAAGCGCAAAGCAACAACAAATCTGTGACACTTTATCCGCGGGTGAATGTCGTAAAGTGGCTTTGGCCGCTGTGTTGTTATCAAATAAACCGTTGTGGATTCTAGATGAACCCTTTAATTCGCTCGATAAAGCAAGTTATCACCAATTTCAGGAAAATTGTGAAACCCATTTGGCGCAAGGTGGGCTCATTGTGTTGGCTTGCCACCAAGGCTCACACCATTATCAGGGTAGCCAAGTGATTGACTTATCCTTGGCTGGATCAACATGTTAACGGTATTTGTCTCTTGCATTCAAAGTGATTTAACCTCATTGCAGCGCAAGCGTGCTGACTGGATGTATCCGATTGTTTTTTTCTTCGTATTCATTTCTTTGTTTGGTATTGGCTTAGGGTTTGATAATCAACAATTAAAAGCAGCAAGTCCTGCTATTATTTGGATCACGTTTTTATTTATTACACTCTCTACCATCGATACCTTATTTCGCCGCGAACAAGAAGAAGGCACATTGCCTCAGTTGGTGTTGTGTCCTTATCCGTTATGGTGGTTATTATTGGCAAAAGCAGTCACATTTTGGTTGGTTGCTTGTTTGCCGCTGATATTATTAACGCCATTATTTGGTTTTATTATGCAGCTAAGCTGGCAGGCAATTTTGGCTTTGTTTTTAAGTTTATTGGTAGGCTCACCTGCTCTAGCGTTGTTAGGTGTTGTGGGAGCTACGCTTACCTGTGCTATGCCTCGCTCAGGTATTTTTTTAGCGATATTGTTACTGCCACTATATGTACCGATATTGATTTTGGGCGAGAGCGTCGCAGTAAATTTGCAGTGTCTTGAAAATTTCTCTTTTCAACTGGCCTTGCTAGGAGCGATTTCTGCTTTTGCTGCTATCGGCGCGCCTCATGCGGCGGCAGGCTCATTAAGGGCGGCAATGGATGAATAAGATGATACAGTATTTAATTAGTTTAGGGTCGCCAAGGCGTTTTTATCAGTTTTGCACACGGATGCAACCTTGGTGCTTTGCAATCAGTCTATTGGCATTAGCCTATGGCTTGATTGCAGGATTGTATATTGCTCCTGCAGATTATTTGCAAGGTGATGGTTTTCGCATTATCTATGTCCATGTGCCTTGTGCCATATTGTCCCTGATGCTTTATGTGGTTTTAGCCTTGTCATCAGCCATCTATCTAATATGGCGAGTGAAGATAGCGGACATGATAGCCTATTGCCTTGCGCCGATAGGGGCCTTATTCACCTTCTTAGCCTTAGTGACGGGAGCCATTTGGGGTAAACCGATGTGGGGCACTTGGTGGATTTGGGATGCCCGTTTAACTTCAGAGCTCATTTTATTATTTCTTTATATGGGCTATATGGGCTTATATAGTGCGATTGCCAATCCAAAAACGGCCGCTAAAGTCAGTGCGATTTTTGCGTTGATAGGCTTGATTGATATTCCCATCATTCATTATTCGGTTTACTGGTGGAACACATTGCATCAGGGAGCCACGATTTCGCGCTTTGCGAAGCCTGCAATAGACAGTTCCATGTTATGGCCCTTGCTGAGCATGATAGTGGGAATGGCTGTTTATACCTCGGCTATCATGTGCGTCAAGTTACGCACTCAAGTCATCCGTCGGGAATCCAATCGTCGTTGGGTTCAATTGTTAATTGCGAATAAAGGGTAAGAGAGTGGGGCAATATACTTGGTATGTGTATTCATGTGTTGGCATTGTTGTGTTGAGTCTGGCTTGGTTGGGCTTAGTCACACTGTGGCAGCATCGTCAAACCTATAAAAATCTTAAGCGAGCGATCCCGACATGTCACTAATGCACCAAAAACGCATAGTACTGGTGGTGATGCTGGTCGTTGGCTTAAGTGTTGGGGTAGGTTTGGTGCTTTATGCTCTCTCGCAAAATATTAACCTCTTTTATACGCCTACCCAACTAGCGGAACAATCCATTGCGCCTCACAAAATGATCCGGGTAGGGGGGATGGTACTAAAGGGTAGCGTTAAGCGCTCTGACGCCTTGAACGTTGTGTTTACTATCACTGATTTTAGTCACGAAACTAAAATTCATTATGCCGGGATCATGCCTGACTTATTCAAAGAAGGGCAAGGTGTGGTCGCTCTGGGTAAAGTGGCGTCGAATGGGGAATTTATTGCCGAGCAGATCTTGGCCAAACACGATGAGAATTACATGCCGCCAGAAATAGCCAACTTGAAGGACAATACAAAAACATGATCCCTGAGTTTGGTTTGTTCAGTTTAATCATTGCGCTTTGCTTTAGCGGTATATTAATTGCAGGAGGGCTCTATCGACCTCTAGCGATTTTGCAGCGTCCAGCTATCTTGGGTTTAAGCGCCTTTGTGACTTTTGGGTTTTTGACCCTGGTATACTGCTTTGTGCAAGATGATTTTAGTGTTTCTTATGTGGCGCACAATTCTAATACGGCTTTGCCACTTGTTTATAAGTTATGCGCAACTTGGGGAGGACATGAAGGTTCGCTCTTGTTGTGGGTGTTTATTTTATCGTCATGGTCGCTGGGTGTGATGTTATTGTCACGTGCCCTGCCTTTTCCCATTGCACGCTCATTATACGCCGTGTTAGGGGCTATACATGCGGGTTTTTTGCTACTGTTATTGCACACTTCAAACCCCTTTGTGCGGTTATTGCCGGTGATGCCGAGCGAAGGGGCTGATTTAAATCCGTTATTGCAAGATCCGGGGTTTGTCATACACCCGCCATTCCTCTATTTGGGGTATGTTGGGTTTGCTATTCCTTTCGCCTTTGCTTGTGCTGCGATGTTAAATCCTAGTGAGCCATTTGCTTGGGCTAAATGGGCTAGACCCTATGCCTTAATGGCATTCGCATTTTTAACAATCGGCATCAGCTTGGGGAGCTGGTGGGCTTATTACGAGCTAGGCTGGGGTGGCTGGTGGTTTTGGGATCCCGTTGAAAACGCCTCCTTTATGCCCTGGCTTGTGGGGGCTGCATTAGTCCACGCTCTGCGGATTAGCTCATTGAAGCCCCTATTTAATTCTTGGAGCCTGTTATTAGCGATTTGTGCCTTTATGCTCAGCCTAGTGGGTACTTTTTTAGTACGTTCGGGAGTGCTCTCTTCTGTGCATGCTTTTGCCAGTGATCCACTGCGAGGCGTTTTCATCCTGTATTTTTTAAGTGCCATCATGATCGGCTCATTTGCTCTTTACATATTCCATTTGCAGCAAAGCCAGCCGCAGATGAAGCTACGCTTTATTTCCAAGGAATCTTTCATCTTATTGGGTAACATTATCTTTGTTACCGCCACAGCCACAGTGCTGCTAGGCACATTATATCCCTTGATCATGGAAGTGATGAGTCATGAAAAAATCTCGGTGGGCTCGCCTTACTATGCTGCTGTATTTGTGCCTATCATGATGCCATTGCTCCTGTTAATGAGTTTGGCGCCCTATACCTTTTGGGAGCAAGACAGTATCAAAGCGGTTATGCAGCGCATTTTAAAACCATTATTATTGGGTATTGCCTTATTAGTTGCTGCATATGAGTTTTGGCCTTTGCCTATCGTATCATTGGTGGGGGTGGGATTAGGTGCTTTGGTGGTCGTCAGTGCTCTCTTCCAATTACGTTCTCGCTGGTCGTTTATCAAAATCGGCATGGTGTTAGCGCATGTGGGATTAGGTTTGGCCGTGCTAGGCATATCTCTAACTACTGCACTTGAAACCGAGACTGAAGTGCAATTAGCTATTGGTAAATCTACTCAAGTAGCCGACTATAACGTCAAGTTTGCAGCCTTGAGTGATCAAGAAGGTCCTAACTATGTAGGAAAGCAGGGGCATTTTGTGATCTCGCAAAATGACAAGATCCTGGCCAATCTCTACCCCGAAAAGCGATTTTTCACTGCTCGAGAGACCATGATGACTGAAACCGCTATCGATCCCGGATTGTTCCGTGATTTCTACATTGCCTTAGGGGAACGTTTTAACGATGGTTCATGGTCAGTACGTATCTATGTGAAACCCTTTGTTCGCTGGTTGTGGCTTGGGGGAATAATGGTTGCACTTGGCGCTTTTATAGCAGCACTAAGCGCTTTACAATCCAAAAACGAAAGAAGGAGAGTGGCATGAACACGAGTAAATTGGGTAAATTTGTTTGGCAAGGAACCATTGCAGTCCTGGTTGCCATTTTGTTGTGGCTATTATGGAAAGGGCTCTTTGTTGCGCAACCAATGACAGTAGTTGAGAATCATCAAGGGCAAACTTTCCCTGCATTTACCTTAGCCAAAATTAACGATGTTAATAGCCAAATCACTTTAAAAGATCTACAAGGCAAACCGCATTTAGTGCATATTTTTGCCTCCTGGTGTGGCGTTTGCATGGAAGAACATGCAACCTGGATGACGATCAAGAATAAATATCCGTATCCTATTGTTGGCGTAGTGTATCGCGATGAAGAAGAGCCTGTGAAAGAGCTCTTAGCAAAAAAGGGAGATCCATTTATTTATGTTTTAAATGACATGGATGGTAAGTTGGGTTTAGATCTTGGACTCATGGGTGTGCCTGAAACTTACGTGCTGGATGCTAAAGGCAAGGTGCGTATGCATCAATTAGGAGCTATTAGCTTGGCGCAATTTGAAGCTGAAATTGCTCCTTTATTAGACAATTTGAGTAAAGAATCTTAAACCATGCGACAGTTATTGATTACTTTCTTGATAGTAATGGGATCACTTTTCTCCGTTAAAGCTTTGGCTCATGAAGAGCTGGTCTTTGATTCGCCGAATAAGGCGCAAACCTTTCAAGAACTGATCAAAGAATTTCGTTGCATGACCTGTCCTAATCAGAGCATTGCCGATTCACAAGCGCCCGTTGCCAGAGCTATGCGGGAAGACGTGTATCGGCGTGTGCAAAGTGGAGAGTCTTCAGAAGCCATTCGCCGTTATTTGTTATCGCGTTATGGTGACTATGTGACCTACCGGCCGCGCCTCACTCAGGCGACATGGTTTTTATGGAGCGGGCCCTTCATTTTGCTTGCGTTTGGTTTACTGAGTTATCGAGCTAGAGTGAAAGCATGTACTTAATACCCCTTTACCTAGGATTAGGCGCATTACTTGTCGTGGCCATCTGTTTACTGCTGATGCCAGTAGGAAAGTCACAGCTATGGCAACATAAAGGCAAGATAGTGTCTGCAGTGGGTCTGATTTTGCTTGGCAGCCTAACGCTTTATCGTTGTTGGGGCGGGTATACGGGTTTACAAGATTTAGCCGCTTTTCATGCGATCGATAGTTTCTTCACTCCCTTTATGCAAGGTGAAAAACCGAGCAAAGAAGAAGTGATTGCCAATTTAGCTTCTCTTGAAACCCAAATTTCCTATTCTGCTGCAGCCTTGGCACGCTTAGGTCATTTTTATAATGAATTAGGTTTAAATGAGAAAGCGCTTAACTGCTTTGATCGAGCGCGCATTAAATCGCCAGATAATATCGATTATCAAGCGCAGTGGATTTACAGTTTTTCTTTAGTCAATCAAGGCAATCTGAATGATGAAATACGCACATTGGCGCAAAAGATCCTTCGCCAACAACCGCAACAATTTGTGTTAATCAATTTATTAGCGATTGATGCCTATTTGCAAAAAGACTATAACCTGGCGGTATCCCATTGGCAGCATCTGTTGAGTCATGATCAATCCCTAACGGATGAGCGCAAACAGGTATTAGTCAATGCCATTCAAAAAGCGAATTTTTTAATGTCTGGTGGGCCAAAAGAGGAAATCACCTTTCAAGTAACGGTTTCTTTGTCTAAAGAACTTGTTAAGCAAGTTTCGCCTACGGATGTGGTATTCGTTTACGTGAAATCTCCCGCTGTTAAAATGCCGTTGGCTGTAATCAAGAAAGAGGCTCGAGATCTACCATTTACAGTTGAGCTAACAAACCAACATCAAATGATCCCTGGAATGAATATGAAAATCGGAGAAAAAGTAACGGTTGTAGCGAAGATTTCTGCAAGTGGTGATCCCTTAGCCAAAGAGGGCATATTGCAGGGTGAAAATCAAAACGTAATAATAAGCGATGGCATAATTCCTATTCAAATCGAAATCAAGCAAACTTAATGAGGCTAATCATGGACAACAATGACTATAAAGAAAACAAAGCGGATGATCGTTTCAATGCATTAACTGCGGTTGTGCTAATTTTGGCATTAGTCGGCGGGGTAGTATACTGGCTGTCAGGAATGCCATCGTAAGCTTTGCATTTAACCACACCTAACAGCCGACTGCTTTGATTTCGCAGTCGCCTGCTTTCTTCTTTAAAACAATTTCATGCTAATCTGGCAACCGAGGTATAGATCTCAGTACCACTGGCCAACAGTGTTTTTTTGCGCGAATGGTGCCTCAGCGGTGTAACGGCCTCTGTTGTTGACAGCAAATTAAATCTTTCTATTAAATCATCCACATCAGCTTCTTCATTGTCTTTACTGTCATTTTTGGCATTCTTCAACAAGGTAAATTGGGTACGAAAAGCCTCATGCATATCGAATTGAATGTTACGTAACAAATTTAAGACCCGATGAAACTGTAGGGGGGAAAGGGGGTTATGTTCTAAAAAGAGTTCTTTGAGCTTAACCAATTTATAAAAACTTTCAGGCAATACCGAGACCTGGTTATCGCGCAAATAAAGCCAGGTTAAATGCTTTAGCTGCCCAATTTTTGCATCTATTTCGACTACATTCATGTTACTGAAGCTGAGCCACTGTAGGCGCGTAAGCCTAAAGAGTTCAGGTGGCATGTGCGGCATATGGCCTTCAGAAAAATAGAGAAACTGCAGATTTTGCAAATTGCCAAAAGAAGGAGGAACGTTACGCATGGGATTGTTATATAGATTTAAAGAAGAGCAGTTTTGCAATATATCAATATTAGACGGTAATTGTTCGAGTAAATTATCTTGTAGTTCAAGCTTTTGTAGGTCTTTGAAGAAATGAGCATGTTGCTCTAGCGTCTGTGCCGGTAAGCGGGTAATACAGTCTAATCGTAATGCGACAGCGAAAGCCGGTAATTGAACAGTAATGAGGGCGTGATTGATTTCATTTAATAAGCGATCAATCATTGACAAATTGGCTAGGTATTCTTCGCCCCAGGGATTTAAACAGAGCTTAGATAGTGTTCTTAATTTAGCCTCTACCTCAGCCATGGCGACTGGGTAAGTTTGTAAAAGCATTCTTATTTTAAGATGATTTCTGTTTAAAAATGCAGTTTCTTGCAAGGCGCGTTTAAAAACCTCTGCAAAATGATGTTTGGTAGGAGGCAACTGACTTTGAGGTGACAAAGCTTTGATTCGTGGCCCCCAAAATTGATGATCTTTCATAATATCATTGGCTTTATGACATGTTTTGCTGACGGTGTACTGATCTTGAAGTGGTAGTAAGTTTAAAATCTGAAAAATAAGCTCGTCAGGAATTTCGATAGGGAACATAATTTCACCATCCCTGGTCAATGTGTTCATCCATATCTTAGTTATACAGGATTTGAAATTATCTAAACAAGAGAGGCAAATTTAATGCCAGAAGATTATCGTTTGGGTCGTTTTCTTTTATGCTCACTTTCTGAGTCAGCATTGTCATCCTCACTGTCTTTTCTCTTTTTTGAATTTTGATTAAAGAAAAGAGCTATTTCCTCTTCGTCAATACTGATTTCATCGAAGCTGATATCTTCATTTGTTATATCTAACTCATCATTGTTTAACTCAATATTCTCATTGAATGATTGATCTAAGATATTGTTTAAGCTTTGATTCTGCTCATTATCGATATCATCTATATCAATGTCTTTTTCGTCATCACCGTCACTGTTTGCATCAGTCGTATTTGGACCTGGAGTCATGTTGCGAGCCTAAGAGCTGGTATATTTGAGGAGATTGTAGCTTTAGAGTAATGAGGAAGAATATCCCGCAAAACAGGAAGGAGATACCTTTTGAGGGGCAGATTTAACCTTTGGGTGGATTAAGTGTCTTTACCCAATTCACTACGGCTTTATCCATCCAGCGATAGCGGGCGAATTCATCCGTTTGCCCCATCCAACCGACGTGGCCACCTCTGGCGGTAATTAATATATCGAAATTTTCTTTATGGGGTAAATGTAAAAAAGTGCGCCTGGCAATCACGGGATCATCTTTGGCATACAAAATAAAAGTGGGCACGGTGATGTTATCGATAAAATGTTTGGAGCTAGATTGAGTGTAATAATCTTTGGCATTTAAAAACCCGGAGCGTGGCGCAGTGTAAATATCGTCAAACTGATAGACATTCAAGGACGAGGGGAAAGTGGGCATTTCTAAATCAGGAAACTTCTGATGTAATACTTCAATATCTCTCATTAAACACTTCACAAAAAAATCATTAAACAAGCGATTTTTTTTATGAATTAAAAGTTTAACGCTGGCTTCCAAATCTAATGGAGGTGACACGGCGATGACGCTATCCATATTGCCAGAAGGCTTTGCGCCATCTTCACCAGCCATTTTTAAGGCAATATTCGCGCCGAGTGAAAATCCGATTAGCGTCACAGGGCTGTCAGGAAAATGTTGTTTGATCCATAATATTGCAGCGCGGGAATCTTCACTTCGTCCACTGTGATATAAATGTCTGGCCAGCCCCACGCCTTGGCCGCAGCCGCGCAAGTTCATCCGCATGACCAGATAACCCGCTTTGGTTAATTTATCTGCGATTCTTAATAAATATTTTGAGCGGGCCGATCCGGTGAGGCCATGAAGCATCAGTACGATTCTATCGCCTCTTTGCCAGGTGGCAGGGCGGTTCTCGATCACAACCAATTTATCCCCATCGGGTAGAGGCACGATGTGACTCGTGCTATCGTCAAGGTTTGGGATATCGGGCCAGTATAGCGCCGCAATGGTTTGGCGTTGGCCACTGTTAAGCAGCGGAAGGGCCTTGAAGGGCGCCAAATCAAGTTTGCTCAAGATTCTATACGGCATTTACGTCTATGCTTAGGTCTATAATGATGGAAATCATCATAAAGGGATTCCAGCGGTATCAAAAGCGAATTATGATGTTTTGAAGTGGGCTGCTAGTGTTGCAGTTAATTATTTAACCTACTATGGACATGGAAGACAGAATGAAAGGGAAACATGGATTACCGTTGGTGACATTGGTTTGTCTCACTGGGCTTGTAGGTTGTGGTTCTGACTACGAAACGTCAACCCCCACACAAGCAACAACAGAAACCCTCATCGAATCTAAAGGTAACCATCAGCTTTGTAACGATCTTTTCTTTTCTCTTGGCACTGATGCCGCTGTCGAAGTCTGTACGCGTGAGGCACAAGCCGGTGATCTCAATGCACAAGTCACCCTCGCCAACTTATATTTAAATGGTACTTTAGGCACTGATGACTACAAGCAAGCATTGCCTTGGTTAATTTTAGCGGCTTCGCAGGGACATACTGAAGCCCAAATGCAGGTGGCTCGCAGCTTGCAGTTGGGTCGTGGTACAGCTAAAAACGAGGAACAAGCCTTCCATTGGATCCAATTGGCGGCTAAAGGAAATCATCCTGAGGCACAAGTCGCATTAGGCCAATGTTACCTTGAGGGTAAAGGTGTGGCTAAAGATGAGAATATGGCGATTACCTGGTTCTCAGATTGTGCCCAACAGGGTAACACCGAAGCGATGTACCAGCTTGCTGCCCTTTTTCTATCCCCTGGACCCCATCAGAAAGTAGATGAGGCACAAAGCTTACTACAGACGGCGGCTGAAAATGGCCATGCCTTATCCATGTTAAAGCTTGGGAAGCTTTACCATGAAGGTACTGTGATCCCTAAAGATGACAGCAAAGCGCTATATTGGTATTCACAAGCCAACTCCCAAAATCAACCTGAAGCGGAATATGAACTGGCGATGCTCTTGCTGAAAGAAACTTGGGAAATTAATGAAGATCCTGTGCACCTCTTAAACAAAGCAGCAGAGCAAAACTACGTGCCTGCTCAGTTGGCTTTAGCCAAGATTTACCAAGATGGGCAAAAAGTTCCCAGAAATGAAGCCAATGCCTTTAGTTGGTATTTGCGCGCTGCCAAAATGGCTGATCCCGAAGCTTATTATCAGATTGGCTTAAGCTTTGTGCATGGTCAGCTTAGACAACCTAAAAATATGGATTTGGGCGTAGATTATTTGAAACAAGCTGCTGAACTTAACTATATGCCGGCACAATATACCTTAGCCAACCTCTATCTTGACGGTAATGCGGTATTAGTTGATCGCCAGCAAGCAATGGATTATCTGATGCAGGCGGCCAATTCCGGTTGGATAGATGCACAACTCAAATTAGCGCAGGCCTTAATAGAATTTTCTTTACCCCAATACGATAAAGCAGCATTTCATTGGTTACAAAAAGCAGGAAATCATCAGCATATTGAAGCGCTGTATCAATTAGCCAATTGTTATCATGACGGCATTGGTACCGCAGTGGATTACGCAGAATCATTAAGACTTTATAAAGATCTTGCCTCGCGTGAATTTTATCCTGCTCACTTCAAGCTAGGGCAAATGTATTTTGAAGGAAAAGGCGTTGAAAAAGATATTGATACAGCTAAAAAATGGTTACTGAGCGCAGCATTGTACAAAGATCAGGACGCACAAAATTGGCTCAAACAGTATTTTGATGAAACTGACGAGACTCTCGCTGATAAAAATCTTGAAGGTGAGCTTAATGAATGGTTAGAAAATTCTGCGTTAAATGCACCTTTGTTGTATCAACAAGGATTGAACTACCTTTATGCAAAACGCGGCTATTCGCAAAATATTCAAGCGGGAATGTCGTGTCTTCAGGAAGCAGCAGAAAAAGAATATGTACCAGCGCAACGTGAGTTAGCAATTATTTTTGATCAAGGACTATTTGGTTATGAAGGTGCAATTCATGATGCTAATAGTTGGTATTTGCGGGCTGCTAAAAACGGAGATAACTATTCACAATTTAAAGTAGCCAACATGTACTACACAGGGAGTGGTGTGGAAAAGAACATGATCCAGGCTTATGCTTTTGCCAGTATGGCAGCAAAACAAGGGCGGGATGAGGCCATTATGTTAAGCGATGAACTGGCCAAAAACCTTGATGAAAATGAGTTAGCCGTTGCTCAGATGATTATTAAGCAAACGAATCCTTCAACACTCTGATCTTTGGATAAGGCGCAATGTCATACATACTAGGCGCATTTCGATACTTATTTAAGTTCTTTTTTGTTCTTGCCGTACTATTGCTAGTCTTTACGGTGATAGTTATCGCCATGACGATGAACTTTGACATCAATAAACATAAAGACACTATTCAAGAGGCATTTAATCGTGAAACAGGATTGGAGCTGCTGTTAAATGGCCCAATCCAAGCTGAGTATTTTCCCGAACCTAATGTTCATTTTAGCCGTGTTGAGATCACTAATCGCAGTAAAGGTTCAAAATTCAAGCTCAATATTGACGACGCTGAAGTGAATATTAATTTCTTTTCACTTTTTGGTGACATTATAAAAGTAAATAGTTTTAATGCTAGAGACGTTGATATTCAGCTTATTGATGGTCAAAATACCAAACTTGACTTTAAAATTGATTCCTTTTCAGGGCAAGTTCTCTCTTCGTATCGTGAGATTTCTATTCCAACGTTCACTTTAAAATCGGGTAATAATGAAGTTA
Source organism: Candidatus Berkiella sp. (assembly GCA_050247135.1). Lineage (GTDB taxonomy): Bacteria > Pseudomonadota > Gammaproteobacteria > Berkiellales > Berkiellaceae > Berkiella. The sequence goes on from JBFWUT010000018.1 coordinate 45,188, forward strand.
TTGGTGACTTTAAGTTGATGTTGTTGTCTCAATATCCGATCGTCAATGGTAATTTTTCTTCCAGGCAATTTAATATAGATGTTAATGATCCCAAGCTACCGTTACCAGGCAAGTTATTCAGTTCCAAATCTTTTGCCATGGAATGGATCGATAATTTAACTGGTGAGATCAATTGGCATTTTGACAATTTATTCATTGGCGTTCTCAGCATTGAAGATACGGATATTCAAGTCACATTTAAAGACAAAATTTTAGAAATGGTGCCACGTGGTAAGGTAGCCAGTGGTGATCTTAGTGGCAAAATTCAAGTGCAAAAAAGAGACAATGACTTTGTTATCACTAGTCAGCTTCAAATAAAAAATGGTATTGCCAGCGAATTTTTTCAACAATTTTGGAAAAATGCTGCCTTGTTGAACGGCAAATTAGACATCGAATTTGATGGTAAAATGCGTGGCACTAATCTTGCAAGCTGGATGTCGCATCTCACAGGACGGATGTTGCTCAGCATTAAAAATATGCAAATTCAAGACAGAGATATTGATTCGCGTTATGTCGATGTATTTGCTGCATTATGGAAGTCACTGAATCCTTCCAAAAAGGGAACCTCCTTAGAATGTGTCGCGATGTTGCTCAAAGCCGAAGATGGTCAAGTGAAAGCAAAAGAAACCATTGCTATGCAGACAGGGGATATTTATGCCTTAGGGGGCGGTGGATTAGATTTAAAAAAGGAAACGGTGGATTTAACGTTTGATCTCTATCCGCGTAGCCAATTGAACATCGGTGTGGGATCGATTGATCAAGTTATTCATTTGAGAGGGAGTTTATCTAAGCCGGAGTTTGTCATGAGTCCTAAAGGTTTCATCAAAGAAGGTGGCTCCTTACTGACAGGCATTGCGACTTCGGGGGTGAGCATTTTAGCCCAGAAGATGTTGAAAATCGTCAATCAAAAGAGCTCTCCCTGCCAGCAAGTGATGGCGGAGGCCTTTGAAGAAACGAACGATTGACATATGTGAGTTAAATGACCTATACTGAAAGAGATCCTTAATTGTAGTTATTTGATTATTAAGGGAAAAATACGATGAAGCGCACCTCAAGATATGCGAAGATCCGCCAGTTAAAAGAAGACGGCGTTACTATCATCAATATTTTAGGCTTAGATAATCAACCTCGCGCATTCAAGCGCGCCTTTTTGCAACTACAAAAAGATATTGAAAAGAACCGTTTTCGGTTTATTTCGGCAGGTGAACCAGAGCCAGTGATTAGAGTCCCGCACAGTTTTGAGATCCATTAATTCTGCCCAATTTGCTCTTATGCTTTGTTGTCTGCGTCCTCTTACGTCAGTCATGCACTAAGAGTGCACTCCTTTGTTCGAGTACTTGACGCCTTGCCTAAGAGCAAATTGGTTTGAATTAAAAAGAATACCAGCATATTTTAAAGCGACTCGTCGTGTCACTATTTCCTCCCCGGTTTCGCCGCCCCTTTAATATGCAAATCTTCCTGAACTTTCTGCATAATTTTAACGGCGTCCGTATTTTGCACATTATGTCCAGCTGAACTTAAGAGTCTATCTAAAGCAACGCGATTCTCACTGTCATTTAATCGCTTATTTTTTATATAGTCGATGCCCGTCAAAATATGTTTAATGGCATGATTACGTTGCTCTAAGGCTATGCCAGAAATGGGTGATTTCAGTTCATGCTCTTTAATCTTAGAGATAGCCATTTCTAAGATATCTCGATGTTCTTTATGTTCATTGCCGCGTGCTAGTTCTTTGCTTTGAAAATGATCAATTGCTGAATTCATATGCTTTGCGACAAATTGTTGGAACTTGGTTTTAAAGACTTCCTGGGTAGTTTGCCAATCACTCACACTTTGTATGCTCGCTTCATCTAGCACGAGTACGGGGATAGAGCCGTGCGATTTTTCTTCTGTAAAACTGATCTTTAAAAAGGCCAGGGCGTCTTTTAAAGCAGCATAACGATAGGTTGATTCTAATTTTCCAGATGGAAAATGCACTCGCACATGATTTCCTTCTAATGATTTTTCAACCACGTTTGGCCCGCTAGGAAGGCTGGTGATAAGCATTTGCTTTAATTGCAGTAATGGCGTGGGCACAACGGAAGTGGTTTGAGTGGGTTGTGGTGAGGGGGTAGCTGTGATGCCTTGCCTTGTTAAGGACAATAAAATGAATCCTGCTATACGCGAGGCGCCTTTATGTTTGTGCTCTTCTAGGTAGCTAAACATTTCTTTGGTTTTGGCTTCATTGGAAAGCTTTTTACTACTGATTTTGGCAAGCTCTTTTTTTATTTCGATAAAATCGTGAGCTTCTTTTTTGGGGATAGGCTTGGTGTGATCTGTATACCATTTCTTTAAGGCATCTAAGGCAAGATCAATGCTGGTGGAGGTTGTCATGACACATCTCTCTTGGTTGCATCATTTTAATTATCTGCCTACCAAAGAGAGATGTCTAGGTGTTCGCTATACACGCATGTGGTTGCACGCTTTAGGTGTTCAGTTTCAATAACCGACTCATCTTTTGCTGCAACACTTCCTGGCCGTTGATTTGCCGATTGCCACTATGACCACGTGCTTTATGATAAGTAAACAAATATTGCAGTGATTCGTTATGGGCTCTAAGGCCATCATTGGGTGAGTCACATAGGGCCACTTTGGCGTCTTTAATATTCAGAAGATCGCTTAACGCACTTCGTTTCGTTTGAGCATCGTTATTTTGAGCAATGATCGCGCGAAGCCGCTCTTTGTTCACTGCATTATTCTTTCGTAATAAATGATGTATTCCTGCCTCGTCTTTAATCATGGAATCATTTTTTGCCACGATATGATCAACGGCATTTTGAGGAAGGCTTAGATAAGCTTGGCCTGCTTCTAAGGTGCCAAAAGTTAACCAGAGTAAACCTTTAACTAGAGGGCGCATCAAGCTAAATGAAACTTTATTAGAGACGAAACTCACCGATAGCAAAAGCGTTGCCGTGAGTAGCGCGGTAGTGAACAATGAAATACCTAAGGCAAATCCCAGTAAGCTTCCATAAATGATACCTGCAAGAAGCGCTGCCCCTCGATTTTGGAGCATCGTTCTTAAAATAAATTCGGTCGCATTGATGAAGGAACGATTATTCAGGACTTTGACGCTGCTCACCGTTTGAAGATCTTTGCCTGCTATTTTGGCTTGTACGAGGCTATCTTGATAGATCTTTGCTGCGGCCATGGTCACCAAAGCACCGCCCATGGAATGACCATGCAGTAAAATATTCTCTAGCGCAACACCTTGGTTTTGATAGTGTTTAACGATAGAGATCACATCGTTTAGCCAATCATCTTCTGAATAAGCTTGCCCTTTACTTTGTAGTGTGCCGCGAAAATTAAAAGCAACAATGCGATGTTGAGGAAAATTTTCAGTTAATTTGAGATATTCATAGAGGTGGTTTTCATAAATATCACCGTTACCCACGGCGTTTATGATGATTTTCTGATTTTCGGGAGCCCTTAAAGGGGCACGAGAAAACTCACTAAAGTTAATGGTGGCTCTTTGATCGGTGGTTGGCAGAGAACCTTCGTTAAAAAATACGCCGGGATGATTGTTTTTGATATGACGGTTTAAATCAGAGAAGGGTCTGGCTCCCTTAGGAAGGTTTTGTGAGGGCATGACCAATTTTGAAACGAGGGGACCAAAAAGCCATCTAAATAACATATTATTCACCATTTTATTGGAACTGCTTCGAACTATGTTGGCAATTTAACAAAAAATGGCTGAGATTTAAAGTAAAGCAGTCAGTTCATAGGTTTTTACGCAGGAAGTAGAACTTGGCGTCTTTCATAAAGCCTTTTCTCGTGAATTCCAGTTCATAACCCAGTTTTTGATAAAAGCCTAAGGCTTCCCAATCCATGGTATTAACCGCAGCAAAGGTGCAGCCTTGATCTTTCCCGTGCTCATGTGCCTTTTTCATGAGCTGAGTTCCATAGCCTGTTTTGCGAAAATGCTCAGACATCCATAATTGATCGATATATAAGCAGCCATAGAGGCAAGCGCCATTCAAGCCACCTAGGATCGTATTTTGTTCATCTCGAAAGTAAAAAGCAAAACACTGGATGGGAGGAAGCCCTCTTTGTTCATGAGCATAAGCCATCAATCCTTTGCTTAAAATGGCAATGTCATCAGCTTGGGGATGAGGATCAAAATGGAGAGTAGGCATTTAGCACCTGTGAATGATATAAATCGCCCTATTATGCAAAAAGGAGATAAACAATGAAACATTATCGAGAAGAACTCTGGTTTCACACGAAAACTCGAGTGGCATTTATCAATATTACCGACGATGTCCAAGCTGCTGTTCAAAAAAGTGGTATTGAGAATGGCTTTTGTTTGGTCAATGCCATGCATATCAGCGCCAGTGTTTACATCAATGATGATGAGCCTGGTTTATTACATGATTACCAGCAATGGTTAGAAAAACTGGCACCTCATGCCCCTACTAGCCAATATCGCCATAATGATACGGGTGAAGACAATGCCGATGCCCATATTAAACGCCAGATCATGGGGCGAGAAGTGGTTGTGGCGATTACCGATGGTGAGCTTGATTTTGGCCCTTGGGAGCAAATTTTTTATGGGGAATTTGATGGTAAACGTCAGAAAAGGGTGCTGGTGAAAATTATTGGAGAATAAGTTAAATAACTTATTGGCTTTTATCTTGCATTAGTTACCGTTCTTGTGAATACTCACACCCAAATAAAGCATTGAAAAAAGCAGGTGCCATGCAAACCATTAAATGGGTCGAAACCCCAAAACCCGCCGCCGCTACCTCAGTTGAGAAAAAAATCGCTCGCTTAGAGAAGAAGCTCTTACACTACACCGGTAAGGCGATTGGCGATTATGGCATGATAGCGCAAGGCGATAAGATTTTAGTCTGCGTTTCAGGCGGTAAAGACTCCATTAGTATGCTACTGATGTTAGAAGCATTGCGTAAAAGGGCCCCTTTAAAGTTCGAATTGATGGCCTTTGTACTTGATCAGGCGCAACCGGGTTGGAATGATCAAGGATTACGACGATTTTTCGAGGAGCGTCATATTCCTTATGAAATCATGCGCGAAGATACCTATACTATCGTTAAAGAGAAGATCCCTGAAAATAGCACCTATTGTAGCCTTTGTTCACGCTTAAGACGGGGGATCATCTATCGATATGCTGAAGAAAAGGGCTTCACTAAAATCGCTTTGGGGCATCACCGTGACGATTTAATCACTTCGTTGCTTATGTCGATTTTCTACAATGGCAATATCCGCTCCATGCCCCCGAAGCTCTTGTCTGACAATAAGCGGCATATCGTGATAAGACCGCTTAGTTATTGCCAAGAAAAAGACATTGCCGAATATGCTAAATTAAGAGAGTTCCCAATAATCCCTTGTAATCTCTGTGGTTCGCAAGAAAACTTGGCTCGCAAAAAGGTTAAACGGTTGATTCATACCTTGGCGCTGGAGAACCCGAAGATCCCGAGCAATATTTTGGGATCATTACAAGCTGTAAAAGTCAGCCAGCTAATGGATAAAAATTTGTGGGATTTTAAAGGTTTAGAAACCGAAAGTCTTAATAAAGAAGCGCTATAATTAAAATTAGCATGCATGGAACAAGTCCAAGGAACACGGATGAGCGAAACAGATCCGAGGCTAATTGAAAATCCAGTTCGACTCTCGGAATCAAAGTTCTGGGAGATCCAGCGCAATTATTGGAAGAACATGGGGATCCTTGCTTGGAAAGAAGAAGTACCAAGTTATATCTCCAGTAATGCCTTTATTGGTCATCAATATGCCTCTTTAGTCCTTGAATATATCAAAGACATCCAGAGCAACCACCCTCATCTTCAAGATGAAACTTTTTATATCGCTGAGCTTGGCGCAGGGACTGGCAAGTTTAGTTTCTTTTTTTTAAAAGCCTTTAAAGAACTCTGTAAGATTAACAAAATCGAAAAGCTTAAATTTTGTTACATCATCACTGATATTGTCGAAAAAAACCTTGAATTTTGCCAAAAGAATGATTGTTTTGCTGGTTACATAGAAAATCATGAACTCGATTTTGCGATGTTTAATGTAGAGGATGGGCAAGATCTCGAGTTACGTTTGAAAGGAAAAACCTATTCAGAATTACAAGCTAAGGCCCCCTTAATTATTATTGCAAATTACACCTTTGATTGCATTAAACAAGATGCTTTTGAAATTAAAGAAGGTAAATTGCAAGAAGAAAAGACAGGGCTGCGTAGCCGCTATAAAAACTTTGATATTAAAAATGCTAAACATTTAAATGATTTGCGATTTACTTATCAATATTATGATGTTGATTGGGATCAATATTACAGCAATCCCCATTTGAATGAAATTTTGCAAGAATACGCGACTCGTTTACAAGATAAAGATGCGACTATTATGATCCCGTTGGGGGCGATTCAATTTCTGGACCATCTCAACACCTTAACTCATGGAAATTATTTTATGATTGTGGGTGATAAAGGTATTTCTCAATTAGAGAGGATCCCCATATTAGAAAAGAAATATCGCATGACTTATGATGGGTGTTATTCCTTCTTTGTTAATTTCCACTCTATGGGTGAATACATTAAGAAAATAGGAGGGGATTCTTTATTATCAGAAAACGACAATAGTTTTAAAGTGTGTCTTTTTAGTCAAGGAGCCTCGTTTAATCAGTTAAAAAATACCTATGCTTACTTTTCCTCCTATATCGAAAATGTAGGGCCTGATGAATATTGCTATATCTATGATGAATATATCACTAATAGTTTTCGTTACCATCTTAAAGCTATAATGTCTTTTTTAAGATTAAGCCGTTGGGATACCAATGCTTATTCAGTCATTCACGACAGATTAATTGAGTTATTACCTACCGCTGATAAATCCATGTTACTTGAAATTGATAGAGATCTCGCTAAAGTGCAAGATAATGTTTACCACATCAACATCGGTGATGATATCTATAATTTTTTAGGGAATGTTTACCAAACGCAAGGTCAAGATGAAAAGGCCATTGAATTGTACCAAGAATCGATCACCTGTTTTCCTGATAGATCAGCGCCGCATCACAATTTGGGTTTAATTTACGATAAAGAGCGTAATACGACCAAAGCATTATACCATTATCAAAAAGCCTATGAGTTCGATAAAAAGAACAGATTTGCTAACAAAAGAGTGGCTCAACTCTCAGGCAAGCCTAACTGGTTAGTTTTTATTCCTTTATTAAAATTACTGGTAGTGTTAGGTGTGATGGGATTAGTATTGCTTCTATTTGGGCGTTGGAACTAAAGTCGTTTCTTTTTGCGCAACTTAATATTAAGCATTTCCACCAAGACAGAAAAGGCCATTGCAAAGTAAATATAGCCTTTGGGAACATGAAAATGCATCCCTTCACCAACGAGTGTAAAACCAATTAGGATCAAAAAGCTCAAGGCAAGCATTTTAATGGTTGGGTGTCTATCAACGAAATCCCCAATCGCGCGAGCTGCAAACATCATCACAAAAATGGCAATGACCACGGCTATCACCATGATTGCCAGATCGTTCGCTAAGCCAATAGCTGTGATCACAGAATCCAAAGAAAAAACGATATCGATAATACCAATTTGGATCACAATACCCCAAAATTTGCTTTTAGCCGTGCCTTTAACTTCTTCAAGGGTGGTGGGTTCTTCTTCCATAGTATGGTGGATTTCATGGGTGCTCTTAGCAATCAAAAACAAGCCGCCCAACAGCAATATCAAATCTCTGGCGGAGACGCTCTGCTCCATCACGGTAAATAAGGGGGTGGTTAAGTGTGCTAGCCAGACTAAAGACATGAGGAGTAAAACACGGGTAGCAAGAGCAAATCCAAGACCGAGAATGCGTCCTAAAGCGCGTTCTTTAGGAGGAAGACGGCCCACTAGAATGGTTAAAAAAATAATGTTATCGATGCCGAGCACGATTTCGAGTGCTGTTAGGGTAAGAAGAGCCACCCAAGCGTTAATGTCTGATATCCATTCAAACATACTAACTCCACTTATCGCGGGAGCGATTTTAGATATTAGCCCCCCATTGCGGCAAGCCGCTATGGGGGGCAATGAGACAATTAAGTTATCGCTGCCTCAGATTCTTTAGAATGGGGCAGGATCATGTTTAATAATACGCCAAGTAAGCCACCCAGACCAATGCCGCTGATAGCAAAGTTGCCAGCGCCAAGGGTTAAGCCGCCTACGGGAATAACGAGTACGATACCAACGATTGTCATGTTGCGGGGCGACATTAAATCTTCCTGAGCTTGAGCAAGAAGATGCAAGCCGGTTACGGTGATAGCGCCGAATAGTAAAATTAAGATCCCGCCCATGACAGGGGTAGGAATACTTTGCAAGAACACGCCAACCTTACCCACAAACGCTAAGCTGATAGCAACTAAGCTTGCCCAAGTCATAATGCCGGGATTGTAGGTTTTGGTGATAGCAACGCCAGCGGTAACTTCAGCGTAAGTGATGCTAGGAGGACCACCCAAGGAGGCAGCTGCAATGCTAGCAAAACCGTCACCCATAAGGCTGCGGTGAATGCCAGGATAGCGTAAATAGTTGCGACGAGTAATGCCACCTATCGCCATAATGTCGCCGATGTGCTCAATGGCAGAAACGGCAGCGATAGGCACCATCAGAACCACAGCGCTCCAATTTACTTCAGGGAAGGTAAAGTAATGATGGATATATTGAATCCATGGCGCTGCTTCTACCATCGAGAGGTCGACAATATCTAACCAAAGGCTTGCGATGTAACCAAACACCACACCGACTA
>JBFWUT010000019.1:0-49998 GCA_050247135.1 Candidatus Berkiella sp.
GATGGCCTTGGCTTAACGAAATTTAAAGTGGCCTATTTCCCTGACGATGATGCATTGCTCAGTCAAATCGGCACTGCAAATACCAATAAGGGCAAACTTCTCCCTGAAGAAAACACTATTCAGAATAAAGTCAAAACGACTTTACAACAAGCTGTTAAAGCGCAATTTACTGAACTCTTTAAACTTGCCGAGCAGGACCCACAGCGTGCTCAATCATTATTAAAACGTATTGATGAAAAAAATAAGAACTGGAAACGAGGATCGTCGGGATTAAATGACTGCTATCAATTTTTACAACAAGAATTGCCCAAGTTACAAGCTGCAGCCAAGCAAGCCAAAGCACAAGCTGATTTAACCCATGATAAAGAGTATATCGCCCTGCAAAAGAAAAAAGCTGCGATTGATAAAGAATATGAATCACTCTACCAACAATATCAACAAGCCAAAGGTGAAAAACAAGCGCTAATCTATGAACAACTTAAAGCAGTTATCCATAAGCTAGATGAAGAACGTGCTAATATTAAAACTTACAAATCATCACTTGAAGAAAGCAGAAAGCAGGTTCGTCAATTAGAGGCTCAAATTGCTGCTCCAGAGAGAGCCAGAGAAGAAGCCATTGCGAAACTTCGCGCAAAGATCCTCATTTTACAAAATCCACATGGTTATACTGATCCAGATACCTTGCAAGAAAATCGTAAAATGATCAAGCAACTCGAGAAAGATATTAAGGCACATGAAAGCCTTGAGATTGGCTCCAAAGAAGAAAGCGAAGCTAACCAAGCTGCTCTTCATAAGGCATTAAAAGCAGTAGAGGAAAATGAGAAAAAAGTCGCTAAAGCCAATGTGCTTATTGGGTTATTTGTTTCACCAGCCTCTTTCAAAGAAGTGATGAAAGCAGAGCGTAAGAAGGAACATAAAGGTGCTAAGCGTCTTGAAGGTACCACTTTTGATACCAAAGGGATGTACCTGGGTGACAAAAATGATGAACCCGCTAATAAACGTAAATTTGATGCGCGCTTTTTAGATGCTAATCAATTATCACGCTTAGCACGATTTTTCTCTCATGAAGCAGGCGAATATACGATATCCGATAATGATAGTTTACTAGAGCTCATGGCAGGTATTAACGGGGTACTGGGTGTCAACCAACATTTAAATTTTGATATCCTAATGGATATTGCCGAAGGTAGAATTAAAAGAAAGCCCGATACTTTTGCTAGCTATAATGCCAATCTTTTACTCGACGAAGCTCATATCGTTTATGATCAGTCTCGCAAACCCAACTATGCCAAATTACTAGAGCGTGCTGAAAATTACCGTGACCTTGAGCTAAATAAAAAACGGGGTATCACCATTAGCAAAGGTGGCAAATATAATGAGCGTCAACGAGCTATTGATATTAGCTACATGACTACCCAGCAAATGGAAAAGCTGCAGCAGTTTTTTGGCCGCTCCAAAAATGAGCTCCGCAACAGTGACGGCGAGCCTGATAGAGATGCCATTACTGAACGCATCAATGATCTTCTTAATCGTACCAACCTTGCTTATGAAGACATTATTGATATAAGTGAGGGGCATTTAGTACGCAAAGCAGCACACACGAATAATGAACATTTTACCCTACTGATCGAGGGTGTTGAACGAAAAGGTAAAGCCCCGAACTATGAGGCAAGCGTTAAACAGCGGGCCGATTTTATTGCAGAACAAGCACGCCAACGACAAGCCGCGCTTGAAGCGGCCCGTCAACAAGAACTTGATGCTCGCCAGCAATCTTTAGCCGGTGTTGGCGAAGAAGCTAAAATATTTGTCGCGGGATGCCTTGAACAGTTTGAAAAACCCTTTAAAAAGAGAGTTCCCGATTATGCGCTTGATGTGTCTGATTGGGAGGAATTTCAACTATTTTTCGATGTGGTACAAGTCAATCTTTCACAAAGAGAACCCAAAAGCTCAGCCTTTAATCAAGCAGTTATCGATCAATTAAGTAAAATGAATCCCAAAGTGCTTGAGTTGCGCCCAGCGGATCTTGCTGGACCTTCTGCCTCTTCTGGGCCTGTGGGTAGCGCAGATTTACCTGATCCTTCTAGAAGCGCTGCGCTCACCTTTACACATGATGATACAGCAAAGCGTGTCGTTAAAAATATTCTATCGAGTATTGATATCAAAACTCGTTACAAAAATGCCGATGTTAAAAAGAACTTTGCGCTCGCCAATTATAAAATGTTCCAAAACAAAGATCGAAGTTCTCAGCTCAAAATGTTGCAACATGCCATTACTCATGCTAAAGCAACTATGCTTTCTGATCCCGATACTGCCTTTAAGCTTATTGAAGAGTCTATTACGACCGTGAAAAAACAACTAGCCAAAGAAACCGCTGCTAATAAACGAAAATTGGGCGATTCACGTCTGGAAAAAGTTGTTAACGATCTCGAAAACGAAGTACATGCCATGAGAGCCGCTTTAAATGCCACCTCACATCAAATAAGCCAACGTTCACCGAAAACGGGAGGTTAGAATTTTTTCCTTCTTCTTTTCTTACCCTTAGCCCCTGCTTGATTGGCAAGCATTTCACGATCAGCTTGGTATCGCAGCAATAAAACCTTCGGATTTTTAATAAGTTTTGGCTGCTTTGCTGATGGAATCATTTTGTCGTTTGACGCCTCCAACGGCAACAGAGGTAGTTGTGCTGCCAAACACTTTTTAGCCAAAGCATCGATCTGTTTGTGATCATAATCTTTAAGAACTTTGACTTGAATATACGCTGAAGGACTGTGCCTGAGCTCACTCAACAATGCCTGCCAAGCGCTTTGCGTTTTAGGCAAAGAGCCTTCCTTTGCCACATAAAGCGTTAACCCCGCAAGTATTGCCATCTCCAATGACCCACCTTGAGCAAATGGTAAGGAGTCTGTGAAGGCTCTGAATCCTTGTGGCTTTAGTGCTTCAAGCACCGAAGTCAGTTCGGGAAATTCTTTTAACACAAAGGCAAAGACGTTTTTAATACCTATCTTTTGGGCTTTTGAGGGGTGCGCCAACATCTCTTCTAGGTACAGCCGTAATAGCGAAACCCGCCGGTGTAAAAAAGCATAAGCTAGCGGATTCATGTCTTGATAACACATAGTGTAATTAAATAATTCTTTGTTTTTTGATGGCATAAAAAGGGTTGCAATTTTTTGCAAGACCTTTGCACCAAAACGACTTGGCTGCGTTGCCTCTTGTACAGTTAACATCTTTTGCATTAAAAGATCACCATCAGAGCATTCTGCCAGCAAGTGCCAAAAAGTTTTTCCTTGAAAATGAGGTAGTGGTTTTGCTAAATCCTTACCAGGATTAGCGGCCTGCTCACTGAGCCAAAATACTAGATAAGCAGGCGTGTGATGGTAAACTAATTGCGCAACATGATCTTCAAAATCATACTCAAGAGGCGTTTTAATTAAAGTGCGATAAAGAGCCGTATCATTTTCTCGGATCGCTCTTAAGGCATTTTTATCTGCCAAGCCTTTAAGCTCTTTGAGTTCGTCTTGAATGCCCAGCAGTCTGTTGTTATGAAAATGTTGTTCCTCACTGGCAGCCCCCTCATACAAACACAGTAAATACGCATTAATGTGTTGTTGCGCCAAGGCTTGTAACTCACTGACACGAAGAGCGATATCTTCTTTGAAGGTTTTTTCCCAAAATTCTTTAGCTTTGACTTTACCTTCCCGGAGCTGTTGATAGTGTTTAGTTAACTGCGCTTTCATCTCTCTCAAATGAATAACAGAGGCAGAGTCTTCATCACCAGAAGAGGAGACTAAACGCAATTCACACTTAAAAATATTTTTGACATAAAACGCATTAATAACATTGGCTTTCACCGGGTCATAATCGCAAACACGTTGTAACGCCTCCGTCATTTGATATGCAGTACCGCGATATTGACTGGAAAATCTCCCTTTAAAAACCTGAATGCAAGCTTGCCATTCTTGATTAATTTCATGCGTAACATTTTTGATAGTATGATTCGCTTGAATTGCAGCTGCACCAATCCCTAGGCCGCTTGTTAATCCAAGAGGATTAGCGCCAAGCACTATTGCGCCCGTAGCCACGCCCGCTGCACCTAATTGCAAATCCATTGGTGATGGCAAAAATCGCTCAAAGGTTGCGCTTACCAGTTTGAACAAACCCGTTAAGCGTTTGAAGAGATCCTTTTGTTTGGGTTTTTTTGCTAGAAAATTTTGCAAATCAAAAAGAGTGACTACTTCATCAAGTGCATCGACAACAGGAAAACGCAATATATTTTGGCATAACTCAACGAAAGATTTTTCAATTTCTTGCTTCACTGATATAGCGATAGCCTGATTAATCGAGATTTTTTGTCGCTTGCTGGCAATTTGTTCCCGAATTAATTCTAAGTTTTTTCTACTACGGTGTTTCTGTTTTTCTTGCGTCAATAATACTTGCGTGCTTAATTCATCTACCTTTATTTCCGTGTTTATTTTTTCAAGTGCTTGTAATTGATTAAACTGCATGGCTACAAACTCGTTGATTTGTCGCTGCAAATAGCCCTGATCATACTTTGCTTTAAATGATGTGTGATGTTCTACTTTTTCAAAAAAAGATAACAAATGAGTGCTTATCGCTTGTTTTAACTGCGCCGCCCCTGCTGATGATGCTAAAATAATGCTACGAATTTTTCCAATACATCTAAATTTTTCAACATCGATGGATAGTTTATCCATTTCAGTTTGTGTGACCAGATCATTAAGGTGATCTTTTTGCGCTAATTGGCAAGTGCGCTCTAAGCAAAGCTCTTCCATACGCATTAATAAATACGCTTCTTTAATAGCCTGTTGCTCTTTAGCTGTTAAACCTTGTACTGTGTTTTTAAGATATTCTTGGCATTTTTTATAAAAGGGATCATTCGCACAAAGCTGATTAAAATGATTAAGCGCATATTTTACTGCTCGATTTTTTAGGCGGATGATTTGATCTTTCAAGGTCGTAAAAGCAGCTGCCGCATCTTTTTTATTCTCCTCTTCAATGATTTGAATTAAAATCTGGGCATTCACGGTAACGACTTCTTTGAGTGCTTGTAATTCAGGATCTTCTGGAATTTTATCCAAAAATGGCACTGTGGAAAAAATATGCTTTATAAAGAGCGCACTATTTCCCACGTAATCGACAGGGTTAATATAAAGCGAGAACCAGTCGTTTACATAATCGATATACTTCATGTTGACCTCAAACTATTTTTATCCCTCCTGATGTTATTTTCCTTGGGCAAATTGTAGGCACAAGTTAATCCTGGGCGCAAAAAAATTGCACCGAATATGACTCAATGCCTGATTTTTTCAGATAAACGGAAGAAAATGAATATTAGTTAATTGGCTAACATTTTATAAATTTCACCCCAACCAATCCTGGGGCTTTAGAAAATGTTCGTAGAGTTCTGCCTCGGCGCTGCCTTTTTCGGGGTGCCAATCATACTCAAATGACACTTGCGGCGGCAAAGACATTAAGATAGATTCGGTGCGCCCACCCGATTGCAAACCAAACAAAGTACCGCGATCGTAGACTAAATTAAATTCCACGTAGCGTCCTCGTCGATAGCGCTGAAAAGTTTGTTCGCGTGAAGAAAATGACTTTTGATAGCGCTTGGCAAGCAGTGGCCCGTAGGCTTGCCAAAAATGATCACCAACCGATTGTAAGAAGCTAAAGCACTTTGCAAAATCCCAACCAAAAGTTTGCGAATTAAGATCATCAAAAAATAACCCACCCACACCCCGGGTTTCTTGTCGGTGAGGGAGATAAAAATACTGATCTGCCCATGCTTTAAATTTAGGGTACACGTCTTCTTGAAAAGGATCACAGGCCTTTTTTGCCTGCTGATGCCAATGAATGACATCTTCATGAAAAGGGTAATACGGCGTTAAGTCAAAACCGCCCCCAAACCACCAAATAGGTGGGATACCTTCTTTGGAGGCGATAAAGAAGCGGACGTTCATGTGGCAAGTCGGAACATAGGGATTGACCGGGTGGATCACCGATGAAATCCCCATCGCCTCAAAGTGCCTTCCGGCAAGCTCTGGACGATGAGCCGTTGCTGAAGGTGGCAAACTCTCTCCCATAACATGAGAAAAATTCACGCCGGCACTATCAAAAACCTGACCATGACGCAAAACCCGCGTGATGCCACCGCCTCCTTGTGCGCGCTGCCATTCATCTTTGTGTAACACAACCTTACTTTCATAAGATTGTAACGAATCGCAAAGCGCGTTTTGGAGACTCAGTAAATAATCTTTAACTTCAGATTGCATCTAGCTTAACTGCTCTTGTAATGCTTTATTTTTACTCATGATTTTTTGTGCGTTATCTTGGCGCAACGAAAGCAGACGTGATGCAATGCTTTCATCTTGTAAGGCCAGCATTTGTGCACTTAAGTAGCCTGCATTTTGCGCCCCAGCTTTGCCAATTGCCACACAAGCAACGGGAATACCACCTGGCATTTGTACCGTCGATAACAACGCATCCATCCCTTGTAAACTGCCACCATCCATAGGTACACCAATCACCGGCTTGACCGTGTGAGCTGCAACAAATCCCGCTAAATGCGCAGCTAAGCCTGCGGCACAAACAAAAACGGCACAACCACGCTTATCAGCCTCTAACACATATTTTTGTGTTTCACTCGGTGTACGATGCGCAGAAGATACGCGAATTTCAAAAGGAATGCCTATCAACTTCAATACATCAACAGTATTTTGCATAATAGGCAAATCGCTATCGGATCCCATCAAAATGGCTACAAAAGGTTTACTCATATCAATCTCTCTTTATAGATATAATTTACAAACTAAACAGTGGAGGTTTCTGTTTCATCATAAGGTTCACAGAACTTGCAATTTTGCTGCGGGCAAACCCGCTGCGTGCCATTTTTCTTTGTTGTTTTGATAGCGGTAATCGGCCATTCACAAAGCGGACAAGGCTCGTTAAACGGCTGATACCACAGGGCATACTTGCAATCTGGATAACGCGAACATGAAAAGAAAATTTTTCCTTGGCGGGATTTTCGTTTTAAAATGCTGCCTTCTTTACACGACGGACACACAACACCCGTGTCTTCGGGCTTTTCAAGCGGCTCAATAAACTTACAATCAGGGTAACTGCTACAACCAATAAATTTGCCATACTTGCCCTTTTTAATCTGCAAGGGCGAGTTACAAGTAGGACATAAGCGTCCTTCCACTATTTCAGGCTTAGCATCTGCGCTTGAGCCATCTTCTAAGCTGCGCGTGTAATCGCATTCAGGATAACTCGTACAACCAATGAAGCGGCCACGTCGGCCTAAGCGAATAGAAAGTTCTTTGCCGCATTGAGGACATTTTTCATCAATAGGCTCTTGGGTCACATCTTTACGTTGTACGTTCTCTTGTATTTCTTTTACCAAGTTGACAAAAGGCTGCCAAAATTCACGTAAAACAGGACGCCATTCTTTTTCACCACGTGAAATTTCATCCAATTCATCTTCTAGCTGCGCAGTAAATCCATAATCTACATATTGTTGAAAATAGGTAGTTAAGAATCGATTTACGACTCTGCCCACATCCGTGGGGTGGAAGCGTTTATTTTCTAAATGAGCATACTCTCGTTGTTGGAGCGTGCTGATAATGGTGGCATATGTCGAAGGACGGCCAATCCCATATTCTTCCATCGTTTTAACCAATGTTGCTTCAGAATATCGTGGTGGCGGCTCAGTGAAATGCTGCTCGCCTCGGATCTCAAGAATGGGCAATGAATCGCCTTCTTTAAGTACCGGGAGCATTTTACCCCCCTCTTCTTTCTTAGCATCATCGATGCCTTCTTCATAAACTTGCAAGAAGCCGGGGATGGCAATAATTGAACCATTGGCTCTGAAAATATGCCCTTGTCCACAACTTAAATCTACGGCAACGGTATCAATCGTAGCTGAGATCATTTGACAAGCGATGGTTCGCTTCCAAATTAGATTGTAAAGCTTGTACTGATCAGCACTCAAAGCATTCTTAATGTCATCCGGATGCAGTAAAGCTGAAGTGGGACGAATGGCCTCATGAGCTTCTTGAGCATTTTTAGCTTTGGTTTTGTAAGTATGAGGCGTGTCAGGTAGCGCATCTTTACCAAATCGCTCTGCTATTGCTTGGCGGATTTCCTCCACCGCGACGCTGGCCAAATTAACCGAGTCGGTACGCATATAGGTGATCAAACCTTGTGCACCTTCGCCGATATCAATACCTTCATATAATTGTTGCGCAATGCGCATCGTACGTGCCGCACCAAACCCAAGCTTTCGTGATGCTTCCTGCTGTAAGGTCGATGTTGTAAACGGCGCTGATGGATTTCTTTTACGTTTTTTCTTTTCGATATTCTTAACAAGCAGCTTGCCCTTGCCAGCTTCTTTCAAATCAAGAATGATTTGATTAGCCTGTGGCTCATCAATCACTGAAAATTGCTTGAGTTTTTCAGAAGAAAACTCCACCAACTTGGCAACAAAAGGTTGTGAATCTTTAGCGGTATCAACTTCGATAGTCCAATATTCACGCGCATTAAATTTTTCAATTTCCAATTCACGCTCAACTATCATGCGAAGAGCGGGACTTTGCACCCGACCTGCTGATAAGCCCGGTCGCACTTTACGCCATAATAGTGGTGACAAATTGAAGCCCACTAAATAATCCAGTGCACGACGAGCTTGCTGCGCATTGACTAAATCCATTGAGAGCTCTCTCGCCTTATCAATGGCTTCAATAATCGCCGACTTGGTAATTTCATGGAAAACGACGCGATGAACAGGTTTGCTATCCAGCAACCCTTTATCTTTCATCAGTTCACAAAGATGAAAGGCAATTGCCTCGCCTTCGCGATCAGGGTCAGTCGCCAACAGCAATTCATCGACTTTCTTCAAGGTATCTGCAATGGCTTTGACTTGATTGGCATTTTTTTCAATGACCACATATTTCATGGCAAAATTGTTGGCAGGGTCAACCGCGCCTTCTTTGGGCAATAAATCACGCACATGGCCATACGACGCCATGACCTGATAGCCTTTGCCCAAATACTTTTTAATAGTTTTGGCTTTGGCGGGGGACTCAACCACGACCAAACGATTTACCATGTCAACCGACCTCTTCTGTTGTGGTTGGCTAATTAGTGGATCACACTATCAGCCTTCTCGTCGTTCATTAATTCTTCAATCCATGGCAGCATTTCATCTTGAGGTGCTTTATTCAGCATCACAAGACCAATAATGCGCTTAAACTGCTGCAAGCTTAAACTATCTGCTTCGATAGCCATCGCCCTATCAATAATAATTTCGCGAACACAGGCATCGACTAAACCCATTGCTTCCAGGCTTTGCAAGTAGCCGCGGCACGCTGTATCCAGTTTCGCCTCTTCTTCATATGCGTATACACGAATAGCATTACCCGGTTTTTGCAGCAAGGTAGCAGCCAGCCTTTCTATTTCAGCTAACTCCCCTAGCCAGTCAAACGCAAGGCTTATTTCCTTTGGATCAAAACCTGCTTCTTCTAATTCACAGGTTAACGATTTCTCATCTAGCAACGTATCTTCACTAACACTAAGGTAGTTATCAAATAAAAACATCAATACTTCTATGACGTTTGCTTTCATGGTTAGCCTCCCGTTGCAACTCGGACATAACCGCCGGGCACCGCCACGACGGCCCCTTTGAGCTCCAATTCTAATAGCATCGAGGAAACCTCTTGCGCGGTCAATCCTGAATTCATCACAATGCTATCAATTGAAGTACAGACTTCGTCTATATGAGAGATAAGTTCTCCTTTCTCAAGTTCAACCTTAGTTAACTTTCTTTTTTCATTAGTGGTCACTTTTAGCGACAACTCTTCCAGTATATGTTGCACGCTTTCCACGCATTTCGCTCCTTGGCGAATAAGGTGATTGCACCCTTTTGCCATGGGATTGTGGATAGATCCGGGCAAAGCAAAAATCTCTCTCCCCTGTTCTAAAGCATAGTTGGCCGTGACCAAAGAACCACTTTTTATGGCGGCCTCAATAACTAGCACACCCTTCGATAGGCCACTAATGATCCGGTTACGCTGAGGAAAATGAGAAGGCAGCGGTAAAGTGCCAAGGGGAAATTCTGAGACTAGTGCGCCACTGCTTGCAATGCGCTCTGCTAGCTGTTTGTGAGCACGAGGATAAAGCTGATCTAAGCCATTGCCTAACACCGCGATGGTCGTACCGCCAGCGGCTAAGGCCCCTTCATGACTTGCAGCATCAATGCCCAGAGCAAGTCCGCTGGTTACTACCAAGCCGGCTGCCGCTAAGGCACTCGCAAAATGGCTGGCGTTCTCTTTGCCTTGTGGAGAAGGTTTGCGGCTGCCGACAAGGGCAATCTGCGATAGATGTAAGGCATTGAGATCCCCTTTCACAAACAAGACAAAAGGGGCGGCATGAATTTCTTTGAGTAACGGGGGGTAACTAGGGCAATCCCAAGTGATAATGTGCTGGTTAGCACCCTGCCAAGCAAGATCGCGGGCAACACCCTGCCAATCCAGTTTGATCTGAAGGCCCGACAGCTCACACCATTTTACAAAAGCTTTCGTTGGACGCTCACCAGAAAAGCAATTTGACAAACTTTCTTCTTGTTGGTGCAAGGCTGCAAATCGTCGCGGCCCGAGGCCTGGCATACGATTCAAAGCCAGCCAGTACGGGAGCTCTTTTGCTATGTCTCTCACTGCTCTTAAACAAACCCACTTCGCACAATAGCGTTTTAACGGGCGCTAGTTTAAGACCTTGCGACATCGTCAAGCAAATAAATAGTCCTGGTTGCCTTCATAACCAGTGCATAACTGACTTTATCAAATACTCGAAAAACGACGCACTTGCCTACATCTAGGGGAGGAAAGCAGTATTTTTGAGCGCCATCGTAACTCAGGCGGGGCGGCAGATCTTTTTGTGTTTGATAGATAGATAACACATCGCCCACTTCACGCTGTAAATCGCAACCACCCGTGATGACGATAACTTGGTACTGACCAATTTGGGTGATCCCACCAAAAACCGACACAATCTGCCCTAACCCCTGGTTAACAGGAAACTTAGGCATGAAGTAAGGCTGAACATCCTCATAGAGCGTTTCGATAATGCGATCGCCAATTTTGATTTCAGCGTAACTTTCTGAGAGCACCATGCTGGAGGGCTCACCTAATTTTTCTAGCTCTGCCTTACCAACGACATACCCCTCAACCCCGATTAATTTTTCCTTGCAGCAGGGCTCTAGATAATCTTTGCCAGGGCGAACCACGCTAAATACTTTATTGTCATCTTGGGGGCATAAATTGGTTACATAAATCCGGTCTCTTTCTCCTGCCACCAAATGATCTTCGTCTAATGCGATGATTTGTGGGCAGTCACCCGCCACACAAGGGCTAATCGCCCGAGATTGATTAAAGAAGGGGCCAATCACACTTAATGCGATGGTGGGGATAGGTTTATCTACAGGCAAGACTTTCACTTGGGGATGAAGCTTAATTACCCCGGTTCTTTTATCGCGGGTTGCCCGAGTATTCCCATAATGACTACGATCGACGCGCAAGTAGGGTTGGCCATTATCGTAAGCCACGCTAATAATATCCCCAGGATAGATGCGATCGGGGTTTTTGATTTCTTTGTTACTTTGCCAAAGTTGTTGCCATCTTCCTGGATCATTCAAGAACTTGCAGGCAATATCCCATAACGTGTCGCCTTCTTGCACAACATAGGTTTGCGGAGAACGCTCATTGATCCAAGGGTGACAGCCTTGTTTAGCCGAGGCGACTGTCATTAGTGTGGCCAAAACCATCGCCACCGCCATTTTTAATGGAACGGCATACCTTGTCATATGCTTCCTCCTTCGCTACCTTTATCGGTCCCTTCATTTACAATAGCTAAATTTATCAATGGCTGCTTTTTTCAGCTCACTAAATTGGCTATAAAGCTAACATCTAAGTGAGAAAGCCTGTATACTTTTGCGTGACTTGAATGAGAGAAGAAGTACCTTAAATGACCATGAAAGTTTATCAATACCCCCACAAAATCCTGCGCACCGTTACGCCACCCGTGACCGTGTTTGATGAGGCGCTAAGGGCTACCGTTAAAGAAATGATAGCTTTAATGTATAAGGATGATGGCTGCGGGCTTGCCGCCCCCCAGGTCGGGTTATCGTTGCGGTTGTTTGTGATGGATGCTTCTGCTGAGGCCAACCAGCCACAATGCTTTGTGAATCCTGAAATTTTAGCATCCGAAGGCAGCATTGCCAGAGAAGAGGGATGCCTTTCGCTTCCCGGCGTTTATGCTAAAGTCACGCGTGCCGAAAAGATCACGGTGCGGTATCAAGACGAGCATGGCGTAACTCATACCATCGATGCAGAGGGTTTAGCGGGCCATTGTATTCAGCATGAGTTAGACCATCTCAATGGAATTTTAAGTATTGATAGACTCTCAAAACTAAAAAGACAATTACTTCTTCGCAAATTTGAAAAATTACAAAAAGCAGCCTCATGAAAATCATCTTCGCCGGAACACCAGAATTTGCCAAAATTCAACTAGAAGCCTTATTAGAAACGGCTCACGAGGTTGTCGCTGTTTACACGCAGCCTGATAAGCCCGCGGGGCGTGGACAACATCTACATATGAGCCCCGTGAAAGAACTGGCGCTACAACATCAATTGCCCATCGAACAGCCGCTTTCTTTAAAAAATGAAGAAGCACAAAAAACCCTCGCTAGTTATCAAGCCGATGTCATGATTGTGGCAGCCTATGGTTTGATATTGCCTGAGGCCGTCTTAAATCTACCACGTTATGGTTGCATTAATGTGCATGCCTCGTTATTACCGCGCTGGCGTGGTGCTTCCCCCATTCAGCAAGCCATTCTTGCTGGCGACAAAGAAACCGGCATTACTTTAATGCGGATGGATAAAGGCTTAGATACAGGGAATATTCTGGCTACTGGCAGATTAGAAATCGACGCCAAAGAAACCTCGCAAACCTTGCATGACAGATTGGCCATTCAAGGCGCCAAAATGCTTTATCATATCTTAGAAGAAATTGTCGAATTACCTGGGGAAAAACAGCCAGAAATAGGCGTGACTTACGCCCCCAAAATTACCAAAGAAGCAAGCCTCATTGATTGGCGACAATCCGCGCAAGAGATCGATAGACAAATTCGCGCTTATAACCCTTGGCCTGTGGCACAAACGGTGATTGATAGCCAAATGATACGCATTCATGAAGCTATCATCGTTGATGGCGAAAACACTTCATCTGCTGGCACCATCATAAGAACAACTGCCCAAGGCATCACGGTTCAAACTGGCAAGGATCTATTGTTGATCACTAAGGCCCAACTCCCCGGCAAAAAAGCCATGCCCATATCTGAAATTCTTAAAGGACATGCCACTTTATTTGCTGACGGCAAAAAATTAGGTTAATCATGAGTAATGCAATTAATTGCCGTTTAATGGCCTTTTATATTCTGGTTGAAGTCGCTCGCCAAGGCCGCTCTTTTCATCCCCAAGTGGTGGGGCAACGCTATCCGAGCGTAGACAGTCGTAATCAAGCGTTTACGGTACATTTGTGTTTTGGGGTGCTGCGTTACTATTTTACTTTACAAACAGTGCTTTCGCATCTGTTACACAAACCGCTCAAAGCCAAAGATAAAGACTTAGAGCTACTGATGATGATTGGCTTATACCAGCTTTTTTATAGCGATACGCCTCAACATGCCGCCATTAATGAAACTGTGAATGCTGCCCAAAAAGTCGCGCCTTATGCCAAAGGTTTAGTAAATGCCGTACTTCGCAATGCGCTGCGCGAGGAAAGTACGATAAAGGCACTGCTTGCAGATGGCCCATCTCATCCAGATTGGTTACAAACGCTCTGGCAACAGAATTGGCCGAAGGATTGGCAAGCCATCATCACAGCGAATCAAAACCACCCACCCTTTACCTTGCGCGTTAACCTGTTGAAAATTTCCCGCGAAAATTATTTAGCAAAATTAGCACACGCGAAGATTGAAGCTTCGCCACTTTTACATTCTTTGGCGGGGATCAATATCAGCGAAGATGTTGCCATCCACGATTTACCTGGTTTTAATGAGGGCTTGGTCAGTGTGCAAGATGGCAGCGCCCAATTGGCTGCGTCTTTATTAAATCTTGAAAAAGGGCAACGCGTACTCGATGCCTGTGCTGCACCAGGAGGGAAAACAGCACACCTTTTAGAGCAAGAACCTCTACTAGAAAGTGTGACCGCTGTTGAAAAAGATCCCTCACGAATAACCTTATTAGAAAAGACCTTGGCGCGCTTACAACTCAAAGCCCAGGTTATCTGCGCCGATGCCAGCGATACCCAAAGCTGGTGGGATAATAAGGGCTTCGATCGTATTTTGTTAGATGCGCCTTGCTCTGCGACAGGGGTTATTCGTCGCCATCCGGATATTAAATTGCATCGCCAGGAAAGCGATATTAAGCAACTAACAAAGACACAAAGTGAGCTGTTGTCACACTTGTGGCCATTACTCAAACCCGGTGGCATACTGTTATATGCAACCTGCTCAACCTTAGCGGTCGAAAATGTGCAACAAATTTCCCATTTTCTATCGACACAAGACGATGCCAAAGAGTTGCCCATTGATGCAACATGGGGCATCGCACAGCCAATCGGCCGTCAAATATTACCCGGGCAAGATGGGATGGATGGCTTTTACTACGCTAGACTCATTAAAAGCGCTTAAGTCGAGTAACATCATTCAATGAAAATCATCATTTTAGGTGCCGGCCAAGTCGGCGGGACGTTAGCAGAGCACTTAAGCCTGGAAAACGATGTCACGGTCGTTGATATCAATCCTGAGCGTCTTAATGATTTACAAGAGCGCCTTGATATCCGAACGGTCTGCGGCCCTGCTTCTTACCCTAATATCTTACTCAATGCGGGTGCTGAAGATGCCGATCTGTTAATCGCTGTCACCAATTCTGATGAAGCCAACATGATAGCCTGCCAAGTGGCTTATAACTTGTTTAGAACCCCAACAAAGATTGCGCGGGTACGTGCAACCCAGTATGTGGCTTATGAAGAGCTTTTCGGTAACGATGCCCTAGCTGTTGATATGCTCATTAGCCCTGAGCATTTGGTCATGCAGCACATCAAGCGCCTCATCGAACATCCAGACGCGCTGCAAGTCGTTAATTTTGCACAAGGACGAGTACAAATGGCGGCCGTGCGAGCTTTCTATGGCGGTACGCTGGTCGGTCACGCCTTGGGTGATATGAAAAAGCACATGCCCCTCATCGACACTAAGGTGGTTGCTATCTTTCGTCGTAATAAAGCATTAATCCCCACACAAGAAACCATTATTGAGCCTGACGACGAAGTGTTTTTTCTGGCAACGCCCGCCCATATTGATGCGGTGATGAGCGAGCTTCGCCAACTGGATCAACCTTATAAGCGCGTCATTATTGCCGGCGGCGGTAATATCGGAGCTAAATTAGCGGAAGCACTAGAAAATCAATTCAATGTTAAAATCATCGAAAAATCGCCTGTACGATCGCAGCGTTTGGCAACCGAATTAAACAGGGCCGTAGTGCTTTTAGGCGATGCGGCAGACCGAGAGCTGTTGCTGGATGAAAATATTCAAGAAACTGATGTCTTTTGTGCGGTGACAAATCAAGATGAAGCCAATATCATGTCTGCCATTTTGGCAAAACGGCTCGGCGCCCATAAAGTGATGGCCTTGATTAATCGCGCCGCCTATGTCGATGTGATGGAGGGCGGCGATATTGACATTGCCATCTCTCCTCAACAAGCCACTATCGGTAGTCTCTTGACCCATGTTCGGCGCGGCGATGTCGTCAATGTCCATTCATTAAGACGGGGCGCGGCTGAAGCCATTGAGGCGATTGCCCATGGCGATAAAAATACTTCCCAAGTGATTGGCCGCAAAATCCGCGATATTCATTTACCTAACGGCACGACCATTGGCGCTATTGTCAGAGGCGATGCAGTAATCATTGCACATGATGATTGTGAGATTGCGCCTGAAGATCATGTGATCTTATTCGTTATCGATAAAAGTCGGATCTCTCACGTTGAACGTTTGTTCCAAGTTGGGATCACCTTCTTATAGCACAAGGGCTTGCAACCGTTTATGGAATTAGCGAATTTTAGAATCTTAGGCCTGTTGCTGATGCTGCTTAGTCTAACGTTTATTCCACCTATTTTTGTTGAGTTCCTTTACCAAGACGGTTTTGCCCTCACCTTCCATCTCTCTTTTGCCGTCACTTTTGGGCTTGGGTTTTTACTGTGGTTCCCTCTGCGCACAAGGATGCATGCCTTAAGAGCGCATGATGGATTTTTAATCGTGCTCTTTTTTTGGTTAACTGCCAGTATCATCGGTGCTTTGCCGCTTTACTGGAATGTTGACCCTAGCCTTTCCTTTACAGATGCTTTCTTTGAGTCGGTATCAGGGCTCACCACGACGGGCTCAACTATTTTTAATCATATCGATAATTTGCCACACGCTCTGTTGTATTACCGACAACAATTGCAATTTATCGGCGGCATTAGCATTGTTGTCCTGGCCGTCGCCATCTTGCCTGCTCTGGGAATTGGTGGCATGCAATTGTTTCGTACGGAAGTCACCGGGCCCGTTAAAGACGACAAATTAACACCACGAGTAACGCATTCGGCGAAAGCTATTTGGTTACTTTACGTATTTATAACGGCTTTATGTGTCTTGAGTTATTACCTAGCAGGAATGCCATTTTTCGATGCTCTCGTTCATAGCTTTAGTACGGTTTCCACTGGGGGATTTTCGACCCATAATCAAAGTCTGGCATTCTATGATAGTGCCGCTATAGAAAGCGTGGCGATGGTATTTATGTTGCTGGGGGCAATCAGCTTCAACCTCCATTTCTTGTTGCTCAAAAACCAAAAATTGCGAGTCTATTTTAATGATCCAGAGTTTATTCTCTTTGCTAAAATCATTTTGAGCATTACCGTTTTAATTTGGGTTGCCCTTGTTATTGCTGCCGATCATAAGAATTCGCCTTATTTATTATTTGATTCGCTGTTTCAGGTGATCTCTATGGCCACCACAACAGGTTTTTTATCATCCGATTTTTCTTTGTGGCCATTATTTGTTGGGTTGTTACTGCTTTTTTGCGGCGTCATTGGGGGCTGTGCAGGATCCACCAGCGGAGGTATTAAAACGGTTCGGGTTCTGTTATTGCAAAAACAAGGCGCTCGTGAAATTAAACGACTCGTTCATCCACATGGACAATATGTCATTAAGCTCGGTGACAAGGCCATTACCCCACGCATTATTGAAGCCATTTGGGGATTTTTTGCCATTTATTTTGTGATGTTTACTGTCTTGTTATTGCTATTGTTAATCTTTGAGCAAGACTTTTTCACTGCTTATTCAGCGCTGTTGGCCACCTTGTCAAACACAGGTCCTGGTCTTGGCCATGTGTCGACCGACTTCTCAGCATTAAACCCCTATGCCAAGTGGATCCTGAGTTTTGCTATGTTGGCAGGCCGCCTAGAAATTTTCACCATACTAGTATTGTTGTCCCCGGCTTTCTGGCGCCGTTAACGACCGCTCGTCTTTCAAAATGCGCACTATATTCAAAATTCTGCGAGCAGTATTTCTTGATTAAATGCTGTGCAAAGCATGGGCTTTGCTTGCACCTATGGGGAAAATCACGATTATCCCCTTGAGGCCCCCCATTGCGAAAGGAATCGCTTGCGTGACGCTTCGCATCTTGAAGTGTAACAGGTATACTAGTGGGCATTTCCGTTTTAAAAGCAAGGGCTGCGACTTCATGCTAGAGAACCCAAAACCCTATACGTTTGCCGAAATTATCCAAACCCTGCACCGCTTTTGGACTAGCAAGGGCTGCGTGATTTTACAACCATTAGACATGGAAGTTGGCGCTGGGACATTCCATCCGGGTACCTTTTTACGAGCAATTGGCCCTGAGCCATGGTTTGCAGCCCATGTGCAACCCAGCCGCCGTCCAACCGATGGCCGATATGGTAACAACCCCAATCGCACACAAATGTTTCACCAATACCAAGTCGTGCTCAAGCCTTCGCCACTTGAAATACAAACGTTATGTATTGAATCGCTGGAGGCCATTGGTATTGATCCAAAGGCAAATGATATCCGCTTTGTAGAAGATAACTGGGAATCCCCCACTCTAGGCGCTTGGGGTTTGGGCTGGGAAGTCTGGTTAAACGGCATGGAATCAATTCAATTTACCTACTTTCAACAAGTAGGTGGCTTGGAATGCAAACCCGTCATGGGTGAATTAGCGTATGGTATAGAGCGTCTTGCGATGCATATCCAAAATAAGAAAAGTATGTTTGATTTACTGTGGGCCAAAACACCCCAAGGTGATGTCACCTATGGTGACGTCTTCCACCAAAACGAAGTTGAAATGTCTACTTACAATTTTGAAATTGCCAACACCGATATGCTTTTTTCGCACTTTGACGATTATGAGCGTGAATGTCAGAAGCTTCTGGAAGCAAATCTGCCTCTACCTGCATATGAAATGGTACTCAAAGCTTCTCACGTGTTTAACCAGCTCGATGCCAGAAGCGCCATTGCAGTCACCGAACGGCAACGCTATATTTTGCGTGTTCGAACACTAGCACGAGAAGTTGCAGCCGCTTATTATGCCGCCAGAGAAAAGCTTGGATTTCCTTTAGCACAACAAAAACAAGAGAGCTCTTATGCCTAATGCAGCGCTAACATTGTTAATTGAGATCGGAACGGAAGAACTTCCTCCTCACCATTTAGGTCATTTGTCGAGCGCTTTTTGCAAAGCACTGGGTGATTCTTTAATGCTTACAGGCATTAACCCAAGCCAGACAGAGCATTTTGTAACGCCAAGACGCATAGCTGCTCGTTTTAGCGATGTGCCAACAACACAGCCTAAACGCCTTGTACAAAAACGCGGCCCAGCCCTTACCAGCGCTTATGATGCCAAAGGCAATCCAACCCAAGCCGCTTTAGGATTTGCGAAAAGCTGCAATACGGATGTTAAGGCTTTAAAAACGCTGGAAACACCACAAGGCACATGGTTGGTGTATGAACAAGAAGAAGGCGGTCAACGCTTAGTCGATATTTTGCCGGAGATGATTGAAAAAGCCATCAATGGCATTCCTGCTAAAAAACGTATGCGCTGGGGTAGTGGCAATGAGGAATTTTTGCGCCCCATTCATTGGATCACTATTGTGCATGGAAAAGAGGCTATCCCAGTTAACGTATTTGGGCTCACCGCTAGTGCTAATACTTATGGGCATCGTGTGCATGCACCAGAGGCCCTATTAATTACTGATGCTAATGATTATTTGCCGCTTTTGCGCCAAGCCAAAGTGATTGCCGATTTTGCTGAGCGCAAACAAATGATTCAACAAGCCATTGATATTATTGGCAAGGATCATGGCGGTCAGACCTTAATTGAGCCTGAATTACTTGATGAGGTCAGCGGTTTAGTGGAATGGCCCGTGCCATTGTCTGCTCAGTTTGATCAAGCCTTTTTAGAGGTGCCTCAAGAAGCCCTAATTTCTTCAATGCAAAATCATCAAAAATGTTTTGCGATTAAAAACCACCAAGGCAAATTATTAAATACGTTTGTGCTAGTCAGCAATACTCAAGCTGAGCCGCCCGATCATATTATCCAAGGCAATGAGCGTGTTATGCATGCACGTCTAGCTGACGCTAAATTCTTTTATGACCAAGACCGAAAAAACCCTTTGAGCGCACGCTTAGAAGGGCTAAAAAACATGATTTTTCAAAAGAAATTAGGTACGTTATACGATAAATCTCAACGGATCTCTAAATTAGCAGGCGCCATTGCCAAGCAATTAAATATTTCACCACGTTCCAGTGAGAGCGCTGGGAAAATCTGTAAAGCCGATCTATTAACCGAAATGGTTTTTGAATTTCCTGAATTACAGGGCATTATGGGTAACTATTATGCACGTCATGATGGAGAGCCTGATGAAGTTTGTGTGGCTATTCAAGAAAGTTATTTGCCCCGTTTTGCTAAAGATATTCTCCCTGAAACATCGGCAGGCATCTGTGTTGCCTTAGCAGACAGGCTCGATACTTTAATCGGCATTTTTGGCATTGGCCAATTACCCAGTGGCGATAAAGATCCTTTTGGTCTTCGTCGTCAAGCACTTGCTATTTTGCGCATTATCATTGAACGAAAATTGCCGCTGGATCTAGAAGAGTTATGCCAAATGGCTCGTCACGGCTACGGTGGCCTAATCGATGTCGAAGTCATACAGCAAGTCGTGCATTTTTGCTTTGAGCGCTTTAAAGCGTGGTATCAAGAACAAGGCATTAGTCTACAAACCATTGAAGCGGTTTTAGCTAATCGCGTCACCGAACCCTATGATTGCAGCTTAAAAGTACTTGCTGTGAATCATTTTCAAACATTGCCTGAAGCCGAAAATCTCGCCAGCGCCAATAAGCGAGTCAGAAATATCTTGTTAAAATCAGGATTATCACCCAGCTTGCAACAACTGCCTGTTGTTTCTCCTGAATTATTTACTGAGACAGCTGAAAAAAATCTTTACTTGGCAATAGAAACCTTGCAACGAAAAACTGAACCATTAATCATAGAAAGAAAATATCAAGAAGCTCTTTGTGAATTGGCAACTTTGCAACAAGTTGTGGATAATTTTTTCGACGAAGTCATGGTAATGTGTGACGATGAGCAATTGCGCAATAATCGCATTCATTTATTAGGGCATCTGTATGCCCTATTTATGCAGATTGCGGATATTTCAAAATTAGCATTATGAAATTAATCATTCTTGATAGAGATGGTGTCATTAACGAAGATTCGCCGGCGTATATTAAATCAGCCGATGAATGGCACCCTATCCCTAACAGTTTAGCGGCTATCGCGTTACTGAATAGGCTTGGTTATACCGTCTCGGTGGCAACCAACCAATCGGGCTTAGCGCGCGGCTATTATGATCTCGCGACGCTAGACGCTATCCATGACAAAATGCATCAAGCTGTCAAACAAGCTGGCGGAACCATTGATAGCTTATTTTATTGCCCGCATGTTGCCGAAGATAATTGCGCGTGCCGCAAACCCAAACCTGGGTTACTACACCAAATCGCCAAGCACTATGAGGTTTCTTTAGACAATGTCCATTATGTCGGTGATTCTTATCGAGATCTTGAAGCGGGGATAACGGCTGGCGCAACGCCCATACTGGTTTTAACGGGCAATGGTCGGAAAACCCTCCAATCCCATGCAAGCGATTGCCAAAAGATCGCGTATTATAAAGACCTATATGCCTTTGCATGCTCTTTGAAAGCGTAATGACTTCATATGTGTAAAACTATTTCCTTCTTACGTTCGCTGTTATTTGCCGCAGGGCAAGTGTTAAGCGCGGTTGTGCTTGCCACCATCGGTATCGCGTTATTCGCCTTTCCTTATTCACTTCGTTATAAAGTGATCACTTCTTGGTCACATTTTATTATTTGGTGGGTAAAATGGAGTTGCGGTGTTAAATATGAAATTAGGGGCTTAGAACATCTGCCCCAAAAAAATGCCATCGTGCTTTGTAAGCATCAATCTTCCTGGGAAACCTTATTTTTGCAAACCATTCTGGGACAACAAACCTGGGTACTCAAAAAACAATTATTACAGATCCCCTTTTTTGGCTGGGCTTTGCGCTTAATTGAACCCATCGCCATCGACAGAGAAAAATCCAGCTCGGTTAAAGGATTGCTCGAGCAAGGTAAAGAGCGGCTCGAAAAAGGACGATGGGTTGTTATTTTTCCTGAAGGTTCGCGCATTGCAGTGGGTAAAAGCGGCCGATATTCGCGAAGCGGTGCAGTATTAGCTAAAGAAACAGGCTATTCCATTGTCCCCATTGCACATAATGCCGGCACCTTATGGCCAAGAGGATCTTTTATTAAAACACCTGGCACGATAAATGTAGTGATAGGCCCTGAAATTAAAGCACAAGGTTTAACCATTGATGAGATCCATGAGAAGGCCAAACGATGGATTGAGGACACAATGACGACTTTGTAAATCTCTCTCGCCCTACCCGCCTTCGCAAGTGGTGCTAGCTTCGGCATGGTGTAACTCACCGTGCAATGCACGGCGAATTACACGTCCAAGTTCTCTACATGTAACGCATTAGCTTCAATAAAATCACGACGTGGCTCAACTTGATCGCCCATTAAGGTCGTGAAAATCTGATCGGCCGCAATCGCATCTTCTACGCGCACTTGCAGTAAACGACGGGTGGTTGGATCCATGGTGGTTGACCATAATTGATCCGCATTCATTTCACCCAAGCCTTTATAACGCTGAATTTGTTGGCCTTTTTTCGCTTCGCTCATCAGCCACTCTAGTGCCGTCTTGAAGTCTTGCGTTACGAACTGCTTATCTGCTCGCATAACATAAGCGCCTGGCTCCATTAAATTTAAGAACTCAGCACCAGCCTGCATCAAGAATTGATACTCCGAGCCTTGGAAAAATTCAGGATAAAAACGATAAGTATTTGCCACACCATGCAAAGAAACATGCACGGTGGGAATAAAACCATGTAATTCGCTTTCTTTTTCAATACTGAACTCGTATGTATGGCCATTTTGCTTGTCTGTTTCCAAAGCCTTCTCAAGCGCACCAAGCCATTCTTTCAAAACGGATTGATCTCTAACTGCGCTAGCAGGCAATAGTGGCGATCGCATCATTGCTTCAAGCACAGCAGCAGGGTAACGTTGCGACAGGCGCGAAATTAGGGACTGTGTTTTGTTAAAACGCATCACTAACTGCTCCAAAGCAAGCCCTTGGATAGCTGGGGCAGCGGGATTCACAAAGAAACGGGTGTCTTCTAAAGCAATTTGCGTTAAGTATTGAACTAAGGCTTCGTCATCTTTTACGTAGTTTTCTTGCTTGCCACGCTTAACACGGTATAACGGTGGCTGTGCAATATAAATGTAGCCTCGCTCAATTAATTCTGGCATTTGCCGGAAGAAAAAGGTGAGCAGCAGCGTACGAATATGCGAACCGTCAACGTCGGCGTCAGTCATAATAATGATATGGTGATATCGCAATTTATCTGGATTGTAATCTTCTCTACCAATACCACAGCCCAAAGCAATAATCAGCGTACCCACTTCTTGAGAAGACAACATTTTGTCATAACGGGCTTTCTCAACGTTAAGGATCTTGCCTTTGAGCGGCAAAATAGCTTGAGTGCGGCGATCGCGACCTTGTTTTGCCGAGCCACCTGCAGAGTCACCCTCAACGAGATAGAGTTCAGAGAAGGCTGGATCACGCTCCTGGCAATCCGCTAATTTCCCTGGCAGACCTGCGATATCCAATGCTCCTTTACGGCGCGTCATATCGCGCGCTTTACGAGCAGCTTCACGCGCCCTAGCAGCCTCAATCATTTTATTCACAATGGCTTTTGCTTGTGGCGGATTCTCTAACAAGAAAGCATTAAAAGCTTCCGATAGTGTGGACTCCACAACTGCTTTCACTTCAGAGGAAACCAGCTTATCTTTCGTTTGTGAAGAGAACTTCGGATCCGGTAATTTAACCGATAACACCGCGGTTAAGCCTTCTCTAGCATCATCCCCTGTCGTTGCCACTTTTTCTTTCTTTGTAGCGCCCTCTTGCTCGAGATACTGGTTAAGAGTTCGGGTCATCGCACTTCTAAAGCCCGATAAATGCGTTCCACCATCTCGCTGAGGAATATTATTGGTAAAGCAAAAAATGTTTTCTGAATAAGTATCATTCCACTGCAAAGCCACTTCCACCGTCATGCCATCTTTTTCTTTTACGAAAGAAAAAATCGATGGGTGAATAGGGGTTTTGTTTTTGTTTAAGTATTCCACAAAGGCTTTAATACCACCTTCATAGCAAAACTCATCTTTTTTATCAGTGCGCTCATCTTTGAGCTGAATTCTCACCCCGGAATTCAAGAACGAGAGTTCCCGCAAGCGTCTCGCCAAGGTGTCATAATTAAATTCAATATTAGAGAAGGTCTCTGCGCTGGGTTTAAACCAAATTTCCGTACCCGTTGAGTCTGCATCCCCCACTGCTTTTAGTGGTTCTACAGGCTCGCCATGGCGATATGTTTGGGTATGAAGTTTGCCACTGCGGCGAATAGCTAAACGAAGCTCGACCGAAAGGGCGTTTACCACGGAAACACCTACACCATGCAACCCGCCTGACACTTTGTAGGAGTTGTCATCAAATTTCCCGCCGGCGTGCAATACGGTCATAATCACTTCGGCTGCAGAACGGCCTTCTTCGGCATGAATATCTACCGGAATGCCGCGGCCATTGTCTTTAACTGAAACCGACTCATCCGGATGGATAGTCACTTGAATCAAGGTGCAATGTCCTGCCAATGCCTCATCGACAGAATTATCCACCACCTCAAAAACCATATGATGAAGACCTGTACCATCATCTGTATCGCCGATGTACATGCCTGGACGCTTTCTAACAGCGTCTAATCCTTTCAGAACCTTGATGCTCGATGAATCATAAGCCATCTCTGAAGTCATTCGTTACTCCATTAGCGAGGAAGCCATAGTCTGTGTAAACTGTTTCACGTGAAACATCCCTTTTGTTATAAAGGCCCTTTTTGGCTAAAAGTGGGCGCTTAAGGGATGCCTGAAATGTCGGTCTATTTTACCATATTCAGCCGTTTAGCTCTTCATTTTTCTGATCTTTTTGATGATTTGTGGCCCTAATACGACCAATAGAGATATTTAACAAACTCAAATGAAACTCACTGGAAAAAACGATGCTTAATATCATAAAAAGCCCTCTGCTCGATCAGTTTAACCATATTGGACATGCGTTTTTTACTCGTGAAGGAGGCGTTAGCGTGGGCGATTACTCTGGGCTAAATTGCGCCGAAAGCTCCAAAGATAATCCTTTCAATGTGGCTACCAACCAAGCGTTGGCGCTTTCACACCTAGGCTTCTCGATGAAGCAACTTGCCAGCTACCAGGCACAGCATGGGAATACCGTGGTAACAGCAACAGAAGCGGGTAAGCCCTACCCACTCGCCGATGCCATTGTCACAACCCATACTCAGCTTGTTTTGGGTGCTGATAGTGCCGATTGCCCCACCGTATTATTGGTCGATCCAATCAACCGAGTGTTAGGGCTGGTTCATGCAGGCTGGAAAAGTGCCTTTTCAGGGATCCTAGAAAATACGGTTCTGAAAATGCATCAGCAAGGTGCCAAGATATCCTATATCCACGCCGTTATTGGCCCAGGCATTGCTCAGCAATCCTACCAGGTCAGCCAATCATTCTACCAACAGTTTTGTAAGGCCAGCAGAGAAAATGCCGCCTTCTTCTCTCCGTGTGAACAACCCCTGCATTGGCGCTTCGATCTCAAGGGCTTTATCCGTCAACGCTTAGAGGCTCTTAGGATTCACCTTATTGAAGACATGGATCTGGATACTTACCACCAAGAAGCGCTTTTTTATAGCTGCCGCCGAGCTTTTCACCGGGGGCAACCCGATTTTGGGGGGCATTTGGCCTGTTTGTATTTCAAAAAGGTACCTGAGAGGCTTAAAGCAGACTAAGCGCACCCTGTTCCACGTGGAACATTGAACGAAGAGCCGAGGGAATGGTGTCTTGCCACCCTGCGGCACTGACCCCAGTTAAAAACACCTGATGTCCTTGCTCCATTAGGAGCTGTAACAGCCGCTGCTGGTTATCCGCATCCAACTCCGAGGTCAGATCGTCCAACAAATACAGGCAACGCTTGCCATGCATTACCGCCAAATGCTCCGCTTGGGCTAGATACAACGCGGCAATCCACAGCTTTTGCTGGCCCCGGGATAATACTTGTCCGGCGGGAAACCCTTCTACCGTCATTAGCAAGTCGGCCCGATGCGGTCCTTTACTGGTATAGCCCATGCGTTGATCTTGCCGTAACGCAGCCGCTAAAGCCTGGCCCAGTGAAATCGTCGTATCCCACCCTGCCTCATAATGAGTCACAATAGGCAAAGCACCAGGCAGCAACTGTTCTTGAACTCGTGCTAGCGTAGGCAATAAGCTGTCTAGGTATTGCTGTCGATATACGGCGAGCTGCTCGCCTATCAGCGCCAATTCGTGGTCCCAAGCCATTAACTCCTTGCCCATCGATTGCTTGAGGGCGGCATTGCGCTGCTTAAGTAGCCGTTGATAGCGCTGGCAAACCTGTCCAAAAACAGGTTCCACGTGGAACACACCCCAATCAAGGAACTTCCGACGCTCCTCGCTCCCAGCCTGAAGCAGCTTAAACACATCGGGGGTCATTAATTGTAATGGTAATATTTTGGCAAATTCGGCTAAACGGGCACAAACCTCCCCTTGTACCTTACAAATCACTTCACCTTGGCGGTTTTTTTCGATACCCAAAGCGATTTTCGCGCCTTGCGCGTCACTGATCTCACCAAAACAAGCTAATATCGCCTCTTGATAGTGGATCACCGAATGAATTTGCCGTGAACGAAAGGAGCGCCCTACCCCCAGTAAATGAATGGCTTCCAGCACGCTGGTTTTGCCACTGCCATTGAGACCGGTAAAAATATTAAACTGAGGATGAAAATGAAGGACCGTTTCTTGGAGGTTGCGAACAAAATGAATATGGAGGCGATTCAACTGCATACCAGCAGCTTATTACAAGCGCATCGGCATAACAACATACTGTAACTCTTCCGCTTCGAGCAACACGACCTGGTTAGGGTCAGAAAAAGTCATGGTAACGTGTTCCGCCTTGATGATACTGAGAAACTCAATCATATAGCTCGCATTCACGCCAATTTCGATGCTGGGGCCGTTATACGGAATTTCAATTTCATCCTCAACTTCGTCTTTGTCTGCGGTAACCGCCACAATTTTTAATAACTGAGGTGAAAATTGTAATCCCACACCACGATATTTGTCAGAAAATAGCGCAGAAACACGCAATAAGGCCTGGCGCAATGGCTCGCGCGCCACCAAGACTTGCTGCCCCGCTGAGTTTTGTGGCATGACACGGCGATAATCAGGAAATTTCCCTTCAATCAGCTTGGTAATAAAACTGGAGTGCGTCATCACGGCGCGCAAATGATTCTTCCCAATCACAAGGCCGATCTCTTCTTCACCTTCTTGAAAGAGACGCTGCATTTCTAAAATCGCTTTTCGAGGGACAATCACGGCCAAAGGTTCCGTAACGTGAGGCGCTTTGATCGGCAGCGCAATCGTTGCTAAACGGTGACCATCGGTAGCTACCGCTCGCATCACTTGATCAGAAAAAATTAAATAAACACCATTAAGGTAGTATCGAACATCTTGATGTGCCATTGCAAAGCTAGTTAAATCAAGAAGCTGTCGAAGGATAGCCTGACTCACCGATAGCTCAATATCCCCAGGCATTTCTTCTACCCTGGGAAAATTTTCACCCCCAATACAAGCCAACACAAAACGGCTGCGATTCGCTCGCACTGCCACTTTGTTATCGGTTAGCTCAAAGGAGATCTGCGCTGAATCGGGTAGCGCTTTGCAAATATCAATTAATTTTTTGCCAGGGATAGTCGTCATGCCCGCTACTGACGTTTGCGTCAATGGAATGCGGGCAATCATTTCAATTTCCAGATCCGTTCCTGTTAAAGACAAGAGCTGATTTTTCACGGATACTAAAATATTGGCTAAAATAGGCAGTGTTTGGCGCTTTTCGACCGCTCCTGCCACCCTTAATAAGGGTTTTAATAATGCTTCTCGTGAAATGGTAAATTGCATAATTCTACGTTGATAAAATTCGCATTAAATTTGAAAAATCTTCGCCAATATCGGCATCGGTTTCACGCATTTTCTTAATAGTGCGACACGCATGTAATACGGTGGTGTGATCTCGTCCACCAAATGCATCGCCAATTTCAGGCAAACTGTGATTGGTCAGTTCCTTACACAGCGTCATAGCGACTTGACGAGGTCTGGCAACAGAACGATTTCTTCGTTTAGACAGCAAATCTGACACTTTAATTTTGTAATATTCAGCAACTGTGCGCAAAATATTGTCGATAGAAACCAATTTATCTTGCAAGGCTAGCACATCTTTTAATGCCTCTTGCACAAACTCCAAGGTGATAACGCTTCCGGTAAATTGCGCATTGGCCACGATCCGTTTCAAAGCCCCTTCTAGTTCGCGCACATTAGAGCGGATTCTTTTAGCAATAAAGAATGCTACTTCGTGTGGCAACGTAATGCCACTGTGCTCTGCTTTGCTCATTAAAATAGCAACGCGCGTTTCTAATTCTGGTGGTTCAATGGCAACGGTTAATCCCGAACCAAACCGAGACTGTAATCGCTCTTCAATCCCATTAATTTCTTTGGGATAACGATCGGACGTTAAAATAATTTGCTGCTGCCCTTCTAAGAGCGCATTAAATGTATGAAAAAACTCTTCTTGGGAGCGCTCTTTGCCTGCAAAGAACTGAATATCGTCAATTAACAAGGCGTCCACAGAACGGTAAAAACGTTTGAATTCATTAATGGCATTACTTTGCAAAGCCTTAACCATATCTGCCACAAAGCGCTCTGAATGCAGGTAAATGACATTGGCCCCTTTTTTATTAGCAATAATGGCGTTACCAATCGCATGCATTAAGTGGGTTTTACCAAGCCCCACCCCGCCATAGAGGAATAAAGGGTTATAAGCACCGCCGGGATTCTCAGCGACCTGCTTTGCGGCCGCCTCAGCAAGTTGGTTTGATTTACCAACAACGAAGTTTTCAAACACAAATGTGGGATTTAAATTACTTTGGTGCGAAATTTTAGACGGCGTACTCGCTGTACGCACAGGAGCGACTGTACTCACCGCAGCCTCTTCAGGCTCCGCCATCCGCTCACCAATACCCACCATCACACGCATCTGCTGGCCTTTGTTAAGCTCTATCAGCAAATTGCTAATCCGTGCTAGGTACTCTTGCGTGACGCCATCTAAGACGTATTGGTTGGGTGCCCACAGGGTCAATCCTCCCCCCGTCTCTTCTGCTTGTAAGGGGCTTATCCATTGATTGAATGCAGACTGCGCGATCTCTTCTTTTAATCGCTGCAGACATTGCTGCCAAAGGGATTGACTCACCGCTTATTCCTCACCACACATTAATTTAGAGCAAAACATCCCGTCACCCAAAAGATGCTGAATTAAGTTGGTTACTAATGTAACCGTTCACTATGAGTTAGACAGAAGATGACTTATGACTCTGCGACTTATAGGGGACTTAGTTTACCCCCCTTCGCGATCGTTATCCACACTGTTTTTTGGATCTCACCACGCGATACTTTCGCTAACTTGGGTTCATTAACTGTTCAAAAGCAGTGACACTTTGTGTATAAATCCGTCAATTATCCCCTGCCACTACCAGGGCTAGTAGTTGTTAACAGGATATCCTCATCTCAAACAAGAACCACCCACGCTTTCATACAACGACAATTACTTGAAATGATTAACAATAGTTGAGATATCCCCCGTTTTGCCCTACCTAACTATTAATATTATTTTATTTAATAGCATTAATTATATTAGTTGCTTACTAAAACTCCCTCCTATCCTCTGAGCTACATGATTTCCACAGGGCACATTGCATAACCTCTGACTAACGGGTCTATAACCTGTCGTTTTTGTGCATAGTTATCCCCTTTTTGCCCAACCCCTACTTTTTTGCACAACTTATTCAAGCATTATGCAAAGCCTTGCAGTAGAGTTACTATTAACGCAACCTCTTCTATTGTCATGATTATTCATGGTTATCCACAGATTTTGCGCGCCTCATAATAATCATCAAATTAATTTTTCATTAAGATAATAATTATTGTGATGTTGTTCTCTTCGCTTTGCAGAAAAAATGATTTCACTAAAGATTGTTAACAAGTTTGTGAATCATCCGTTCACAGTCCTGTGGGTATGAGTCATTTTCATGGGGATTGATCGGTACTTTTAAGGTTATCCACAAATCATTCTTGCTAGATTCAGGTACCAACCCACATGATTGAAAACTTGTAACGCTTTGTTTTTTAATGTATTTTGTAAGTTATACGCTAAAAGTGTGCCCTTAATAATCATCATCATTTTTCAGTCTTATCTCTCTTTAATTTATATATCGAGTCTTCGTTATACACAGACTAATCATCAAGTTATCTTGACTTTGATTTCCCTATCGCATATAGTTAACCGCCTAATTTTTAGGGATTTAATCAACAAAGTTATATAACTCATGGAGTCGCCATGAAGCGGACTTTTCAACGAAAGAGTCAGGTAAGAAGAGCTAGAACTCACGGTTTTCGCGCACGTACGCGAACGAAGGGAGGGCGTGCGGTACTTGCCAATCGTCGTCGCAAGGGGCGTAAACAACTCGCTCCTGTCGGTGGACTCAAGAAGTAGCGTCGTCATTTCGTACATAAGGACACATTGAGTAAGCGAAAGCTTTCCTGTGTGTCTTTTTGTTTTGTGCAGAGTAAAAGGGTTGTCCATTATTCAACATCGTCATTTGTGTTTCCCGAGAAAAAATCGACTACTCGCGCCAGTAGACTTTCAGCAGGTGTTTAAGAAGGGGAGTCGGCAAAAGGGAGCGATGTTTACAATGATTTGTAATGCAAATTCATTGTCCTATGCTCGCTTAGGGTTGGCGATTGCTAAACGTTACGTTCCATCTGCAGTAGAGCGTAATCGCGTGCGACGAATTATTCGAGAAGGGTTTCGCCATTACCAAAGTGCATTTGGCGCTTTTGACATCGTGGTAATTACTCAAAAACCCCTCGAAGATTTGGGGAATGCATGCTTACACAAAGAATTAAATCAACAATGGCGGTTATTAGAAAAACACCTCAAACTGCGCTTCTCGCGGGAATAAAACTATATCAATGGTTTGTGAGTCCCTTGATAGGGCAGCGGTGTCGTTTTTATCCGTCCTGTTCGCATTATGCAACAGATGCATTAAAAAAATATGGAGCCATCCAAGGTGTTTGGTTAACAACCAAAAGGTTGCTTAAATGTCATCCTTGGCATCCGGGTGGTTATGACAAGGTTCCTTGAATTCTTAGGAAAATGGCATGGAATTACAACGTTCACGAATGTTTATACTAGTAGCCTTATTGGTGGTTGGATTTGCCTTATTCAATGAATGGCAAACTGAACATCCGGCAGCCCCTAAACAAACTTCAAGTCAATCTCAAGCATTACACAGTCAAAATAAAGAAGACAGTGAAATTCCGACTATTCCTCAAACCTTCAGTCATGCAATTCCTACTAATCAGCAAAGTGCTTCAGCGGATTTAATTGATGTCACAACCGATGTGCTTAAAATTAAAATCGATCCGATTGGTGGTGATATTGTTCGTGCAGAATTGCTGAAATATCCAGAGAAATTGCACTCTGAGCAAGGGGTGGTTTTATTAGATAAAAATACCGGACATCACTATGTTGCGCAAACAGGCCTTGTCGGTAAAAATGAGATGGGTCCTGATTCAAGACAAAAGGGGCGAGCACATTACACAGTATCGCAACATCAATATCAGCTAGAAAAAGATACCTTACAAGTTGATCTATTGTGGCAACACGAAAGCGGTATAAAAATAACAAAATCTTACCAATTTAAACGGGGTAGTTATTTAATACCGGTCAACTATCGCATTGAAAATCATACAGACCTTCCTTGGCAGGGTAGTATGTATGGTCAATTACGCCAAGAATTCACCAAGGCCAAATCAAATGGCTTCTTCACTGGGGTGCAAAGTTATGAGGGCGCTGCGTTATCTACGCCTGAAAAACCCTATAAAAAACTCAGCTTCTCGGACATGAAGAAAAATCCTTTCCGTGACAGTATGGAAGGCGGTTGGGCCGCTATGGTTCAGCATTATTTCTTAAGCGCCTGGGTTCCTGCTAAAAATACCGAAAATACTTTCTACACTCGGGTTGATGAAGACAACATTTATAACATTGGGGCGTTAACTTCCATTGATGTTCAGCCGCATCAACAACAAACCGTGGGTGGCTCTTTATACATTGGCCCTGAGATCCCTAAAACATTAAAAGAGATTGCTCCAGGTTTAGATCTTACTATTGATTACGGTATTTTGTGGCCAATTTCTCAATTATTGTTCTGGGGATTGCAGTTCATCCATGGGTTTGTAGGAAACTGGGGTTTTGCCATCATACTGTTAACAATGGTGATTAAGATCTTGTTCTATGGACTTTCCGCTTCGAGTTACCGCTCGATGGGGCATATGCGCCGTTTACAACCTCGAGTAGAGTTGCTTAAAGAGCGTCATGGTAGCGATAAGCAACAGTTTAGCGCGGCATTAATGGAGTTATACAAGAAAGAGAAGGTTAATCCTTTAGGAGGGTGTTTACCGATCTTGGTGCAAATTCCAGTGTTCATTGCACTTTACTATGTATTACTTGAGAGTATTGAATTACGTCAAGCGCCGTTTATTCTTTGGATCCACGATCTCTCCAGTAAAGATCCTTTCTACGTATTGCCTTTGATTATGGGCGCGAGCATGTTCTTGCAGCAGAAAATGAACCCAGCTCCCCCTGATCCAATGCAGGCAAAAATGATGATGTTTATGCCAGTAATCTTCACATTGCTATTCATGTCCTTCCCAGCGGGTTTGGTGTTGTACTGGACAGTTAACAATATCTTGTCGATTACTCAGCAGTGGCTTGTAACTCGCGGGATCGAACGTGATGCTGCTTTAAAGAAAATAAAATAGGCAAGCTATGGTGAGCTCCCCCCTTGCAGACACGATTGTTGCTGTTGCAACCGCACCTGGAAAGGGGGGAATAGGTGTGGTGCGAGTATCGGGGAGCGAAGCTTCTTCGATAGCCATGCGCTTATTAAATAAACAACCTGCTCCTCGAGTAGCGACATTATGCGAATTCCGTCACCCTCATCATCATCAGATCATTGATCAAGGGGTTGCTCTTTACTTTCCAGCACCGCATTCCTTTACGGGAGAAGACGTCTTAGAGCTACAAGGACATGGTGGCCCTGTGGTCATGGATTGCTTACTGAAGGCAGTCGTAGAAGCGGGAGCACGCCTGGCAAGGCCGGGGGAGTTTTCAGAACGTTCATTTTTAAATGACAAAATGGATCTTGCTCAAGCTGAAGCAGTGGCCGATCTGATTGATGCGACTACAGAGGCTGCGGCCCTTGGCGCGATGCGCTCCTTGCAAGGGCATTTTTCAGAAAAAATTGCCACGCTGGCTCAATCATTGATGAGATTGCGGTTATACGTTGAAGCAGCAATTGATTTTCCCGAAGAAGAAATCGATTTTTTAGCCGATGGGCATATCTTGCAAAAAATTGAAGAAGTCATTTCGCAGCTGCAAGAACTGCAAGCATCCGCGAAACAAGGTCAATTACTCAAAGAGGGGATGTCTGTTGTCATTATTGGGCGGCCCAATGCAGGTAAATCGAGTTTGCTTAATGCGTTAACCGGACAAGCTTCAGCGATTGTGACCCCGATCCCAGGTACGACACGCGATCTGGTTAAGGAGACTATTCAAATTGAGGGGATGCCGCTGCATATCGTTGATACCGCCGGGATTCGCCTTGAAGCAGAAGAAGTGGAACAAGAAGGGATCCGTCGTGCACTGTTGCAGCAAGATTTAGCAGACCGTATTTTGCTCGTTGTTGATGCCAGTAAAACCCCATTAATGACAGAAGTAGAGCAACAGGTATTAAGTCAATTTGCGGCTAAAACAACACTGATAGTCAATAAAGTCGATATTGCGCCCATAACAAACACTTTAGCGCATGAGGCAATTGCATTAAGCGCCAAAACAGGGGAAGGGTTACATCTTCTTAAAGAACATCTTAAAAACATCATGGGATATCGTCCAAGCGAGAATGGAACTTTTATTGCTAGACGGCGACATTTAACGGCTTTAAGTCTAACGTTGGATTGTTGCGAAAAAGCCAAAGATCAATTGGTTCGCTTTAAAGCAGGTGAATTGGTCGCTCAGGAATTAAAGATGGCTCAAGATGCGTTGGGAGAGATCACCGGAAAAGTGACCACCGATGATTTATTGGGTGAGATTTTTGCTAATTTTTGTATTGGTAAATGAGTGAGAACATGATTTTTCCAGAAGCTTTTGACGTTATCGTGATAGGTGGGGGCCATGCAGGCACAGAAGCGGCACTAGCCAGCGCGAGAATTGGCGCCCGCACCTTGTTATTAACACATAACATTGAAACGCTTGGGCAAATGTCTTGTAATCCTGCCATTGGTGGAATTGGTAAGGGGCACCTAGTCAAAGAAATTGATGCTTTGGGTGGTGCGATGGCGAAAGCCGCCGATTTAGCTGGGATACAATTTCGTATCCTAAATGCCAGTAAAGGTCCTGCTGTTCGAGCCACTCGTGCTCAGGCCGACAGAGTGCTTTATAAAAAAGCGATCCGTGAAATATTAGAGAATCAGCCCAACCTGTGGTTATTTCAACAAGCTGTGGATGATTTGATTATTGAGAATAATCAAGTGAAAGGTGCGATTACCCAAATGGGTCTTGTTTTTCATGCACAAGCAGTTGTTTTAACAGCTGGCACCTTTTTAGCGGGTAAGATTCATATTGGTTTAAGTCATCATCAAGGAGGGCGAGCTGGGTGCCCCCCTGCGAATAGTTTAGCGCATCGTTTAAGAGAGCTCCCCTTTAAAATAGGCCGTTTAAAAACGGGGACGCCGCCACGCATTGATGGTAGGACAATTGATTTTTCACAACTTGCACCGCAACCTGGGGATACTCCTGTTCCGGTTTTTTCGCATATGGGAACAGATCAGGATCATCCAGAGCAGATTGCTTGTTATATTACCCACACTAATGAACAGACTCACGAGATTATTCGTGGCGGATTAGATCGTTCACCCTTATTTTCCGGGATGATAGAAGGGGTGGGACCGCGTTATTGTCCTTCGATTGAAGATAAAGTTGTTCGCTTTGCAGATAAAAACTCTCATCAAATTTTCTTAGAGCCGGAAGGCTTGAATACGCATGAAATTTACCCTAATGGGATTTCAACCAGTTTACCCTTTGATGTGCAGTATCAATTGGTCAGAAGTATGAAAGGGTTAGAAAATGCCCACATCTTACGCCCAGGATATGCGATTGAATATGACTTCTTCGATCCAAGAGAATTATCACCCACGTTAGAAACTCGCTATATTCAAGGTTTATTTTTTGCAGGCCAAATTAATGGCACGACCGGTTACGAAGAAGCCGGTGCCCAGGGAATTGTTGCTGGCATTAATGCGGCTCGCAGAACCCAAAATTTGCCATTGTGGTATCCGCGACGAGACGAGGCATACATAGGTGTTTTAATTGACGACTTAATCACTCATGGCACTTTAGAGCCTTATCGAATGTTCACCAGTCGTGCTGAATATCGTTTATTGTTACGAGAAGATAATGCTGATTTACGTTTGACACCCATCGCTCGAGAAATGGGATTGATTGATGAGAATCGCTGGTATGTTTTTCAACAAAAATGCAAAGCGATTGAATCTATTCGTCAACAATTAAAAGGGGTTTGTATTTTCCCCCATGATGTTGATGCCAAAATATTAGAAGAGAATTCACAGGTTGTTCTGGGTAAAGAGTTTAAGGCGATGGATTTACTCGCTCGCCCTGAAGTGAGTGTCCGTGATTTATATGAGCTTCCTAAAGTAAAAGAGGCTATTAAGGTCGATGATTATTTTAATAGTAGCGCATTATCTAAAAGAATATTTTTCCAAGCGCTTGAACAAGTCGAAATTCAGGTTAAATATGCGGGCTATATTAGCAAGCAAACCTTAGAAATTCTAAAATGTGCAAAGCAAGAGAATACCCAGATACCCACAGGCTTTGTTTATCAAGGGATCCCAGGGTTGTCAGCGGAGC
The DNA here is from genome assembly GCA_050247135.1 of Candidatus Berkiella sp. GTDB lineage: Bacteria > Pseudomonadota > Gammaproteobacteria > Berkiellales > Berkiellaceae > Berkiella. The sequence continues at coordinate 35,955 of JBFWUT010000019.1, forward strand.
TGGTTGAAAAGCTCAGCAAAATCAAACCAACAACTATCGGTATAGCGTCACGGATCCCGGGGGTAACACCCGCTGCTATCTCTTTATTGCTGGTTTATGTGAAGAAATTTTGCCAAGAGCAAAATCTCGAGCCTGTCACATGATAAAAGCAGATGATAATTTAAAACGTCTCCTTGAAAAAAGATTGGTATCGCTTGGGTTATCAACAAGTTATGAACAGCGTGAAAAGCTGTTGGATTTTGTATCGCTGTTGCATCGCTGGAATCAAGCCTTTAATTTAACCGCGGTACGTGAACAGACGTTGATGATAGATAGGCACATTGTTGATAGCTTATCGATTGCCCCCTACCTAACAGGAGACAGGGTGTTAGATGTGGGCACAGGGGCGGGGTTACCCGGGTTGCCGTTAAGTATCTATTTTCCAGATCGATATTTTTCTTTGTTAGATAGCAATCAAAAGAAACAGGTTTTTGTCTCACAAGCAGTTAAATCACTCGCTTTGAATAATGTGCAATGCGTCTGTCATACTGTGCAGACATATCAAGCAACGCAAAAGTTTAGTACTATCCTCACGCGGGCCTTTGCACCGTTAATTGAAATGATCCCCCTCTGTGGTCATTTATTACAGCAAGATGGACGATTTTTTGCGATGATGGGTAAAGCAAGCCCTGACCTCTTGGTCGTACCCCCGGGGTATGAAATCGACGATCTGATTAAGTTAGAGGTTCCCGCAGAGAAAGCGGATAGGCATTTGGCCATTGTTAAGTCAATAAAGGAAAGTATTCCATGAGGAAGCAAATTTTAGCATTTGCAAATCAAAAGGGTGGCGTGGGCAAAACCACCAGTTGCGTCAATTTGGCTGCTGCGCTTGTTTTGTTAAAACAAAGAGTTTTGCTTTGCGATCTTGATCCCCAGGGGAATGCCACGATGGGTTCAGGGGTTGATAAGAGCGCGGTCGATTTTTCGATGAATGAGCTGTTGCAAGGTAAAGCGACGGTTAAGCAAGCTATTATCGAGCAAACACCAGCAGGATATGATTTGATCCCTGCGAATTCCGATCTTACGGCTGCTGAAGTGGTGCTTGTGAAAAAACAGGCACAGCCTGTTACGCTAAAAAATGCGCTAGCTTCAATTAAAGATCAATATGATTATATCTTTCTAGATTGTCCCCCTTCTTTGAGTATGTTAACCGTAAATGCGCTGGTAGCAGCTGATGCGGTAATGATAGCCATGCAATGTGAATACTTTGCTTTAGAAGGGTTAAGCGATCTTATTAATACGGTGAAGCAATTAAAGGGATCCGTGAATCCTCATTTAGAAATTGGCGGTATTATTCGCACCATGTTTGATGGGCGCAATCGTTTAGCCGCAGAGGTCTCTTCGCAGTTAATCGATCATTTTGGGAATAGAGTCTTTCAGACTGTGATCCCAAGAAATATTCGCCTTGCGGAGGCACCTAGTTACGGATTGCCGGTTCAACTTTACGATAAACATTCCAGAGGCTCTGCCGCCTATCTTGCATTGGCGACAGAGTTTATGCGTCGGCAAAAGGCAGCTGCGGGTAAAAGGGATAAGACCCCTGCAAGAAAAGCCGCATTGATAAAATAAGGTTGCATCATGTCAATTAAAAAAAGAGGTTTAGGCAAGGGATTGAATGAACTTTTGTCTGCTACGTTAGGTGCAACAGCGGTCGCTGTGAAAGACAAAGCGCCCACTGAGAAAGCGGAACACGCCGATCAATCATTAACCTATATGTCGGTTGAAGAATTGATGAGTGGAACCTATCAGCCAAGACAGACGATTCGCCATGATGGCTTAGAGCAACTAGCAGAATCTATCCGTGCTCAAGGTATTTTACAGCCTATCGTGGTTCGCCCAAGAGGTGACAAATATGAAATTATTGCCGGTGAGCGTCGTTGGCGAGCTGCTAAATTAGCCAATTTAACCACCGTGCCTGTGTTGGTTCGTCAAGTGCCTGATGAAGCGGCAATGGCTATGGCTTTGATTGAAAATATTCAACGCGAAGATTTAAACCCCCTTGAAGAGGCGATAGCGTTAAAACGTTTGGCTGATGAATTGCAATTAACGCATTTGCAAGTGGCAGAAGCGGTGGGTAAATCGCGCGCTAGCATTACCAATACGTTGCGCCTCTTAACCTTAAATCCGGATGTTCAAACCTTGCTGGAGCAAGGACAAATTGAAATGGGACACGCTCGTGCACTATTGGGATTAAAGGGCGTCATGCAAAGCCAAGTTGCGCAAACGGTGATCAATCGAAGCCTTTCAGTAAGAGAGACTGAAAAATTAGTTAACAAACTGCAAGAAGGCCCAATGCCTACTGCACCAGAAGAAACACTATCTGCTGATCCTAACATCCGCCGACTAGAAGAAGATTTAAGCGATAAGTTGGGTGCCAAAGTAAAAATAAAGCATAATCACAAAGGCAGAGGCCAGGTGGTGATTCGTTACCACAGCGTAGATGAACTGGAAGGGATTCTAGCCCACCTCAAATAAATTGCTAAAAGTTTGAGCACCCAGTATACTTTGCGCGCTTGGCAAGCTGTCTACCATGAGTGTTGTTAATGAAACGCACAAACTATCAAAACGAAGCGCTATGGTCGATCTTGGTGCAATTTCCTTTAGTGATTATCCTTTCTCTGTTGATAGGGATACTACAGGGTAAGCTGCCAGCAGCTTCCTACGTGGTAGGCGGCTTGGTGTGTGTGTTGCCAAACTTTTACTTGTATCGGCGTGTGTTTTCACACCAAGGCGCAAGGGCAGCCAAGAAAATTTTTAAATCCCTTTACTGGGGAGAAATGGTAAAGGTGTTGTTAACCGCCATGGGGTTTCTGTTGGCGATAAGCACCGGATGGGTAGAGCCGGTGTGGCTTTTCATGGGCTACATCAGCGCGCAACTAAGTTTTGCGCTGACCCCTTTTTTGATGAGTTTAATGAAGTTACAAAAAACAACCAGGGCATGAGAACCTAATGACTGTTCAAGCAGACCAAGAGTTAACCTCGGCACAATATATTACCCACCACTTGACCAACTTGGCTTGGGGTGAAGGCTTTTACGCCATTCATTTGGATACGCTGATCATTTCTTGGATTATGGGGCTTGTTTTCCTAGGCACTTTTTACCTAGCCGCCAGACGAGTCACTTCCGGAGTTCCTGGTGGATTACAAAATTTAGTCGAAGTGCTTGTCGAGTTTGTGAATCAACAGGTTAAAGATATTTACCACGGCAAAAGTGATTGGGTCGCGCCGTTGGCGTTATCCATTTTTGTCTGGGTCTTTTTGATGAATTTTATGGATCTGATACCGGTCGATCTCCTTCCAAGGCTCGCATCGTTGATGGGTATTCATTATTTGAAAGCCGTTCCGACAACCGACCCCAATTTAACATTGGGAATGTCTATCAGTGTTTTCTTGATGGTCATATATTATAACTTGAAGAACAAAGGCCCTATTGGGTTTACCAAAGAAATCCTTACGGTTCCTTTTGGTCCCTGGTTTTTTCCCTTTAACATGTTGCTGCGCTTGGTGGATGAATTGGCTAAACCCATTTCCCTTGGCTTGCGATTATTCGGTAACCTTTATGCGGGTGAATTAATCTTTATCTTAATTGCGTTATTGCCTTGGTGGACACAGTGGCCCCTGGGTTTGGTTTGGACGTTGTTCCACATCATTATTATTACCTTACAGGCGTTCATTTTTATGATGCTGACGCTGATTTATGTGAGTCAAGCTCACGAGGCGCACTAAGACTTTACGACTGAATTTGTTTTGACGTTAAAATTTAATGCTAGGAGAAAAAATGGAAACCGCTCAAATTATTATGCAACTACATTCAACGACCGCTCTTGCTGTAGCAATCTTGATTGGTATGGGTGCAGTAGGAACAGCTATTGGCTTCGGCTTGCTGGGTGGTAAATTTCTTGAGGGCGCTGCGCGTCAACCAGAAATGACTCCTATGTTACAGGTTAAAATGTTCATTGTGGCAGGTTTGCTTGACGCGGTGTCGATGATTGGTGTGGGTATTGCGTTGTACTTCACATTTGCTAGCCCATTCTTAGCTGAGCTTATGACCCATCTTCCACGCTAAGTATAGCTCGGAGACATTGCTGTGAATATTAACCTCACTCTTTTTGGACAAATGATTACATTTGTTCTGTTCGTTTGGATCACCAAACGTTTTATATGGCCGCCGGTCATTAAAGCGTTAAAAGAGAGACAAGCGAAAATTGCCGATGGTCTTGCCGCAGCTGAAAAGGGCCATTTGGAACTTCAGCGCGCAAAAGAGCAAATTGCGCTTGATTTGAAGGCCAGCAAAGAAGAAGGTGCCGGCATTATTCTAGAAGCTAAAAAGCAAGCAGACACGATTGTGGATCAGGCTCGCCAACAAGCTCATGATGAAGGTCAGCGCATCATTCAACAAGCCCATGCAGAAGTGGAACAAATGGTTCTGCATGCAAAAGAAGCACTGCGTAACCAAGTGGCGACTATTGCGATAGTGGGCGCAGAGAAAGTTTTAGGGCGAACGATTGACTCTGGCGTTCATCAAAGCATGCTCGATAAGTTGGCGCAGGAAATTTAAAATGTCCAAAAATCGTACTTTTGCCAGACCTTATGCGAAAGCAGCTTTTGAGTTAGCGCTTGCTGAGCATGCGTTTCCAAAATGGTCTGAGATGTTGGCTTTAGCGGCAATGATTGCAAATGATAAGCAGTTTCGTTCTTTAGCCAAGAATCCTCGTGTTTCAGCAAAAGAATTGGTTGCGCTCTTTGAAATGGTTGGTCAAGACAGTTTCTCGGATGAAATGAAATCATTCGTTCGTATTTTGGCCAAATTTAAACGTTTAATGTTGTTGCCCGAAATTGCCAGCTTGTATGAGGAAATGCGTGCCTTGGCAGAGCGTGTAGTCAATGTTGAGCTCATTTCTGCGCAGCCATTAAACGAAAAAGATCAAGAACGTTTCATCCAAGTCCTCAAGAAGCGAATGAATTGTGATGTGGCGCTGGAATGCCAGGTAGATCAAAGCATTCTCGGCGGAGCTATTGTTCGCGCTGGTGATTTGGTTATTGATGGCTCCATTCGTGGCAGGCTCGCTAAACTTGGCGATGCTGTCGGTATTTCATAAGAATAGGCTAAGAACCATGAGACTTAATCCTTCAGAAATTAGCGAACTTATTAAACAGCGCATTGAAAGCACCGATGTCGATGCTAAAGCGCGTAATGTGGGCACCATTATTAGTGTGAGCGATGGTATCGTTCGCATTTTTGGTTTAAACGATGTGATGCAAGGGGAAATGATTAAATTTCCCGGCGACGTTTACGGTATGGCGCTAAACCTGGAAAGGGATTCTGTGGGGGCGGTTGTTCTCGGTCCTTACGAGCACTTAGCTGAAGGCGATATGGTGGAGTGTACTGGGCGTATTTTAGAAGTGCCCGTCGGCGAAGCCTTATTAGGCCGTGTTGTGGATTCATTGGGGCGCCCCATTGACGGTAAAGGCGAGATCAAAAGCACGCAAACTTCTCCGATTGAGAAAGTGGCCCCTGGTGTTATCACGCGTAAATCGGTTAGTCAGCCTATCCAAACGGGTTTAAAAGCGATTGACGCGATGGTTCCTGTTGGACGAGGTCAGCGTGAGTTGATCATTGGCGACAGACAAACCGGTAAAACAGCGATTGCGATTGACGCGATTATCAATCAAAAAGGTACCGGTGTTAAATGTATTTATGTAGCGGTTGGGCAAAAAGCGTCATCCGTTGCTAACGTAGTGCGCAAATTAGAAGAGCACGATGCGATGGCTCATACGATTGTTGTGGCAGCAACCGCAGCTGAAGCGGCGGCGCTACAATTTATTGCCCCGTATTCAGGTTGTGCCATGGGCGAATACTTCCGTGATAAAGGTGAAGACGCCTTGATCGTCTACGATGATTTGACCAAGCAAGCTTGGGCTTATCGTCAAGTATCATTATTGCTGCGTCGACCACCTGGTCGAGAAGCTTACCCCGGGGACGTATTCTATCTGCATTCACGCCTATTAGAGCGTTCAGCGCGGGTTAACGAAGAATACGTAGAGAAAGCCACGGGTGGCAAGGTGAAGGGTAAAACAGGCTCATTAACTGCTTTGCCGATTATTGAAACGCAAGCGGGTGACGTTTCTGCTTTCGTACCCACCAACGTGATCTCGATTACCGATGGTCAGATCTTCTTAGAGAGCGATTTGTTCAACGCTGGTATTCGTCCTGCTATTAACGCAGGTCTCTCCGTCTCTCGTGTAGGTGGCGCAGCGCAAACCAAAATTATTAAAAAGCTGGGCGGCGGTGTGCGTTTAGCGCTCGCGCAGTATCGTGAATTAGCAGCATTCTCACAGTTCGCTTCGGATTTGGATGAAGCGACTCGTAAGCAGTTAGAGCGTGGTCAGCGTGTGACCGAATCAATGAAGCAGGCCCAGTATTCACCTCTTTCTGTGGCTGAAATGGCAGTGGTTCTGTTTGCGGCAGATAAAGGTTTCATTGACGATGTGAAATTAAGCTTGGTAGTTGATTTTGAGAAAGCGTTGCTAGATCACATGAATCGCAAGCATAAAGACCTCATCGATGAGATCAATCAGAAATGCGATTACAACGATGATATCGAAAAGCGCTTAAGTGCAGCGATAGCAGAGTTCAAAAAATCACAATCATGGCAAATGTCCTGATAAATTAAAAAGGCTTAACAATGTCAGGTGCAAAAGAAATTCGCTCGAAAATTAAAAGTATTAAAAGTACTCAAAAAATTACGCGAGCAATGGAAATGGTGGCTGCGAGTAAAATGCGCAAAGCGCAACTTCGCATGTTAAGTTCACGGCCGTATGCAAAACGAATTCGTGTGGTTATCAATCACTTGGCTGAAGGCAACTCTGCTGAGTATCGTCACCCGTACATGATTGCCCGCGAGCAAAAGCGCATTGGTATCATAGTGGTATCGACTGACCGTGGTTTGTGCGGTGGATTAAATGCCAACAATTTTCGAAATTTGATTGTTCAGCTACAAGATTGGAACGATCAAAAGAAAGAGGTTGTGCAGTGTGCAATTGGGCAAAAAGGAGAAGTCTTTTTGCGGCGTATTGGTGCCAACATGGTGGCTTCGGCACATCACTTAGGTGATACCCCAAGTGTGTCTGATGTCATTGGCCCTGTGAGCGTGATGCTGAATGCTTACAATGAAGGCGAATTGGATGCGCTTTATATCAGCTACAATCGCTTTGTGAACACGATGAGCCAAAAGCCGGTGATTGAAAAATTGTTACCGATTGTGCCTGATGAATTATTAGATAGTGATGAGCCCGTGCAAAAGCGGGGTGATTATATCTATGAACCCGATGCTAAAGAGTTGTTAGATTTGTTGCTAACGCGTTATATCGAATCACAGGTATATCATGGTGTGGTTGAGAACTTTGCCTGTGAGCAAGCGGCACGCATGTTAGCGATGAGAAGCGCCTCAGATAATGCGGGTGAATTAATTGATAGTTTGCAGTTGGCGTATAACAAAGCAAGACAGGCTTCTATTACGCGCGAACTGGCTGAAATTGTTGGGGGAGCTGCCGCAGTGTAGCTTCTTTTTTAGAGAATAGAATAGGGTAAAAAGTATGAGTACGGCGAGCGCATCCTCAGTAAAACAAGCATCCGGTAAAGTGGTTGAAATTATTGGTGCGGTTGTTGACGTGGAATTTCCACGCGGGGCTGTTCCTAAAGTTTATGATGCTTTGTTAGTTGAGGGTGGTGAAATCACGCTTGAAGTGCAACAGCAACTTGGGGACGGCATTATTCGATCCATTGCCATGGGATCCACCGAAGGGTTACGTCGTGGTTTAAATGTCACCAATACCGGTGAAGCCATCCAGGTGCCTGTGGGGACCAAAACACTGGGCCGCATTATGGACGTATTAGGGCGCCCGATCGATGAAAAGGGTCCTATTGGCGAAGAAGCGCGTTTGCCAATTCATCGTCCTGCCCCTACGTTTAAAGAACAAGCCGCTAGCCAAGAATTGCTTGAAACCGGTATTAAAGTGATCGATTTGATCTGCCCCTTTGCTAAAGGCGGTAAGGTGGGTTTGTTCGGTGGTGCGGGCGTTGGTAAAACCGTTAACATGATGGAGCTCATTCGTAACATCGCTATTGAGCATAGTGGTTATTCGGTATTTGCAGGGGTAGGTGAGCGTACTCGTGAAGGTAACGACTTCTATCATGAAATGAAGGACTCTAACGTATTAGATAAAGTGTCGCTGGTGTATGGTCAGATGAATGAGCCACCAGGTAACCGTTTACGAGTCGCGTTAACAGGGTTGACGATTGCAGAAAGTTTCCGTGATGAAGGCCGCGACGTCTTATTATTCGTCGACAATATTTATCGTTATACGCTTGCGGGTGTGGAAGTTTCCGCTTTGTTAGGCCGTATGCCTTCTGCGGTAGGTTACCAGCCCACCTTGGCAGAAGAAATGGGTCGTCTGCAAGAGCGTATTACCTCAACGAAGACCGGTTCGATCACCTCTATTCAGGCTGTTTACGTTCCAGCGGATGACTTAACCGATCCGTCTCCTGCAACTACCTTCTCGCACTTAGATGCAACCGTCGTATTGTCGCGACAAATTGCTGAGTTGGGGATATATCCTGCGGTCGATCCTTTGGACTCCACCAGTCGTCAGCTTGATCCGTTAGTTGTTGGTCAAGAGCATTATGATGTTGCCCGAAGGGTGCAAGGGACATTGCAACGCTATAAAGAATTGAAAGATATTATTGCTATTTTGGGTATGGATGAATTGTCTGAAGATGACAAATTAACCGTATCTCGTGCTCGAAAAATTCAACGTTTCTTATCACAACCGTTCTTCGTGGCTGAGGTCTTTACCGGTTCACCTGGTAAATATGTGTCATTGAAAGAAACCATTAAAGGCTTCAAAGGTATTATTGATGGCGAATACGATCATCTACCGGAGCAAGCATTTTACATGGTGGGCGGTATTGAAGAGGTGATTGAGAAAGCCAAGTCAATGCAAAGTTAAGCAAGGCGTAAGAGAGTAACATAATGACTGTGGCCAAACTTCATGTAGATATCGTTAGCGCAGAAGCTGAAATTTTTTCAGGGGATGCGCTGCGCCTGTATGCAACAGGAACGCTAGGTGAGCTGGAAATCGCCCCGGGGCATACCCCGTTGTTAACGGGATTATTGCCAGGTTTTATTAGAATCCGGGATATCAATGATAAAGAAGACGTTGTTTATGTCACTGGCGGCATTTTAGAAGTACAGCCCAATATGGTGACCATATTGGCCGATACTGTCATCAGAGCGCGTGACTTTAATGAAGCTGAAGCAATAAAAGCGCAACAGCAGGCAGAGAAAACGCTGAAAGATCATAAAGCAGATATCGATTACACGAGGGCTCGTGCGGAGCTGGCAAGAGCGGCTGGGATGTTACGTGCTATTCGTGAAGCTAAAAAGAAAATACACCTGAAATAAACAATACGTGGGTTAAATGGACAAACGTTGAAGGGTGGCCGCAAGCCACCCTTTTTGTTAAAAGGGTTTAGTGAGAATGAGTGAAAATAACGCTGTGCCGTTAAGCATTGTCATCTTGGCTGCAGGTCAGGGCACCAGGATGAAATCTTCCATACCCAAAGTATTACATTCTTTGGGTGGCCAGCCATTATTGGGGCATGTGCTGTCACAAGCAGAGGCGTTAAAGCCGTCGCAAATAATCGTTGTGTGTGGCTATGGGGCCGATGTTTTAAAGCACTACTTTCCCTCAAGTGCGATTACCTGGGCTCTACAACCAGAGCGACTTGGCACTGGCGATGCGGTTGCTAAAGCGTTACCGTTGATAAGCGATAATAACAATGTCCTTATTTTATATGGCGATGTTCCGTTAATCCAACAAAGCACCTTACAGAAATTAATGGACAACACTCATGATTCCCTTGGCATATTGACCGCCAACATGGGCAACCCTACGGGGCTTGGTCGCATTATTCGCGATAATGAAGGCAAAGTGCTACGCATTGTTGAAGAAAAAGACGCAACGGAATCACAAAAAGCAATTAAGGAAATTAATACCGGTATCGTTTTTTCAAAGGCAGCCGCTTTGAAGAAGTGGGTGGGCAAATTAACCAATGATAACGCCCAAAAAGAATATTATTTAACTGATATTGTGCAATTTGCTGTGGCAGACAACGTCAATGTGGCGACAGAATTCCCTGCTGAAATTCCAGAAATCATTGGTATCAATGATAAATTTCAATTGGCTCAGCTAGAGCGGCATTATCAATGGCAGCAATCCAATCTGTTACTACAAAAAGGTGCCACCTTGGTCGATCCTGGTCGCTTTGATTTGCGCGGTGGTATCGAGTTTGGCAGTGATCTGTTTATCGATGTGAATGTCATATTTGAGGGGTATAACCGCCTGGGTTCAGGTTGTTACATTGGTCCTAATTGCGTACTGATCAATTGTGATTTGGGCGATAATGTCACTGTGCTTGCCAATAGTCACTTAGAGGGCGCCACGATTGGTAATGGTTCGCGCGTCGGGCCTTTTGCCAGACTAAGACCAGGGGCTATCTTGGCAGATAATGCGCACGTTGGAAATTATGTTGAAATTAAAAATTCGTTTATTGGCGAAGGTTCAAAGATTAACCATCTGAGCTATATTGGCGACACCACAATGGGGAGTAACGTCAATGTGGGCGCTGGAACCATTACTTGCAATTATGATGGTGCTAATAAACATGAAACCATTATTGAAGACGATGTACAGATTGGATCAGACACGCAGTTAATCGCGCCGGTTCGTGTTGGCAAAGGCGCCACATTGGGGGCGGGCTCAACAGTGACCCAAGATGTCCCTTCTTATCAATTAACATTAACGCATCGTCTTGAGCCCCGAAGTATGGATTGGCAAAGACCTGTAAAACAGCAAAAAGCGCCTAAGGACGAGAAATAACATGTGTGGGATTACGGCAGGAATTGCACAAAGAGACATTGCTCCCATTTTACTAGAAGGCTTAAAGCGTCTTGAATATAGGGGTTATGATTCTGCGGGACTGGCGATACTCAATGAGAGTGGCGCGCTTGAGCGTCTGCGAGTGTGTGGCAAGGTGAATCAGCTATTACAAGCACACGATAAAGAGCCTTTGCTAGGTAAGGTCGGCATTGCTCATACTCGTTGGGCAACGCATGGTAAGCCGAGTGAAATGAATGCGCATCCTCATCTGTTTGAAAATCAAATTGCGCTAGTGCATAACGGAATTATTGAGAATTATCTGACTTTGCGTCAAACGCTGGAATCCAAAAAAGTTCGCTTTACCTCTGAAACAGATTCTGAGGTGGTTGTGCAGTGGATTGGGGAAGAATTTAAGCAAACTCAAAATCTCTTAAAAGCGGTTCAGGCAACGGTAAAACATCTTGAGGGCGCCTATGCTTTAGCGGTAGTTTCGCAAAATGCACCTGATCGCATTATCGCTGCACGTCAAGGTAGCCCTTTGGTGATCGGCATTGGTTTGGGTGAGCATTTCATTGCCTCAGATAGTTTGGCGCTTTTATCGTTTACACAAAATTTTGTGGTTTTAGAAGACGGCGATGTGGCTGAGATCTTTCGTGATCATTATGTTATTTATGACCGAGCAGGCAATCAAGTCGAGCGCAAGGTGCGCAAAGTGGCCTTAACGGCACAGAGCACCGATCGGGGTAAGTATCGTCATTACATGCAAAAAGAAATATTCGAGCAGCCAGAAGCTGTTCGCTCTGCATTTGCGGGGCGCTTGTATGGTAATGATGTATCTGATGGTGTGTTTGGGGCAAGTGCTTCTTCGATTTTTGACAACACCAAAGCGATACAAATTGTGGCCTGTGGTACAAGCTATCATGCCGGTTTGGTTGCTAAATATTGGCTAGAAAGCATAGCCAATATTCCTTGCCAAGTTGAAGTGGCTAGTGAGGCGCGTTATCGTCGTCAAGTTGTCTTGCCTGGGACATTGTTTGTTGCATTGTCCCAATCAGGTGAGACTGCCGACACGTTGGCTGCTATGCGTAATCTCAATAATGATAACTATTGCGGCAAGTTAGCAATTTGTAATGTGCCCGAAAGCTCCATGGTACGAGAGTCGGAATTAGTATTGCTAACACATGCAGGGCCTGAAATTGGAGTCGCTTCCACGAAGGCTTTTACCACGCAATTGGTGGCCTTATTAATGTTGGTACAGTGCTTAGGGCGTCGATATAACCCCAAATACACTGAAGAAATGCAAATCGTAGGTGCCTTACGCGCATTACCACAAGTCATTGAGCAATTGTTACAGTTAGATGAAGAAATTGCCAAATTAGCACATCGCTTTGATGATAAAGACAACGCGCTGTTTATTGGTCGTGGCATTTACTACCCCATCGTCCAAGAAGGCTCTTTAAAATTAAAAGAGATCTCCTATATTCATGCTCAAGCTCATCCAGCAGGTGAATTAAAGCATGGTCCCTTAGCATTGGTAGATAAGAACATGCCGGTGGTTGCTTTGGCGGCTGCGGATCCATTGCTCGACAAACTGGTTTCTAATTTGCAAGAAGTTCGGGCAAGACAAGGTGAACTGATTGTCTTTGCTGAGCGAGGCACTGGTTTAGTGAATAGCAAAGAGATGACAGTGGTTGAGATCCCAACAGCGGGCGAGCTTACAGCGCCCATCGCGTTTACTGTGCTGCTTCAATTGTTGGCTTATCATGTTGCTGTTTTAAAAGGCACGGATGTTGATCAGCCGAGAAATTTAGCAAAGTCAGTAACTGTTGAATAAGGATTGTCATTGCCAGGAGCGCTTTGGCGCGACGTGGCAATCCAGTTTTTAGACAAACACTGGATTGTTTCGGGCTCGCAATGACGGAGAATAGAGTATGTGTGGTAGGTTTGCCTTATTTGCCTCTGAACAAGACATCGTTTCGCACTTTAAACTCAAACGCGGTTTTTTTATGCAGCCGCGTTATAACATTGCACCCACGCAAACTATCCCGGTCGTTCTGGCGCCTTCACAGCAAATTGATTTTTACCGCTGGGGCTTTATTCCCTCATGGCATAAAAAACAAATAGAGATCCCCAAAGGACATATCAATGCGAGAATTGAATCCATCCAAGAAAAGCCCACCTTTAAGCAAGCGTTTACACAAAGCCGCTGTTTGATCCCTGCCAATGGTTATTATGAATGGAAAGCGATCAACAATAGAAAGCAGCCGTTCTTTGTGCAGCTGACAGAAGCACCATTATTTGCCTTTGCCGGAATATCTTCGATATGGCAGACACAAACCGGCGAAATGATAATGAGTTGCGCTATCATTACCATGCCTGCGCCCGCATTTTTGCAACGATTGCATGAACGCATGCCTGTCATTCTTTCGCCAGAAAATTATTCTTTTTGGTTAGCAAAAGAAAATAGGATAGAGGATATTTCAACTTATTTGGCTGCAATGCAGCCGGATAAAATAAAAATTATTCCCGTGAGTGCACGAATGAGTCATCCGCAATTCGAAGGAATTGAGTGCATACAATCTTTGTAGTTTACTTTCTATGATGCCGTTGGCATAATCGCAGCGCGATATAAAATTGTCTTTAATTTGCAAGGTGGTTTTATGGCGCTATTAATAAAGAATAACAATGGAGAATTAAATGGCATCAGCAAGGCAAAATACGAAAGTCACTTCTGGCCGTAAAAAGGCTGAAGAGAATGCAGAGTCGAAATTGCTAGCTTCTCGTACCAAGGCAATCAAAGACAAGCAAACCCGTATTGAAATTTTACAAACCATTTCAGATTCAACTGGTTTGAAGCGGGTAGAAGTGGAAGCAGTATTCACTGAGATGGCTAAATTGGTAAAAGCCCATATGAAGAAACAGGGATCGGGCGAAATCATGATCCCAAAAATGGGTTTAAAAATTCGAAAAGTTCGGCGCAAACCCACCAAAAAACGCGTTATGGTTAGCCCTTTAACCGGTAAAGAAGTTGTAATCCCTCCTAAACCTGCGCAGAGCGGAAGAG
>JBFWUT010000020.1:0-48553 GCA_050247135.1 Candidatus Berkiella sp.
GGGTCAAAAAAATATTTTTTAAGTGCCATAAACCGCAGTGCGGAAAAGGTAATTCCTGACATACTAGGTCGCCAATGCTGAATCATGTAATCTTGTCTGCCAAAATAGCCTCTTCAAGATTCTTGCGGTTTTCGTTGGCCTCATTAATATAATCCTGGCGAGGGTTACCTTTGCTATCATATAGTTTTGCAAGCGATCTCATAGAGGCTTCATCATGCTCTCTAAAGATGTTGACCATACGTGTAGCTTGTTCTTGATTTACGCCAAGCACTTTGAGCGCATCTTCGCCCATGACTAAGGCACTTTCAAAGGTTTCACGATAAACCTGATTAAAATCTTCTTTCATAAAATCATAGGCTTCGGTGCGACCTCGAACTCGACATAAAATCTTGAGGTTGGGATAGAGATCTCTCACCATTTTGGCAATTTCTAAGGCCTTTTCGGAGTCATCAATGGCGATGACAAAAAGCGTGGCATCTTTAATGCCAGCAGTTTCTAACAGATCTAAACGTGAGGCATCTCCATAAAAGACTTCGAAGCCAAACTTGCGAACAATTTCAATGGTTTCGACGTTCAGGTCGAGCACGGTGGGCTTCATTTTGTTGGCGAGCAATATACGACCGATGATTTGCCCGACTCGGCCAAAGCCGGCAATCACCACTTTGTGCTTTTGATCTTCAATCTTATCAAACGCCGGTTTTTTATCAGTGCATTTTTGGCAATTGACATAATAGGCGGCAATCACTTTTTCGTAGAAAATAATCATTAACGGGGTCATTAGCATACTGATTGCGACTGCCGCAATGAGTTCAGAAGCAAGTAGGGTGGGTAATAAGTTGATACCGACGGCAAAAGATAGCAATACAAAACAAAACTCGCCCCCTTGAGCTAGGGTAACGGCAAATAGCAAGGCATCTTGTGTTTTTAGTTTAAAGATTTTGGCGATAATGAATAAAATTGCCGCTTTAAAGAATAGCAACAACGCAACGAGTTCGAGCAACGTTAATGGATTTTCTTTGATTACTGTAAAATCTATGTTAGCACCAACGGATATGAAGAAGATCCCTAATAATAATCCTTTAAAAGGTTCAATATCAGCTTCTAGTTCATGACGGTATTCACTTTCCGCCAGAACGGCTCCCGCGAGAAAAGTGCCAAGAGCAGCAGAGAGCCCTAAAGCTTGCATAACCAGTGCACTGGAAATCACCACTAATAAAGAAGCTGCCGTAAAGATCTCTCTTAGGTTGGCTCTGGCAATGAAACGAAATAATGGCCTTAGCAGAAAGCGCCCACCTAAAATTATGCCAATTATTGCCGCTAGGGTGAGACCGGCATGTTGCCAGCCTGTGAAATAAGAGGTGCCAGAATGCCCTTGTTTCATGGCTGCCACGCCTAGTAAGGGCAATATCGCCATGATGGGGATGATGGCAATATCTTGAAACAGTAAAACAGAAAAGGTGGATTGACCCACCGGGGTTCCCATCCATTTTTTCTCAGTAAAAATTTGCATCACGATGGCGGTGGAGGACATGGAAAAGATCATCCCCACGGCGAGGGCAATGGCTAAACCATATCCCAAGAGAACAAAGACGCCCGTAAAGGCGAAGGTGGTTGCTACCACTTGTAATAAGCCTAACCCAAAGATGTGGCCACGGAGTTTCCAAAGTGTTGCCGGCCGAAGCTCTAAGCCAATTAAAAAAAGCATCAATACGACGCCGAATTCAGCGAAGTGCATCACATGCTGAGTATCGTTCCCAACTTTGCCTAATACAAACGGGCCAATAATGATACCGGCTATTAGGTAGCCCAAGACAGAGCCAAACCCTAGGCGTTTAGCTAAGGGAACCGCTAAAACGGCAGCGAGTAAGTAGATAGCAGCTTGATAAAAGAAATCAGCATATTCCATGAAGCACCCATATTAAGAAAACTTTTTCTTATAGTAGCAAATCCTTTCTCGTTGTGCATGTTGCAGGCTAAGGACCAGGGGAACCATACGGCTTTTGTTTGCTTTTAACCTCACGAATGAGTTGCTGCAAAGTTTCAGGTGGGAAGATCTCGCCCGAGCGATTTTTGAACTGGGCAATTTTTTCAATATCAATTCCAGCAGATTGCATCGTTTCTAACGATGTTTTCACCCTACTGGGGATCATGCTAATAACAGTCACGATCATTCTCATCTGTGATTGAGGATTCTGCTGGTAAAAGGTTTTGAATACCTCGGCAATTTTACGTAATACTAATGGGGCGTCTTGTGGTCTTAAAAATAGCTCAACCGCATGAGGATGGAAGGTAAACGAGAGTTCTTCTTTTTGATAATTAAAGAGATAGGTGAGCCGGTTATAATAACTATAGGTTTTCTTACGCAGCCAGCTTTGAGAACGTGCAAGATGAGAGATGAGATGGAGCAGTTTATTCCTGTCGGCCAGCAACTGTGCGTCGTTTTGGGGTGGTCCACCAGAACCCATTTGAATACCTATCATCCAATCTCTTTGTTACAGAGACTTCATCAGGCATGAAATAGTTCCTATAAGGCTGAAAATAATATCAGTATAGATGTCATTCGATTTTCTACTGTAGTTTATCGAGCACTCTTACTTTTATGGTATGAGGGATCGCTGCTAAGGCTTTCATTAATGTTTCATCACAGACTTGGTTGATATCGGTGATAACATAGCCAAACTCTTGGTTAGTTTTCAAGAATTGTCCTTCAATATTGGTACCGGTTTCTGCGAATAATTGGTTAATCTGCGCTAAAATACCCGGCACATTTTTATGAACATGGATGATACGTTGCGGATAATGCATAGAAGGGAGTGACAATTGCGGGAAATTGACGCTACCCGTTGAGCTGCCCGCCATGACATAATTGGATAAATTTTTTGAGACATATTCACCGATGTCTTGTTGGGCTTCCTCGGTGCTACCACCGATATGTGGAGTCAAAATAATATTTTCAAATTGGGTGAGATCCGTTTTAAAAGTACTAGGCGAATTGTGAGGTTCGTTTTCAAAGACATCAATTCCGCAACCGAAGACTTTTCCTGAAGCCATTGCCTTATATAGTGCTTTATAGTCAACCGTAAAATCTCGGCTCAAATTCAAGAAAATCACCCCTTGCTTCATGAGGGAAAAGGAATGCTCATTAATGAGGTGTCGGTTTTCTTTGCGGCCATCAACGTGCACTGTCACCACATCAGATTCGCTTAAAAGATCTTCCATGTGATGGCAGCGTTTTGCATTGCCTAAGGGCAATTTGTCTGCGATATCATAAAACTGGACGTGCATACCTAAGGCTTCAGCAATGATCGATAATTGTGAACCAATATTGCCATAACCGATGATGCCCAGTGTTTTACCGCGAACTTCATGAGCGCCGCTACTTGATTTATGCCATTGACCTTTAGCTAATTTACTTGAAAGGGCCGCTGCATTGCGTGCTAAGAGGATAATTTCTGCAATAGCTAATTCGACAACGCTGCGGGTGTTACTAAATGGAGCATTAAATACGGCAATACCTTGTTGGCTTGCTGTATTCAAATCAATTTGATTGGTACCAATGCAAAATGCACCAATCGCTTCTAAATGAGGGCAAGCTTCAATGACCTTTGAGCTAATTTCGGTTTTAGAACGGATCCCAAGCACATGGATGTCTTTTAGTTTATGGATAAGCTCTTTGGGATCTAAGGCATTTTTTAAAGATTCCACTTCAAAACCTTGCAACTTAAAGTGTTCAACCACAAAGGGGTGAATATTTTCCAACAGCAGCACTTTCTTGCGTTCTCTTAGTGGTGCAAAAGGCAAGTTGCATGTCACAAAGAGCCCTTCGAGTTCATTGATGACCGCATCCGCTACTTCTACCACACTATCGCGAGTGACGTTTTCTGTTAACACAACAAAAGTACTAGCAAGACCTGCTGCCTTCACTTCATAATCAGTATAACCATCACCAATCATGATCACGTCTCCCTTGAGTGGGAGTTTGGAAACCAGTTTAACTTTGCCCTGATCTTGAGCTAAAAGCTGGTTGCTATCAAAGCCTAGAATATCACCATCACTATTGTAGATGAGGCGATTCGCATGAATGTGCTCACGCATGATCCCAAAGCTGCTGACAATGGGCCAAACGATCTCTATAAAGCCACCGGTAATAATGTGAATATTACCCGCATTTTGTTGAAAAAAAGTTTTGTTTCTTAAAAAAGAGGGCGTGATTTTTTGGCTTAATAATAACAAGGCCTCAGGGAGGTGGTGTGGCGCCAAGTCTAACAATTTCATTCGTTCAATCAAGCTTTCGCGATAAGAATAGCGCCCTTGCATGGCTTGTTCAGTGATGCGGTGAATGGCTTGCAGTCGTTCTGCTTTTTCCGGGTGTTTGCTTAAAGCAATGTCTGCTAAAATCTCTAAGGATTCCACCTGGATGAAAGTGCTGTCAAAATCAAACAAAAAGGTTTTATCGGTCATTAGGTGTTCCTTTATGTGGATTGAGCGATTTTCCCGCAACGTAATACCATTTTTCGTCTATTTTGTGAAATTCGCTCTTTTCACGCATAATGCGAGTTTTTCCGTTTTCAAGATATTTAACTTCAAAGATCACAAAACCCACAGTGGGGGATTTCATTTTATGTGAAGAGACCTCTAGTGAAAGCCAAGTGAGGCTCTGTGACCAACGTTTTGCACTTTCTTTATCAAAACCTAAAGCAGCGTTACCTTTCATAGTGCTGGCTACATAGTCAATTTTGCTTAAGCTATAAGCCGTATAGCGCGAACGCATTAAAGCTTCAGGCGTAGGTGCGTCTATCTCGTTTTCAATATACTGACCACAGCATTGTTGGTAAGGTATGTTGTGACCGCAAGGGCAATGATTCATTTTTAATCTTTTTTAAGGCTTGATGCAAATTGCTGTAAGGTTTTGAAATATTCCATTTGGGCAGTGATTAAGACATCGTTATGGGAGGCGCCTTCTACCCAATAAGCTTGTTTGGGTGATGCCGCTGCTTCATAGATTTTTTTACCATGCCAAATAGGAATAACACTATCACGGGTCCCATGAATCAGCAAGATTGGGACAGATAGTTTGGGGATTTTATCAAGGTTGGTATATTTGTCGAAAGGAAAGATCGGCCAGATGCTATAAACCCGGTAGGCTGAAACAAAGGGGCTCTCTAAGATCAGACCTGCAACCTTATTGTGTTGGCAGAGTTCAACGCTCGGACCCGAACCCAGTGAGCGCCCAAAGACAATAATTCTATTGTTAGGAACACCAAGTTCTGTGGTCAAATATTGATAAGCCGCTTGGATAGCTTGATAGGTACTGGCTTCAGTTGCTTTACCCGTGCTGTTACCATATCCGGGATAGTCATAAGCAAAGACGGCAAAGCCATGTTGCTGTAACAGTTTTAAAAAAGGACTTAATGTGAATAGATCTTCTGCGTTACCGTGACTAAAAAGCAGGGTGTATTTAGCTTGTGTATTGGGTAAATAGACCGCAGAAAGGGTTTGCTGGTTGGCTAAAGGAATCGTGATTGCATGGGGATGAGTCGCGATAGTTCGCGGCACTTTTGGAGGTTGAAAAAGCATGAGATCAGAAGCAAACCAAAACGTAAACGCTATTAAAAGGTATATCAACAAAAGTTGAACTACCGCATTTAACAGCGTATTCACGAGATTAACCTATCGAAAAGCGATGCAGAATCATGCTAAACAAACTGGTTTTGGAATGATGTCCAGTTGGTGCTTCCAGCAAAGTATTCTGATCGTTGTTAAAGAGTTCAGAATGCATTTGCGTGCCTTTAGCGGTGTAAGTTTTCGAGTCAATGATGTTAATACCATCATGACTCATTAAACCTTGGCGATTCCAAGGCAAGTTACGATAAGAATTTTCTAAGAACGAAACAAAAGGATATTTAATAATTTCAAAATAGGGTGAATAATCAAAGTCGCGTGGTGTAAAGAGTCGTGGATTTCGTGCATACAATTCAACACCACTTTCTTCATGTCGTTTAATTACCGGTAAAATGGGAAAATCAATGCTGGCAAAGGCCTCGGCAATCATGGTTGAGCAAACTGTTTTGGTTGACGCTCCAGCATGATGTACAAACAAACTAGAACGCCAACGTCGTGGTAGAAAAGACCAGGGCACTAAAAAGCGTGCTAAATCAATTATTTGTCGTACATCGTAATCTGTGCCTAATTTGTTAATGGCGAACGCAGAAACTTGCTGAGCATCTTGTCTTGTTAATCCACGGGGACGGCAGATCCGAATATGATCCGTTTTATAGTTTTCTAAGGGGCTGACAATCGTTCCTTTGCCCAAATAACCTTCAATCACGAGTTGTACATTGGGATCGCCATTGAACTGCCGCTCCAATTGTTTGCGCAAAGCAACATTGTCAATATCATGCAGTCGACCGATGTAAATGCAAGCATGTGACCATGAACTTTGGGTAATTTGTTTAATCACATCAGAAATACGGCTTCTGCCTTCAATCAGTAGGACATCGCAAGGTCGCAACTCATAGCGGATCCTTTCGAAATCGCAAAGAGGAACTTCATGACTGCGTCTTTCATCGGTTAACCATTTGATAATACGTTGGTTTAACTTTCGAAACATGGTAACAACGGATTCCTTCTAAATGGAAAAACTGGCTACGGCTCTGAATTAAGTGTAGTTCAGGCTTAAAAAATATGTCGAACAAATTACTATATTTAGATGCAGCTTATTGCCCTGGCGCTATCTTTAAGCAGCCTGGCTTCGTATAATCGCGCCATGAAAAACACACAATTTAACCAGTGGTATGGTGCTTCTTGGAAGATAGCAGGCTTTGCCTGCTATGCGGGGTTAAATGCCATAGCGCGTTATCTTTCTGGCGGGGCCAGTACCCAATTAGAGAGCCCTTTGCCGGTACCGGTGATCGTATTCTGCCAAGATTGGGTGGCTTTATTGTTATTGCTGCCTTTTATTGTTAAACGCGCCCAGGTTTCTTTGAGGCCTGCGCATTTACCCTTGCATTTGTTTCGTGTGATTTGCTCTGCTGTAGCGATTATTGCTTGGTACTATACCTTACAATTTATGCCGTTAGCACAAGCTGTTGCTTTGAGTATCGTAGGGCCACTCATGGGGGTGTTTGGCGCAAGATTATTTTTGCAAGAACGCTTTGGATGGGTAAGGTGGGCCATTATTCTCATGAGTTTGAGCGGTGCTTGTTTTGTTGTAAAACCAGGCAATGCTTTTATCAGTAATAAATCCAATATGACTGGATTGTTGTGTCTTATTACTGCTTCGTTATTTTTTGCTATGGCAAAATTAGCCACACGACGATTAGCCGTGTTGGGCGAATCAGCCACTGCTTTAACCAGTTATCTGTTTATTTTTATTGTCCCTGTCTCGTTGATACCTGCCTTGTTACATTGGATAACCCCTGAAGCTTTTCACTGGCCGTGGCTATTGTTGGCAGGGGTATTAACAGCGATGGCTATTTACTGTGTGAGCAATGCCCTTGTTCACGCGCAGGTCAGCTTTTTAGCCCCGTTTGATATCTGCCAATTTATCATGAACGCTCTTATTGGCTATGTCGCTTTCATGGAATTGCCAGCGCCTTGGTCAATCTGGTTGATCCTGGCCTTTTTAGGCTTTAGCGTCACGTTTACGTTTTCTCGACGACTGACTTAAAGCGTCGCTCGAACTGAGACCCAATGAGTCTGATAAACTTGCATTTTGGCTACTCATTGGGGTGACCTGAGGTTCTTGGACACTTCGCCATAACAAAGTTTTGGGATAATACTTTTCTTTGATAAAGGTTGTAATGTCATCTTCTGAAATATAAGGTTCACACCAGCGATCAAATGTATAATCGTATTGTCGCTCACTTTGATTTCGACCTTGAATATACGTGGTTAATTCAGCAAAGAAGCCGTTTAATTTAGCAGAGTTCATGGTTAATGAACTAAAGCGACAATGGGTGAGGGCACGAAGCACTGCGGCGCTATAGTCGATGCTTGAGTGAGGAGCAACCGCTAAGTCATGAGCACGCTGAGCAAAATCATGGTTGTTTAAAAATAATCCATGGAATAAATCAGGTTCATCATTGCCGCTGCGATAAAGGTTACGTAGTGCATCTAGCCAAGAGTATAAGCCGTGGCGATCGTCAGTGCGCCGCCATAAGGAACGCACATGAGCTACGATGTTGGGGACTCTAGTGTGGAGTTCAATGAGGCATTGTTGCATTTGTTTAGGAAATGATTCAAGCCGCTCCCATTGTGAATCGGTGCTGGGTTGATGGGCTGGGTATTCAATGCCAATTTCTTTTACGAGCCTATTAATCGCAATTAGATCATTAGGGCTTATCCCTAAATGCGCTTTATCTTCTTCATCGAGTAAAGATTCCAAAGTAAAGCTTTGCTTAATGCGTTGTTTATAATGTCTGGAGACCTGTGCAAGGACTCCAAGGGCACCTTCATTGTAATCGCCATTCAACCTTAGTCCTTTGAGTAGAACATCTAATAAGCCGTTCCCTTGGATTGTCTTGGGGGCATTTTTCATTCTTTTTCCTCCAACATGAGACTGTGCTCAGGATTCATAGTTAACGGTTCCAGCTCCACTTTTTCAATTTGCTGGAAGCGCTTGGTAATTTTTTGGGATGAAATATGGACTTGTTCGGCATCGTCATTGGCCTGCCGTAAATGCTGTGACAAATTGGTCATGCGTTTATCAAAACGGGTAAAGTCTTGAGCCAATAAACGTAAGTGTTCTTGGATCACATGGACTTGTTGCCTTGTTGCGGAATCTTTGAGCACTGAGCTGGCGGTAGTCAATATAGCCATCATCGTTGAAGGAGAGGCTAACCAGACACGCATTTGCCAAGCATATTCCACCAAATCGGCATGGTGGCTGTGTATTTCGGCAAAAATCGCTTCAGCGGGGATAAACATAATGGCGCCATCACTGGTTTCGCCAGGAATAATGTATTTTTGGCTAATGTCTTGGATATGTTTTTTAATATCAATTTTAAACTGATGTTTAGCAGCGGTGCGCACCGTTTCATCATTGGTGATATCTAGGTATTTTTGATAATTTTCTAGAGGAAACTTAGCATCGATCGCTAATTTACCGGTTGGCTCGGGTAATAACAGCAAACAATCGACCCGTGAAGAATTGGATAAAGTGTATTGCAATTGGTAGCAATGACTGGGAAGTACATTTTGAATCAGTACATTCAATTGCACTTCACCAAAGGCGCCGCGAGAGCGTTTGTCGGATAAAAGATTTTGTAATCCCACCACGTTTTGCGATAAATCCGTTATTTTCTTTTGCGCATCATCGATAATGGCTAAACGTTGTACGATATTGGTAAAGGTTTCATTGGTTTTTTCAAAACCTTTGTTGAGTCGGATTTCAACTGCTTCGCTGATTTTGAGCAAATTATGGGTGGTTGCTTGATTAAGTTTGTCGAATTGTTCAGATAGCTGGGTAGTGCTGCGTTGTAAAATGCTATGGATTTGCTTATCCAACTCAGAAAAGTTGTCTCGTAGTGTAGTTTGTAAGTGATGCAGGCTGAGCTGTTGCATTTCATTATTTTGCTGAGAGAACTTGATGAGTGACTCACTCATTCGCTGCTGTTGCACCATTTGCTCTTTTAAAACGCTTTGGATAATTTGCTGACATTGAGCGCTGATAAGATCATCGAGTGTTTGTAAGAGTGGTTGGTTCTTTTTGCGCAAAAAGGATAATTGAACGAGGATTGCCGTTAGCATGAATAGTGCAATTCCACCTACTAACATCAGCGCAAGTTCTAAATCTATAATCATGAATTTTTAAGCATTGCTTGGGTCAAAGACGTCAGCAATATTAGCAATTTTTCAGGTTGAAATCGATAAGTAGAATATGTGAACGTTAGCTCAATAATGTTTGTTCGCTCTCACCATCTTTTTCAATGAGACGCTTGAGTTGCTTAAGTGCTTCCGCTTGCAATTGCCGCACACGTTCGCGCGTCAAACCAATCTCCATGCCGGTTTGATCAAGCGTGGTCGCATCATGCCCTTGTAATCCATAACGGCGGATCACGACTTCACGCAATTTGGGTGAAAGTGTTCCTAACCAGCGTTCTATATTTTGTTCTAAATCCTGCACGGATAATTTGCTTAATGGATCGTAGTCCTGAGAATCAGATAGTGTTTCAAGCAATGGCTTTTCAAACATGTCTGAAATAGGGGAGTCGATGGAAATGGTTTTTTCATTAAAAGTGAGAATGCTTTCAATTTCATCTTGTGAGCGCTGCATCGCCATAGCAATCTCACTTGCCGTGGGTTCATGATCTAAAATTTTGGTTAGCTCTCGTCCCTTGCGTAGGCATGCATTCACTTTTTTGACCACATGGATAGGAACGCGCACGGTTCTCGACTGGTTCATGATGGCACGTTCTATGGTTTGCTGGATCCACCATGCTCCATAAGTTGAAAAGCGAAAGCCTTTGTCAGGATCAAATTTTTCAACGGCTCGCATCAATCCCAGATTACCTTCCTCAATCAGATCTAAAATGGGAATGCCACTTTTAATGTATCGTTTAGCGATTTTAACCACCAGACGCAAATTCGATTTGATCATTTGTTGTCTAGCAGCCTCATCGCCTTGTCTTAAGCGCCGAGCGTAATAAATCTCTTCGTCTTTGGTAAGCAAAGGAGCAGTACGGATTTCTTTATAGTACTGTTCAATGAGATCAACCGTTTCGGGATAGTACTCAACTGCTGTTTTTTCGGGCAAAGAAGTATGAGTTGCTTCATCAGATGGTTGATGCAATGCAGTTTGCGCCTTCTGATGATTCTTTGTGCCGAAATTCCACTTGTCATACATAGTAGAAGGCCTCTATTGCAAAGCGTGTACCAGTCATAAACCTTATCGACCCTATTTGGGGGTTGCTTTAGGCAGCCTTCCAGTCTATAGACATACCCTCGATGAGATCCCAAATTCCAACAAGCTTGTGAGTAAAATCGGTGATGTAGATTTGCTCATTAATGCGATGAAAAAACAGGCCGCCTGAAGCATGCTTTTCTAACGATTGCACATATTTGTTGTACGCATGTAAGTTTTTCATGATTGTATCTAACTACAGCATTAATCGTTGAATAGGTTAACTCAGTACCTTATCGACAAGCTATGAAAGGTTGATTAGACTACGTACTGCTATTGCATTCAGGTGATGCACTTAGTGTCGGTAATGGAGTTACAAATAACTAGAGGTGGTTGTATGTTTGAATTTTTACAAAAGGATACCTTCCCTTGGTGGTATACACCCTTGAAGTGGGGCTTACCAATAGGTCTTGCAGGAATGACAGGGATTGGCGCAGGTTTGATGCTCACTGGAAGTGTTGGAATGCCAGCTTTCTTTGGCATGCTTAAATGGGCGCCAGCTTTTTATGCTTCCCTTGAAGGATTCTCAGCCATTGCAGTGTTGGGTGCGGTAACTGCGGGATTGGCTTCTACAGTGGGAGTACTCAGTGCCTTTTTACTGCGCGGTACATTACTGTTCCCCTTAGCAGAATCTATTGCCATGAATTCACAACATTCGCAGCAAAAATCACAAGAAGTCTTCGCCCAAGAAAAATCTACTCTTGAAAAACGCTGTGATGCAGCTGAAGAAGCTCTACGACAAACAGACAATCGTTTAACCACCGTGACAACACAATTTAATCAATTGCGCGGTGCTTATGATGCTCATGAAAAGCGACACGGCAAAACTTCGAGCAAAGCGGCCGCAGCCAATGATTCGGCCAAGCCTGCTGAAGAAGCGTTAGGGAAAGGGACTAAACTCAAAGTTTAATTTATATCAGCGGCCGGCAAACAATCCGTGGTTTTGCGGATTGTTCGCCAGTCGCTTGGCTTTGCACCAAGGCGCGTAAGCGCTTATTTTCCTGCTTTAGCGTTTCTACCAAATGCATCAGACGATCAAATTGTGTCATATGGTGCTCATAAACTTTGATAATTTCGAGCATTTGCTGTTCAGCAAAATTCATGACGGTTTTCTTCCTATCTAGGGATATTTATTCTCATAGTAGGTCTGGTAGTGTATTTTAGTCTAATGACATAGCCGTAAATTTGGACCCAGCACGTGAGTTCTTCATGCCAAAATGCTAAACTTCGATAATTTTCTTATTATTGTTTAGTTGTCTAGCTGGAGACGATCATGGCCGAACAAGTCATTACCTCATTGCAATCTGGCCGATTTGCTGGTGCATTGTTACAAGCGCGTCACCAAACCATTCCTGTGAAGATAGGTAAGGTAACGATCGGCGGAGGGGCACCGATTGTTGTTCAATCAATGACTAACACTGACACGGCTGATGCTGAGGCTACCGCAAAGCAATGCTTTGAACTGTATAGTGCAGGCTCTGAGTTGGTACGTATTACCGTCAACAACAAAGAAGCGGCAGCGGCTGTTCCCAGAATTTATGAAAAACTACAAAAAATGGGGTGGGATGAACCGTTATTAATTGGTGATTTTCACTACATTGGCCATCAGCTGTTGACTCAATATCCAGATTGCGCAGCTACCTTGGCTAAATACCGCATTAATCCTGGCAATGTAGGCTTTGGCGATAAGCATGATAATAATTTTGCAACCATGATTGAAGTGGCTTTAAAACATGATAAGCCAGTGCGCATTGGTGTGAATTGGGGGAGTTTAGATCAAGATCTCGTCGTGCGCTTAATGGATGAAAATGCCAAACGTGCTAACCCTCTACCCGTAGCGGATGTGACTCGTGAAGCACTCGTCATATCAGCACTTGCTAGCGCGGAACAAGCCGTGAAAATTGGTATGGGACAAGACAAAATTGTTTTAGCTTGCAAAGTCAGTAAAGTGCAAGAACTGGTCCCACTATACATTGAACTAGCACGACGCAGTAATTATGCCTTACATTTGGGGTTGACCGAAGCGGGGATGGACAGCAAAGGGATCATCGCAACGGCAGCTTCCTTTGCGATTTTATTACAACAAGGCATTGGCGATACCATCCGTGCTTCACTAACCCCGGTGCCAGGTGGCGATCGCACCAAAGAAGTGCAAGTGTGCCAAGAGATCTTACAAAGCTTAGAACTTCGTGCTTTCTCACCCATGGTGACAGCTTGCCCTGGCTGCGGTCGTACCACTAGCAGTTATTTTCAAGAACTGGCACAACGGATCCAACATCATGTGCGGGATAATATGAAAGTATGGCGTGAAAAATATTCGGGGGTCGAAAACTTAACGCTAGCGGTGATGGGATGCGTGGTAAATGGTCCAGGTGAAAGCAAACATGCCAATATTGGTATTAGCTTGCCAGGCACTGGAGAATCTCCTGCAGCACCGGTGTTTGTCGATGGTCAAAAGTTTAAGATCCTACGTGGTGATAATATCGCCAATGAGTTTATTGAAATTGTGAATAATTACATTGAAGAGAAGTATCAATCCCACGCCTAAATCTCCCCGCACTACTCAATCTCTCCGCGAACTTTGTTCGCATTCGCTTCGCCCATCCAGCTACGACCAACCGTGAGCGCAGCGAACAAAACCCCTCTTTCGTAAAGAGGGGCAGCACGGAGTGCGGGGAGATTTAGATTTATTGATTCTTGTAATACGCTATCCTTAATCCCTGCAGCACCAAATCTGGAAAAATTGCATCAAACAATCCTTCATTCTCATAAAGTTGCGCAAAGCCGCCTGTGCCAATAATCGTTGGGGGCGAATCTTTGAACATTTCTCGGCTTATAGTCGCTAATATTTCGCGAATGGCGCCTTTGTGTCCATAATACAATCCAGCTTGAATATTGGAAGTTGTGGTTTGGCCTAAAGCATGAGCGGGTTGGAGGATCCGTACCGGCGGTAAATTAGCGGTATGCTCATTCAATGCACGCATTTGCATTTGTAATCCGGGCATAATAGCGCCGCCTAAAAAAGAACCATTTGCTGAAATCACTTCAAAATTGGTTGCTGTTCCTAAATCAACAATAATGACATTTTTTTGTGGAAACAGGTGATGAGCAGCAATAGCATTGGCAATACGATCGGTTCCAACTTCAGTGGGGTTTTTATACTTGATCTGTAATCCTGTTTTAACGCCAGCTTGTAACACAAAAGGCTCTAGTGAAAAATATTTTACAAAGGCAGATCGGATAGAATAATCCAAAGAGGGTACGACTGAGCAAAATGCTACGGCAGTAATTTGCTGACTTTCAATCTTCATTTCCCGTAAATAGGTTTTTAAGAATAACCCCAGCTCGTCTGAGGTGCAGCGATTTGTGCTGGGATAACGAAACTGAAACGAGAGCTGTTCTCCTTGAAAGATCCCACCATATATATGGGAATTACCGATATCTAAACAAAGTAACATTGTGGTCACCTCTTATGACAAACGTCATTGCTTTTCTTTCACAATGACAGGTGATTTAGTTGATAATCTAACATATTTTGACATTGTCAATCAGTCGTATTTTACCAATTTGCACTGCTGCTAATAAACGGTTTTTCCAGGTTTCGATATAATCCACCACGATCCCGTGTTTGTCTAATTGTGCGATAAAATTTTCTTGATTGGTGAATTCCTTAAGCGCCTTAGCAAAACAGTCCGCTAAGTGACGCTCGGTTTCACTTAAACGACCATTACGAGAACTCATGGCTAAGCCACTGTGTTCTCGGATCGTTGGGCAAGCGATGATTTCGACATCTAAAAATAAAGCTCTCGCCATGCCTTTGACCAGCTCTAATTGTTGAAAATCTTTTTCTCCAAAATACACTCGGTGAGGTTTTACTAAATTCAGTAATTTTAAAACGATGGTTAACATGCCGGTAAAGTGCCCTGGCCGACTTTGGCCTTCTAAAATCAAACTTTCCTTTGTTTCGTTAACTTGGTAACGATAATCGTCAGGATAGAGATCGTCGTTATTAGGGAGTAGTACATAATCGACCTTCTGGCTTTTAGCAATTTGCAGATCACGGTCAAATGTTCGGGGATAGTTGGCCAAATCATTTGGATCGTTAAATTGTGTTGGGTTGACAAAAATGCTGAGGACAGAAATAGCGTTATCAGTGCGTGCTTGTTGTAACAGGCTTTCATGTCCTCTGTGCAAATTGCCCATGGTTGGCACGAAGCCCACGATCTGATCGTGGGAAAAAGTGTTACGTAATGACTGCCAGGTCTTTAATGAGGTGATAACACGGGTCATGATGAATACTCGTAACAGTGCTCTTTACTAGGAAACGATTGACTTTTAACCTCACTATCGTATTGATCCAACGTATCTTTTATCAGAGTAAAGCCTTCCATGAATTTCTTCAGGAATTTCGGTTGATGCGTTTGCAACCCTAGCATATCTTGTAGAACCAGCACTTGACCATCTGTGAAGGGGCCTGCGCCAATGCCGATAGTAGGAATAGTGAGTGATTGGGTGATTTTCTCTGCCAAGGTATAAGGGATACATTCAAGTACCAGCGAAAAACAGCCGGCATCTTGTAATGCCAGAGCTTGCTCGAGGATCTTGTCAGCTGCTTGTTGATTTTTACCTTGTACTTTGAATCCACCTAAGGCATGAACCGATTGTGGTGTTAAACCAATATGCCCCATAACCGGGATCCCTGATTTAACAATATGTGTGATAATATCGGCATTATCATCAGCCCCTTCGAGTTTAATGGCGTGACTGCCAGCTTTCATCATTTGATCAACCGTTTCCATAGTTTGTGACAAGCCTTTACGGTAAGAACAAAAGGGCATATCACCGACAATGAATTTTTGGGGCGCGCCCTTAGCGACAGCATAAATATGTTGCAACATCATCTCAACAGTGGCAGGAAGCGTTGTACCATGGCCATGAATGACCATTGCTGCGCTGTCGCCAACCAAGATGCAATCGACATTACTTTGGTTGACTATTTGCGCCGACCAATGATCATAGCAAGTGATCATGCTAATTTTTCGCTTTGCTTCTTTCATGTTTTTAAAATCGATAATGTTCATACTGTATCCTTGTTATTGAAAAAGTGAAGGACCGCTTCATAAATGGGAAGAAATTCATCGTCCTCCAGAGCATTCAGATGAGAACGAATAGTATTTTGATCCCCTCGAACCAGGGGGCCTGTCAGACAGTGCTTAGGATCATCAATGATGTTATTCATGATTTGCTTTAAATAGGGAATAGCAACCTCATGGGGGATCTGGAATGTCTCTTTCAGCTCTTTAAAAAATTTAGTCCATACCAAGCTTGTAAAGTTGCCACTAATCACACACATCGCATGGTAAAAAGTTTTGAATTCAACAGATATGGTATGCGATGGGTTTGGTAATCCTGGCAGCAATTGGCTGAAGGGAAGGGTATGTCCGGCTGTCACAAAGTGAATGGATTGGTATGCATCAAGATCATATAAATGCTTCGAAAAGGTCGATAACGGATGAGCGCTAATGACATTGGAAAGTGTTAATTGTCCTGAAAAATGGATCCAAACTTTATTATCCGCGGTTGGCTGCCAACGTTTTATAAAAGAAGGTATTGCGGAGTCGCTAATGAGTACTAATATGTGACTTGCTTCAGGTAACCATTCTTGCAATGAAGATTCACTATGTTTAGCACGTGACCAGCAAGTAAAAGGGAGATGTAATAAAGAAAGATAATGGCAAAAATGCGTTGCCATGCGGCCAGAGCCAATAACTAAATATTTCACAAATGGTACCTGTCTCATCGATCAAGTCCTTAAAAATCGCTTTATTGCTTCTTCTGTGTCATTGCCATAAGGTCAATGCGAGACTTATCCTAAGCGGGATTTTGGGCGAGGTCAATGAGAATAAAATTATTATTCTACTAGCTGACTAGCTAGGCATTGTGCTCTAACGACTTCTGGTCCGGTCATTTGATTGCTGAGCAAACGCCTGGCTTCAATGGCGCTATGTAAGCCACTGTCTGCCGCTAAGCTTGCCCAGGCATAAGCTTGCACTAAGTCTACTTCGGTGCCCTTGCCAGTAAAATAGAGAGTGCTGAGATTGAATTGCGCCAGTGCATTACCTTTGCGTCCTGCGGCTTCGTACCACTTTATGGCGAATTGATAATTTTTAGGTACACCAATTCCTTGGTTATAGTAAAGCCCTAACATAGCTTGTGCTTGTGTGTGACCAAACATTGCGGCACGTTCTAAATAGCTGACGGATTGGCGAAAGTCTTGGGAAACACCATGGCCGTACCGATACATGCGTGATAGGGTTGTCATAGAGTAAACGTCACCTTGGGATGCAGCCTTTTTTAACCAACATAATGCTTCAGAAAACCTTCGTTGTTTATATAGCAGCCGCCCCAGTAAAGATTGAGCTTCAAGGTTATCTAAGTTTGCCGAAACAGTTAGCCATTTAATAGCTTCGTCTGGGTTGTGATCAACGCCATTTCCTGAAGCGAGCATGGCACCATAATGGAATGCAGCATGCGCATCACCTTGCTGGGCAGCTAATTCATACCAGTATGCAGCAAGCGAAAAATTTTGTTCGCAATGAGTACCAGCGAAATACCAATCACCAAGCAATATCTGTGCAGGTAAGTAACCATTATTACCTGCTTGTGAATACCAATACACGGCGATAGGCATATTGGTAGGGGTTCCTTGGCCAAAATAATAACGTTCAGCCAGACGCACTTGCGACATCACATGATGACACTCGGCAGCTTTTTCATACCAAAACCATGCTTTGTTGAATTGTCCAGATTGCTCATAGCTTTGTGCCAGCGTATACATGGCCTCAACATGACCAAGTTCACTTGCGGCTGTCAGCCACTCTCGAGCACGAGATGCATTAGTTGGCAGCAGTGCACATCCTATTCGAAATAATTTATCTGCATCTCGCATGGTCCTAAGTTCCTGGACGCACTGGGCAAGATGGCAGTGATCAATATGCAGATAATCAGTACAAATGATTTTATCGGGAGGTAAAAAAACATCACATTGGGCAAAAGCTTGAGCGCCAAAGCATAAAGGCAAACAAGCTATAAGCTGTATTTTTTTCATCCTTGAATCCAACCAGTGTGAGTTTTTTTTGTTTTATACCTTAATAAAATAGTATCAAGTGCCGATTTTTTCTATAGACTTGGGAATAAAATGCCTTACAAGGTGTCAGTATGCGCAATATAAAAACAGTTTTATTCATTTTGAACGCCATGATGTGGAGTCAGTCGATTAGTGCAGCGAATGCACCGGCATCGACGCCCAATCCTGCACCAACCACACCTGCTGCATCGGCTAATACGCCTGCAGCCACTCCTGCAACGTCGGAACAAGGA
Source organism: Candidatus Berkiella sp. (assembly GCA_050247135.1). GTDB lineage: Bacteria > Pseudomonadota > Gammaproteobacteria > Berkiellales > Berkiellaceae > Berkiella. The sequence continues at coordinate 18,284 of JBFWUT010000020.1, forward strand.
ACGGATACCAAGTTAACAGCGGGAACTCACGAGATCCAAACCAATTTTGATAAAACAGATATTTTAGATATTCAAAGGCAAGCGAAAGAAGGGAATGTTTCTGCACAATTTTTCTTAGGAATGCTTTATTTTGAAGGTCGAATGGTTCAACGGAGCAATAGTGCGGCGATTGCGTGGTTAACGAAGGCTGCTGAAGCAGGTTATCTAGATGCTCAATATAATCTTGGGATTTGTTATTTAAAGGGGATAGGGGTTCTAGTTTCCCGTCCTCAAGCTATTGCATGGTTTGAAAAAGCGGCCGCTAATGGCAGTGCACCAGCTATGTACAATTTAGGGATTATTTATAATCAAGGTTTAGGTGTTGAAAAGAACTTTAAAGTGGCCAATGATTGGTTTCAAAAAGCTGTTGCTAAAGATTATCCGCAAGCTAAATATGCACTCGGGGTGAATTATAATAAAGGACAAGGAGTTGAGGCAAATGATGCTAAAGCAATAGAATTATTTGAGTCGGCCGCGAAACAAGGATATGACTTGGCTATTTATGCATTGGGCATGGCCTATTATAACGGTCTTGGGGTGGAAAAGGACATTCCCAAAGCACTTCAATTTTATCAAAAAGCAGCAGAATTAAATAATATTGATGCTATTTTGTTTATTGCTGATACGTATCGATTAGGAAAAGATGTTCCTATGGACCGGATCGCCTACATCAAATGGCTGCAACGTGCTGTTGAATTGAAAGATAAAAGAGCGCTAGTCAACTTGGCTTTGGCATATCGTGATGGGGTTGGTGTTCCCGTGGATTATAAAAAGTCAAATGAACTATTGCAAAAAGCGGCTCAAGAAAAATTTGGCCCCGCCATGTATCAAATCGGTATAGCTTATGAAAATGGCTTCGGTTATCCCAAGAATAGACTCATGGCCTTGGAGTGGTTTGAAAAAGGGGCTGCCCTTAAGCATAGTGCATCCCAGTTTAAAACCTATTCTTATTACATGGAAGGTTTTGGCACAAAATCACAACAAAACACTGCCCAAGATCTCTTAAAATCAGCACTCCTGCAAAGTGACCCTGATGCCATGATGTTTCTGGGGCAAGCTTATCTTAAGGGGGGGAAAGGAATTGAGTTGAACCCTAAGAAGGGTTGTGATTGGTTTAAAAAAGCAGCAGAACTGAATATTCCTGAGAGCTACTACCCACTTGGCCTTTGCTATAAAAATGGCCAAGGAGGTGAACAAAATTACCAGAAAGCGAAAGAATGGTTCTTAAAAGCGGTAGAAGAAAAGAAAACGGGCACTGAAACAGGTGATGCTGAAAATGAATTAGGACGTATGTATCTAGATGGTTTAGGGGTTGAACCTAATGATATCACAGCGATGAAGTGGTTTGATAAGTCAGCAGCAAAAAACAATAAAGAAGCAGAGTATCAACTTGGGATGGCCTATCGCATCGGTAAAGGGGTTGTTAAGGACGAGCAAAAAGCAATAAAGTATTTCGAAAAGGCGGCAGAACAAAACCACACAGCGGCTAGCTATGAGTTGGGTATGGCATACTTGCAGGGGACGATAGTTCCTAAAGATGAGAAGCGGGCAGTTGAGTTGTTTACCCTAGCAGCGAATGCAGCTGATCGGGGAGCGCAGTACCAATTAGCCCTGTGCTACCGTGATGGCAAAGGGGTTGCAGTTGATAAGGCGCAAGCATATGCTTGGTTAAAAGTCGCTTCTATCGGTGCTGGTGCAGAGATCACCGACGCTCGTGATAAGCAGCTAGAGCGTTTAACACCCCAAGAGCTGGCAGCAGGCCAACAATTAGCTGAGCAAATCACTCAAAGGATTATTTCTAAAGATTATGACGCTACCAACAAAAAAGCACACTAAATGCCACCGATTCTAATTATATTAGACATCCTTGCACTGTTCGTGGGTATTTTTGTGCTTTCGGTCATCTCTAGGCGCTTTTGGAAAATATTTACTCTTGGCGCCTTTATTCCCCTGATAATAATCGCTATCATCACCCTCATTTTGCAGCCTGCTGCCATAGGTGTTAAGGAAGCTTTCTTTTTTATGTTGAGAGGGGGCGTGGTGTTGGCAGTTTTTTCTGGTTTACTAACTTGTTATCTGGTATCGCGTCGAACTACGCGTGATAAGAAAGGAGATTAATAACATGGCCTCAACGGTTGATGAGATCACGATAGAGTATGTCGATGCAGGAGTTACGACGGTTAAAGAGCTAGATAAAGTTGTTCTAACGAAAGGCGCTTGGTCTACCCTGATGTTTAAGTATCAGGATTGGGATAAGAAGAAAGAAGCCTATGGTCCTGTAAAATATAGTATTCGTCGCTATCAGAAGAAAAATAACGAGTATAAGCCCAAGTCTAAATTTAATATTTCTAGTAAAGAACAGGCTAAACAGATCATTGATGTGTTGAATCGTTGGTCAGAAGAAGATTAATTTCTTTTGATTGGGTTCCGTAGGGGCGGTGTCGAATGCCGCCCCAGTAGCTCCTACGACTTGCCGCCACAAAAAAACTTTGTAAAGTAATCATGCTCATCGACGCCGTCGCAGCCTTCGATCCACAGTTTGGCAATATAGTTTGTTGTTTCACGAGCAATCAGTAAACCGTGAGGGATTTCAATCAGAAGCGCTATAGCACCTAAAGAGATCCCGCCGTGAATATCTGAAAGCATGTCGGTTGATAGTAAAGATAGCTTGGTTTGATTTGATTTCATTTTTTCAACTTCTCTAGGAGTTACACCTGCAAATGATACTCATTCTCATGTAGGTTGTAAAGCTGAAAAAATGCGTCCCTGCACCTATGAAAACTCAAGGTATGATTCGAACCTGGGTTCTGCCCACGTTGACGAAATTTAAGTTAAGCCATTGTGCGTCTTCATAGAACATGCGGACGCAGCCATGACTTGCGTTATAACCTGGGACGGTGGCTGAAGCATGCATGGCATAGCCGCCTCGAAAGTGCATGCAGTACGGCATGGGAGCTCCGCCGCGTGGTATTGGGAATTTTGAAGAAACACAGCCTGCGCCTTGTTTGCGGTAAAAAGTATAATTACCCGTCAGGGTTTTACAGCCGCGTCCCACATCAGGACAATAATTTTTACCACCCGATACTGGGCCCCAGTTGATTAATTTTCCATTGCTATCATAGGCTCCCCAAGCCAGATCGCTGAGGTCGACCATAACAGATGATGGAGTTCCCTGGTGAGGTAAGGGAGAAAGATCAAGTAGGTTTACATTATTTAAATTTTTCGGAACAGCAATGATCATACCTGCTCGTAAAGACGTGTTCATGCGGTTCACTTTCTTGACGATCATGCGATCATTGTCGTCAGGGAATAGAGAGCGCCAGGTTTGCCCGCGAGCTACCTTCAGACAGGTATAATCTGCTTGGTCACACAGTTGTCGTCCAAATTGTGCTGCGTTGGCGGTACTGATAACCCCTAACGCACACATGATTGCCAGAATAGCTGTAACTAATTTCAGCATAATATCCCCCTGTTGCTACATTTAGTCAAATATATGACTGTTTAAATTGGTAGAGGGTTCCCTGTAACTGATAAAATAGAGCGCTGACAACAAATATAGTTATGTGGCTAAAATATGATTGGTGCTGAAATATTGACCTGGGGTACGCAAGGTGAAGAGAATCCTTACTATTATCCCGTTTATCACTATTTATGGGGAGGAAGCATAGGACATTCCGCTATCAAGTTAACATTGCCTGACAATCCCGCGACTTTAGCGATGATTCAACAATATTGTTCTAGCCCAGAAGATAATAAAGTCATACCTCATTACCGTTATCGTGATCACTGGATTGTCTATTTTAGCTGGTGGCCCGGTGGTCTGATGGAAGAATATCAAGATAGAGTTGAGGCGACTTCGGGTGCCAATGTTGAATATGAAACAAAATGGCAATCGGAATTTACTGAAACTATTGAACAACAGCCAGGCTATCTTCGCTACAAACTCGGCGTTGTCTACGATTGGATTTTTGGCAAACCCAAAAAAATCCCTATGCCGATTATGGAAATTGTGCATCCCATTCAGCAGAAGCTGATAAGGTTACTAGCACTCTTGCTAAGATGGAAGCTGAATACAAGGAAGAATTGAAAACGTTTGATGAGCTACTTATCCTGATTGATAGTTTAGAAGAGTTCATAAGCATCATGCGGATGCGAAATCTGTATAGGGCTGGCAAATACGAAGCCGATGAGGAGTGTGCAAAAGCAGAAGCGGAATTAGCCCAAATAAAACAAATGATTGTGCCGGGGGTAAAAGAGTTTAAACAGCATACAGCAGAATTAATTAATCTTCGTCGTTATTATTATCAGGAAATAGCAACGATAGGCACTGCGCCTGAAACTGTTCACTTGGGGCTAAGTGACGAGTTTTCTCTCCAAAGAATGCTGGCAAAGATGAGAGAGATTGTCGATGGTCCTTATGTATTTGATAAGATCTTCTATAATTGCTCTACCGTTGTCAGAGAAATTATGGCTGCCGGTTTATCCCAGTCACTTAAAACAAGCGATTGCCAACAACATTTGTTTGATACGCCGCTTAAGATCCATCGTTTTGCATGTCAATTACAGGCACAGTTAATCAACTGGGTACAAAGGCAATTTACGCCGCTCTATGAAAACACTCGTCCTCAACCGGTAGAAGAGATCCCATTGCCTCGAGCGCGACCCCTTGCAACAATTAAATAAAATGAATAATGGTGTTACTCTATATTAATTCCTTATGTTTAAAGTAGTTAGTTTTTGAACTGTATATTGATCAGGGTTAATGATTTAGATGAAAACAAAATCTAAAAGCGCAGAGAAAAAAGTGTGGGTAGAAGTTGAAGTAAATAAATACACCGATGGTATTACTGTGTTTCGTGGTCAATTAACGCGAGCTGATTTAGATGCTTGGAGTCGAGGCGAACTGACCGATTGCGCTATTTGTTTAGAAAAAACCTATTGGTTTTTAGATGAAACGGTTTGTGTGCTCGGCAAAGGTGAGGATAGTGCTCGCCAGTATACCGGCAATACCTATCTACGTGCTGACACGATTATGCTGATTTTTGAATTGAAAGAGGATAGTTTTCCTGAGCTGTTGACACCGAGTACCGATAATATATTTCCATTCCCAGGGCGCAGCAAACAATAGGTTCATCATGGATAAAGGACTGATTCAAACCGAACAGGCTCCCAAGGCTATTGGGTGTTATTCGCAAGCTATTCGCGCAGGGAATTGGGTGTTTCTATCAGGTCAGATAGGGCTTAAACCCGATTTAATGCAAATCGTTGAGGGTGGGGTTAGGGCACAACTCGAACAAATTATGCTTAATATGAAAGCGGTCCTCGCCAAGGCTGGCGGAGATTTGTCGCATATTGTGAAGCAAACCGTCTTCTTGGTAGATATGGCTCATTTTGCCTTAGTGAATGAAGTGATGATGGGGCACTTCTCCATGCCATTTCCAGCCCGTTCTGCTGTTCAAGTAAGCGCTTTGCCGCTTGGAGCACTAGTAGAGATTGAAGCAATAGCAGTTATCTAGTTAACAAAAAACAACATTTTATTGGTGTTTAGGTGAGTCCGTGGTATCTTTTGCGCCTACAATCCATTGATAGAAATTTATTTGTTTGATTAACTTAAATCATAATCCAATCAATTGTAATTCTATCGTAGCCAGAGAGCCATGTGATTCTCGTTGCTGCATGCAAGACCCTGCGTCACAGACAAACCCATCGTCCACCCGAAATAACAAAAAGAATAACCTTATTAAGGAGAACGCATAGTGAGCTGGATGAGCTTGGCTTTTTTAAAACCCGCGCCCTATCAGCCTGTCATGAGTGATGAAGCCAAAATCGAATCAGATTATCGATATTGGCGTATTAGAATCTGCTACTCCATTTTTGTAGGTTATGCCATTTTTTACTTTACTCGCAAAAGTTTCACGTTTGCGATGCCTTATATAGCGAGTGATTTAGGCTTTACAAAATCGCAATTAGGTCTTATTGGCTCTGTTTTGTATCTCAGCTATGGGATCAGTAAGTTTATCAGTGGCGTCATGTCTGATCGTTCCAATCCTCGGTATTTCATGGCAGTAGGCCTGATGATAACGGGCGTTTTGAACATATTGTTCGGCTTGTCATCTTCGTTGTGGCTGTTTGTTCTGTTTTGGGGACTCAATGGGTGGTTTCAAGCATGGGGTTGGCCTGCCTGTTGTAAGCAACTGAATTATTGGTTTGCGCAATCTGAACGTGGCCTTTGGTATAGTATTTGTAGCACCTCACATAACTTAGGTGGAGCACTCATACCCTTGATAGCCATATTTTGCGCAGCTCATTTTGGTTGGCGATGGGCTATGTTTATTCCTGCTGTCGTTAGTATTGTCATGGGTTTTATACTCATTAATCGTCTTCGCGATGTGCCTCGAACCTTAGGACTTCCCTCAGTAGAAGAATATAAAAAACAACCCTTACAGCATTTTGAAGAAGCTAGAGCGACAAAGCACTCATTATTGTCAGTTCGCGAAATTCTCTTTAAGCAAGTTCTCAGCAATAAATACGTCTGGATATTTTCAATTTCATATTTCTTTATTTATGTGGTACGTACTGCAATTAACGATTGGACGTTCTTCTATTTGCAGGAAGCCAAGAATATGAACGAATACTTGGCAGGATCAGGCGTTTTTTGGTTTGAAGTGGGTGGCTTTATTGGTATGATAGCAGCCGGTTGGGGATCCGATTACTTTTGGAAGGGTAACCGTGTTCCTGCGATGGTAGTGTGCGCGTTGGGACTTATCTTCTCATTGCTCGCGCTAAAATACGTCCCCGTGAATCATGTCATGCTAGACATGACATTGTTGGCACTGATAGGTGCATTTGTTTTTGGTCCACAAATGATTGTTGGCTTAGCAGCTGCTGAATTTGTTGATAAGCGTGCTGCGGCAACATCAAATGGTTTTGCAGGGACATTGGGTTATTTTGGAGCAGCAGTTGCTGGCTACCCAGTCGGAAAAATGATTGAAATCTGGGGTTGGCACGGTTTCTTTACTGCAATGTTAGTAAGCTCTGCGGTGATCTTTATGATGCTGTTACCACTCTGGTCAAGCAATGGTGGTATGAGGCGTCATCAAACACAAATGGGGTGGTCTTCTAAGAGTACCTTAGAGAAGGCTTAAGCAGGAATAAGGAGGTTTTATTCAAGAGAAAAAGGGAAGGTTTTTGAATTTAGTTGTAATTGCTGTTTCATGATGTTCGTAAAAAGAGGTTGACTATGAAGTTATATTTCGTTACCGCAAATCCTATCGTTTATAAAGATGATCAAGGTAAACTGATCGACGTGACCAAAGATGCTGTTGAAGCAGGTCTTGGTAGAAAAATCGATGGCAAATCCAAGAATCAATTGCAAGTATTTGCAACCGAAGCTGAAGCTATCGAGTGGGCTAAATATGGTGTAGATGCTGCTGCCGCTGCACAGCACGCTATTTTGACCTTGAACACGGACTTGACCGAAGAAGACCTAAAAAAAGCTAAGGCACTCGACACTGCTAAAGTTGAAGTTGAAGGTCAAGAGCCCAAAATTATTCCTAGCTTCGCTATTGCTGCAGATAAATTTACCATTGTCAAAGCATCCTTCGCTTATGCTGACAAAGATGCTAAAGACGTTATCTATAACGAAGAACTTGCTAAAGCTGATCAAGCAGACAAAACTGATGCTCCAGTTTCAAAAACCAGCGCTGTTTTCAATACCTTCAAGAAATGGGCAGTTCCTTTATTAACCATCGGTGGCGCGGCAGGTGCATTCTGGTATAGCCCAGGTGCAGTGAATGGCGCACTCGGATTGTTAGCAAAAGTAGGTTTAACGTTGCCTGCGGCTTCCATGGCTGTTCAAGTCGGTGTTTCGTTGGCGGTTGGCCTTGCAGTTTACGGTGCATTCTTAGCTTCTAAAGCTGCATTCAATGGTCTTTCCAATGCATACAAAAATTGGAAACGTACTAACAAAGAAAAATATGCAGATGACTTATCTGCTGAAACCAAAGCTATCAATGAATTAGAAGCTAAAGCAGAATACAAAGCGGACAGCTCTTTCGTTGTTGCTCTAAAAGATATGCTAGAAAAAGCGCCTGAACCTACTTTTGGTGATGATGGTAAATTTGCTAAAGACGAACCCAAAGCAGGTAACCGTTTAGCATTAGCTCAATGGGAACATGCGCAATTAAACAGATTAGTTGCTGCTAAGGCTGAAGATCGTAAAGCGATTGAAACTGAAATCCGTCAAGGACCTAAGCCAACTCCTAGCAAGTAATAAGTTCTAATACTTAGCTAAATTAAGCCCTGCTACGAATACTAGCAGGGCTTTTTTTTAAAACCTTTTTCCGAAATTTCGATTAGTTATCACAAGGGTGTGTTATGAAAGAATTTTTCTTAGTTAATAATGATATTGAAAATATGCGCAAAGACGGTAAATGGGTGGATGTTTCCCTAGATGCCATCAAGAATAGCGCAAAAATAAATGTTCCCAATGTTAAAGTCTTCACCTCGCGCAAAGATGCAGAAAGAGCGGCGTTAGATGGTGCTGATTTAGCCAAAGATACTGACTTTTTCCCCGTGATCCGCGTAGAAGTTCCTGATAATTTAAAAGGACGCAATTCATTTTATCATTTAGAAGATGGTAGTAAGATTGCTTCCTTATCATTTAGTGCTGCAAAGGTTAACGTTACCGATGTTTACTTAAGCCACATCGACAAAAGCTATGCTGATACCAGTTTGCGCGTAGCGAACAAAAAGACGAATAAAGAAGATAAAACAACTAAATCAACAACGGCTGACAGGTTTGCTCGTGTTCGAGCAATTGGAGCCTATTTGCCTTCCGTAAAGAATACGCTCAAAAATGGTATTCCCCTGGCAGCAGGTGTTGCTGCTTGGTACTTTGGTAACGCCGAAGTTGCTTCGTTGGTTGCTAAAACGACCTATGCATTACCCGAGGCTATCGCAACGCATGCATGGTTGCCAGCAATGGCAGGTACCACTTTGCGAGTCGCAGCCGAAGTCCCTGAATTAGCAGTCAAAGCACCTGCTTTGATGGTAAAAGCGGGTAAAGGGATTGCTTCGCTGTGTGGGGCAGGTATGGCTCGACTTCGCGGCAAGAAAGCTGTTGAAGCCAAGTCCACTGTCAGTGGTGATCTCACTGCCGCTTTAGCGACGCACATGGCAACAGGCGCTGATAAACCTAAAGAAGATATCGTAGAAGACAAAGCAGTCACTCCTGCTAAAAAACAACAAACATCTGCGGGTTCACCTTTACGTGAATTAATCCCACAAAAAGCACCTGCACCTGCTGCAGAAAAACCAACCCTTCACTAAGATTGGGTTCGGATGTCTTGATAAGCCGCTAAAGCCGTTTCACGTGCTTTAGCGTGCTCTACGCTGGGGTGGGGATAGGTTTTACCTAAACGTACCTCAGCTTTCAACAACTCATCTTGAGGCGCTTCCCAAGGCGCGTGTAAGTATTTATTAGGCAGTTTTGCTAATTCCGGTACCCACTTTCGAACATAATCCCCATTCGGATCGAATTTTTCGCCCTGCAACACGGGATTAAAGATCCTAAAATAGGGAGCTGCATCAGCGCCACAACCGGCAACCCATTGCCAGGAAGCCGCATTGTTGGCTAGATCTGCATCGACTAAGGTATCCCAAAACCAAGCTTCACCTTGCTGCCAAGGTTGTAGCAAATGTTTGATTAAAAACGATGCGACCACCATGCGCACTCGATTATGCATCCAACCGGTATGCCAAAGTTCGCGCATTCCTGCATCCACAATCGGGTAACCTGTTTGCCCTTGCTGCCATTTCTTAAGCAGGCTTTTGCTTTTTTTCCATGGGAATGCACCAAAAGCGGGTTTGAACGGTGCTTCTGGCAAATGAGGAAAGTGATAGAGCAGGTGATAAGAGAATTCACGCCAAGCAAGCTCCGACAAAAAGCAATCTCGGTCATTGCGGTGTTCATGCACACTCATGGCAGCATGCCATACTTGAATGGGGCTGATTTCACCAAAATGTAAATGCGGCGATAAGCGTGAGGTATGTACTAAATCAGGACGATTACGTAATAATTTATAGTCCTTTAAGGTCTTTTTTAGAAATTGGCTTAAATTATTTTTGGCGCCTTGTTCGCCAGGTTCCCACGTTTTTGCCATGGTTTCATACCAAGGAATGGAAGGTAGTGGCACACATTCATCGACAGATAAACTGCCTTTGATTTGGCTAGATTCAAATTTTTGGGGCAAAGGCAAGATATCGCGCATCGCAAGCGTCTGGATGTTTCGCCAAAAGGGAGTGAACACCTTAAAGGGTTGTTCAGACTTATTGAGGGTTTCCCAAGGTTCTTTTAACAGTGCCGTATTAAAGCTTTTGGCATCAATCCCCATGCTAGTGAGGGTCTTTTTGATGTGAGTATCGCGTTGTATGGCAAAAGGTTCGTAACAGCGATCCCATGCAATCGCTTGAGCTTTCGTTTTGGCGAGCAAATCACTGATGATAGCGAGCGGTTCACCCTGAAAAATATGCAACTTAGCTTGATACCGTTCTTGTAAGTCTGCCGCTAAGCGCATCAGGCTGTGATGTAGCCACCAACGGCTAGCGCCACCGTGACGCCAGGGTTGAGGGGTATCGTCATCGATATAGACTAAAAGTAACGGTGTCTTTTGCGCCGCGGCATAATGCAGCACAGGGTTATCATGCAGGCGTAGATTTTGTCTGAACCAAATAATCATTCCATTTCTTCTTGTAAGCTAAGGCCCTGGGCTGAATCCACTAAATCGTTGGTGGCAATATGTACGTATATCATGGTCGTTGAGATGTCAGAGTGTCCCATCAGAGCTTTGACTTTTTCAATCTGACAGCCTGATTTGACCAAATAAGTGCCATAGGAATGTCGTAACCAATGGGCAGAGGCCTTGCGTAATTTGGAGGCTCGCCGTAAATGCTTCGGGTTTTCATCCTTATCGACTTTGGCAAGGGCTTCGTATCGTTGCGCTCCTGCTTCAAAGGCCCATTTTAAGATCTGATCGATCCGTCGTTGCTTAATGGGATTTTGCTTATCTTGCATGGGGACGAGCGGCATGAGTTCTTTAAAAGCAGGCAACGGTGGGCATTCGATAGCGATACGAAATGCCCGCAGAGCGTCAAGATATTCATCCACCACCACAATATTGCGAGGCTTTTCGCCTTTACCCACCACCTTGAGGTACCAGGCGCCTTCGATAAGAGTAAAGTCACCCATGGTGTGATCCGTTAATTCAGATAACCGCAAGCCAGTGTAAAACAGCGTATGAATAATATATTTAGCACGGATCACCGCAAACGGTTCTATATCTGCCATCTCATCAAGTGCTTCAAGTACCGTATTGATTTCGCTTTTTTCAAGCCAGCGCTCAATCGTTTGCGCATGAGCACGTTTTTTACGACGTTTATTGACACTTAAGGGGTTACCTTTTAAGTATTGGGTTTGCACGAGATAATTAAAAAAACTATCAAGAATGCTCATGGTTTTTTTTATGGATGCGGGACTTAAGTCACTCGCAAAAGGGCGCCAATCCGGGTTTAATTCTCCCGTTTTTAAACATTTTGATCGTTTGTTGCCGCACCAAAGCGCTTTTGGGGTAGGGGAAGATAAAAACTGTTGATACGCCACAATATCATCGGATGCGATGTCAGAAATCGAGATTTTTTGCACATGAGCGCACCATAATACAAGGCGTTCTAACTCTTTAAGGTAGGTTTGATAGGTCAAAGGACTGCTTTGATAGCCAATTAGGAACGATTTTAAGGCTTCGGCATCATTGCCTGCCTTGAGCATGTTAGCGCCTTTGTTGAGATTATACCCAGGTGTATCTCCCAGCGTTTGGCTTAAGTTGCTAAAATCAGCTGAGTCATTAGACTCAAAGATTGGCTTAATAAAACCCTTCATTAGATTATACCATTATCAAATTGCTTTAATTGACCCCAATAATCTTAACACTGCCACTATCCAGAATAACAGCTTAGCAGGCGCAACCGTTCTGTCGATATCGATATATAGAAGAACATCATTTGAGATTACTATGTTTATTGTCACCATCCTTAGTGCGCTACTACTCGCCGGGTTGCTGCTTTTTTGTCAGCGGCAATTATTTAGCAATGCCGATGGTGAAAAACGCGGCAAACAGCAAATTGTTATCGTCCTTATCATCAGTTTTGCATTTGTAGGGGCGTATCAACTGATCAGTGCCACTTTTATGCCTGTAACGAGCCCATCCGCTGGTGGCTCCTTTATGAAACAATCGTATCTTGATCCTGAACAGCAATACAAAATAGGTAAATCGTTTTACCTAGGTGAGAATCTACCTAAGGATAACCTACAAGCTTTAAATTGGTTTTTATTGGCGGCCAATCAAGGGCATCAACCCTCTGAAAAAATGATACGGATGTTAGGTTATGAAATTGATCGTTCAGGTGGGGCAGGCGGCCATCAAGAGGGCAAAAGTGGTTTTGCGGTAGATGTGATCCCTGCAAATAAGATCAAAACGAAATTAGATGATATTGCGGGCATGAACCAAGCCAAAGGCGAAATCAAAAAATACCTCGAATTCTTAAATAACACTGAAAAATTCACCAAATTAGGTGCTGTGCCCCCCAAAGGGATCTTGCTCTATGGCCCCCCTGGAACGGGTAAAACACTGATTGCCCGAGCAATTGCCGGAGAGGCTAACCGGACTTTTATCTCAGCTTCGGGCTCTGCTTTTGAAGAAATGTTCGTCGGTAAAGGCGCAGCACGAGTACGCGAGCTGTTTGAAATAGCCAGGAAACATAAACCGGCTATCATATTCATTGATGAAATCGATGCGCTGGCACCCGCACGCAATACCCCAGACCTATCAGCAAGTCATATTCAAACACTGAATCAACTTTTGTTTGAAATGCAAAACATTGACCAAGAAAAAAATGCCGACATCATGGTGTTAGCTGCCACCAACCGCATGGAATCGCTCGATTCAGCGATTTTGCGCCCAGGCCGTTTTGATTGGCAAATCGAGGTAAGACTCCCATCTGACATCGATCGCAAAGAAATACTCAATTATGCACTGAAGAAAATCGTGGCTAGCAAAGATCTCGATATTGATAATTTAGTGATACAAAGTGCCGGTTATTCGGGTGCTGATATCGTCAACTTGGTGAACGAAGCGGCCATTTTTGCAGGTGAGGCGAACAAAAGCGCAGTGGATAACGAGGATTTTGCCAAAGCCTTCAAGAAAGTCTCCACTTACGAAAAAGATGTGAATCCGCAGTTTTCAGCTAAAGTCTTGGCAGCCAGCCAGCTCAAAACAAATCTAGCTAACATTGCTGGCATGAATGAAGCAAAACGAGAAGTGAGCGAAGTGGTGGATTTTCTTAAAGATCCAGAGAAATTTACTCGTTTAGGGGCTAAACCTCCCACTGGCATTATGATTTACGGGCCTCCCGGCACCGGTAAAACGCTCATGGCACGAGCGATTGCAGGGGAAGCTAAAGCGAATTTTATTGCAGTTTCAGGCGCTGACTTTGACGAACGTTATGTTGGGGTAGGGGCCGCAAGGGTTAAGGAACTTTTTAAGCTGGCGCGTAAATATAAGCCTTGCATTGTCTTTATTGACGAAATCGATGCTTTAGCGCCACAGCGCTCTGGAAGCAGTGATAATGCTGGCAAAGATCAAACTATTAATCAATTCTTAAGCGAAATGGATAATATTCAAGAGAACCTCAATGAAGGTATTATCTTTATCGGTGCGACAAATCGCTTGGATATTATTGACAAAGCCTTATTGCGACCAGGGCGCTTTGATCGCAAAGTGTTCTTTCGTTTACCCACCATTGAAGAGCGCGCTGAAATTTTGCAAGTTCACCTCAAAAATGTGAAATTGGCTAAAGACATTAATGTGCAAACATTAGCCAAAACGACGATGGGCTTTTCAGGCGCTGATTTAGCGAATTTAGTGAATGAGGCAGCCATTGATGCCACTCGTGCTAACAAACCTGCGGTTGACATGGCCTCATTTGAAGAAGCCAATGATAAAATATCGCTCGGCGTCAAACAATCGAGTCTCTCCTACAGTGAAGAAGATAAAAAACGTACCGCTTATCATGAGGCAGGTCATGCCTTAGTGGGCTTATTACATCCACATCACCCACGGATGCTACATAAACTCACTATTGGATTACGTGATTATTCGTTAGGTGTCACCCATTTTCAACCGCAATCAGAAGAGTTTTCTTTAACCAAGCAAGAACTTGAAGCATTAATTGCAACTTCATTCGGTGGATACATAGCTGAAGAATTAATTTTCGGTAAAAACAATATCAGTGTTGGCGCATCAAGTGACTTAGAAAACGCTAATCGAATAGCCAGAAGCATGGTGACGCAATATGGCATGGCAGATAAACAATTATTGCTAGTAAGCCAGATTTTCCCTGATGAAGGGGTCTTTTTACCGGCGGCAGAAGAGATTTTAAAGCGGGATTATGATGAAGCACGGGCCATTTTAGAAAAGAATATGGATAAATTGCATCTTTTGGCAAAAGCATTGCTAGAGAATGAAACGCTGGATTATGAGCAAGTAGTTAAATTGCTCAATATTAAACCTAAATAAACATCTACTTTTAATTGAAAAGACCTTCGGTTTGAAAAATGCCCAAATCCCAAAAAATCTCAAACAATTTGCTTCTTGAATTACAGTTAAATTTGGTTTTAATATTTTTCATATACGTATCAACGGTGACTTTTTTCACATTCATGATAACGGCAATCTCGGAGGTCGATTTACCGCGTAAATAATGTGACAAACAGATTTTTTCACGATTTGAAATTCTAACGCCATCATATTTATCATCAAAATAATATTTTTTAATGCTGAAAATATCTTCGGCAAGCGCATTGGCTTTAATGCTTTTGGGGCTTATCATATATTCAGGTAGCACCAATGGTTCTGAAGCAGCTTTTTCAATTATTTTTGCAGCCTGCTCCTTAAAATACAAGAAGAATTTATTAATATAATTTTGCTTATTTGCATAAAATTGCAAAGGTTTCATAGTATTAATGGGGCAACTCAAACCAAAAATTTCAGTATAGGTTTCATGACGTCTAAAAATCGAGATACCATTTTCATAACCTAAGATTTTTGTTTCTTCTTTGAGGGTTTGATTTTGGGTGTCGGACCATTCATAGATATTATTATCGACAGTCCCTGAGCAATAACGGTTTTTATTCTCAAACCAAGCTAGCAAGAGATCAGGATTCGTTTGAAGAGAGAAGCTTTTATCCGTATCAAAATCACGCGCATAGCTAAAGAAACTAAAGCCCGTTTCTTTAAAAAATGGCATCGCTATTTTTTGAATTGCCGAAGTCGCTCGCAAGCAAGGACTCTCGCTAGGAATGTTGAAGTCGCTCATTAACTTACCCATAAACTGCTAAAAAGTATATTAATTTACCATAACCCGGATAGTTAGCAGAATATTACTCGATGAAATCGCGTAGTCCCCAGATATTATGTATCATAGGAGAGGGTACACCAGAGTGAGCCTGGCTATGTCTGATAGTTCCTGTAAAATACTAGCCCTATGCCAAATATTATTCAGCCAAAAAACATAGATTCTGCTGCCTTGCTTCTTCAAGCCGGAGGGGTTGTCGCTATACCAACCGAAACGGTTTATGGGCTCGCCGCTGACATCTCAAATGAGCAGGCGGTGAGGCAGATTTTTGCCTTAAAACAGCGCCCGATTGATCACCCGTTGATTATCCATATCTGCGACCTGAATCAACTCGAGCAATTCGCCATTAAAATCCCCGAATATGCCTTTTTGCTAGCAAGGTCCTTTTGGCCAGGTCCTTTGACATTGGTACTGTATAAATCCCAGCTAGTAGGGGATTGGGTGACGGGAGGGCAAGATACCGTGGGTATTCGCATGCCCAATCATCCCTTGACGCTAAGCTTGATTAATCGGGTTGGAAGCCCTCTGGCAGCCCCTTCAGCCAATCAATTCGGAAAAATCAGTCCAACGCATATTAGCCATGTTGCTGCGGAATTTGGCGAAAGAGTACCCGTCTTAGACGGCGGCCATTGTATGGTAGGGATTGAATCCACTATTGTCGATGCGACAGAAGAGATGTTCTGCACGATTTTAAGACCTGGCATGATAAGTGAACAGGCGCTTAAAGCCGTATTAGGTAACCATATCGAAATTAAACAGCCTAACAATAAGAGTAAACAGGTTTCTGGGACGTTAAAAACACATTATGCCCCCCAAAAGCCGACCTATTTGTTTGCTGGGAGAGAAGAACTACTCGGTATTAAGTCAAGAACTGCAAAATCTGTTTATGGTTTGGTCTTAACTGAAGATTGCAAGCAGCTCTGCCAGCAAAGCTCTCTTATGTCAACTACATCAGAAGATTATGCACAAAAGCTTTACAATGCGTTGCGAACAGCCGACAACAGTGATTGTGACATCATAGCGATTGAGCGGCCACCAAGAGTACAAGAATGGCAAGGGATTATGGATCGATTAGAACGATCTTCTGCTGCCACAATGTATTCTGCTGTTTCCCATGTGGAATCAGATGAGTCTGTTATTTAAAACCGAATTTCATTATATTTCGGAAGGATCCAGCTGAATCTTGGCATTCACCATCATCACCGCAATCGCACAAGAGCTAATGCGGGATTGAACGCCATCGGAGCGACTGGTTAATACGATGGGCACCTTTGCGCCTAAAATCATCCCAGCACACAACGCGTTCGTTAAAAATGCTAATTGTTTTGCAAGTAGGTTACCAGCTTCTAAATTAGGCACTAAATAGATATCAACATCACCCGTCACAGATGAATGGATATTTTTTGTTTTTGCTGCTTTTTCACTAATGATATTGTCATAGGCAAATGGTCCATCAACAATGGCACCAGTTATTTGACCTCGCTCGGCCATTTTACATAAGCAAGCGGCATCGATGGTTGATTGAATGGCTGGGTTAATGGTTTCAACAGCAGATAAAATCCCTACCTTTGGCTTCATGTCTTTATTCAGGACTAACATAAGATCGATAGCATTTTGTAAAATATCTCGCTTAGTCATCAGGTCAGGAGATATATTGATAGCAGCGTCAGTAATGATAAATGGTTTATGGTAAGTTTCTCGTGCCATGATAAATACATGACTAATGCGACGCTCAGTTCGCAAGCCGCCTTCTCTTTTAACCACTTCTTTCATTAATTCATCGGTATGCAGGCTGCCCTTCATAATGGCTTCTGCTTTGCCTTGATGAACCAATGAAACAGCCATTTCAGCCGCCGCATTGCTGTGGGGTACATTGATCACATTAAAAGAAGATATGTCAATTTTTAAAGCGTCAGCTATGGCATTTATTTTATTAATGGGACCAATTAAAATAGGATCAATTAATCCCACATGGGCAGCATCTACGACGCCTTTTAGAGAATCGTCACTGCAAGGATGAGCAACGGCAATCGTAATTTTCTTCATCGTTCTGCAACGATCAAGAAAATTCTTTTCAAGCTGTAGTATATCTAGTAGTTTTTTCATTTAAACTCAATGTGTCTTAGGTTTAATACTGCCAGTAAACTTTCTTATTTCAGGCATGATGGCTTTTCTGAATTTGCTACCATTAAATAACCCATAATGCCCAACATCTTCAGCTAAATAATAATGCTTCATGGAATCAGGTAAACTTTTGCACAGTGTGAGCGCAGATTTGGTTTGACCCACGCCAGTAATATCATCTTTACCGCCTTCAATTGCTAAGAGTGCAGTGCGTTTTATGTCTTTTAGCTGGGCATATTTGCCCCTTAGTTTGATGCGTCCTTGTTGTAATAACTTCTCTTGAAAAACAGTATTCATTGTTTGCATATAAAACTCTGCCGTGAGATCCATAGTAGCGAGATATTCACTATAAAATTTAATGGTTTTCAAGGCGTTAACTCTATCACCTTCAGCATAATGCTTAATTGCCGAAGCTAAGGATTGCATGTGACGTTCAAGATTCATGCTCATAAATCCTGATAATTGCATGAATCCAGGATACACAACCCGCATATGACCAGGATACCTGGCAGGAACAATTGAAATGGCGTTTTGTTTAAACCATTCATCACTGCGATTGGTCGCTAAATCATTGACAGCAGTGGGTTGTTCAGACGTGTCAACTGGGCCACCTATTAAAGTTAATGACAGTGGCGCATTCGGCTCATCGTTAGATGATATCATTGCCGTTGCAACTAAAGCAGGGACCGTTGGCTGGCAAACCGCCATGACGTGAAGGTCGGGACCTAGATAAGTCATAAACGTGATGAGATATTGCACAAAATCGTTAAAATCAAATGAGCCTTCCGACAACGGCACATCACGCGCATTCTTCCAATCCGTAATATAAATATCATAGAAGGGTAACATATCCGTCACTGTACCACGAAGTAACGTGGCATAATGACCTGACATGGGAGCAATTAGCAGCATTTTCGGTAAATTGCCTTTAAAATGATTTTTCTTAAAATGTAATAAATTACAAAAATTCCTTCTCTTTACCACTTCTTCTATGACATCATAATAATCATCTTCTATTTTAACTCCCTTAATCCCAAACTCAGGTTTATGATATGTATCCAAAAACATATGAGATACATAAAGACTTCCAGCCATTCCTCGCAGCCAGTATTTTTGCATTTTAAACATTTTGCTGGATAATTCTTCATTAACATGTGGGATCTTAAAAGGCACGTTCAACCCATCAGCGATGCGGATCAGCTGTTTTGCAAAATCATGAGTACGCTCTGATACTGGGTGCATAGCATTTAAATAGCCATCAACAACCTCATAGACCCACCGATTATCGTTAACTGGATTGAATAACATACAAAGTTCCTTGTAAGACAATAAAGCTAAAACAGCTTATGCTATCTATATCTGTTCTTTCGGCATTGCCGGATAAAAGGTGATATTGAATGAAAAACCAAGTGTTGCTAACCTTGAATGCCGGTTCATCTAGCATCAAATTTGCAACCTATGCTGTACAAAAAGTACTTGCTAAAATTAATGACGGCTCAATAGAGAACATAAACACAGCGCCTATTTTTAAAATCCGCAACCATCATAAACAAGTTATTTTTCAAGAAACTTATGATGCTAAAAAGGGATACGAATTTTTTTACGAACTCTTATTGTCAAAGATAGCGACACAAGATACGCAAATAGCGGCTGTGGGACATCGAATTGTTCATGGTGGTAACCGTTATCATCAACCGATAAAAATTACGGCTGAAATAGTAGACTATTTGAAATCGCTAAGTCCTTTTGCACCATTGCATCAGCCGTTTAATGTGGGCGCCATCGAAGCCATCCTTAAAAATCACCCGCAAATGCCGCAAGTTGCTTGCTTTGACACGGCTTTTCATTTTACGCATCCGCCAATCGCTAATCAATTTGCGATCCCAAGATCTCTAACAGAGGAGGGGGTGAGACGTTATGGTTTTCACGGCTTATCTTATGAGTATATTATTAGCAAAATTAAAAATAATTTTCCCGAAAAGTATCGTCAACGAATTATTGTTGCACATTTAGGTAATGGGGCAAGCTTATGTGCCATCAAAAACGGCATTAGCATTGCTAGCACGATGGGCTTTTCAACACTCGATGGTCTTATGATGGGAACTCGTTGTGGTGCTATTGATCCGGGCGTGCTGTTATATCTTATGCAATTCAAGAAAATGAGCGTAAACGAGGTCGAAAAATTACTTTATTATCAGTCTGGCCTCTTAGGTGTTTCCGGGATAAGCAACAATATGCAAGTGTTATTAGAAAGTAACACGCATGAAGCTAAAGAGGCTGTTGAGTTGTTTGTCTACCGCATTAAGAGAGAAATTGGCTCCTTAGCCGCCGCCTTGGAAGGACTCGATTTGTTAGTTTTCACGGGTGGTATTGGAGAAAACGCAGCTATTATCCGTGAATCAGTCTCTGATAGCCTTGATTGGCTTGGACATCCGACTGTGATGGTGATCCCAACGGATGAAGAATGGATTATTGCCAATCATACCTTGCATTTGCTGCATTCAAGAGGTATTTAAGTAACACATTTTCAGCCAATTCTTAGCTATTCCCTAAATTCATCTTTTATTGTTTAATGTTGCCTATGTTTTATCGGGGTTAATGAATACTATGAGCAAGTGGATTTTAGTTTCAGGCGGTGCAGGGTTTATTGGTACCAATTTATGCAAAAAATTGTTAAATAAAGGCAAAAAAGTCCTTTGTGTAGACAATTTCTCAACGAGTAACAGAGCCAATTTACATCAATTTTTCGGCAATCCTGATTTTAAGTTACTTGAAGGGGACATCACTCTTGATTTAGATGAATTAGGCATAAAGCGATATGAATTGGAATGCATTTACAATCTCGCATGCCCAGCAAGCCCTCCGCAATATCAACGACTCTCTTTAGAAACTTTAGCGGTTAATTCCATGGGTATGGAAAATTTACTGAAGCTCGCTGCAAGTAGAGGCATTAAAATACTGCAGACTTCGACCAGTGAAGTCTATGGCGAACCGGAAGTATCCCCTCAATCTGAAAATTATCGTGGCAATGTTAACTGCTTTGGCCCAAGGAGTTGCTACGATGAAGGCAAACGCTTTGCCGAAGCATTATGCTTCGAATATAAAAGAGTCAAGGGTGTCGATGTGAGATTAGTGCGTATATTTAATACTTATGGCCCTTGGCTCAATCCAACAGATGGACGTGTTGTTAGCAATTTTATGATCCAAGCAAAAACTGGACTTCCGATTACGCTTTATGGTGACGGCCAACAAAGTCGCTCGTTCTGTTTTGTGGATGATACAGTTGATGGCATTATCGCTCTCATGGAAGCACAAAAAAATGATTTAGACGCTGTTCCTATTTACAATATTGGCAATCCTAATGAAATCACTGTTACAGAACTTGCCACAACGATTATTGGTGTATGCGAAAGTCGATCAGAATTAGCATACGAACCACTACCCACGGATGATCCCACTCAACGCTGCCCAGATATTCACAAAGCGTTACGAGATCTCAACTGGAGCGGGCCTAAGGTCTCATTAAAGGAAGGGCTACGTAGAACTTCAGACCATTTTAATGAGGTCCTAAAGTGTGAAAATTATAACGCCCCCGTGAGATTGTATACAACGATGTATCACGGCAGAAGAATCATCATACCACCTGCCACTGAAGTCACTACGCAAATAGACCAGCCTCTGCGACCACATCGAATGAATCAATAACTGTATACAAGCTCAGCTTGTCAGCACTAGTTCTTGGTAGGTCATGTGCTAACATGTTAAGTTTGATAGATTGGATGGACGGTGATAAGAAGACTCATGCGAAAACCGATTATTTGGATAATTTGCTGTCTTGTTAGTTTTTATTCCGCTATGTGCTCTGCTGATGAACCATCAGTTGTCATTGATAATCAGGTTATTACGCTCCCATCTTATCAGGGGTTTCGGTTTATCGCTGATCCCAAATCGCCTGACTTTAAAAAGCTAACCGAATTATATGTCCCCAGAGATTCTATTCCACTTGGTTTTTATTATGAAACACACCCCGTAAATATCAATCGAGTCATTAGCATTATCCAACCCAAGAATTCTCAGTCTTTTATTTCCAGAAGCAAGTGGAAAGCTCTCAGAGATGCAATCATTCATGAAGCACAACAACCTGTTATAAAAGTATCCGGACAATCTAAGACCGAAAAAATTATCCGCAGCGCATTACCACAAAACAAATTTTTTCTAATATTCACTTGGGAAACCCGATTTTACACGATGAACGATAAAGGGAACTATGATTACCAATCTAGTCTGTTAGAGACCAAGAATTATATCTATCTCAATGGCAAGCTCATCATACTGCAGTTATCCATTAATGCTCTAAATCCTGATATTAAACTGGATAACAAACAAATTTATACTTGGATTGCACTAACGTTTAAAGCAACAAGCCAACAAATTTTAGAAAGCAATGAACCGTCTAAACTGCAAATTTCCTTAGAAAGAAAGGCTCAGATTGAGAACTTCAAAGCACATTGGAAAATATGGGCATTTGTGTTTCTCTGCTTTATCATATTAGGCTGGAAAGCCTATACAACCTGGCTTCCGCAGCTCATCGAGAACCACAGAAGCAAGACCAAGAAGAAGCGCAAATAATTACTATGTATTTTCTGTTTGTGTTAATGCTAAATGCAACTGGGTATTCTCTTTCTTCAAAACGGTTTTTTCACCTTCAAGATTTTCTTGTTTTCTCAACAGATGATCAACTGTAGTCTGAAGACGTTGGTTCTGTTGTAAGAGCTGCGCGATATAAGTTTGGGTTTGTAATTTCTCTGCTTGTTCTGCGCTGATTTTCTCTTCGATCAGCTGTTCTAGGTACTTGTTGCGCTCATTCGCGATGAGTTTCTCATTTTCGTGCTGATGAGAGGTTCCACGTAAAACCTCAACTAGTGCTCTAACCTCATTGACCTCATTTAGCATTTCAGTTAGCGACTTGCTTTTACTTTCTAACTCATATGATAAGGCATTCACTTTATCTCGTTCATGAGATAGTTGGGTGAGATGGATTGTGTTCTGCTTTTCATATTCCAGTGCTTGTTCCATGCGTAATTGTTCTATGGATTGCTGATAATGCTCTAAGTTGGTTTGGATCTGCGAAGCTAATTGATGAAGCCGGGTATTTTCTGCCTTGGCATCAGCCAATTGATGTTGCGAAGCGGTGAAACGCTCTTCTAGCTGCAGTAAGGCTTGCTTAACTTGCCGGTTTTCTGTTTCCAAATTCCCAACTTGCTTACGCTCAGCTTGATAGTGGGCATCGAGCTCCTCATAACGGTGCTCAGTTTCTAATAAGGCTTCTCGGGAGTGCAATACGGCTGATTGTAACTCTTCGCGCTCTGCTTGATGAATTGCGGCTGTGGCCTCAATTGCCTGCTGTGCTTGTGCTTGAATGCGATCCCATAACCCACTAACAACGGTTAAAATCTCTGAGGGAAGTGAGCCATCAGACGTGCCTTGCTCTGCTTTCCATTGTTTTAAATGCTGATTAATCGTAGTTTTACTGCCTGTTCCTAAGACATGGCGCACCGCATCAACCGTAGGGATCTTACCTTGCGCCTGCAATTGTAGCGCGGCTTCTGCGACATCTTCATAGACAATTCCAATTCTTCCCATTCTTAATTCCGTATTACGTATAATGTAATTTATTACTTTATCACACAAAAAAGGACATCCAAAGTACTAATTTATAACTATCGATAACCATGCTTATCGATAGTTATATCGCAAAAAATATGTTAGATTTTCATAACATACATAAAATTCTTAAAAAATCTAAAAAGGACATCCATAAAATTGAAGATAGGACCTCCAAAAAAAACTGAACTTAGCATTACGAATGAACTACAAACTTATCTTCATGCCGCCACCAGCAATAACACCCGCAAAGCCTACCAGCAGGACATCCGTCATTTTATGAGTGAAGGGGGATTGCTTCCAGCAACCACCTGCAATTTACTAACTTATTTGCAACAGCAGGCAAGCCGATTAAAACCCCAAACCTTAAAACGGCGTTTAACGGCTATTAAGCATTGGCACACTTATCAAGGATTCCCCGATCCCACATCGCACCCCATAATCCGCAAAGCACTGAGTGGGATAGCGAGAGTCCACGGTAAGCCAACCGTTAAAGCAGCAGCATTGTCATTAGATCAACTTAGAAAAATATCTGAATATTTGAAACATAATGAGAGTTTAAGCAATGTCCGAAATCGCGCCTTAATCCTGATAGGCTTTTTTGCTGCATTGCGGCGTTCGGAATTGGTGGGTCTTTGTTGGGAGCACATCCATTTTGAAGAACAGGGCGTCACTATCACGATCCCTCGTTCTAAAACTGACCAAGAAGGGGAAGGACAAAATGTAGCCATACCTTATGGTAAAACAGAGCTATGTCCCGTAAAGGCGCTACAACAATGGCAAAATATTTCGAAACGTGATTCAGGAGCAATATTTTGTGCCATCAATAAGCATCAACGCATGCAATCTAAAAGCTTAACAGCTCTCAGCGTAAATCATATTCTTAAAAAACTAGCACATGAAACACAATTGCCTAATCCGCAAACTTATAGCGGCCATAGTTTACGTCGCGGTTTTGCAACAACAGCCAGTCAAAATGGCGTGTCCATGATAGCTATCATGCGCCAAGGTCGCTGGCGTCATGAAGGAACCGTATATGGTTATATAGAAGAAGGACAACGTTTCGTAGATAACGCAGCAAGTTATCTTTTACAAAAATAGCACTTTTGCATGCAATGAATGATGGCAATAAGCAACTAACAAGCATGGGAAGTCTAGATTTTGCCTCTTAGAGAAAAATTAACAAAAATACATATAAAACATGACTTTTCAAAAATATTTATTTATTCTTTTTATAGCTGTCTTCTAAACTGCTACCAGCCGTCTGCAAAATCTTGAACTCCTAATTATTATTTAATAACATTAGCCAATTCTTAATTATTCTATAATTATCAGGAGTTCTAAAATGATTGATTTTACTCAAGCTTTTTATCACAAGGCAACAACCGTTACTAAACGGCTTTTAAATAACATGACTCCAGAAGAAAAAGCAAATACCGTTTCAATATGGGAAAAAGAAGGTGTAATGCCACCTGATTTTTTAACGGCAGTTAAATCTGAGCTTAAAATAGAATTAGAGTCTTTGCACAATTCACTGGAGGCCGATGTCGTTGCGCTACAAAGTCCTGAAAAAATCAAGGAGTTAAACGACACATTACAAGCCCTAGAACTAACAGATATTCATAGTGATCACGTCATCAATGAACTTAAGAAACACACCCTATTTAACTTTAATAAAAGAGTAGAAGATAGCCGACAAAAAGTGATCCAATTTGACAAATCAATGGATGATTGCATAGAACAATTAAGTTATTTACCCATTCCAAAATAATCCTAGAGTAAACTGAATGTCGTCCATGCAGGCTTTAAGACTATGAAAAATCTACCCCTTGAACTTAAAGCAATGGTTGAATCTTATGCCATTGCCGGTGACAAAAAGGCGATCAACAATACCATTCGCGATCGCTTTCATCCAGTCAAGTGATGAGCTAGCAGCTTTAGCATGTGCTTGCAGAAGCTGAATGTGAGTCGAACTTTCCCGGCTGCGGTTTACCCGCAGACGGGACTGATGTTGGCACATAAATTTACCGCTATAGCAGTTATATTATCCAATTATAGTCAACTATTTAATTAAATCTGCCCGTATTTACTTCTATAGCAGTATAAATACCTATTTTATTGACAAATCAGATAATTAAGACCATATTTACTGTTATAGCGGTATATATGAGTCACTACTATGGAAAAATCTTTTTTTGAAAAATTAGCCACTCTAGTCCGCAAACATCGCAAGCATAGCGGTTTGAGCCAACAAGCCTTAGCAAAGTATGCGGGGGTAGGCAAAACCGTGATTTACGACATTGAACACGGCAAAGAAACCATTCAATTAGACACACTGTTAAAAATATTGAATGTATTGAATATCCAAATAGAATTTTCCAGTCCTTTAATCACACAAAAGGTCATAGAGAATGCGTAAAGCACGGGTATTTAACCATGGGATCTACGCAGGTGATTTAATCGATAAGCAAGATGGCACCTATCGCTTTGAATACAATAATGCCTATCAAGGGGCTCCCATCTCTTTGACTATGCCTGTCGCACAGAAAAGTTTTAACTATACACACTTTCCGCCTTTTTTTGATGGTTTGTTGCCAGAAGGCATGTTGCTAGAAGCGCTGTTAAAGAATGCTAAAATCGATCGCAAAGATTTTTTTACCCAACTAGTCACGGTCGGTAAAGATCTCGTCGGTTCAGTCACCGTAGAAGGTGAAGTATGAGTCACTGTCCCATTACTTATGAGCTACTACTCAAGGGTGAAAAATACTCAAAACAGGGCTTAAAGCTATTATCCCCTAAATTAACGACATTGAATGATCTTCATTTTTCTGCCAAAGAACTACAAGTCGAAGCATTAGCCCGGGCCGACAAAATGTCGATACAAGGGGTGCAACCTAAATTAAGTGCAGTATTAGATATTAAAGATGAAAGTTTTGCGTTAGTCGATAATGGCGGTTTATATATCCTAAAGCCCCAAAGCGCGTTGTATGAGCAAGCACCCGAAAATGAAGATCTCACGATGAGAATGGCTAAAGCCTTAGGTATAGAAGTACCTTTACATGGCTTAGTGTACTCAAAAGATCAAAGCTTAACCTACTTTATTAAGCGCTTTGACCGTGGGCCCCGTAAACAAAAAATTGCCATGGAAGATTTTGCGCAATTAGCGGGTCTTGATAGAGAAACCAAATATAGTTACTCCATGGAAAAATTGGCACATATCATTGAAAGATATACGACCTTCCCTGCCATCGAAAAAGCAGAACTATTTATTAGAGTGCTGTTTAACTATCTTATTGGCAATGAAGATATGCATTTAAAGAATTATGCTCTGCTTACCCGAGATGGCAAAACCTCACTAGCGCCAGCCTATGATTTTATTAATTCGACTATTGCCATAAAAAATCCCAAAGAAGAAATTGCTTTAACCTTGAATGGCAGAAAGCGGAATTTACGTCGCAAAGATTTTATTGAATATTATGGTTTAGAGATTTTAAAACTGAATAAAGCCATCATTGATGATCAACTCGAAAGGCTCAAACAAGCAAAACATGAATGGTTTGAGTTAATTGATAAAAGTTTTTTAACTTCAACTCTTAAACAAAATTATGAAAATATCCTTCAAAATCGTCTAACAAATTTATTCTAACTCTTCCAAACTGCTGACTAACAACATTATTGTATAGCCAGTACAAAAGGCGGGCCATGGTCGCCATTATGCAATAAGCATCTAACAAGCGGTTGTTTGCATATGCTTAAATGTACTATCGTCATAGGTCAGCCCACATTAGCTTAGCCATGACATATGGCTTTGATTTATCAATGTATTATTCATGAACTTACTAGGGAATATAAAAGTCTTAGTTATATTCATATTATTTAGCAAAATTAACTATATAGAGTGTAATTAAAGGGTAGCCATATGCTGTACACTAATATTGTCAATATGACAAGACCAGAAGCAGGTGCAATGGATAAGGGAAATAAACTTGCATTGGCAGCTGCTTTACTTGAGATAGCAGGGAAAATAACCTCAGCGCAAGACAATTATGACAAGGCTAGGATCCTTGATGAAGTTGGGAAAAAATTTGGTTTTGACTTCAGCCAAGATCCAAATGAAGAAAAAGCAAAAGCCTTCTATAGAAACTGCGCTTTGGCATTGCACCCTGATAAATTTCCAAACGATTTAGATGCGGGACAAAAGAAAAACATGGAAGAAGCCTTTAAAATACTAGCCAGTATAAATGAGGTTCGTCAAGATAATGGGGTTATAAGTGCAATAAACATCGTCCGTCGCAACCAACCAGCAACGGGTGACCTTGCCGCTGACATTCAATCTGCTATAAACCTAGAAGCTTTAATTCAAGTTATAGAAAACTACCCAAATGATCTGACAACTAAAAGTGGAGATAGGCTAGATAAAGCCAGTATAGTGAAAACGATGAAAGAATTTGCTACTAATGAGAACAAGTTGGCACAAGTGGCAAGTGACTCTTTCATAAATCTCTTAAGTAATTTGGGGGTTACTAGTAATTACGGGCTACGCGATAGATTTGTGCAACTCGCCAAAGAAAAGCATGCGGAAAATGTATTTGTTCGTGATATCAAATTGGCAAAGACGATGGGTGAATTTGAGAATATCATTTTAAAATACCCTTATCCTATCAGGTATAGTAACGGCCAAGCAGTAGATACACAACAATTAGTTGACAATATGCGAGAAATCACCAGTAACAAGGCAAATATTGAAGCGATTGCCAGAGGAGAAACACCTCAGGTTCTAGCGAATATCACTCGTCAATATGGATTGCGTCAAAAATTTATGGATATCATCATACAGGAAGAAAAATTAAAAGCTGAACAGAGCAATGCTAAAGATCCCGTGAAAATGGCCATTAAAGAAATAGATGCTACTTTATTCTGGGCAATTTCAGCAAGCGATAGAAAAGAAAGATGGACCGAACCTCTTCGTGAAAAATTAGTTGCTATTGATAAATCAAATGCATCACCTGCTGAAAAAAGAAAGCAAACAGAAAAAGCCGTTGCCGATATGTATATCTCTGCGATGCAAAATCCAAAAGAAGGATTCAATGCGGCTAGAATAGCAGGGGGGATTCTCAAGGATGTCTTAAAGGTACCATTACCAGAAGTGTCCAAACCTCAGGTGCAAAATCCTCGAGCACCAGGGCCCATACCACAAGCTGCACCCCAACCACAAGCAGGTCGTGCTCCATCACCACGTCGTCAAAGTCAAAATGATATAAAACAAGATGCAAAACAAGGTCCTTCGGCTCAACAAAAACCGCCATCGCCACCACCAAGGGCGCAAGCACAAGCTAAGCAGCAATCTGATGATCTAGTTCAACAAGTGATCGGCAAGTTTGATGAAATGAGATTGACTTGGGCTATGTATGGTAAAGATAATAGGGAAGCCTGGATTTTACCTCTTCGAGAAAAATTAGTTGCTTTAGATAAATCTGCTGTTTCACAACCAGAAAAAATTAAGCAATTACAACAGTTAGTCTCAGATATGTATCTTTCTGCTAAACAAGATCCCGCAGGCACAAGTGCCGCTAGAATGGCGGGAACCGTTTTGGAGCAAATACTCAAAGTGCCTTTACCTATTGTGCAACCTCAGGCGCAAAGACCACCAGCACAAGGTCCTATTCCTGGTCCAAGTCAAGAGGGATCGAATAAAGAAATTAATAGTCTCGCTGCAGCAACTATTGGGGCTTTAGAGAGATGGTTTTTAGTGAGAAATGTACAACAACAAGCCGCAGAACGTGCGGATGTTGAAAAACTACTAAGCGAATTAAAGGAAATTCAAGCCAGAAAATTACCCCCTGCGGTTGAAAAAGCACAAGTGATTGCTTGTTTGGACCGGCATCCTAGCTATTTAAAATTTAATCTAAATCATGTATTGGAAAGTCGGAAAGCCACACCAGCAGAGGTTGACAAAGGTCGACCTTTTGTACAACCTCAGGCGCAAAGACCACCACCACAACGCCCTGGTCCAAGTCAAGAGGGATCGAATAAAGAAAATAATAGTCTTGCTGCAGCAACTATTGGGGCTTTAGAGAGATGGTTTTTAGTGAGAAATGTAAAACAACAAGCCGCAGATCGTGTGGATGTTGAAAAACTAATAAGCGAATTAAAGGAAATTCAAGTCAGAAATTTACCCCCTGCGGTTGAAAAAGCACAAGTGATTAATTGTTTAGACCGATATCCTAGCCATTTTAAATTTAATGTAAATCATGTATTGGAAAGTTGGAAAGCCACACCAGCAGAGGTTAACAAAGGTCGACCTTTACCGAAGGCACCTATTTTTGAAAAATTTAAGGGTGGTGCTGGAATACCTGATGTTAGAGCCGCTGCTGATCCAGCTAAAAAGGAACAGAACATTAATGTTGATCCACCTGATACCAAAAAACATAAGCCAAATAATTAAGGTTTATTTTATTTTGCAGACAGAATTTGCTAGGTACTAGAAGGCAAAATTATGAAAAGGTCCTTCAGGATCGTTTAATCAATTTATTCTAAATCTTCCTAAGTGCTGTCTAGCAACATTATTGTATAGCAACAATCTCCTATAAAAATACACAGAAGTTACTTTCAAAATTACCTTGTATACTCTCAGCCTTTAAAAAAAGGGGTTAAGAATGGCTGGGAAATACAAGTATCTTGCGCTCGAAGGTGGCGGTGCTAAAGGTTACATTTATTTAGGTGTGGCAGACGCATTAGACAAAATGGAGATCTTGAAGGAGGTTGAAGCGATCGCTGGTGCCTCAGTAGGTGCCATTGGGGCATTACTACTTGCCACAGGTTGGCCTGTCCCCAAAATGCGATCTCTATTTAATGAATTAAAGTTTTCTGAAATGGCCAGGGGCGGCTGGTGGGAAAAATTTATCGCCCCTTTAACCTTTCTGAGATGGTTTGGCTTGCACCGGGCAGATCGCTTTCATGAATTATTTAAAAAAA
>JBFWUT010000021.1:0-44623 GCA_050247135.1 Candidatus Berkiella sp.
AGAGTTCCATGAGAGGAGTATCACTTGAGCTACCCCCGTTTTCTAACCCGAAAGGAACGCTGACTTGACCCACTGCGAAGAAGAACGCATCGCAAGCATCATAACCTAACCACGCTTCCCCAAAGCGCGAACCGCCACCGTTGCCAAAAGAATCGACAAAATCAAGATCTAATTTATAAACCCAGTGTGCGCCGACGCCACCTTTAAGGCTGACACGCGCATTGCGGATTTGTGCACCGCTAGGGAAACCAGCACCGGTATCGCCGACATCAAACCAAGCTTGGTCAAACATCATACGGCCACCGAAACGGAACCAGTAATCTTTAGAACTGGTTTGGAAAACTTCTAAGCCGCCTCTTGAGTCAACCGTCATGCTATCAGCGAATGCTGGTCCTGACGCGACGGCACCGAGGCCCGCTAGAGCCAACAAGGCCAACTTACTATTTGTCATTTTGCTCATCTACAAACTCTCCCATTGGAATGCATAACGGTTAAAGGCACTTGCTACTAACGTGACTGAGCATGAAGTGCATTAAAACCAAATCCACGTTAAAAATTCTTAACGAGGCATAATATAACGCTGTTAGCTACTACTCTTCAATATGCTCAGCACGGTAATGGCACACTCTGCATAAAAAACTTAAGAAGAGTATGTCATCTCTGAACAAAAGATAACGAATTGCAACATCTTATCAAAAAAATATCACAGCTACAAAATCTTAACGCTCTTTCCAGTACCCTTGGGTTGAAAAACATTCCCACCCCCAACGTAACCATTTCACTAAAGAAAAGGCAAGCCATAATGCCCATAACAACATTAAGACTCTGTATATATACATTGGCAATGAAATAACCCACGCTTGTGCGAGATTTTCCTTAGTCATATCTTGATACCATTGCAATTGATAATTATCTGGGTTGTTAAACTGAGATTGCACAATACCCACAACAGGACCTGATAATTGCATAGAAGGATATCCTAATAGTCCATCGGATATACTTGTAAACAAACTAACTACAAATGCAAGTGTTAATAAGACCAACCCAACTTGCACCCATTGAAAGATACTGATTGAAACATTTGCAGAAATATCTTTCCTTTTGTTCATTGCAACAAACCAAGCCACGACAATGATCATAACCATCGGTGTTGCTAAGGTTAAGCCCATTGCTAGTAGCAGCCACTGCCAACTTCGCAATGGTGTTAATGAAGATCGCCCAAGGGCAATGGCTGCAGCCAGAATCACTGCTAATATGCCCCAAAATAGCACTGCGGGACCAACCACAGGACCGCCTAATAGTAAGATCCAGCGTTCTTTGCTCACGCTTAGATCTATCACGCCGTTACTACTTGGCATTTGTAAATTCACTAACGGTGTTCGATAAATACTCGCAATCGGATGTGGCTCTTGCCAACTGACTTCAATGTTTTGTGTTCCCGGATTTAATGGCACAGTTATCTCACCCTGCTTACTGTTAATGGGTTGGCTCATGCCATTAATTAAGACATCATGCAACACCGCAGCAGCAGGGATCTTAAAAACATGCGCCCCACCTTCACTGGCTCGTACCGTAAAAGAAAGATTTCCTTCACTCATCCTC
The DNA here is from genome assembly GCA_050247135.1 of Candidatus Berkiella sp. Taxonomy (GTDB): domain Bacteria; phylum Pseudomonadota; class Gammaproteobacteria; order Berkiellales; family Berkiellaceae; genus Berkiella. Next base: position 1,603 of record JBFWUT010000021.1, read on the forward strand.
TTGCCTGCAGCAATCCCTAAACGACTTTCATCAATAGTGACAGTATTACCCGCAATGGGTAGCGGTCTTGAAATGTCAATCGTTACTGCTTCACCATTCCAAGGTTCAAAGCGTGGCATGAAGCGATTCGCAGCATTGCTTTGATGAATCATCGGGATCCCTGAAAACTTAATATGCCATTGCGAGATGGCATTGACCTGCCACACTTGCTTTAAGCTTGGATCATCCACTGCAACCAATTTAATAATTTTATTTTGTGCCAGTTTCGAGCGCCAAACGACTTGGTTCTCTTGAGCACCTAAGGTCACCCAGGCTTTACCGTCTTTTACTTGTACTTTATCCGATAGAACAGATTCGCCCTCTAATAGTGGAACGTAGATCTCAATCGCACCTTGCGCTGGTGCAATACGTTGCACTTGATTGATCACTTCCCACTCTAATCCTAAATTGAGCGTTTTCGTTAAGATCACAAACGGTGGCACTCTCACTGCTTGCAAATGCGTTTGCGATGATTTGATTTCTTCATTTGCTTGTTTAACGCGATTAAAGTACAGATGATTGCCCTGTAATTTTTGGCGATTAATACCCTCTATCGCCCAACCCGTCGCGGTTTGCGTGACCGCTTTGGGTTTTAAGGGAACCCCCACTTCAAACTTATTCTGATCGCCAATGAGTCCTTCCATCACAATATCATGAACACCGGCCGGCAAACTCAACCATAGTTGCTGATTACCATCGTATTGCAAACTTTTTGCTACTGCATTATTAACTAACACAGTGCGAGGAACCCACTTATCGAGAGTGCTTGGGATCGGGATAGCAACCGGCGAAGTGATGTTTGCTTTAAGCCTTATCGTTAAATTATTTTCTTTAGCTTCAACCTGCATACGACTGATTTCGGCACACTCGGGCAAACAAGTCGGAGGTTCTAGTAATCGTTCACGTAATTGAGTCAATAAAGCAGGATCAGGGATCTCTGATGCTTTAGACTTAGGTGTCAACCCAAAGCACAAACCACATAGCAGTAAAATACTAACAAGAGCGCGTGAAGCTGTACTGTTAGGCGAAGAATTATTCAAGTTAGCTTGTTGTTGTGAAGCCCGAAACAAAGCATAAATCAGCGCTAACATTAATAACACTTGCAATATTTTCAACACAGAGGTCACGTTGGCACTTAAAAGACATAATCTCAATGTTTGATCAAGGCCAACAGGTCCATTCCAGCTCAAGGAGTATTCGTTCCAATACCAATTAGGCACTGAAGGACCGGTTTGTATTTTAGCATTAGGATCATAATCCTCTAGATTCCGCTCTTCTTTAGCAGCATCAACATTCGCCATTGGCGCACCCGCCATGGCCCTATCTGCTAACATTTTTTGTTTACCTAAAGGAGCATTGAGCGCTTCCATGGCAACTTGAGGCGCACTTTCTACTCTGCTCATAGCAAAGCCCCCCTTTTGCATAGTAACTGGTGTGCTATTGGGAATAGTCAATTGGGGATAAATTGCGTTGCGAATTTGCATAGCCATGAAAGGTAATGCGATCAACAACAAATAAACAAAACTTAACCTAAAGTAATAAATAATCCAGCGCTTGGCTCTACTGGTGGCTGGTAACACCACAATCAAGCCCAAAGCCGCTATTAAATTTAACCAGCCATACACTGGAGCTGCTCGTTCCTGATAGGTCAGTGTAATCATCGCTAAGGCAATCAATCCCCAACTCACTCCCAACAACTTCAAGGTGGCAGCAGCGATGACAAGTGCTAAGAACAGATCAAGCAACGTCCATTGTTGCACCCAAGCACCATTAGCAGTATCAACTCCCCAAGCGCCAAGCAACATCCAACCCGGTGGTAAGTGAAGCTGCGTATAGAGTGATTGCACATCTACATCCCAACCCACTGCAGGTATTTTTGAAGTTTTTTCATTGATGCGACTGACCGCAAGCAAATTTAAATTACCTTGGCGAATTTCCACCCCGGGCAAATCTTTGCCAACTTGGGTAATTAATTTATCTTGACCGTCAATACTGACTCGACCTAATTGATAGGGTGGCAGTTGGCTAAGGCGCCAATGCTGCTCAACCGTTCCCGACATTGTGTCTTCTAAGGTGTAACCCTTACCCGAAAAATCTAGCCACATTCTTCGTTGCAAACTGAGCTGCTCCGCTTTTCGCACCTCTTGGCCACGTCGCATTTCCTTTAAGTTCAATGCTTTGCCCTTTGACAATAGATAAGCTGGAAATTCTCGCCACGCATTTGGCATATCGGTTTGTTGCGGATCGATACTTTGTGCCCCCTGAATATCTACCAGCCGGAGATCATTTTGTTGCTGAAAAGACCAAATTTCCTCTTGAGGCCAAGGAGCGGGGACTACTTGAAAATCTATCTTATCCTGTTTGCCTAAGAAACGACTACGAATGGTAACGTCCCAAACACCGGGTTTGACTTGTAAACGCAACATCCCATCTTCTTCTAACCTTGTCGCTAAAGCGCTATCGATGCGAAGCGGTAGCGATTTAGCTAATAGCACAGGGCCCAGCGTTACTTCGCGAGGTTGTCCTGACACTCTAAGGCGCAATAACATAGTTTGTTCTAGCGGGATGCCATCTTTGAAAAGCCGATAAACTTTAACACTGACAGCATCTTGTTCTTTTTGCTGTGTTACTTGCTGGCTTTGGCGAGTTAACCATAATTTTCCACTTCTATCACGATCAGGTTGTTCGATCGCTTTGTCATTGATCGTTAAATTAATCGTTCCAATATTGACAGGTACTTGAATAAAGTCGGGTTGACTCTCCCAATTCAAAGTCCCTTCAATTGTGTATTCACCCGTTGGCAGCAAAAGAGCGGGACGGCCTCGATGAGCACTTACTGGAAAGGCCTTTGAATTCACTTTCACGTCTTCGGGCCAATAATCATTATCACCCGGAATAACAGCCCAGGCTTCTCGATAGTTCACCACTTTTTGCACAAAGGCGGCTTTTTGCTGACTGACGTTCAGCTTTAGATCAGTTGGCCACACACAAAAATGTTGTGCTTGATTATTATAAGGAAAAGGACATAGCTGTTCTTCGTAGCCTTTAAGCACCCAACCTTTCCAAGGGACCAATACTTCAGGGATAGAAGAGGGGGTATTCTCAGCATTTGAGGAAAAGGTGATTAAATATAAAGAAAAAATCACCAAACAAAGCCGAAGAGCAGTTTTCATGGATCTATTCCTTTAGATGGCCAAGCCTTTTAGGGGGCGTCTTTAATACCGCTCGTACTTGAAGATGCGAGATTATAAAATGCCTAGCGAGCGGCATATCTTGTTTGAATGCTGCGCAAAAGCTGAGCTTTGCTTGCACCCAAGGGGGAAAATCGCGATTCTCCCCCTTGGGGAACCCCCTTCGCGTAAAGAAACACTTCTGTGTTGCTTCGCAACTTGAAGTGTAATAGGTATAATTTACCCTAATTTTTCTAAAAGTTTAAATAATCTTACTGCTGAAACGGGTTCTTGTGTGCCAAGTTTCTCAGCAAACAAGGATATGCGTAGCTCTTCTATCTTAAAACGAAAGAGTAATAAGGGATCATCCCATTGGGAAAGGGCTTGATTCTTTGAAGCAAGTTTACTTTCATATGCCTTTTGCACCTTAACAAGGACAGTCATGCCTTCCTGATCCCGCCCTAATTGACGCGGCAATTTTTCAAGCCGAACTAAAATGCCCTTTAAGTAGGTGGTGTAGCGCAACAAGGTGGTCAAAGGCACATTACTCAAAAAATGTTGTTCAAATAAGTCTTTCAGCTGATTTTCGATATCGCTAAGCACCATTTGCATCTCTTTAGATGGCTTATCCGCTAAGCGATAAAGTAATCGTTCAATTTGTTGATTTAATGTTAACCAATCCTTAGCTTGCGCAATGAGCAGGTTCGCCTTACCCGCCAGATCATGGCGATGCAATGCCAATTGGGCATCAAAGGCCTCACGGGTGCGAATGGTGGTGTCGGTAAAAGTATGCAGAGCAGATGCCAATAACAACTGCTGCGTTAGTACCGTAAAATCTCCTAGCAAACTGTTTTGTTGAGCTAATATTTTCTTCTGTGCTTGAATTTCCTTTTTAATAAAGGTCGAGGCGTCCTTCAAGGTTAATAAATAAAGTCTGGCTAATCCTAAGCGATGATAGTAGTTTGCTAATATTGGATTATCAAACAATTGGATTGAAACACTGGTCTCTTTGTCAACCAATGCTGGGTAATAAGTGAGCTGCAAACGATTTTTTTGCAGGATATGTTTTACTGGTAACTCTTGAAAATCCCAACGAGTCAAATTTTGCTTCTCAAGACTCATATCTTGCGCTATATTTTCAGAAAATTTGTCACGCAACTCTTCATAAAGTAATGACAAGTTGTCGCCCTTGGCTAATAGCTCTTTATTTTTGCCAATAACCATAAAATGCATTTTTAAATACGCCGGCAAAAAAACATTATCCCAAACTGGCTCACTCAATGTGAAACCCAATTTTTCTTCTAAGAATACACGCAATGCGGTATCAAAACTCAGTTGACGATTCAACGATATTTGCGCTTTGGCAAGGGTTTCAGGTAAGGGATTTAATAATACTCGAATTCGTTTTGGCAGAGACTTCAAGTAGGTGGCAATTTTATCCGTGAGTAATCCATCTACCAGCCAAGAAAAATCATGCTCACAAAGATCAGCTAAGGACTCAATCGGAATATGGACCGTCACGCCGTCATCATCGGCACTCAAATCAAAATGATAATGAAGCGAATAAGCTTGATCATTAAACACCCATTTCGATGGAAAATTTTTCTCCCACCAACTGGCTTTTGACTTATCGATACCAATATCGTCTTCAGTGAAGATTAATATGCTATCATTATGCTGTTTTGCCCATTGCTCTAAACTATTGGTCGACATAATCTCCATAGGCAGCTGCTTTTCGTAAAAGCCAGCTATCATGCCTTCATCGATCATTGTTACTTGGCGCCGTGTTCTATCTTCTAATGCTCGAAGCTCATTCACTGTTTGGCAATTTTTCTTATAAAAAGCACAACGAGTCTCAAGCTGTTGTTCAACTAACCCTTGCCAAATAAAAATTTTTCTTGCGTCCAACGGAGCGATTTTTTCATAGCTTACTTTGCGCCGGCTAATGATCTCTAAGCCAAATAATGTCGCTCTTTCATAAGCAACCACTCTTTGCTCTTTGAGATCAAAATGGGCTTCAACATATTGTCGCTTAAGCAAATGCTTAGCAACTTCCTCGATCCACTTTAATTCAACTTGAGCATTAATTCTCGCATAGGTCTTGGTAGTATGCACAATTTCACAAGCTACCACCCAGGTTGGCGGTTTTTTAAATAAGGTTGAACCAGGATGCAAAAAGAACTTCACCCCTCTGGCACCTAAATATTCGGTTTTATCTTCTTTAAGACCAATCCCATCCAGCAAACCTGACAATATCGATTTGTGGATCTGACTGGTATCACTCGCAACTTGATTTATCTTAAAATGTAACTCTTTGGCAACGTCTTGTAACTGAGCATGAACATCAAGCCATTCGCAAATTCGCAAATAAGAAAGAAAATTTTCACGACATAGCTTTCTGAACTTTTGATTAGATAGCTTTTGTTTTTGCTCGCTAATAAAAGTCCATAATTTAAGATAAGACAAGAAATCAGATTCTGGATGAGCAAATTGAGTATGACTTAAACTGGCCTTTTCTTTAAATTCCACAGGATACTCCCGTGGGTCCATGATGCTCAAGCCACTCACAATGATCAGTATCTCAGCTAAAGCACCATACTGATTTGCCGCTATGATGATCCGACCCAATCGAGGTTCAATAGGGATCTGCGCAAGCTGCCGACCAATCGGAGTAATCACGGCAGCGTTTGACACTGCCCCTAATCGCTCTAAGAGCGCATAACCATCTTTGACAAAGCGGTTATCAGGTGCATCTAAAAAGGGAAAGTGTTGAATATCTTTCCAACCTAACGCAAGCATTTTTAATATGACGCCAGCTAAATTGGTTCTTAAAATTTCTGGTTCAGTAAACAAATCGCGAGTTAAAAAATCTTCTTCAGAATAGAGCCTATAACAAACGCCAGGTCCTACCCGCCCACAACGACCTTTGCGTTGCTCTCCACTCGCCTGGGAAATAGGCTCAATAGGTAACCGTTGCAATTTATTGCGATAATTGTAACGGCTGATTCTATGCAAGCCTCCATCAATGACAAAGCGAATGTTAGGAACAGTAATAGAGGTTTCCGCAATATTAGTAGCGATAATGATTTTTCTCTTATGCATGGTTTGGAATATTTTTTGCTGTTCAGCTACGCTTTGTCTAGAAAATAAGGGCAATACAATTGAATTGGGCAGGCCCTGTGCATTCAGTGCTTCTGCCACTTCACGGATTTCTTTTTCACCGCTTTGAAAAATCAAAATATCGCCAGGCCCCTGTTGATAGGCTAACTGAACCGCTTCTACTACCGCTTGTACGGGATCGTTATTTTCAGTGGCTTCATTTTGCGGTAAATAGTGAACTTCGACTGGGAAGGTTCGACCTTCAACCTGAATTAGAGGGGCATTATTAAAAAATGCTGAAAAACGTTCCACATCAATCGTAGCCGACGTCACAATCACTTTAAGATCGCGACGCTTCTGACAAAGATTTTTTAAAAAGCCTAACAAAAAATCAATATTTAAACTGCGCTCATGTGCTTCATCTATGATAATGCAGTCATACTCGTTCAACCATTTATCATGTTGCGTTTCGCTAAGCAAAATGCCATCGGTCATTAGCTTAATGAGACTACTCGGACTGGTTTTATCTGAAAACCTCACCTGGTATCCCACCAAATATCCCACTTCACTATTAAGCTCACTGGCAATACGGGTGGCGATCGAACGGGCAGCGAGGCGCCTTGGTTGAGTATGACCAATCAACCCGCTCACACCAAAACCTGCCTCAATGCAAAATTTGGGTAGCTGGGTGGTTTTACCAGAGCCTGTCTCACCTGCCACAATAATGACTTGATGATATAACAGCGCATCAATGATTTCCTGCTTTTTTGCCATAATGGGCAAATCAGGATACGACATCGAAGCTGGAACAATCAGTTTACGGTTGGCAAGCACTTCATTCGATGTCGTGATTTTGTCGAAAAGCTGTTGTAGCTTTTTTTGACGCAACACTTCATCTGCAATTTTTTCAATGTGAGCTAAACGTTTTCTCAATAGAAATTGATCTTTGCGAAGGCAGTTTTTTAATAGTTGTTTTATTTCTAACATACTTGATTATGACAAATTACTCTTTAGCCAAGCATTTAATAAGCTCTTCTGCGATGGCGTTAATTCAGGGTTGATAGTGATTTCAACCGTATCAAGCGGCAAAGGTTCTAAAGTAACTGCAAATTGCTTTAGTTTATCTTGACGAAAAACGTGAAGGTTAATTTTTTGACCAGGTTTGCTTTGCTTGAAGATCTTTTCATAGGAATCACCATCTACTTTTACACCATCAATGGCGATAATTTCATCTTGTACACCAAGACCCACCGTAGCTGCAGGGGTATTATCAAGTACTTGCGTAACTACGACTCTTCCTTGATTCTTACTCACATTGGCTCCTAAAAAACCCCACGTCGGTTTGATCTGAGTTGCTTTATAGCCCCCCATATCATCAGAAGCCAGCGCCTGTCGGTAAGACAATATCAAACCAAAAGGTGCCAACAATGGTTGTAAGTCAATATCCTCTGTCGTATAGAGTGCTTGTTGAAGTAGAGCTTGTAAGGGCTGTCCACCCAGCTCAACAATCAACGATTCGATTTTATCTTCCGGCACCCCTTGATTGGCCTGACCAAAATCACGCCAGAGAATTTGCATCACTTCGTCTAGTGAGTTGCGACTATTGCTATTCATGCGCAAGGCTAAATCAATAGCTAAAGCAATAATGGCACCCTTCACATAATAGCTAACTTGAGAATTTACTGAATTTTCATTGGGTTGATAAAATTTGATCCAAGCATCAAAACTTGAATCTAATATCGTTTGTTTGAGTCGCCCAGGATTACGCAACAGCTTGGTGATCCCTTGTGCGACCACATCTAAATATTGCAAAGTCGTGATAACTTTAGAACGCACCAAGGCCAGCTCATCAAAATAAGAAGTGATCCCTTCAAAGGCCCATAATTGTCTGGTATATGATTTATCGCTTAGCACATAAGGCATAAAACCCTGCGGCTTAATCCGCTTAATATTCCACGCATGAAAATATTCATGGCTAAACAGCCCCAATAACACTAAATATTGCAACGATACACCTTCTTCGTTGCCTGGTAGATATTCTTTTTGGATCAGCAATGCTGTTGAATCACGATGCTCTAAACCACCATAACCCTCTTTGCGCAGACTTAACAAAAATAAATAACGCTCAAAAGGATACGGCTGTCCAAATAGTTGCAAATGTTCTTCACAGATTTTTTGCAGATCTTCTTTTAACCGCGGCAAATTCCCGTTGTGCTGCCCGGTAATGGCAACCGCATGTGCTATTCCTTTAGCCTGAAATTCTATGAAGTCGAAATTTCCCATTTGGATAGGCTTGTCGATTAATTCATCATAATTAGCGGCTTGATAGCGACCAAATCCCAATGGTTTAGCATCCACCGGGGTTAACGTGGTGGCAACTCGCCACTCTTTGGCATCCAGAATATCAGGGGGCGTTAAATTGACAATACAAGGATCATTTTCTCGATCGTGCACCATCAGTAGCAAGCTACAAGGATTTAAAAAGGCTTGCTCATCATCAAAATAAGTCCCTCGTACGGAAGTATCAAAAGCATAGACCGAATAGATAACTAAAAGAGGTCCAGACACTTTTTCTGCTTGCCAGACATGACTGTTGAGTTTTATAAGATTAACCTTGGCACCATCTTCACCTTGATAAGCTTGTATCGCAGTAATATGCCGAGCAAAATCGCGGATAAAATAGCTGCCCGGGATCCAAGTCGGTAGAGAAAGCTTTTGTCCCTCGGGATTGGGATGGGGGATCGTTAAGCGAACCGTTAATTGGTGTCTTAGCGGCTGACTCCCTAACACGACGTATTCAATCATTATCTTTTCCCACCAAACTATTTAGTTGTCAAACAACAAAGTTTCGAGTTGCCCAGTTTGATCTATTATTAGTAGAAGCAAGCTCTTCTTATTATGAGGCACTTCATTGTATACCGAAAGCTTCTATGATGTGGTTGTAATCGGCGGCGGTATTAATGGTACCGGAATTGCAGCAGATGCAGCTGGGCGCGGCCTTTCGGTATTGCTATGTGAACAAAATGATTTAGCCAGCGCAACTTCCAGCGCCAGCTCAAAACTTATCCATGGGGGGTTACGGTATTTAGAAGAGTATCATTTTAGTCTCGTCAGAGAATCGCTCCAAGAACGAGAGATTTTACTCAAAACAGCCCCGCACCTGGTACGTACTTTACGCTTTGTCGTTCCCTATAATAAATTGCGACGTTCTTTTTGGCTGATTCGTTTGGGTTTATTTATTTATGATCTGTTTGGTATTGGTCGCTATTTTAAGCGATCAAAAATGATTTTCATGGATCCCAACGATCCTTCAAACCCGCTAAAGCGTTCGATTCGCAAAGGCTTTATTTACTCTGATGCGGCAGTCGATGATGCAAGACTAGTCATTACCACCGCTTTACGCCTTAATCGAGCCGGTGGCGTTGTCGCCAATTATACTCGATGCATTAGTGCCACCCGAACACAAGATCATTGGCAACTCCAATTGGAAAATCAGTTAAATCAGCAAGTATACACTATTAATTGTAAAGCCTTAATTAATGCTGGCGGGCCTTTTGTCGAGGAGATCCAGCACTCCATCTTGAACATCACTGGTTCAACTCGAGTGAAACTAATCAAAGGGAGTCATGTTATCGTTCCCAAGTTACACAACCGGGAAGAAGCTTATGTTTTACAACATAAGGATGGTAGAGTTGTCTTTGTGATCCCATATCTCAAACAGTTTACTCTAATTGGCACTACCGAAATTGTCTACCAAGGATCTCCACAAAAGGCTAAAATCAGCATTGCAGAAATCGACTATTTATGCGAAGTGGTTAGCGATTATTTTCATCATCCATTGAAGCCTGAGCAAATAGTCCATTCTTGGTCAGGCGTTCGTGCTTTAGTCAATGATGAGACTTCCAGCACTTCCAGTAATACGAGAGAATATAAACTTGAATTGCTGCTTAATGAACAAGGAACGTTACCATTAATCAATGTGTTAGGTGGGAAGTTGACCACTTACCGAGCGCTATCAGAAAAAGCCTTACATTTACTGCAACCCTATTTTCCCTTAATGGGTGAAGATTGGACGAGCACTACTTCTTTACCCGGTGGTGATTTTGCTTATGAAGATTTAACCTCCTTTATAGAAACACTCGCGAATGATTTTCCATGGCTTAGTGCTCAATTGATTCTGCGTTATGCACAAAATTATGGCACCCTAACCTACCAGGTTTTGAAAGGAGCCAAGAGTCTTGCAGACCTTGGCTATGACTTTGGACACGGCCTATATGAAAAAGAAGTTGTTTATTTGGTTGAAAAAGAATGGGCACGCAGCGCTGAAGATATCTTATGGCGAAGGACTAAGCTTGGCTTATTTTTACAACCGCATGAACAGCTTGAGCTCCAGAACTGGCTTGATGTACATTTTAAAATTCATTCCCATCCCGTCATGGCGGATGTAACGAAGCAATCCATTAATTAAGAACTCGTTGACAAAAGAATTTCATTCGGTTGTTTGTAACATACCATCTTTAAAAATAAGAAATTCACCCTTATGGCAGCGGTGCCAATTTTCATTATCGGTTAATGGCTCGGTCGCCAAAATGGTGATCACATCGCTCGGTGAATTCCGAGTACAAAAATCCATCGTCATGTCATCATCGACTAACTTAGCTTGACCAAAAGGGGCTTTGCGCGTGATCCAAACCAATTTCGTAGAGCAGTGCGCATAAAGATATTTTGAATCACACATTAAGAAATTCAAAATGCCAAATTCCACTAAGGTTGCACAGAGCTTTTTAACTAATGCAGCAATTTTTTCATCTTTCTTTGGTGGCTTGGGAAATGCGGTATAAATTTGATCTAAGATCCAACAGAAAGCATGTTCACTATCTGTCGTGCCAACGGGAAAATAATGAACTAGCTTTAGCTTTTTTTTGATCCCCCTTAATTGGCCATTATGAGCAAAACACCAATTTCGACCCCATAGTTCTCGGACAAAGGGATGGGTATTTTCTAAGCATACTTTGCCACTGTTAGCTTTGCGAATATGACAAATGACATTGCGGCTCTTGATAGGATAACGTTTTACTAGCCTTGCAATCTCAGAATCACTACTGGGGAAGGGATCATGAAAAGTGCGGCAACCTCGCCCTTCATAAAAGGCAATGCCCCAACCATCTTTATGAGGGCCTGTTTTGCCACCGCGTTGCATTAGCCCCGTAAAGCTAAAGCAAATATCTGCGGGATTATTAGAGCTCATTCCCAATAATTCGCACATTCTCTTTCCGATTTGACTCCATGCTAATGATTACACCGTCTCACATCAGTCATAGCTCTGTTAACTATTTAATAACTTTACTGGATGCCATTTAGCGGCAAAAATAGCTGGCATGATACCTGATAAGCTCCCCATCAGAAGAGATGTAACCACACCTACCAGCCAAGAAAACCCGCTAAAATAGTAAGTTAAACCAAGCTTCATTACTATAATATAGGCGGCCAATTGACCAAAAACAATCCCCACAACTGCGCCTAGACTGCATAACATCATGATTTCAAACAAAAATTGCCAACCAATATTTGCCAAGGTTGCTCCCAAAGCTATTCGTAAACCGATTTCCTTTTTACGCTCGTCAATCAAAATGACTAACAGGTTGAGCATTGAGAGCATCCCAAGGAATAAGGTGGCTAAGGCGATTAGTTTGAGCATTTGTATGGTTGTCTTGACTTGCTTTAATAAAGCCAATTGGAAGATTGAGGCATCACGGATAAATAACCCATCTATATGCCAAGCCTTAACTTTTGCCTGGAATGCTGCTTGGGCCTGTTCCAGCGATAAGCTTTGGCTTTGCACGATAAAAGAATCGACCCATGGTATCGGTTTCAACCTTGCTAGCATGCCGATACTAATAAACAGAGCATGATTAGGAGAAAATTCAAATAACGGATTAGGCTCGAGTTCTCCCAACACGCCAATCACCGTGAAATAATTGCCATATAAGCTAATGGTATCGCCAACTTTTAGCCCAACTGCCCTTCCCACTACAACAACTTTGGCATTTTCATCTAAGCGATGCAGCCCTCTTCCAGATATCATAGGCCATTGTAAATGGCGCTCTATTCCATTTAACGTGCCAACAATAACCTGATCATGATCAAAATGAACCACTTGGCAGGGGATCAAAGTCATTTGCTCTTGCAAACTTTGCGAAAAATTAGCGACCAGTGAAGGATGTAAATAAAGCGCTGCTTGCTTTTTTCCCAATGAACTGACAGGCGCAATAGTTGCAGTGAAACGCGATTGTCCATACTTAGTCAAAACGTCTTCACTGTTCTTAGCCACTATAGAGTTAATTGCACAAAGTGCACAGACAGCGCCAATACCCACAGCGATACTCAGTAAGCTTAACAGTACACGCAGTCGATAAAAACGAAATAGTAACCAACTTTGGGTCAACCAATAGTTAAACATTCATCACACATTTTAGCTATAAATACATCATGAGTGGCAATAATCAGGGAAAATGCATAAAAGCTTTTGAGTTCCCATAACAACGATAAAATTTCTTGTTTAGTCTTGTCATCTAAGGCCGACGTCGGTTCATCAGCCAATAATAATTTAGGCTCCCCAATCAACGCTCGTAAAATAGCAACACGTTGCTGCTGCCCGCCAGACAATTGTGAAGGTAACCTTTTTTGTAAATGAGCCAAATTGACAGCTTCTAATTGAGCCAAGGCTTTATGTTTAGCACGCTTTGGCGTGATACCACGATAAATAAGCGGTAGCATTAAGTTATGGAGCACATCTAAATGCGGAATAAGCAGGTGTGCTTGAAAAACAAAGCCCATCTGAGTATTGCGAAATAAGGCTTTCTCTTGATGATTGAGGTTTAACAGATCCTTTCCTTCAAATAAATATTGCCCACTACAAGGCGCGTCTAATAAGCCCAAGATATAAAGCAAAGTAGTTTTACCCGATCCCGAAGGGCCCATTAATGCCATTGTTTGATTGGGCTCAACTGTTAAGGATAGTTGATTATATAGTGGCAGTGATGAATTGGGATATTGTTTAGTCACCCCTTTTAATCTAATCATGAGACTTCTATCTTATCACCGGCTTTAATGCCACTTAAGACCAAGACTTCATCCTTGGCTGCATCACCCAGCACTACCTTTTGTTTTATAATTGATTGCTGGTTCCACTTTTGGACATAAGGTTCATCATTATCATAATGTACTGCCGTTTTTGCGATCCACAGTCCTTCAGGTAAAGCTTCAGCTAACGTCACCTTAGCAGACATCCCTATTAATAACTTATCCTGCAGTTCCTTAGGGATTGCCGTCAAAGCAATTTTGACATCATACGTGGTAGCTTGTTTTTCTCTGGAAGCCATATTTTGATTAGCAATATCGACAATGCTACCTTGTATTGTATGCTTGGGAAAGGCCGCGAATCGTATATCAGCTGCTTGTTCTTTTTGCAAGCGAACAATATCAAACTCATCAATTTTTACTAACACACATAATTTTGACAGATCAGCAACTAATGCAATAACTTCAGAGCTTTGGAAATTTTTTTGAGGATAAAAAGACAATACTTGCTTTGAATCTTGAGATTTTAAGGGAGCCAGCAATGTGCCTGAAACCGGTGAATGTATCTTGAGATCTGCAATTTTTCGTTGTAATAAGCTATGCTTTTTTTGAGCCTGGTCAAATTTAAGCGTTGCTAACTCAATGGCTGTTTTGCTTGCCTTATCTTGAATTTGCGCCAGTTGCCTTTTAGCATTTTGATATTGCAATTCGCTGTCTTTGAAGAGGCGTTGATCTAACAGACATTCCTCCCTAGCAACAATACCCTTGCTATATAATTTTTCGGTTTGTGAATAACGGAACTTTGTGCGCTCTAACTCGTTTTTAGCTTTTTCAAGTGTTGCTATTGCTTGCATCATCTCATGGCTTTTAGACCACTCTTTAAGTTTCAACAAAGCTTCTTGACTCTCAAGAACTGCCATATGGGCATCTTGTAGTTCAGTTTGCAAATCGTGTGAACTAAACTCAAATAACAATTGGGACTGTGTTACTTTATCACCTATATTCACATAGCTTTTTTGCAGTATTGCATTAGCAGGACTTTGTATTTCGATTAGATGAGAGGCAAATAATTGTCCATCGTATTGAATAGTCGAAACGGGATTTTTATTTTCTACCAATAACAGATCCTTTGGCATGGCAAATGCACAGTTGAATATACTAAATAATATCAGTGCCATCGTGATTTTATTCATGCTGTCCCTACCCATTTTGTGCTAAGGCATCCCCGACTAAGCTCCAAATTGGTGATGCTATCATAGTATGCAATTTGATTTGCCATTGATGCTATCTGTGCATTCAATAATCTTTCCTGATAACCGACCAATTCAAAAAGTGAACTTCGACCTGCTTCTAGTTTTTCTAATGCGTCTTCATAATTTTGTTTAGCAAGCTGTAGTGACTCTTTTGCCAATTCAGATTGGCGTTTCTTCACTTCCATCTGCTCTAGCAAATTCAGCGCAAAATTTTTGATCCGTAACTGATGGTAATGTGATTCGTATTCTATTTTCTCTATTTCACTGCGGGCAGCTAAAATTTGATGATACTGTTGCGATTTATTACTTAAAGGAATATTCAAGAGGATCTGCGCAGTGTAATTCCCATTATCGTGAATAAAAGGATAACCAAACACGTTCTCATCGGAACCAAAATCCGCTTTTTCACCATAGACATGATATCGTCCTAGCGTCCAGTCACCACGCAGTCTCAAGTCTGGACGTTTACTGTCCTTTGCAACAAGCAATTGTTGCTTTACTCGTTCTTTGTTTAAACTTAACACTTTACTTTCAATATCATTCGCCATTACATCATTAATTACTACCTGACGGTTCAATACGGGTTCTGTGTCAATGGTATTTGGTATGAACGACAGGTTTTCATCAGTTATATGTAACTCTTCTAGGAATTTTCTTTTTGCTTGTGAATATTCAAACTGTGCTTGGGTTAAATGACTCATGGCTCGCTTAACTTGTAACAAGGCTGCATGTAAATCATTCTTAGCAACCCGACCACTTTGCTCCTTAGCCTGCATGTTTTCATAAAACTGTGTAGCATTAGCGAGCCAATACTCGTGCAATTTAATATTTTCCGCACATAGCTGTAGCGCATTATAATCAATAATCACCTGATAGATGACTTGGTCTTTTGCTTGTGCAAACAGGAGTTGTTGTATGTCATTCAATATACTGGCATTGTAAATTTCCCAAGTATTAACCACTTTACTTCTCCCCTGCAAAAGGGGTTGCTCCACTGAAAAGCGCAAGGCAGCTCCTTTGCTGTGCTGATAACGCTCGTAGCCAATGTTTTGCTCTGTAAATAATTCGATTTGGGTGCCATAAGGTGTTTGCATTTTTAAAGAGGGATAGGTATGTACCTTCTTTTCGTCAAAGCTTTCTTCAAAATAAGTTTCATGATGAACGGTTAAACTAGCATTAAAAAATAATTGCGGACTAAATTTTTGCCTTAATATTTTTAGCTCATGTAAGCGGAGCTCCTCATCGAATCGAGCAAATTTTAATTCCAGATTATTTTCAAGGGCTATGTGAATAGCTTGGGGTAAATCCAGTGGCTTTGCACTGATAGGTATGGTGGCAAATACGAGAATAACAACGAGTAGGGGCCGCACATTTTCTATCCACAGCTAGAATAGGCGCAAGAAATCTATCATGCGGAAGAGGGAATGTAAACGTAAGTTATATTGCTTTATTTTGTAGGTGATTTTTAGAGAATTGTCCCTCTGACTCAGACTTTGGATGTTTTTTGTTCTGTGATTCACTTATAATTGCAGTTTTTTTAAAAGAGAATACGCTGTGCAAAACCAAACAGGCACCCCCTCCCATTCTTCTTTGCGCCCTTGGTTCATCTGGGGACTCGCTGCCTTCTTCTTTTTTGCACACTATGTTGTGCGGGTAACTCCTGGTCATATCAGTGAAGTCCTGCAAGCCTATTTTATTCAAACCTCAAAGTATGAATTTGGGATCCTCGGCACTGCTTTTTACATTCCTTACGTTTTGATGCAAATGCCAGTGGGTTATTTGGTAGATCGCTTCGGCTCTCGAACTTTACTCACGATTGCTGTCCTTATTTGCAGCCTTAGCTGCATGATCTTTGCCAGCGCGCAAGTCATAGGCTCTGCCATGCTCTCACGAGTTTTACTTGGCTTTTGCTCTGCAACTGCTTTCATAGGCGCTTTGAAACTGATCACAGTGTGGTTTGAGCCCAGACAACTTGCTTTACTGGTTGGTATTACGCAAGCCTTAGGTATGGTTGGCGGTGCCACCGGTGCACATCTTGCGCCTTATTTGAATGATGCCATTGGCTGGCAAAGCATGTTTCGCATTTACGGCATCGTTTTTTTCACGCTAGCTATTTTGATCTTTTGCGTGATTCGAAACCGTCCGCAAAATGTTCCGGGTACTCAAGAAAAAAGTCTTCCTCATACAGCAACCCTCAAGATGCTATGGGGTGTTCTTTTTAATCGTTACACATGGATAAATGCCCTTTATGCCGGTCTCATCTATGCTCCCACTGATGTGTTAGGAGAGCTCTGGGGCAAAGAATTTTTACAAAATATTCATCAATTAAATCCCTACACAGCCTCTCATGCCATTTCTTTCTTATTCATTGGTTGGGCGATTGGTGGACCTTGTGCAGGTTGGCTTGCTGATCATTGGGGACGCAAACCGGTCATGATTTTATCTGCCCTCATGGGTACGCTGTTACTGCCAATGATCTTCTACATCCCAGGTATTCCTATGGGACTTATTATGTTTATTTTATTTTTGTATGGACTTTCCAATACAGGACTCATCGCTAGTTACACCACAGCGGGAGAATTGCACTCCAAAGAACTTGGCGGCTTTTCTATGGCCATAGCTAATATGATGTCTGTTTTATTGGGTTCATTACTTATGCCAGTATTAGGGTGGTTACTCGATTGGCACGCTTCCATGCACTTATCAGCCAATGGCACTTTGATCCATACCATTACTGATTACCAGCGCTCAACGCTGGTGTTGCCTTTATGTTTGGGATTAGCCTTCTTCTGTGCGCTAATGACCAAAGAAACGCTGGCTAAGAAAAATTCCTCATGAGTGGGCAAAGCAAAACCCCTTGGCAAATTGGAGTCGTATCATTAGGAACGCTACTTGAATGGGCTGAGTATACCTTTTATGGTTACATGGCCCTCACACTCTCAACCTTGTTTTTTCCCAGTAACGATAGTACAGCGGCATTGATGAAGACTTTTGGGATCTTCGCTGTGGGATATATCATGCGTCCTTTAGGAGCGATTATCTTTGGCTCGGTGGGCGACAATTTGGGTCGAAAACCTGCGCTGATGGCTTCTTTGTTATTAATGGGGTTTGCGACGTTTGCTATCGGTTGTTTACCCACTTATGCCAGCATCGGCATTGGTGCCCCTTTACTCTTATTGCTAATGAGACTGCTACAAGGATTAGCAATCAGCGGCGAATATAATGGTGCTGGGATCTTCTTGGTTGAAAAAAGCACACGTCTTGCTTGCCTAGCGGGCAGTTGGGTCAGCGCTTCTGCGGCCGGTGGTATGGTCATAGGCGGTATTGCAGCCTTAATCACTAGCCATCCAAGTAGCCCATCTTGGTCTTGGCGCGTTCCTTTTCTGTTGGGTGGGTTAAGTTGCTTTATTGGGATCTGGTGTCGTAAACATTTAAAAGAATCTCCTCAGTTTCTAGAAGATCGAAATTCAAAGCGTCCCTCCTTACTGTCTTTGTTAAAACAATATAAACGATCCTTTGTAGTCGCAGGTGCCATTGCAGCTTTCACGGGCATTTTTGTCTATATCGGTAACATTTATATTGTGGTCTTTTTGAAAAAAACAGTGTTATTGCCGATTGAACATGCAACGTTGTTTGCTATCTTTGGTGAAATTATTGTTGCCATCATGATTCCTATCATGGCTTATGTGGCCGATAAAACAGAGCCCTATCGTCAATACCGACTAGGATTGTGCCTCATCGCGCTTTTTTCTCCCATCATCTTCTTGCTTTGCTATAGTGGTCATTATGGGCTTATCGCGGTTGCAATGGTAATTTATGGTGCGTTAAATGGCGTAGTCTGCGGTCCAATGGTGAAGATCCTTTGCGATTTGTTCCCGTCCAAAGTCCGTTATACGGGAGTCTCTTTCGCGTGGAGCGTTGCCGCAGCCATTTTTGCAGGCACTGCCCCTTTGGTTGCTGAGATACTCACCACACGTTATCACTGGCTTTTTGGCCCCAGCTTTTATGTCTCGTTGGTTGCTATGGTAACTTATGGTTTGATCAAAACTACCACACAACCCACGTCTTTGCTCACGCCACTGTATCCTTCGTTGACAAAAAGTTGACATTCTAAATTGGAAGATGTCACAGTATTGCCCACGTTAACCTAACAGTCGTAGTGGTCGCCCATGGATATGATGGATGCCATGTTAAATAAGGTGGGAAGCTCTCTTCCTGCCATTTTAATGAGTATTTTAATTTTTGTGCTGTTTTGGTTTTTATCCAAATTTTGCACCTCAGTGATTCACCGTCTGGCACAAAAAAGTTCGCCACAAAAGCAACCCGTCTTTTTGGTATTCACCATTGCGAGCAGAACCGCTATTCTAGTAATAGGTGCTATCACTGCACTGGGATCCGCTGGCGTTAACGTCAGCGCGATGGTCGCAAGTCTTGGCCTTTCTGGGTTAGCTGTAGGTCTTGCTTCAAAAGATGCGTTCTCAAACCTTTTGGCGGGGATCATGGTTTTGCTTTATCAGCCCATTAAAATCGGGGATAACATCCAAGTCGGAAACTATCAAGGTGTGGTGAGCAAAATGAGCTTACGTTATACGCATCTTAAAGGTGATGATAAAGAAATCTTAATTCCTAATGCTTCCTTTTTAACCAACAACATAGTGATTAGCGACAAAATATGAAAAACTTATTTATCCGCTTTGTTATGTTAGCAGCCATTGTTGTTCCACCGGCTTATGGACAAGAACACTCTCATAATCAGATCGATAATTTGATTAAACAGTACTTACCCGATGCTGCGGTAGGGCTTGTGATCCAAAATCCTAAAACGGGTCAGATTATCTATGAAACAAGAGCTGAGGAAACGTTTCATCCTGCCAGCACTACTAAGCTCTTTACAGCTGCCGCAGCGCTTAAATATTTAGGCGATAATTTCCAATATCAAACCACCTTGCAAGCGCCGCTGGAAAAGATCTCGAATAATATCTTAAATGATAATCTTTATTTTGTTTTTAGAGGCGACCCGACATTTCAAGTAAAACATATCCCTGAAATATTTAAAGCCTTAAAGACCAAAGGGGTCAATCAAATTCAAGGCAATTTAGTCATTGACGATACTGCTTTTGCTGAGCCATATTATGCGCAAGGTTGGACTTGGGATTCACTACCTTGGTATTACTCTGCCCCCATTACCTCTATTATCATTAATGAAAACAAAGTACGCTTAAAATTTAACCGTCCCCAAGCATTAAATACGCCAATTAAAATTGAACAAGCGGATCCTGAATTACCCGCTTTTAAAATTCAATCTAATGTAACCGCAGTGACCATGCAAGAGGCCGACACAACGTGCCAACTCAACGTTAAAGTTAATAATAACGATATCGATCTCTCAGGTTGTTGGCCATTAGATAAAACCCCTATCGTAATGGAATTAGCTCTTGATGACACCCGTTCTTTAGCAAAATCGTTAATCGAGAACGCTTTAAAACAAAACGGCATCAAATTAACCGGCACCATCCAATTCGGTGCCGCGCCTAAAAATGTACCTGCCATTATTGTTAAACGCTCAGCGCCTTTAAAGTTGTTACTACCCCGCGTTTTAGCAGATTCTAATAATATCTATGCTGAAAGCTTAACCAAAGCCCTCGGGTTAGCTTATGGTGGACAAGGCACCTTTCAGGCCGGTATCCATGCTATTCAAGACATTTTGAGTGAAGAATCGCGCATTGAATTCTCGAAAGTGAAATTAAGCGATGGTTCGGGACAATCTCGCTATAATCTGATATCACCCTTTGTGGTTTCTCAGTTGTTGAATTTTATGTATCACGATCCTGCATTTGCTGTTTACCAAGCAAGCTTAAGCTCATCGGGTAAAACAGGTACTTTAGCAACCCGCTTAAAAGATAAAAATATGATTGGGCGTGTGCTAGCTAAAACCGGTAGTGCCACCGGCACCTCTGCACTTTCAGGCTATATTACTTCAAACAAAGGGAATGAATATCTGTTTTCCTTGATCATTAATCATTCGACCAAAGATTTTAATGAGCTCAAACGTTTTGAGGATAAACTTTGCCAGTTGATCGTTGAAGAGCCTTGGAGTTCCCAGCCCATGCAAAAAGTATCCAAAGTTCAATAAAGGCAGTGACTCATGAATCATTTAGGGCCAGAACAGCAAGACGATCCGATGGATGTCGACCAGGAATCAGTAGCCGTTACTTTACCGGCTATTTCAGGGTTGCCTCCCCAAACCTTTCCTGTTTTTGTCCCTTCCTATCAATGAGGATCAAAAACCACGGTTTTGGTCCCATTCACAATAATTCTGTCTTCTAAATGGGCTCTAACCGCTCTTGCTAATACTGTGCGCTCCACATCTTGACCAAGCTCACGTAATTTATCAGCACTTTGGCGATGCGATACTCGCACCACATCTTGAGCAATAATGGGCCCCATATCAAGATCTTTAGTCACATAGTGTGCTGTGGCGCCAATGAGTTTCACTCCCTTATCGTAAGCTTGTTGATAAGGATTGGCTCCCACAAAAGCGGGTAAGAAAGAATGGTGAATGTTGATAATTTTGCTAGGAAATCGATTCACAAAATCTTCTGATAAGATTTGCATATAGCGCGCCAAAATAATGCCATCCACTTGGTTTTCACAAAGCTGCAAAATTTTTTCTTCGGCTTCTATTTTGGTATCTGCAGTCACTGGAACATGGTGAAATGGAACAGCAAAATGTTCTGCAGCTTTTTTGAGATCAGGGTGATTAGAGATAATAAAGGGAATAATCATGGGTAATTCTTTGCGCGCTTGACGCCAGAGAATTTCTAAAAAAGCATGGTCATATTTAGAAACAAAAATCGCCATTCTCTTTAGGTTGGCAGCATAATGTATTTGCCATTGCATTTTAAAAGGTTCAGCGACTTCTTTAGCGAAAGCGGCTTCTAATTGCTGGTTGGTGATATCTAAGTGAGGAGTTTGAAACTCCAATCGCATAAAAAAAGTACCATTTTCTGGATCAGTTGAATGCTGATCTAAATCGGTAATGTTGGCACCATGGTTTTTTAGGAAAGTGGTTACTTTCGCGATGATTCCTGGTCCATCCGGACAGGTAATCAGCAATCTTGCCAAGGTAGCATTTTCAGCGAATTTCATCTTCTATCACTTATCTATTTTGATTGACGATTTCCAGGGTGAGAGTATACGTTGGTCTTGGAAAATCTTCACCTTGGCCTGGTTGACCCTTATATATTTATCTAGTTGACCCAATAAAATTATCCCAATAGCATCTATTCTTATTATAAATAGCTTCATAGAGAATAAGTGTAGTTATGCCGATATTCCCCTTATCACAGCCATTAAGTGATCGTGAGTTACTAAAAACGACCTGTCACTTGTACAAAATAAGTCTGCTGCGGGTACTGCCTTTTAGTTTGTTGTGTGTTGCGATATTACATTATTTTAATTATGGAAAAGCCTATTTGCCCCTGGCATGGCAACCCTACCATCAACAAAGCGCAATGTTCGCGCTCATTGTATTATTGCCATTGTTAGGTGCAATGATTACCACCATTGATAACCTTGCAACCAACAAACCTTGCACCCCTTCGGTGGTTTTGAAAGAAACAGCCATACGATTTTTATCGCTGTTGGGTGGGTTAGTTTCCATTGCCTTAATACCGATGATAGTGTTAGGTGTTTGCTTCGCCGCCTATTACGGCCTGATTATTTATGATGCTAATTTCAACGTACTGTTTGCTTGGCTTTTCTTTACGCTGTTTTTAGTATTTACAACAATAGTATCCAACATCTATGTGCCTTGGCTCATTTTTAGTGATGATTTAGATGCTAACGCTGCGCAAGACACGAGTAGTTTTTTGGTCAAAGGTTACTTTTTACGAACGTTTAGCCATAGCCTTTTTGCTATATTGCTCATCATCTTTTTGATGAAATTACCAGGGCTATTTAGCTATTACTTTGCAAGTCTTAACATACCTGCTTTGGCAATTGAATTAGGATCACTTGCGCTGTTGATGTTAATTGGTCCCTGGTCATTGGTGTTTTTGCTAACGAATAAATATGATCTGCAGGTTCGTAAGCAAGGGGTGAATAGGGATCCGGAAAGCAAAGCGAGACATCAGAAAATATCTAGTCGGATTCCCGAAAAAAAGAACAACGTTAGTTTTTAGTGTTACGTGGTTGCTTACGTGTGGGCTTTTTCTCAGGTTCATGTTCATTGACCTGATCAATGCCTCTTTGATATTTGCTCAGGAGCAAATTCATTTTTCGGTGCTCTTGGTCACCATGAACATTTCGGAAAGCATGATTTAAAGCAACGAGTTTTTCTGGATCAGCGCCCAGCTTTAATGCCAAGGCGGTAATATCTAAAGACCCCCACATGACTTTCAGCTTTGCAATCTGCTCTAGCGTCAGCGTCTCGGCCTTCGGCAATTTCGGCTCACCTTCGATAGTTCCTCGGCAGCCATAGCGCTCGGCGAGATCAGTTAATCCCTCTAAAAAGAGGACATCATCTGAACTAGGCCCGTTTTTCTCTGAATGGTCGTTATTTTTCATTTTTTTGGGAGTTTTCATATGTTAGGTCATCCCGCCAGTGTAACAAAACAGATTTATTAAGTAAACTAAATAGCATCGCTTTGTTCCCTGAGCATAACCACTTGCCCAATTGACAAGGCTTTGTTAACCTTCCACCACAGTTTTCGTGTGGCTACTCCTATCTACGTTTTAAAATTTTGTCTCCTATTGAGTCAAGCATATCTGATGAACGGTAGTAAATAGGGGGCGACAGTCAAAAATTGTGCATATACACCATAATAACTAATAAGTAACAAAGGTAACTCTATGGGAAAAGACGAATGTTCCCCGCTAATACAGATTTCTTTTTTGAAAGAATTACAGCAGATCTTTCAAAAGGAAGTGCGGGAACTCATCGACTTATATTTAGTGGATGCCAAAAGAAAAATAAATACACTTCATAAAGCAATAGAAGAACAAAACCTAGTCAATTTTAAAAATGCAGCAAGAGAACTACGTCAACGAAGCATTGATGTCGGTGCGATATCATTCTCTTTCGATTGCTTGCGTCTTGAAATGGCGGCCCAAGAAATCCGGCTAGAAAGCTTGCCTCACTTAGTAAGTCTGATTGAACAGGGTCTTGTCGCCATCAATGATGAATTAGAGCGCATCAAAACCCTCCCTCTTTTAAAAAGATAACGAAACCACACGTTTGACTTAATTCAGATACTTACTATATTACTGTATGACCTATTTCAAAACATATTATATTGTTTTACAACTCAACCTGAAAAAGGAGTTTCAGATTATGGCAACACAAGGCGCGGAACCCAATAATAGCGAAGATGTTAATGGACTAACAACTGAGAGAGGCAACGAAATCCTGCCTGCATTTGCTCAAAGCCGAACCTCTGAACCTGAACCTGGCATTTCAATGCCAACCGTTATGAAACCGGATCAAGTCGCTCGAGTGAGATCAAGTGAGCCACTGACTATCCTCCAGTCAAAAGGTGAAATGGTAAGTCCAAGATTGAGTCGAAATATTTCTAGCAACTCTGACACTAGCAATGCAAACGAAACCCAGAAGGGCACAGGATCTCCTCGCGCTTCGATGTAAAGTCTACACCCTTCAAGAAAGAGAGCAGTTTGGGCTTTCTTGAAGGCCCCTCGCAAAATCCCTATCATGGAGCAAATGCTTCCATGGTGGATTAACAAGAATGAATTTGTACCTTCGCTTACTTTGGTTATTTATCCGTTTGCCGTGGATTGCTAAACAATCTGATCCCTTAGCTCCCGCCATTTTGCACATGCGTGTGATGCCCAATGACCTGGATATTTATCTGCATGTGAATAATGGCCGCTATTTAACCCTCATGGATTTAGGCAGAATGCATTTAATGGCGGCTACGCGTCTTATTAAGCCCTTACAAAAAAAACGCTGGGCACCCTTACTCGGTAGCGTCAAAGTGCATTTTATTCGCTCATTAAAGGTATTTGAAAAATTCACTCAAACCACCCAAGTGATTTATTGGGATGAAAAATGGATTTACATTGAACAAAAAATCATAAAAGGCGAAACGCTTTGTGCCGTTGCGTTAATGAAAATTTTATTCATTGGTAAAGAAGGTAAAATCGCCCCCGATGCGATTATGCAACTGGCAAGCGACCCTAAACCCAGACCTCCCATGCCAGATAGAGTGGCCCATTGGATGGAGATCGAGAAGAACTCTAAAGAAGGATGATGTTAGCAGGAAGCGCTATATGCCCACTTTGTAAAGGGGGCCGCAAGCTTTGCTTGCGGGGGATTTCCTACCAAGATCGATACAACTGTACCCAACCTGAATAGCCATAGTAGTGGTCACGCATTTCTAACTCACCTTTTACGGTAAAGATATAAGCGTCGTAGGTATGCACATTGACCCCTGCATCGACTAATAGAATCTTGTGCGGGGGCTTAATACCTGTGGTGGTAAATAAAGGACCGCCACCTAAGAAACGAGATTGCACCGATTGTTCATCGGCATAAAAATCATAGGCCAGCATGACGGACACTTCTGGTGCATAAACAGCTTGAGCAAATTCTTTTTTGCCGAGCATTCGTAAACCAATGCCCGCAATACCTTCATTCAGCCCCTGTTGATTCACCGTTAAGCTTAAACCACCCGCACCTTGCTCTGAGTAATCGTCAAGTGCCATACGGGTATAACGTACGCGAGCAACAGGAGCCACAGTCAAGAAATCATATAAGAAAGCATATCCCATTTCAGCTTGTACACCATAATTCACCCCAAAGAAATCGGCAAATCCAGCCGTGGTGACTGTACCAACTCCAATGTTACGGCGGGTCTTATAATGGTTCGAAGCAAAACCAACTTGCGTATCCAAGTAAAGAGCGTCGGTTAAATCAAGCCAGCTGTAAACAGAGCCTTGGACGCTTTGCAAGTTTTGTACATTCTCATCAGTGGTCCGACCAACCATATGCACTTGCGTAAAGTTAAGCGCAGCACCCACCAAGGCACCTTGGCGCCCCCAATCCATACCGAAAGCAACGCCTGCTGCATCACCTAGATAACCATCCACTTGGTTACGCTTGTGCTGATCAAGGATGGCACCATAACCTTGCACCCAAGCGCCTTTGTTGCCGGCTGAGTAAACAGAATCACCATAGTTGTAACCGGTGCCCCTATCTTCCATATCAGCGGGACCAATAATCATGTAAGATTCTGCACCGAGAGTTTTTAAGTTACGCATATCTTCAATACGGCGGGTAATACTGCGGAACATTTGATCCATGCTGACCCGCGATGCCTTTATTAACGCGTAATTCACTGGCGGGGCTAAGCTTTCTAATTCTTCCACTAAAGTAGCTTGGTTGCCGATTAGGTCTAGTTGCCCTAATACGGCTAAGATTTGTGGATTAATAGAGCCTGGCGGCAGTAACGCAATCGTATCTAAAGCACCCGCCACACCTTGAGAAGCGTCCGTATTGGCAAAATTAGAAAAGGCATTACGTTGTGCGGTTAAGCGTAAAATATTTCCGCCAACCGTGGTTTTATCAAATTGCACGGTCAATGAGTAAGGCTGATTGAGTGTCGAAGCATCCGCAACAGGACCACCTGTGATGATGTCAAATTGCGTCCCGGTAGGGATAAATTGTCCAGTACCCAGTTGCGCTGTGACGAAGCTACCGGCATTTAATGTCGCACCACCTACACCGACTGTCATTTTGGCATAATCACCAGGTCCTTGAATCACCACACCATAGTTACCACCCGCTTGCTGCGTGTAGGTGTTAGTGATAGCACCCGGCGTTGCACTATTATTCAGATTTAAGGAGCCACCGTTATTGACGGTGATAGAGCCTGTTGTACCACCAGCCCCCGTATCGAGCTGGTTATCCGCTGTCACAGTGATACTGGAACCGCTATTGATGACAACAGCTGCACCGCCGGCTACCCCATCTACATCGGTAGAATTCACTACCATGGTCGCGTTAGGGCCCACATTGAGGTTAGTAAAATCCGTTAATTTATTATTAACCGTAAACGTGCCCGCTTTAACATTCACCGTAGGGACAGCAAGAATATCACCCGTGGTGCTGAAAGTGCTCAACACATTTAAGGTGTCACCCACACCACCATTAATGTTGGTAAAAGTGCCTGCCGTTAAGTTAAAGATATCAGCGCCAGGACCTGTATTAATGTCTTGAACAGCAGAGCCATTTAAGTTGACGGTATCGCCTAATGCGCCAAATAGATTAAGATCGCCATTAATTGTCCCACCGTTGAGATTAAGGGTACTTTGTACGGCACCACCACCGGTAATAACATCGCCATTGATAGTACCGCCGTTGATATCAAAGATACTGCCGCCAGCAGAGGCTGTCTTCACATCTCCTGTAATGGTACCGCCATTTTGTGTCAGTTTGACGTTGATCCCTGCACCGCCAAATTGCAAATCGATGGCATCTGCGCCTATCGACGTTATCGTTCCGCTATTGTTAATACCGCCTGTTAAGGTCACATTGGGCTGATCAGCAACAATCGGTGTACCACCTGCTTGCGATATAATCTGACCGGTATTATTAATTTGGGTTATATTGCCGCCAAGCACAATCGTTGCGTTGGTAGCTGATTGAATGAGACCACTATTGTTGATCGTTCCTGCGGTTGAGGTCGGATAAACGGTGATAGCTGTATCATTAAAACCACCAGCAACGGCTTGGATGGTACCGCTATTGTTAATTGACGAGAAGGATCCTTTAATCGCGATGGCATCGGCTAAACCACCCCCTGCTGTTGATTCAATAATACCACCAGCGTTGTTGGTAATAGAGCCGGTATAAGCGCCATCGATAAAAATAGCGCCTGTTTGAGCTCCAACCGTGGAAGTCGTGATAAGACCACTATTTTGAATGGCACCTGAAATCGCACCCGATAAATGAATACCATTGGATGTCGCTGAATTAATCGTACCCGTTGAGTTATTGGTTACAGTTGTGAAGTTCTGGTTTAACAGTATTGCATCACTGCCAGCAGCCGTTGTTTTTATCAAACCTGAGTTCAACAAAGACAAGTTAATCGCATTCGCTGTGATACCTGCTACAGCCGTATTGCTGAGGATCTGGCCGGTCGTTTCGTTGGTTATTGAAACATTTTGACCGCCAGCAACAATACCCCCCGCACCCGTCACTGTTCCAAAGTTATCAATGATCGCATTAGGGCCGTTTACCACCAAACCTTGGTTAGTATTACCCGTTACCGTACCACTGCCTTGGTTGGTTAAGGAGAAAGAGGTTCCATTAGCCGTCACCTCAATACCGGTTGCACCCACGATATTGCCGGAGTTGGCAACCGTGATCAATTGAGAATCAGCCAAAATACCATCTGCAACCGCAGATATCCCAGTATTAGCCCCTACTGTAATTGAAGCACCGTCACCGCCTGTGATAGTGATACCGTTTCGACCCTGACCTGCAATCTGTGTTAAAAGAGCATTATTGCCAGCCATGGCATTATTAGGATCTAGCGTAACGAAGGTATTTTCGGTATTCACCAAAATAGCATCACCGTTATTCACAGCGGCTGTGTTAACCAAGATTTGGCCGGTGTTGGTTACTTGTATGTTGCCTTTGTTGTCAGGCGCACCGGTCGTAAAAGAAACGTTAGTTTGTTGTGTGCTAACAATCTGGTCAGCTAAAACCAGACTCGGTATCACAAACAGAGTAGACGCTAAAACGGCTTGGGTAAGACGAAGTGCTTGTTTCATGTACGCTACTCTTGTTCCTTGAGTTTAAAAAAATCCCTTTTTACACCCACTCGTGTCGCAGTTTAATAAAGACTTCATTACGATGATAATCACTGCGAGTAACAAAATCGTATTGGATTTTAACCATGGTTTTGTTATCACTATGCACGTTTAGCGATAAGCCAAAATCTAAGGTGTTAGAATCCGGCTTCGCCCCTTCACTTAAGAAGGCATAACCGCCACTATAAAAATTCGCTGTCGCCACTTGTTTGGCATTGATAAAGTCATGATAAACGTATAAATGTGCTTCAGGGATGACTGAAACTTTTTCATAGTCGTTGCGATAATCTACCTGCGCACCGACACCCAAATTAAAGGTATTCATATTGTCATATTTCACATTGAGATCGAGGAAGAACGCATCATGTTCTTCATAGTTATTAAATTCCATATGAGAATATTCGATAATTGCTTTGGGAATGACGCGCACATGATTACAGCTCCAGGTATACCCTGTCTCTAAATGTGCATTAGTTTCCCAGCCATCGAAATCGCCATGAGCAATGTTCACAAAGCCTGTGCCACCCGCTGGCGGTACTAAAATATAACGGTTGTTGTCATAGTTGTTTAACGCTAGCGTCAAGGCAAGATTCACGAATATAGGGCAATTCGAGAAATCAAAACGACCATATAGAGTGGCATTATAGCGCTTCACATCTAAATAGCTGCCGGACAACCCTTTCGTATCGACATCGGTTTGTTGATAACCACCGGCAATACCGATGAACAGACCATCATTGATTTGGTGATCGCGGCCGATAATTAAACCGAGCATGTCGGCATGATAGCCAGGAACAGCATCTCTTTCGTATTGCCAAGTATCCATGCCTAAAATTTGTAACCAAGCACCACGTGGCTCGTTTAAAATATCACCCAGCAAAGACTTGTCGTCAAAACTAATTGAGTCGCTACTTCCTGTGGTGGTTTCAGTAGTGGTTTCCTTAGCGGCTTTATCGTCTGCTGTAGACTCACTGACTTTTTTAGTGTCTTTATCTTTGGCCTTAGCATCCGTTGGTTTATCAGTTTTGGCCTTATCGTCGCTTTTGTCGTCTTTGTTTAAAGCGGCAAAATCAATATCATCCGTTGCTGTTTTAGTAGCAGTTGCTTTAGCCGTAGATGCTTGAGTTCCGGTGGCTTTCGCGGCAACAGATTGCAAGGCGAGTTTCATTTTGCGCCAATGTTCATCGCCACAGTTAATACCTGCGGGAACTTTCACTTCTCTGTCTTCTTTGTATTTTTGGACGCGATCAAAAATAGTGGCGTGCATCTCGTGCATGGCTGCATCTGAGGTCACTCGCAAAGAACCATCGGCAGCGGGAGCCAAACTCAATAAGGCATCACGACGCTGAATAGGAATAGGATTTAAACCATCCAGAGAAAGAATGAGCGTGTTAAGCTGCGGTGCAATAACTGGGGCATTGGGTCTCAGTGCTTCCAACATGGAATTCACATCCGAGTAGGTCGCCCAGCTGATGGAGGAGAAGCACGCTAATGCAAGCGTTACTAAGGTGTTTTTCTGACGAAAAATAGGCCCTTTACAAACCAACGACATTATCCTTTCTCCATGTCACGTTTATTCGATCCTACCATAAAAAAATCCATTTATGTCATGATAAGGATTTACGACAGAGTCTCAAGCCTTGTTAGCGAATCGACATCTTATCTTTATCGTGTTTTTACTGTTTTGTACACTGAGTTGTAGTACCAAGCAATCGGTTATTCATGAAGCCCAGCAAAATGGGTTCATACAGAATCGCTATAGCACGCCTACCTTTTTATTAACGACCTATGAGCGAGTCACAGCGTCACACCCAATCTGCCATGTTTATATAGAGGGTGATGGCAATAGTTGGAAAACAAAACACCAATTATCGAATAACCCTACACCAAAACAGCCACTTGCTTTACAGCTTGCCTGCCACGACCAACATCCGCAAGTGATTTATATTGCGCGTCCTTGCCAGTATACGCCCCTTGCGCTTGATTCAAGTTGTGATCCTAAGTACTGGTCAAGTCATCGCTATGCAAAAGAAGTCGTACAAGCTTTTCATGCGACGTTAGATCAAATCTCTGCAAAGCACGGTACAGACTTTTTATTGATTGGGTTTTCAGGCGGCGCGAGCATTGCTGCATTAATAGCCAGCGATCGCAAAGATATCGTTGGTTTGATCACTGTGGCGGGTGACTTAAATCATATAGCACTCAATCGCTACCATCACACCACCCCTTTAACGGGTTCTTTGAATCCTATGGATGTCGCTTCAAAGCTGAAAAACTTACCTCAAAAACATTGGTCAGGTGGCAAAGATAAAACTGTTCCTATTTTTATCGCTAGCCAGTTTTCTAAGGCAGTTAATAACCCATCCTGCTGTCACATAGAAATTTTGCCTGAAGCGGAGCACCATGCCGGCTGGGTCAAGAAATGGTCTGAAATGATTCAACAACCACTCGAATGTGTGGGTTAAAGACACAAAGCTAGGGGAAGCGTGCAAGTTAGCTTGATTTTATCGTGCTGAAGCTTTAGCGTAAGCGGATGAAAAAATCGACGCTTAGCCCCTACATCCGGTATTGCGCCAAATTGCGCAACTTAAGCTTATTAAGACATCTACCGCGCTATTCTCCCTTTACTTATGATTTTTCGAGCAATGATTATTTAGGGTTAAGTCAACACCAGGCGCTTATTCAAGCGGCAGCCGAGGCGGCTCACACTCAGGGTCTGGGCGCTAAAACATCGCGAGTGGTTGGGTGCGCACATCCAGAAATCACAGCCTTGGAATCTCAAATCGCTAAAGATAAACAATCACAAAACGCCTTAGTTTTTGTTAGCGGTTATCAAGCAAATGTTTCTGTTCTGAGCGCACTGTTAGACAGTAAAGCGCTAGGCGCCACGCCCCTGGTCTTTAGCGATAGGTTAAATCACGCGAGCATGCACGCGGGGTGTCAATTGGCCAGAGCTAAACAACTGCGCTATCACCATTTAGATTACGACCATTTAGCATGGACATTAGCAAAAACCAAATCATTAAAACAACCTCGTTTTATTTTAACGGAATCTGTTTTTGGTATGGACGGAGATGTAGCCTGCTTAGACACTCTTATTCGCTTAGCTAAAGAATACCAAGCATTTTTATATGTTGACGAAGCCCATGCAACAGGCCTTTTTGGAAAGAAGGGTTATGGATTGACCTCGGATTATGGTCAAGATATTGAATTAAGTATGGGCACATTCAGTAAAGCCTTGGGTGGTCAAGGCGCTTACGTCACCTGTGATCATGCCTTGAAACGTTATCTTGTTAATCGAGCAAACGGCTTTATTTATTCCACCGCTCCCTCACCCATACAAATTGCTATCATGCAAAAAGCATGGGAACTGATCCCCAGCTTACAACCTAAAGCACAAGCATTATTACAACGTGCTGCCAAGCTTCGAGACTCCTTACAAGCCATAGGATTAGACACCCAAAACACGTGCACTCATATTATTCCTGTTATGCTGAAAAAAGCACATGACACACTACAAGCACAACGTTATTTAGCCTCACAAAATATCCGCGTGAGCGCCATACGCCCACCGTCAGTGCCTTTAAAACAATCACGTTTGCGCATAGCTTTAAATGTCAACCATGACGAAGCCGCCATTCATGCATTAACCATGGCGATTTCAACGTATTTTACATAAATAAGTAATGCTGTTTGCCAGCTTAGGATACAGCGGCGCAATCAACGCCACCACAATATCAGGGGGGTGTATTTCAAGCAATGATTCAACCAAAGCCTTATGGTTTTTATTTATCTTGGGTAAGAGCTTTTCCATATGAAGGCCGGCACCATAACTTGCTTCAATTTCAAAGCCATTTTCTTTTAACATCACTTTAAATTGTTCTTGCGGAACACTTTGCATAAAGCCAGGATGTTTTGCTTGATAGCGCGCTGAAATCGCTAAATATCCTTCAGGCTTTAATACTCGATAGAGCTCTGCTAATAGTAATTGTCCTTGTTCGATAGAGAGATACTGAATCATAGATAAGTTAACAATAAAATCAAAAAAGCTATTCCGATAGGGCAATCCATTTTGTACATCTTGCATCGTAAATAAACAAGGAACCGAATTCTGCTCTTTAAGGGCTTCTTTAAGTAGTTCTTCTTTTTTATCTATTCCCCAATAGTAAAGCTGCTGCTTGTGCGGTTTTTCCAGTAAGAAGTTCAAAAAAGATCCGTTTGCACAACCTACATCGAGAAGACGCAGTGTTTTTTGTGAAATTGTTAATATCTGATGAGCAACCGCATGATTTTTAAAAAGAATGTCCCAATCTTGACTATTGTTGGACTCTGTAAACGATTCGGTGCTACTGGTTTCCAGTAACCCTTGCACCAATAATTTATTGTTAACTTCACTGATAACTTTAGGAGGCGACTTAAAGGCACTTAACAAGACTGCTTGTTTTTTTTCATCTCGTTTTTCCTGTGAAGGATAGCTTTCTTTCTTTAAAGCATCAACTATTTTAAATTGTTGTTTTGCTAATTTTGGCTTACCCATCTTTTGTAAACAAGACCCAAGATCCAGATGCAGCTGCGCATTGGGTGAGGAGTATTTAACTGCTACCTTTAGCAAATCTAATGCTTTATCATATTGTGATAATTTAAAAGCGCTAACCCCTGCCAAATGCAGTGCTCCTATATGCTTGGGATCTTCTTGCAAAATGGTTTCACATAAGGCTTCTGCTGCTTCAAACTCACCTAGGTTGTAATGATAATAGGCTTTACCCATCATTGCCTTTAAATGCACTGTAGCATCTTGCTCCTCCTGAACAACAACAGGAATATTGAGTGCTTTTGCCATACTTTCTAATGGTTTACTATAGTGCTTAAAAATACCGACCTCATTGGCATTGACATTGGCACAATTAAAAACAAAATGCTTATCCAATCCTAGAAAATCCGCAATATGTGACATGGTCTTTTCAGGAGCCTTCACCAATTCTTCGTACTGAATGGTTAGTATTTCCGAGCCGAACTTAGCTTGCCAATGTTCCATTAACAATGCTTGCTGTTGATAAAATGACGCAATTTTTTCCAAGTCGTAACTATAGGCATGTCCTTGAATAAAAAACTTGAAATATAATAGCGCACAAGTATCAAGTGGATCCCGTTGACAATAAATAAATTTAGCCTTGGGAAACAATGCTTTGATCAAACCCAAATACATAAAATTACCAGGCATGGTATCCGTGAGGTATTGAACTTCATTATCACCATTGCGCTTTAAGCGTTGCAAATACAGCTCTCGTAATAATGTTGCCTGTTTAGGAGTCATGGTCTTAAGCCAATACGGATAGCTACTTTTAGGTCTGTTATTGAATGGCATTTTGTCAACGAGATTGACAATACCGACTTCTCCTTGGGCCGCAATTTCTGGATTTTGCTTTAAAATAGATTCAATTAAACTTTTACCGGTTCGCGATGAACCGGCAATTATCAATGGCGTAGGTCCATCCTCATTAGCAAAATGAAAAGAATCATTTAACAGTTCTTCATCTGTTTTGAGAATTTGCTGAACATGCCTAGCAAAATTTTCTGATTCAAATCTGACTTTTAAAGCTTGTTGCTGATTACCTCTTTCATAATGGAAAAACGCATTCTGATAGTCTTTACAATCATGATATATTTTTCCTAAAGCAAAATCATAATGAATTCTATCTTCAGTAGAGATCTCTTCTTCGGTCAATTCTAATATTTTTACCAGATCAGGATCATTTAGCAGTTCATATTGACGACATAAGGTAAGATTTCGCCAGTTGGTAGGCAACCTGGAATTAAGCTTTAATGAACGTCGCAATAGCGTTTCTGCTTTTTTAAGCTCTTCTAATTCAATATAGGTTCCAGCCAAATTCGAAATAGCAGGAATATAATCAGGCGACAAATCAAGAGCGCGTTCAAAATAGGGGATCGCTTTGAATAACTGCTTGTCCATCGTTAATGCTGCACCATAGTTACTTAAGAGCTGCAACTCATCTGGCATTAACTGATAGGCTTTTTCGTAATTGGCAATCGCTTCATCGAGCTTATTTTGCAGATGATATATCACCCCTAGATTATAATAAGCTTTAGCGTTGTTAGGATTAATTGATAGCACTTTATTAAATTTTTGAATTGATTCTGGGTAACGCTTTTGACTTTCATAAAGGCTAGCCAATTGAAAATATGCTTTTTCATGTGAAGGGTTTAATTTAACACAGTGTAATAGTGCGTTTTCAGCTTCATTGAAGTGCTTAGTTTGTCTTTGCAACTGCCCTAATACATAATAAAAATCTCCCACATTAGGATTAAGTGCAATCGCTGTATTAATAGCTTTTTCAGCAACCTCATAATTTTTCTGCTCAATCTGAATCACGGCCCATAAACACTGAACGTTGGGATCTTGAGGAAATTGATTTAAACAATCTTTGATAATTGCCAGCGCACCGGGAAGATCTTTTTTTTGCCGAAGTTCATTCGCTTTCAATAAATGCTGCGGCAAATTATTCAGGGTGAG
Source organism: Candidatus Berkiella sp. (assembly GCA_050247135.1). GTDB lineage: Bacteria > Pseudomonadota > Gammaproteobacteria > Berkiellales > Berkiellaceae > Berkiella. The sequence goes on from JBFWUT010000021.1 coordinate 36,609, forward strand.
AGGCCGAGAAAGTGACATTGTTTTTACATCCAGCGACGCATTAACTATTCTATTATATAAGTATAATAGAGACTGGAGGTTGTCTAATATTTGGTGTTACACGCTTTTATCGACAATTTTGTAATCACCACGCGAGAAAAGTCGCTCAATTAAGCAGTAAAGTACAATAAATAAATAGCGACTGCCCATTTCACGGATTTTTAATTTCGATACACCTTCTTTGCGGTTATACCAGGCATTGGGGATCACGGCATAACGGTAGCCACGAATAATCGCTTTTAAGGGGAGTTCAACGGTTAAGTTAAAATGATGGGCTAATAAGGGATTAAGGCCCGCAATCACATGCCGACGATAACATTTAAACGCATTAGTAATATCATTGTAACGAAATTGAAATAATATTCTGACAAAATTATTAGCCAAGCGATTGATGATTTTTTTATGGAATGGATAATCTACTGCTTTACCCCCTGGCATAAAGCGGGAGCCAAAGACACAGTCGTAGCCCTCTTGCAGTTTTTTATAAAACCTCACCACATCTTCTGGTGAATCTGAGCCATCCGCCATCACAATGACCACCGCATCGCCTTTAAATGCTTGCAAGCCACAACGCACTGCCAGTCCAAAGCCATTAGGCGGCGCGTTATTGACATAAGTCAAAGTAGGATAGTCTTGCATGAGGCTTTTTAGTGTAGCCTCAGTATTATCACTGCTATTGTCATTTACCACTAAGATTTCATGACTAATATCAGCTTGCTTTAAATGAGCAATTAATCCTGGTATTAGATTGGCCAGATTATTAGCCTCATTATAGGCCGGGATCACGACACTAAGCATACTCATAGGGCATACCTTGGGTCTCTTTGATGGCTTGATAAATTTGCGTCAAGGTGGTGACTAGATCATATTGAAAATCCCAAGTAGGGTAATCTGCTTTAAATTTTCTGACGTCTGAAACCCACCAGATATGATCACCGATGCGGTTTTCATTCACATAGCTCCACATCAGTTCTTCACCACTGATTTCTTGGCATAAGCTAATCGCTTCCAGCACCGAACAGTTATTGTTAGGTCCGCCGCCGAGATTATAAACGGCTCCTTTTTTGGGATTTTGTATAAAATGCCACATAGCGTTGACAAGATCGTAACTGTGAATATTATCGCGAACTTGTTTGCCCTTATAACCGTAGATGGTATAGGGCTTATGGGTGATCGCACAACGCATTAAATAGGCTAAAAATCCGTGTAATCTTGTACCCGAGTGCGCAGGGCCCGTTAAACAGCCTCCACGAAAGCACACTGTATTCATGCCAAAATAACGTCCATATTCTTGCACCATTAAATCAGCTGCCGCTTTTGAAACGCCGAAGAGGCTGTGCTTGTTTTGATCGATGCTCATCATTTCATCAACCCCATAACCATAATAGGGATGATTTTGGGCTACTTCAAAACGTCGTTGTAATTCTTCTAGGGGTAAATTATTCGGCGTATCACCATAGACTTTATTGGTGCTTAAAAAAATAAATGCGGCATCGATGCAATGTTGACGTGTTAATTCTAATAGGTTTAGCGTGCCATTAGCATTCACCGTAAAATCAATATGGGGATTGCTAGCCGCCCAATCATGGGAGGGTTGAGCGGCACAATGAATAATGACCGCAATGTCATTGCCATAATGCGCAAATATTTTGGCTAAAGCCGCGTTATCGCGAATATCGCAATCATGATGTTGGTAAGACGGAACTTGGCGTTGCAGGGAATGTAAATTCCACTGAGTACACGCTTCATCACCAAAAAAGCTGCGACGCATATTGTTATCAATCCCGACTACTGACATTCCTTTTTCAGCAAAATACTTCACAGCTTCTGATCCAATTAATCCTGCGGATCCGGTAATGATTGCTACTGCCATAACACGTCCTTTTTATTCGTAAAAAGTTCCAAACAATAGTCGCTATTATAACTGGAACAACGGGGCAAGCGCAGCTTTGTGATCCATCATCCATTGATAAATCTCTTCTACGATGGCTTCAACCTTGATTTGTGGTGCCCACTTAGTTTTTTGGTTTACTTTGGTAAAGTCAGTAACATAGTATGGGATATCTGCTTCTCGTGTTGTTGGATCACAACCCACGCTGCATTGCTGACCGGTAACGTTTGCCACCATCGAAGTCAGTTCGCGCAAAGAAACACTATTGGTCAGACCTCCTCCGACGTTGTAAACCGATCCTTGATGTTCATTTGCCGTTGCCATTTGTAACTGAATGAGCGCAAATAAATCCTCTACATGCAATACATCGCGCACTTGTAAACCTTCGCCCCCAAATCCCATGTATTTTAATGGGCCACCAAAAAGATGTCTTGCAACCCATAATGCCATGAATCCTTGATCGACTTTACCCATCTGCCAAGGGCCAGCCAAAACACCGCAACGATTGATAATAGCCGGTATTTGGTACATTTGAGTGTATTCATGGATAAGTAACTCTCCACAAAGCTTGGTGGCACCATAAAGCGAACGGTAGCCTTCTAAAGGAAAGCTTTCTGCGATCCCAGGGGATGTTGGAAGCGCATAACGATGGTTTTGAATGGTTAAGGGCAACTCACGCAACGCTGCGATCGGATACACCCGACTGGTTGATAAAAAAACTAAGCTGCCACCTTGTTGCCGTAGAAATTCTAAGCAATTGATGAGTCCCAATAAATTAGTATTCACTAAATAGGCTGGGCTATCACCATAGCCTGCGTGTACGCTGGGCTCGGCTGAGCACTCAATTAACCAATCAATGCAGCCAATTTTGGCTAAATCTTCGCTATTGCGCACATCACCATGCACGAATTCGATACCGTTTTGACGTAAGCGTGATAAATTGAGCTCACTCCCGCGCCGACTCAAATTATCTAAGCAAATTACTGTGGTGTTTTCATGATGTTTTTTGAATGCAATAGCAAGGCTGGAGCCTACAAAACCAGCTCCCCCCGTGATTAATATTTTTTTCATACGGTTCCTTTACGGGTGAATACAGCATAACCCGGGCAGCTATTTTGGCGCGAAAAATCCTCTAGACTGGCCCCATCAAATGAATCCGTTATAGGTGATGGCAGAACGAGCGCATTAAAATACCCCTGCTGGATGAGCCCCCCAATGCCATTTTGTTCAAAAGGGATGCCGTCTTTGCGATCATTCCAATAGTTATAAGCCAAAACATAAGACTGTGAACTGGGGTTCATCCAGGGAAGTGCACCATAGTGGTTAATGACAAAAATGGGCGCAGGCAGTGTTGCTATGCATTTTTGTAGCGCTTGCATCGCTTGGTGCTGCTCAGTTAAGTGCACTGTTCTATTTTGTGCAATCACGGTACCCAAGCTCATGATGGTTAGACATCCTGCTAAAATGAGTCCCCCGTTAATCACACGAGAGCGCGTATTGAGTAGGTGCAGCCCCGAAGCTGTGAACAATAATAAGAATAATAACGCGATAAAATGATAATTTTCGGCACTTCCCACTTTAGAACTGGCTGGTAACAAAATAACCGCCCAAGTGATAAGACCGCAGACACTTAACTGGATAGTGTTACTTTGAAATAGCTCATGCCTAAAAGCCTTACTACGAAGCGCTTCGACGATCACTGCCAAGGTGATGACTAAGACAGGGAAGGTTTTTTTCAACAAGGTAAAAGCATTTTCGACAAAAACTGTTTTTGACAAGGGAATAGCGGTGTTAACAAAAAAGAGCATCTTACGAGCATTCTCAGGCATCAGTGCGCAAGAGAGCGCATACAAGCTAATCAACAAGCCACTGAATGAGAATAAAGCACGCCACTGACGGTGCGACAATAGAAAAAGACCGATGGTGCCTGGCATGACGATATTAATTTGTTTAGCAGACCAGGATAAGTAGCAAAATACCGCTGCCACTAAGGCTGCTTTTATTTTATGTTCAGGAAAATAGCGTAGAAAAAATAGCAACGCACAGGCATCAAAGAAGAGCCCCAACACATCAGGCCTTGCTGTCATTGCCCAGTAACCCACTAAAGGTCCATACCATAATAGGGCACTCAAACAAAAAGCCAGTGAGCTTTGTTTGCGCCTAAACAAAACAAAGGTAACGATAAAACCTAATGTTGCAATGCTAAAAGTAATCAGACGCGAAATGGTTGGGATCCAGATATCGCCCAAATGGAAAAGCTGCATGATACAGGCAGTGATTGTTCCGTAAATGCCATAGTACAACCAATTAAAGTAGGAAGCGGCAAAAGGGATCTGATGGGGATCGGTATACACCGGCATGTCGTGGACAAATTTAAAAAGCGCAAAAAGTGACTCTTCCTCGAAACCACTGGTGATGACATGCAGCGGTTCTTTAAATGAGATAACATGCCACAAGCGCACCGCAACCAGGACTAGCGCAAGCATTGCCCCTAGGTTTATCCATCTCGTATTAAATTGCAGGTTTGGTGCCATAAGTAAATACAAAGGCTCTAAACATGCGAAGTATAGAGGCTCGGAAAAAGGTGCGATCGAAAAAATTGTAAATGGGTAATAAGCCCTTTGCAGTGCTCGATGCCACATAGCGAAACGCTAGGCCATCGACAAAATGTGATTTTGGCTTCAAACCGACTTTCTCAAAAATATTGCGCACAACCTTAGGAAGTACAGGCCTCTCGTTGGGAGTAACCCCTTTAGAACTATAAAATGGTGAGCTGCGATCGCGGTAAAGATACATAAAAGGATTTAAACGATTGGGATCAAAGGCAACAAACTTGCCATTGGGTTTGAGCACTCTGAAAACTTCTTCAGCACAGCGTTGTGGGTTAGGCAAGTGATGGACTAAACAGCTTAAGATCACAAAATCTACGCTGCTTGATGCAAAGGGTAAGGCTTCAACATCCGCTTGCACATAATCAATGGCGGGTGTTTCTTGTTTACCCAGTTGTAAAAGCTTTTGACTCAGATCGAGGCCGATGCACTGATAGCCTCTTGCTTGTAACAACTGAGTAAAGACCCCTGATCCACACCCCAGATCCAAAAGACGTGCACCAGGCTCAAGCGCCAGCAGTGTTTCGAGAGTATGAATAATCTTATTATTCGCTTCATCCGTGAAGACATTGTACTCTTGCGAAGAAGCGAGGTTGTCAAAAAAAGCAACCTCTTTCTGCTTGTCCTGTTGCACGTTACACCCGTGACCAAAGGTTAGTTAAATAGTTTTGAACGCTCTGTTTTAAGAGCGCTCAATCATATCAAACCCATTCCCTTATTGGTATTACTGGAATTTTCGATACAGGGGTGTCTTGTCGCGGTCGTGTGGGCCATTAGGCTCAACAAAAGCGTAGAAGTGCTCTTGACCTGTGATCCAGCGACCTGAACGGTGAGTCTTATAGCGTGTGAAGAGTTCATGCGGCCAAGCACTATGTTCGCCACCTGTCATTTTACTGTTTGATAATTTAACCAGCTCCGCTTCATGTGTAGGATCTTTTTCCGTTGCATTCTTTAACAAAGTTTTCAGTTCAGCCTTGCGCTTTGCGTGTGTGTGTAAATTTTTATGGAGTGAATCTGGATGTAAAATGACTTTATCACGTCCTGGTGCTTGCATTTTACGTTCCCCCAAATGCTTCGAATCTTTTTTGTTTGCAGTACGCAATACGGTATGCATTTTGTTTTCAGATTTTATTTCATCAAAGGTTTTGGCTACATCCATCACCCAGTCACCTTTAATCATAAGGGCTTTCATGGTGTTTTCCATTATCCAACCAACCGGTTTATCGATAAGATAAAACAAGGGAGGCACCCATAAGCTTGCCACGCCTATCGCTGCACAAAACAAAGCCGTTGTAGCACTGATGGCACCGAACAAGAGTAATGCGGTGAGTAATAAAGTTCCCAGGATGAGGGTACCGACCGTGGTGATCTGGCTGCGGATCCGGCGATTGGGTCTGAAAAACAAATTGAGTGACGTATTCATTAAATTGGCAAACGAACGATCGGAGTACAATCTGACGTAACGTCCCTCTAACTCAAGTTCGCGAACACCAAAAGTCGCCGCTGCCGCACATAAAGAATGCGCATAGCAGGTGATATTTTTTGGATCAACACCTTTCTTGATAAGGCGCTCGATTTGAAATTTATAGTCTTTAACCAGTTCTTGCTGATGGGTTAGAGTTCCTTGACTGTGACCTACATTCCGGAAATTAAAGGTGATAATTTTTTTATTAAGATTTAAAGCATCGGTTGCTAGACGCGGCAAGAAATATTCATAGCAATCATTTCTTCCCCAACCGTAAATGACATATTCTTGTGACTCTTTATTTTCAGGTTTACACAGTTCAACTGTATCCAATTTCACCCCATTGCCCGCGTCCAATAATTCGCGTTTCACATTCACATAGCGATCGGGGTGTTTTTTTTGATTTTCATTATTTTGAGCAATAAAGGCAGGCCAGAGGTTATTTAAGCTTTCGATTTCCTTTTTTGAAAAAGTCAGTTTTGCCCAAAGCCATCGCAGCCCCGTTAATTCGCCAATCGGCAATAACTGGGCACGCAATACAAATTTACTAACAATCATTCCAGAAAGCGTTTTCAGCCAATTCATGCATTGCGCCTCATTGTGTGTAGGTAAACGTTTTCGCGGGGGATGTTACCACGCTTTTATCCGACGTTGAATATGTATCCAGCTTTATTGAATGTAAGTTTACTAGAATTAAAGATCAAAATCCTGGCCGTTCAGATTTTTGCAAAGTCATCCAACTTTATTTTTTAGTTGGTGATTTACGCTTCACTCTTTCATGGATCAAGTTATATCCCCCTTCGCCTTGCGTTAGGCATCGAGCCACACGCCCGATAGTGGTCACACTGACACCGGTTTCTTCGTATATTGTGCGGTAAGGGATCCCTTGTTTGATGGGGCCAACCACTCGCCAGCGATCGGCCATGGACTGGCGTTCTGCGGGAGTGCATAAGTCTTCAAAAAATTTCTTCGCTTCATCAACATCGCGAATGGCAGCAATGGCCTCAAAGAGTTGATGCTCATAAACTTCGTTTGGATCCAGACGGGGTTTCATATTGTACCAGTGCACTATCACAAAATAGCAATGGCGTCTTTTATATCGTACGCTCATGAAGGTGTCAAAAAGCGTTTTAAAGTGGAAGCTAAATAGCTATAATGAACAACCTCTCACAACAAAGGAAAGACGATGTTGGATATTTCCTTGCTACCGCGTATTAACGCCTTTAAAGCTGAATTTGAACAAAATCAAAAAGCTTTAGAGGGATTTTATTCCAAACCCCTCATTGATAAAGCCTGCTATGAATATGCACAAGAGGCCATCCGCAAAAGCCCACAAATCATGATGGCATCCCCGCAAGCGCTCGCGTTTTACAGCGAATTAGCCAACCCTTCGCGGTTAAAAGCCATTATTTTTGAGCAAGAAAAACAGCGACTGATCAAAGAAATGCCTGAACATAGGGACTTTCTCCAAAAATTTCGTTTGTCCCGTTTAAAAAATGGCTATACCCCGGGTGTGCTTTGTGAACACATTCATCGCAAAACGTTAATGACACAAAAACCTTTGCCACCGCAAACCCCATCGCAAATAAAAAGAGTTCGATTTGCTTAAGGAGCTTTTATGAATCATGGCCCACAAAGTTTATTGCTCAGTCTAGACTACGAAACAAGACGAGAAAATTTGCACCGTCAATTTCCAGAATGGTTTAGCAATGATTTATTATCCTTTAACGTATCGGGCTTTATTGAATGGGCTACTCAGCATTCAATGGCTGAACGAAATCATTGGCTTCGCGTCTTAGATGTGCATGAGGTTGCTAAAGTGATAGCAACCTATCAGCTCTGGAGCAATATGACTCGTCATGCTCAGTTGAATTCTCCTGAAACTATTCATCATTGGTTAACCCAAGTGCTTCCCTTTTGGTTTAGCGATGGACAATTTGACCACATCGGATATACCGCCTGGTATGATTGTGCCAATTGCATGGATAAAGAGATCACGTTCAAATATTTA